>CAMAWD010000007.1 GCA_945861785.1 Rhodoferax sp. OV413 | reverse complement strand
TGCCAGGTCCAGACACACTGACGGCGCCATCCCCTTGACCCGGGTCAACAACACATCCTGGTGCGACTTGCCCAGCCGGGCGACGCGGTACCCGGTGGCCATCACCGAACCCAGGATCTGGTAGCAATTGAGGATCTGGTAGAAAGCCACCCGCTTAGGGTCGACGCTCAGGCCAGAAGCCTTCTCATACTGCGCATAGAACTCGTCGAGCGGGATCAGCCCGCAGACGTAATAGGTCTTACGGTCTTCGCTGTAGTGGCCCATTGTGAGTTGGGTGGTCCAGGCCAGATCGCGGTGGCGGTCACCGATGTGCCCGCGCTCCCAGTCGAGCCAGGCATTGATGTTGCCACTGGCCTCGTCGAACAGGAAGTTTCCGCTGCGGTAGTCGCCGTGCACCACGCTGGCGCGATCGAGCACCGGCAGATTGCGGCCGAGCCAATTGGCCGCCACCTCCAGCAGTGCGAAGTCCTCCCCGCGGTCTTCCTCCCACACGCGGCGCGCCCGATTGAGCTGCCATGACGCGCTTTGGGTCGACCCGACCTGCGGCATGTCCATGCTGGCAAAGGAATGCTTGGAAACATCCAGCGTGTGGATCGCGGCAAGATGGCGCAGGAACTGCGGGGCCAGCAGCTTGCGGAGTTCGGGCCCGAACACGGTTCCCAGACCACTGACCTTGCCAGTCCTGGTGGTCTTTGGTTTGGTCACACCCGGGACGAAGGAATAGATCAGGGCTGGCTCTGGAAACCAACGGCCATCCGGGTCGAGCCAGAACACCCGCGGAACCGGGACCACGCCATCGAAGGCACCAAGCAACTCGAACTCCCGCACCCTGCTGGTGGTGTTGGATGACTCCGACGGGTCCATGCGCAATACCAGGTGGTCACGAAATGGACCGCGAACAGGGTCCGTCCAGTCCAGCGTAAAACCCATCTGGATTTTGGACACCCCACCGGTGAACCAGCCCTGCTCAGACACCTCGAATGCACCGGTGATCTTTTCGTGCAGCATCTTGTGCAGGTAGCCCGACAATTCTTCCAGTGTCGCGCGCCGATAGGGCGGCCCGCTGCGTTTGCGCAGCTTGCGCGCCAGCAATTCCTCGGTTTCGCGTTCGGTCGGGTAGCGCCTGCGCATCTCCGCAATGAACTCTTCCGACGGGTTGTCGAGCGCATCGAAGCCAACTGGAGCCCCTGTGATGATTGTCATGCCCTGGCCCTCAACGGTGACGACCGCTGCGCGACATCCGCTCGGCCAGGTAGTCCAGGCCGAAGATGTCTCCGAACTCGCCGTAGCCGACCCGATCGCCCCAGTGGTAACGCATCAGCGACTGGTAACACACGTGGCACGGATTGAAGGAGTGCCACGGGTGCCCGCCAACGACACTGCCGAAGAATTCCCACTCCCGGCCACGCACGTCCTTGCAGCGAATATGGTTCGTGGTTGCCAGCAGGTCGACCCGCGTGGCCCGAACACTTGCCTCGACCAATCCGAAGGTCTGCCCGTGGTCCATCACAAAACCGAATCTCAATGCGTCATAGGTCACCTCCCCGCGTTCGATGTTCATCGGCACGGCCAGGTGAAATGCAAGGTCATCCCCGAAGTTCACGGAAATCCAGGAAACTGCCCGCGTGCCAACCTGTGGCCGGGGTCCCCAGCTGTGGTCCATCCCGTCGTAATAATCGACTTCGTAGCGACGGCCTCGCAACTCGAGTTCACCAGTGATATGACCCTTGACCTCGAAATGGCCGTTGGTCCATTCGATTCCAATGCGCGGATCGTGCGGGTCACCCTTGGCTGCCTCCAGCAGCGGATTCTCGGTCGGATCATGCGGATCGAACGGGCGATGCAGCCCGCGGAAATGCAGGTCGAAACTACAGGCACCCAGCGCATTGCGGTAGGTCAGGTGGTAGTCCCGCGCGCCATTGATCGCCTCCACGCTCAGGCCGTTGTCCAGGGTGTACTTCGAAAACGAAGCGGGGCACGGCAGATGCATCTGCGGGTCGGTGAAATCGATCTCATACGGCTGCCGGCAAAAACCCTGGCTCACGATGATTGCGGCACTGACGACGCCGAGGTTCGGGCGGGCAAGCACATAGGCGTTGCCAAATATGCCGGCCTCCGGAACGCCAAACGGAAGAAAGGTGGTTTCGGTCCAGCTGAGATCAGCCGGATTGCAAGGGTGGAAATCCGCATCTTTCGCGGTGATCATGAATACGCCCTCACAGGGGGTGGTGCGTCGGCACCGAGGTTGAACCAGAATCGCACAACAGACGGTACGCAAGCAACTAATAATATACCGTACGATATTGATGGACGCACTCGGGAATACCCTAAGCAATTGGGGTGCCCACGCCGGCAGCAACCGGCGGCACGAGACGATCTGCTCGTGGGGGCGGGTTTGAGCGCTTGCGCAAAGAACTTTCGTAGGGTAGGATTCAAGTTAAGCGGTGTACAGTAAGGTAGAGTACGATAAATAAAGGTACAAATTCTGTCGCTGCGACAGCATCCCATTCATTCGATCTAGCGGGCATTTTCGCCCCGAGGAGACAACATGCAACTCACCAGGATCCACCAGTTTCTTGCCCCAGCACGCCACGGCGTTTTCGCTGGCGCCATGGTCGGCGCGATCGTTGGCGCATGCGCCAGCAGTGCATCCGCACAGACCCCGTTGCCGCTGAAGATCTGCGTGGTCGACGACCGCTCTGGCGCGGCCGCCGACACCGGCATCGAGAGCCTGAACGGCATCAACATGGTGATCGAGCCCTTGAACGCCAAGGGCGGCATCAACGGGCGCAAGATCGAAGTCATCGCGTATGACGGCAAGACGGATCCCCAACTCACCGCGACCTTCGCCAGCCGTTGCGCCGAAGACGACAAGGCCCTGATGATCATCGGCGGCAGTCCGTCCGCCCCCGCCGCCGCGATGATTCCTGTCGCCGCCCAGAATTCGATCCCCTACTACATGTTGGCGGCGTCCGCGAACAACCTGACCGACAACGCCGTATGGCATTTCCGCTTCGGTCCGAAGGCCGCACAGGACGGAATCGCCGTCGCCGACGCCTTCGCCGAGATGGGCATCAAGAAGGTCGCCGTCATCAACAACTCGACGCCCTTTGGCGCCGACGGTGCGCGCTCCACGATCCAGTCGCTCGAGGCCAAGGGAATCAAGGTGCTGACCCAGCAGACCTACGACATGGCCGCCACCGACGTGTCGCCGCAGGTGATCAACCTGCGTCAGACGGAGCCGGATGTGGTGCTGGTGTTTCCCTACCCGGCCGACGGCGCCCGCGTCGCGCGCACGATGCGCCAACTCGGCATCAAGAGCCCGATCGTGATGCCCCGCGTCGGCATCATGGGGGCCTTCCTCAAGCTGGCCGGTGAGTCTGCCGATGGCATCCTTGTGCCGACGTCGGTGGACATGACGCGCCCGGAAGTCGCGAAGCTGTATGCCGACTACAACGCCAAGTTCAAGCCCATCCAGCCTTCGCCGTCCCCGGCGATGGGGTACGACGCCGCTACCCTGGCGGTCAGGATGTTATCTGACGCCGAGGTGCAAAAAGCCATCAACAGCGGAAATCTGGTCGCTGCGCGCAAGGCGATCCGTGATGCAACCGAACGCGTCGGGAAATTTGAAGGCATGCAAGGTCAAAAAGGCGTGGGTTACCAGTTCGGCCCCGGAGCCCAGCACCATGGCGTACCGGACCGCCAATTCTTCGTCTTCACCGAAGTGGCCAACAAAGGGGAGAAGCTGGTCGTTCCAGACATGAGCAAGCTCAAGCCCAAGAACTGAGTGTCGGAGATGCGCCGGTTGCCCACCCTGTGGCGCGGCCGGTGCCAGGCGGTGACCAGCCCGCCGCCATTCGAGCTGTGGCCTGTCGCTGTCGCATGTCTGTTAGATCGGAACCCGGCGCGCGCGACATTGCTGCGTGCATCAGCCGCGTTGACACTTGAGTCTGCCAAATGGAAAAACTTGGTTATCTTCTGCTTGCCGGAATCACGAATGGCAGCGTCTATGGCCTGATCGGGCTGTCGCTGTCAATCATTTACGGTTCCAGCCGCGTCATCAACTTTGCGCAGGGCGACTTCGTGATGCTGGGCGCCATGTGCGCCATCCTGTTTTCTGTGACCGCCGCGGTCCCGCTGGGGCTTGCCGTGCCCTTGGTGCTGGTGGCGGTGATGCTGGTCGCCCTGGGGTTGGATTACGGGGTGTACCGGCCCTTGGTGCGCCGTGGCGCGCCCCCGCTGACCATCATGATGGGGACCTTGGGTGCTGCGATCGTCATTTTCGGTGCAGCGCTGCAGATCTGGGGTCCGGACCAGCAGTTCGTGCCTACCCTGTTTTCGCTCGAGCCGATGAAACTGGGGGTCCTGATCACCAATTCCCAGCAACTCGCGATCATCGCCCTGTTCGCGGCCTGCCTGGCAGTGACCTGGTTCATCCTCTACCGCACGCGCTTCGGCTTGTCGGTCCGAGCCACCGGCGTCAACCCGCGGGTTGCCCTGCTGATGGGCATCCGCTCCGAGCGCATCGTGCAGTTCAGCTTTCTTTTCAGCGCGCTGGTCAGCAGCATGTCGGGCATCCTGGTTGGGCCCATCCTGGGTGGCCAGATCGGCATGGGTCTGATCCTGACGGTCAAGGGATTCATGGCCGCTATCCTGGGCGGCCTCGGCAGCCCGTTCGCAGCGGCGGCCGGCGGCATTGCCATCGGTATGATGGAGTCGCTCATGGCAGGTTACGGCACCAGCCTGTATGCCGAGCCAGCCATCTTCCTGTTGATCCTGCTGGTGTTGTTTGTGCGTCCTTATGGCCTGCTCGGCGACTACGAGGCGGAAAAGCGATGAGCACCATGTCGACCGCACCGCAACGCAAATCCATCACACCGGTATTCGTGGTGCTGGCGATAGCCGCAGTGCTGCCAACTTTCATCACCAGCGGTTTCCAGCTGCGACTGGTGATGCTGATCGGGATCTACGCCATCCTGTCCATGGGATTCAATCTGCTCTATGGGTATACCGGCCAGATATCACTCGGTCAGCAGGCCTTCTTCGCGATCGGCGCGTATGCCTTTTCGCTGTTGCAATTGAAAGCGCAGTGGTCCCCCGTCTGGGCCATGCTGGCAAGCATCGGCCTGTGCGCCACCGTGGCACTGGTGATCGGCATTCCGCTGCTACGCTTGCGAACCCACTACCTGGCCATGGCCACCCTCGCCTTCGGACTCATCTTTTATGGCGTGGTGATCCGCTGGATCGACTTCACCGGGGGATCCACTGGTCTGGCGGTGCCGCCACTGGTGTTCGGCGACGCGCCACTGAGCAAGGTGGCCATCTATTACGTGATCCTGGTCTTACTGGGATTGGTCCTGCTGTTGCACGACTTCATCATCCGCAGCCACATAGGGCGCGCGTTGCAAGCCATCCGTGACGATGAGACGGCCGCCTCCGCACTGGGCGTTCCTGTCACCAACTACAAGTTGCGCATGTTCGTTCTCGCTGCGGTGATAGCAGGTATCGCCGGCATGTGTTTTTCGATGATGAGCCTGCGCGTCGACCCCAGTATGAGTGATTTCCGCATCCTGGTGAGCGTCCTGACCATCGCCGTGGTGGGCGGCCTTGGCACACGTTTTGGCCCGGTTCTGGGTTCGATCGTTGTTGTACTGCTACCGCAGGTGCTGGTCTCGTTCGGGGAACTGGAGACACTGGTCTACGGCGCCTTCATCCTGCTCTTCCTGATCTTCCTGCCGCACGGTCTGTCAGGCCTGCTGGAAAACCTGCGCTGGCGCAGGTTGTTCGGCACCGGTGCACGCGGCACGGTCGAACGCTGACGGAGGCCGGCACATGACAGTTGCAACCAACGGCCAGCGGGCCATCCTCAAGATCGACAAGGCGGTACGGCGGTTTGGCGGGCTCGTCGCCGTGAACGAGGTCTCCTTCGAGGCGCTCACCGGCCAGGTCACGGGGCTGATCGGCCCCAACGGCGCGGGCAAATCCACCATGTTCGACCTGATCACCGGCGTGCGGCCGGTGACGTCCGGCGACATCTACTTCCGGGACCAGCGCGTCACCGATGCGCCGCCCCACACCCGCAGCCCGATGGGAATGGCCCGCACCTTCCAGATTGTGCGGCTCTTCCACGGAATGACCGTTCTGGAGAATGTGCTGCTCGGACTGCATCCGAAGTTTCCGGACGGCATACTACGCGCACTGTTTTCCAGCCGCGCGTTGGCAGCACAGGAGCGCAAGGCGCGAGACCGTGCGATGGAGTTGCTCGAATTTGTCGGCCTGGCCAGCCGTGCCGCAGACGCCATCGGTCACCTCACGCTGGGCCAGTTGCGCTTGGTCGACATTGCCCGCGCACTCGCCAGCGACCCCGCCCTGCTCATGATGGACGAGCCGGCCGCCGGGCTGAACGATGCTGAAACAGGCAACCTCCTGAACATGATCCTTGCGCTCAAGATGCGCGGAATGGCGATGCTGGTGGTAGAACACGACATCGACTTCATCATGACTGCATGTGACCGCATCGTCGTGATGGACCGAGGCGCCAAAATCGCCGACGGTACGCCGGACGCGGTTCGCAACGACGAAAAAGTGATTGCCGCCTACATAGGCCGGAAAGCCACCCATGCTACGCACTGAAAAACTGTTTGCCGGGTACAAGGGCTCCGACGCGCTGCACTCCCTGTCGATCCACGTGCCGCGAGGCGCGATCGTTGCGGTGGTCGGCGCAAACGGCGCCGGGAAAAGCACCCTGATCAACACCATCTCGCGCCTGGTGGTAGCCAACTCTGGCTCGATCCGCTTTGAGGACAAGGACATCATTGCGCTGGCACCACCGGCAGTGGTCGAACTGGGCATCGTGCAGGTGCCAGAAGGCCGGCAGGTGTTTGCACCGCTGACTGTCGGCGAAAACCTGGACCTCGGATTTCACCGCCTGGCGCGCGGCAGCGACGCCAAGGCCCATTACAAACGCCGACTCGATTACGTCTACGCGCTGTTTCCGATCCTGAAAGACCGCGTCAACCAGCGCGCCGGAACCATGAGTGGCGGCGAACAGCAGATGCTGGCCATCGGGCGTGCCCTGATGGCCGACCCAAAATTGCTGCTGCTCGACGAGCCGTCGCTGGGCCTTGCGCCGATGGTCGTGGAACGCATTTTCGAGGTGCTGCAAACGCTGCGGCGGGACGGCCTGACGATCCTGCTGGTGGAACAACATGCCGACGAGGCATTGCAGATCGCCGATTACGGCTACGTCATGGCGGTCGGCCATGTGCGCGCAGAAGGCCCTGGCAACAGCCTGCGCGGCGATGCGACCTTGCAACACTCGTACCTCGGGCGGCCCACCGAATCCAGCAAGCCGGCACACTGACCGCCGCGTCGCCAACGTACACGCCAGTTCGGACGGGCAGGCGGAACAATCTCAGAACGCCTTGAGGGCCATCCCGCCGTCGATGGAGATCGTCTGGCCCACGGCATAGTTGAAACAGCCGTCGGCCAATGCCGCGATGGCGCGCCCGACATCCGACAGTTCGCCCCAGCGCCGCGCCGGCACAAACCCGGACTCAATCAGCGCCTGGTACTTGGCGCTCGATGAACGGGTCATGGTGGTCGACATCATTCCGGGCCGAACCTCGTAGCAGTCAATGCCTTCGGTCACCAGGCGGGTGGCGAAATGCTTGACCATATGGGACAAGCCGGCCTTGGAGATGCAGTATTCCGCCAATTCCGTTGCCACCATGTGGTCCAACGCGACCGTGGTGATCGTGATGATGGAACGCCGCTTGTCGGGCGTTACGGTGGCTGGTTCAGCCACCATGCGTCGGGCTGCGGCCTGGGTCAGAAAGAACTGGGCGCGCAGATTGACCGCGATGCAGCGGTCGAAGCTTTCAGGCGATACATCGAGAATGTCACCGCGCGACAGCACCGACACACCGGCGTTGTTGACGAGGCAATCGAGCCGCCCGAAAACGCCATGTGCTTCGTCGACAAAGGCCGGCAATTCATCCACCTGGGCAATATCCTGCGCGAGCGCTCGGGCACGGATGCCGCCAGACTCCAGGGTGGCGCAGAGTTGGCGCAGCGTGTCGTTGACCACCAGATCGTGCAGTACCAGATCGAAACCCTTGTCTCCAAGTTCCTGGGCGATGGCGCCTCCCAGCCCCCCGGCGGCTCCAGTGATCAGGGCAACACGGCGTTCGGAGTGGCTGGGCGTCATATACGGACCTCGGTCAAGGGCTCAAGCATGGGAGGACCGCGCCTGTGAGCGGGCCCATTCAACTGGCAGGATCTTCTTGTCGGCAATCAGCGTCATGCGTTCAGCCTTCTGGATCTTGCCAGTGGACGCCATCGGATACTGGTCCACGAAGAACCAGAGTGCGGGCGTCTTCTGTGGTGAGAGGTTCTCGCGGCAATGCTGGAACAGGTGGTCGACCGAAGGCGGATTGCGCACGTCCTTGGGAAGAATCACCGCAGCCACGATCAACGTGGCCATGCAGCGCTCGGTCTCTATCGGTTCCAGCATCAATCCGGGATTGAACTCGGGCATCAATACAAAGGTGCCCCGCCTGGAATACGCGCCGATCTCCGCCACCACGTCGCCAGCAATATGAAACATCGGCATCGCGTTGCATCGGCAATACCCTCCACCAGAGCGATGCGATCGGGCACTTCCGCAGCATTGCGACGCAACAAGTCCCCGAGGCTGCAGTCCAGCAGACGCTGCGATGTGTCAGCCTGCAGATGGGAAACGTCGAGGTGGGAAGACGTGTTCACGGAGTTCCAAGCTCGGGCTGTTGACGCGTCACTTTGGTCATCGGCACCCCGGAAACTCAGCCGGATGTGGCACCCCGACGACCTCTCACCAAGACCTCGGGCATGCGGGAACGGTGGAAGCCCTCGAAGGGCGGGCTGTTCTTGTGCGCCTGCAGATTCCAGGTGGTGCGTGCATTCGGTGCACCGCCATCCACGCGCAGGCAAGTGCCCGTGATGTAGGCCGCTGCTGGCGACAGCAGGTACACGATCGCGGCGGCGACCTCGGCCTCCGTCCCGAAACGCTGCATTGGCACGCGCTCGGCGTATTCGAACAGGCGGTCCTGGATCTCGGGTGCATAGGTATCGAAACCGCTGGACGCAATACCACCTGGCGCGACGGAGTTCACTCGCACTCCGGCGGCCGACCATTCACAGGCGGCCGTCTCGGTCAAGGTCAGCATGCCACCACGTGCTGCGCCGGAATGCGCAAACTCGGGCCAGCCATGCCAAATGTCGGCGATGATGTTCACGATTGCACCGCCATTGGCTTCCATCCAGCGGTTGTAGACCTCGCGCATGAAGATGAACCCACCGGTGAGGTTGTTGCGCACCACGGCCTCGAAGCCCTTGGTGCTGATGGTCTTCATCGGGGTGCGGTACTGGCCACCGGCGTTGTTGACCAGCGCGTCGATGCGGCCCTGCTTTTGAAGCACGGCATCGATCGCGTTGACCACCATGGCTTCTTCACGGATGTCACAGACCTGCGACAAGGCAACACCGCCGTCCTCGCGGATCTCAGCCTCGACCAGTGCCAGTTTCTCGGCATTGCGCCCCATCAGCACGACCGTCGCGCCCAAGGCGGCGAGTTCGTGCGCCGTGCAACGACTGATGCCGCTACCGCCACCGGTGACGATGATGGTCTGCCCGGTGAACAAACCGGATTTGAAGACCGACTGGTACGGCATGTGGGGGTCCTTGACGAGATGAGGTGGCGCGAATCAAAGAACAAATCGGCCGAAGGGATGGGTGCTGCTGATGCCGCCATCGGCCGCGATCAGTTGCCCATCGATGTAGGCACTGTCATCGCTGGCCAGAAAGGCCGCCACCGCGGCGATTTCCTCGGCACGCCCAGTACGCCGCAGCGGTGTGAGCGCGCCCATTTTCGACTCCGAGCCCTTGGCACGGGCGTAGTCGAAGGTGGCCTTGGTCAGTTTGGTCTCGACCAACCCTGGCAAGACAGCGTTGACGCGCACATTGGTACCGGCAAACGCGTTGGCGGCCCCCATGGTGAGGCTGTTGACGGCGGCCTTCATCGCGCCATAGGCCACGGTGCCACCATTGGCACGCAAGGAACCGGTGGACGAGTTCAGGATGATCGAGCCCACGCCCAGCGGCACCATGTGGCGGCCAGCGTATTTGACGGCGAGAAAGGAGGTCAACACGTTGTCGCGGAACTGCCCCTCCCAGGCCTCGACCGTTTGCTCCAGCAAGGGCACCACGCGATCGGTGTTGCCAGCATTCGCAAACAGGATCTCCAGGCCGCCGAGTTCCTGCACGCAGTACGCCACCGCCGCCGCGACCTCGTCCTCCTTGCTCGCGTCGGCGACAAAGAAAGCCGCGCGGCCACCGGCGTCGCGCACCAACTGAACCGTCTCCTCGAGGTTCTCGCGCGTGCGCCCAACCGCCAGCACATGCGCACCCTCGCTCGCAAAACGCAATGCACTCGCGCGCCCGATGCCACTGCCCGCGCCCGTGATCAAAGCCCGCCGTCCTTCAAGTCGCCTCACGTGAATTCCCCCGTTTGCTGGACCACAACGAATCGCCCTCAGGCGGCGGAAATGCCACCGTTCACGCTGATCGCCTGGCCGGTGACCCTGGCTCCGTGCGGCCCGGCCAGAAACACGATCATCGCCGCCAGGTCCTCGGGCTGCACCAGACCGAGCTGGGCCATCTTGACCGCCTTGCCGAAGAGCTTGCCGGAGAACTCGTCTGCCATGACGTTGCCATAGGTGATCGTGCCCTCGATGATCGAGGGCGTCAGGCAGTTGACACGGATGCCGTCGCGCTTGCCTTCGATGGCAAGCCCACGGGAGAACATGATGATCCCGGCCATTGCGGCGCCGAGCACCGACTCTCCAGGTGTGGCGACCTTGCCGGCGTCAGACGCGATATTGACGATCACGCCCATCTTGCGCTCGCGCATCCACGGCCACACGAGCCGGCTTGTCAATATGGGTGCCATCAACTGCTTGAGAACGATCGTCTGAAGCTCTTCAAAGTCGATGTTGTGAAACAGCTTGGGGCCGTACGGGCCGACGGTGGAGTTCACCAGCACGTCGACACTTCCGAACGCTGCCCGCGCCCCCTCGCAGACGCCGCGCGCCTGGCCCGCATCGTTGCAGTCGCCCGCGAAGAACTCGACCCGTGCCGCAGGGACCTGGGCCAGCACCGCGGCCCGTGCGCGCTCACCGCGTGCCGCGTCGCGGCCATTGATACCAATGCGCGGCACACCTGCACGTGCAAATTCGATCGCTGTTGCCAGGCCAACGCCCGAGGTTCCGCCAGTGATCAGCACGCTCGCTTCTTCGAGTCGCAACACCTGGCGTGACACCGCTTGGTTCATGTTCTTCTTCCTTGTTGGATGGAGGGCTGGACTTTAATACATTAGTGTACGATACACAAGCGATTAGGTTTGCCGCCAGATGCCGTGGCAGCACTCCGGGAGCGCACCAAACCGGTCGGGCGCGCATCCCGCACGGCCAACCGCATCAGGCCGCTCATCGCCGCTGATCGCGCCGAACGTCGATGGTCTCGAGCATGGCCTCCAGGCGGCTCTCGAGCATGGCGTCCTTGTAGAAGGCTGCGTCTGCGACATCGCCCTCGAAGAACATGGTCTGGATACCCGCGCGTTGCGCCATCTGCGACATGACCATCTGGCCGTTGGTGAACGAGCGGCAGGTCCGGGTGGCATGGAAGACGATCCCGTCGATCCCATGGCTCTCGCAATCCCGGAGCAACAATTCACCCATGGTTTTGGCGCTGTGGTTCGACGGGCAGAGCAGATAGTGCTGTGCCATGCCCAGGATCGGATCGTCCACGTCGATCAGCTGGGGCTCGTGCCAGAACGAGTTGTGGGTATACCGCCCGACCATCACCGCGGCGTCATGCTGCGCGAACTTGTTCGCCAGCCAGCCCACCTTGTTCCAGTTCATGATGCCATCGAAGGCTAGCCGGTAGCGCTCGTTGGGCAGCGCGGTGACGCCGTCCTTCAGACGCTGCTCGATCTCTTTCTTGACTCCCGCGAAATAGTCCACCAACGCCTGGTTGCCGGGCAGGAAGTTGATCGGGGCAATACACGCGATCCAGTCCCAGTAGGTGGCCGGCGAGTTCCGCGCCCTGCACAGCGCCATCCCTTCCAGCCGCAACTCGGCGGCGCGCTTGATGTAATGCATCGACTCGCGCAACAGCTCCCAGTTGAACTTGCGACCGGTCTGCACCTCCAGGAACTCGATCAACTTGTGCAACTGGCTTGCCACATAACGTGACGCACTCTCCCATTCCTGGCCGCGCAGGTAACCCGCATCGGGCTTGTTGCCCCACAGCAGGGGATACGAGACCTTGAAGAAGGGCAACTGTTTCTTGAACAGGCGGTAGGAGATCTCGTCCCATTGCTGGCCCGTGCTGCAGCCCGCATAGGCGTTGACGAAGAAGTCCGGCGGCGGAAGGCGGCCCGCCAGCGTGTCGCGGTCGACCACACCCCCCTCCTCTTCATACTCGACCCCCCGCTGCGTCAACACTGCGCAGCCCAGCGTCGTGCGGGCATAGGAACACAACTCGTTGATGTAGCCGTACTCCTCCCCGGCCAACTGTGCAGGCCCCTCCAGGTGCATCGCAGCCAGCCGAGCGCCGAACGCCTCGCCATGGCACCACTCGATGCCGGCGGCCTGGAACAGCGGGTTCAACGCGGCACCGTTGTACCAGACGACCTGCGCTCCACGCTCGCGCGCCGAGAAGATGCGGTCCCAGTAGTCTTTGACCATCTTGCCACCATCCTTGGTGCTGGAGAGGCGGTTCGACAGTGCGGCGGTCCCTGCGGTTGTCGCAGGCTTCGGGATAGTTTGTTCAACTGTGAGTGACATGGGCTGGTGCTCCTGGTGTCGGCGGGTGGAAGTTATGCCGCGGCCGTCGCGGCCGGGCGTCGGATTTGCTCGAGGAATGCCTCCATCCGGACCCGGATCGACTCAGCCGGCAGGCCCTCGTGCTCGGTCTCGATCAGCAGGTGTGGCACCTGGCTGCGAAGCAGCGCCTTGCGCAATTCAGGGTAGTACAACATGTGCGGCTCGCAGAACTTGGCCATAAGGATGACCACCCCTGCCGCGCCGCTGTGCTTGAGCGACTGCAGCAGGTAACTCTCCCAGTCCACGTTCTTCTGGGCCCGCGTCGCACATGGCACGTTGGTGTTGCGGTCGAAGTACCAGCGGGTGAGTGCATCGACCGGGTCGCCAGTCTCGGGAACGTCGGTGGAGATGTACCGGAAACCGGTGTAGAGATCGTCGTCGACCACCACCGCACCGCAGGACTCGATGATGTCCAGCAATTCGGGCCGCGGTCCGTGGCAAAAATGACCCGACAGATGGAGGCGAACGAGATTCGGGCTGGTCGCGCGCTCCTCCTGCAACGATCGCAGCAGGCCGGAAAGAATCGCGGTGTGCTCTTCGATGTCCATCACCATGCTGGACTTGACCAGCATCTGCATCTGCGCCGATGTGATGCGGGTACGGCCGGACCGCCGCAGGTCATAGACTTCGCGCAGCAGTTGGCGGTTGCGGTTGAACAGGCGAATGCTGTGGGCCAGCGCCTCTTGCGAGATGGTCGCACCACACAGTTCCTCCAGTTGCGTTTGCAGAGATTCCACTTTCTTGCGAACCTCCGGAGGTGTCCACTCCTCGTCCATCGACGCTGTGTATTGGGCGAGGAACACCGGCTGCTCCGGCAGTTCGAAGCGCATGGCATCGACCGCGCCCAACAAGGCGACACAATGGTCCACCAGAAAGAACGCATCGAAAACGCCGAGCTTGCGGGTTGCCGCCTGGTCGGTGAGGCTCCTGGCGTATCCGCAGTAGAACTCGTACATCAGGGTCCGGCCCAGCGTGATGGGCGCGCGATCGTCCTGCACCACCACCGGCAAGGCGCCGGCAGCGTGCACCAGCTCGGACGGGAAGTTCATCGGAAATGTGCCGATGACCTTACGCTGGTGCTTTTCCTTCCAGCTAGTGGCGTATGCGTGCGGATCCTCCGCAATGCGTGTCAGCGAGGTAATGGCGTCTTGTGCTTCAGGCATATCAAAAATCTCCGGGGAAAGGTCGTGCGCGACCCTCGGGAATCAGGTGTTCGTCTGGATGCAGCCGGCTGCCGGTCAGGCAACGAGGCGGCGGCGTGCGTCCATGGTTTCGATCATGGCCTCGAGCCGGGTGTTGAGCAACTCGTCCTTGTAGAACGACTCGTCGGCCACATCGCCTTCGAAGAACATCGCCTGACGCCCGTGTTTCTTGGCCGAATCGGCAATCAGGAACTGCGAGTTGGACATGCCCCGGCAGGTGCGCGACGCATGCATCACCATGCCGTCGATATTGAACTTGTCGCAGATCTTCTCGATCTCGCCGATCATGATCGGAGCCCCATGGTTGTTCGGGCACACCAGGTAGTTCTGTGCCATGCCCAGCACCGGGCTCTTCAGGTCGATCAGATCCGGCTCCTGCCAGAACGACATATGGGTGTAACGCCCCGCCACCACGCAGGCATTGACAGCCGCGAACTTGTCAGCCAGCCAGCCGACCTTGTTCCAGTTCATCATGCCGTCGAAGAAGAGCCGGTATTTTTCGTCCTTGACAGCACCCTCACCATTCGCGATGCGCTGCTGGATTTCGGCCTTGACACCCTCGAAATAGGTCACCAGGTTCTGATCTCCGGGTAGGAAATTCACCGGCGCAATGCTGACGATCCAGTCGAAGAAACTCGCAGGCGACGGGGTCGCTGTGCACAGGTCCATGGCTTCGAGCCGCAACTCGGCCGCCTTCTTGACAAATCCCATGGTTTCACTGAGCCGGTCGAAGTCGAACTTGCGCCCGGTGTGTTCTTCCATGAACTTGGTCATCCCCACCAACTGGTCGGCCACGTACTTCGAGCGCTGGCGCCACTCCGAACCGCGGATATAGCCCGCGTCGGGCCGCCCGCCCCAGAGCAGCGGAATCTGGATCGTGAACATCGGGATCTTCTTGCCGAACATGCGGTAGGTGATGTCGTCCCACTGCTGGCCGGTGCTGCAATACGGGTAGGCGTTGATGATCATGTCGGGCAGCGGCAGCTTGCGCATCAGTTCGGCCCGCGGGCCGGCCGGGTCGATACCCAGTGTGCCGTTGTCGAGTTTTTCGCGGTCGAGCAAGGCCTGCCCGATGTGGGTGCGCGCGTAGGAGCAGAGTTCGCGGTCGTAACCACGCGCCTCGCCAGCCTGCTGCGCGGGAATCTCGTCATGGCGCGCCGCCAGATTGGCCGACCAGGCTTCACCATGCACCCAGGCCACGTCGTGCGAATGGAAGAACGGCGGAATGTAGGTGCCGTTGTACCAGACCACCTTCTTGCCTTGCTCCTTGGCACGGAACAGGTTTTCCCAGTACTCGTTGACCAGCTTGCTGCCAAAACGCGTGCTCTTGAGACGGTTGGCGCGTTCGCCATTGCCGAACACCGGGCTGGCCGGCCGCCTGTCTGCAAGCGTCTGCAGAGTCGATTCCATCATGTGGTTCTCCTGGTTAAACGGTCGCGCCAATACGCGCCACTGGCGCCGCTGCTGCGCGACGTCCGACAACTTCAACGAATGCATCGACGCGGGTCTTGAGCGACTCGAGCGCCACACCCTCGTGTTCGGTCTCGACCAGCAGATGCGGGATACCGTGTTTCTCGAAGGCTTCCTTGATCTCCGGATAGAAGAACATGTGCGGTTCGCAGAACTTGGCCATCAGGATGATCAGGCCCTGGGCACGCGACTGCGCAACGGCATCGAGCAGGTACTGCTCCCAGTCGAGCCCCTTCACGGCGCGGGTGGGGCATGGCACCTTCTGGCTGCGTGTGAGGTACCACGACGCCAGCGCATCGACAGGGGAGCCGGTTTCGTCGATGTCGGCAAAGATGAACCGGAAACCGGTGTAGAGGTCGTCGTCCACCACCGTGCAGCCGCAATCCTCGAAGAGATCGAGCAGGGCCGGCTTGGGTGCGTGGCACATGTGGCCGGACAGGAAGACGCGAACCGTGCGCGCCTTGGGCGCGGCATGGACAAGGCCGGACAGGAGTTGTTCCAGCAGGGCCGTGTGTTGCGCCTTGTCCATCACCATCGACGACTTGACGATGTGCTGCATGTTGCGGGCCGAGAGTTCGATCTCGCCCGTGCGTCGCAGGTCGTACAGCCGGCGGATCAGGCTGCGGTTGCAGTTGAAAAGGCGAATCGAGGTGTGCACACTCGCCTCCTCGATCTTGGTGCCGGTGAGTGTCTCAAGCTCGGTCCAGAGCTGCCGGAAGGTGCCGCGCGTTTCTTCCATCGCCCAGTCAGCATCCAGGATGGAACACAACTGGTTGAACAGGATCGGCTTAGTGGGCAGGTGGGCACGTATCACGTCGGCCGTGCCCAGGAGCTGCACGCAGTGGTCGCCGAAAAGGATCGCGTCCAGCACATCGAACTCGCCCCGCAAGGCCTGGTCGATCAAGCTGCGGTTATAGCCGCAATAGAAACTGAATACCTGGCTTTGCCCGATAGTGACAGGCTCGTCATCTTCCTGCACCACCATTGGCAAGGCACCGGCCGCATAGGCAAGTTCCCCCGGGAAATGCATCGGGAAGATCCCGATCACCCGCCCACCGGTTTCCTGCTTCCACTGCTTCGCGTAATCCAGCGGCCGGGCCGCCACCTGCGCGAACCTTGCCAGTATGTTTTCCATGGAACCCTCTCCAAGCACCGCCAGACACAACGAGCCACTCGCAGAACTGCCAAAACCGCTGCTCCGCTTCCACGCAGGTTAAGGCATATTGACTGATAAGTCAAACTCACCTAAATTTAAATTGTCGACCAATAGCTTGCCAAATTCCATTTTTCGTAAAGCAATTCTCAGTGAAAATGAAATAGTAAGTGAAACTCAATGAACAGCCCACATTGGGTTAAAAGCGGGCCGCAGGCTGGTATGCCCCAGTGCCAATGGAATCGACCAGCTTGAACTTCTGCAGCTTGCCGGTCTCGGTCCAGGGAAAGGCATCGACGAAGTACCACAGGCGCGGCGTCTTGTAGCCCGCAAGCTGCTCTCGGCAGAACGCGTGCAGCCGCGCGGGATCGGGCGGGTTGGCCGCGGCAGCCGGCAGGATGACCGCGGCCACCTGCTCCCCCCAGTACGGATCTGGCACACCGACCACGGCCACGTCGGCAACTCCCGGATATTCCCGCAGCAGGTTCTCGATCTCGCGCGGGTAGATGTTTTCGCCGCCCCGGATGATGAGGTCCTTGATGCGCCCGGTGATGCGCAGAAAACCGCGCGCGTCCATGGTGCCCAGGTCACCGGAATGGAGCCAGCCGTCGGGCTTGAGCGTCTTGGCGGTTTCCTCCGGCATGCCAAAATACCCGACCATGGTCAGGTAACCTCGCACGCAGATTTCACCCGGCTGGCCGAGCGGCAGGATGGAGCCGGTCACCGGGTCGGCAATCTTGACTGCCACATGCGGCATCGCCTGCCCGATGGTCTCTGCCTGGTCCTGCGGTGAATCATCGGGAAACACACCGGTCACGACACCCTGCATCTCGGTCTGGCCGAAGATGTTCGCGATCGAGCAGCCCAGTTCCGCATCCGTGCGCCGGATCAGGCCAGCTTCGACCACGGCAGCACCGGACACCAGGTTCTTGAGTGTCTCTAGCCGGTATTTGCTCCGGTCCGGATGCGCCAGCAGGGCCTCGATCATCGTGGGGACAAGCAAGGAATAGGTGCCGCCTTCGCGTTCCACCAGCGACATGTACAGCTCCGGCGCCCATTCGGCTGCCAGCACGTGCGTGGCGCGGCGCATCACCGCTCCTACCGCCGCATGCCCGAGCGCGCCGATATGGAACATCGGCATCGGATTGACGAACACACCACCCTCGCCCAGACCCCCGCGTTCCTGGGTGAAATTCGCCATGTTCACGATGCCCCTGTGGTGGAACATCACCCCTTTTTGCGCGCCTGTGGTCCCCGAGGTGAACATGATCACGCAGACGTCCAGCGGCTCGACCGGCGGCAAGTCACGCGGCACGGCCTTCAGCGCCAGCGCCTCGACCTCGGTGATGGCAAGGATATGGCGCAGACCCGGCAGCCGCTGCGCCACCTCGCGCGCCGCGCCCGGCATGTCGTAGCCGCGGTACCCACCCGCCACAAACAGACCAACCGCGCAGGAGCGCTCCAGCACATAGTGCAACTCACGCGCCTTGTAGGCCGGATTGACCGTCACCATCACGATGCCGGCCATCGCGCAGCCGTAGAACAGCAGTTGCCATTCAGGCACGTTGGGCGCCCACACCGCAACCCGTTCACCCGACTGGAACCGCTCGAGCAAGGCGAAGGCCACCCGCTCGGATGCGGCGACGAGTTCGGCATAGGACCAACGGCGAGCGGCAAGCCCGTCGGCAAGCCCCTCCACCAGCGCCGGCCGATCTGGTGCGACCGTGGCGGCCTCGCGCAAGGCGCGCCCCAACGTCCAGTCGAGCAACTGCCGCGAGGTTTCCGCAGGCCAGTAGGACTCTGTCAATAGTGTGGAAAGGTATGCCTGTGTTTTTGCCATTGCGTATCCCCTGATCTGGTGAGCGTGGAACATCATAAATGATACGATAGCGTACTATGTGTGTGCGCAACAGTCGGATCCAACCGACTGGTGGCGCTATCGAGGAGATGCACGGATGCGCAGAGACGCGAGCGGATGGAGTGTCCGGTTCAATGATGAGGAGGCCGCGCGGCTTCGCGCTGCCGGCATCTGGCGTGGGCGGACCATCGTTGACGATGCGACTGAGGCGGCGGCTGCAGTGCCGGATCAAATCTGTCTGCGCGACGGAGCCCGCGCCATCAGCTACCGCGACATCCTGGTGGAGGCACAGGCGCTGGCTGCCGGCCTCGCCGAACGCGGCTTGCGCCCCGGCCAGGTGGTCGCCTTCCAGCTTCCCAACTGGATCGAAGCAGCGGTCGTCAACATCGCCGCTGCGATGCTTGGCCTGGTCGTGAACCCCATCGTGCCGATCTACCGCGACAAGGAAGTCGCCGAAATACTGGCCGACTGCGGTGCCAGGGTGCTGTTCGTGCCCACGGTGTGGCGCAATTTCGACCACGCCGCGATGGCCGAGCGGGTACGGGCAAACACGCCGGGGCTCGAATTCGTCGTGCAGGTGCGGGCCGACGCGGCGGGCGCGGACCTGCTGCGGTATGAAGATCTGCTACGACCCACCGGGCACCCGCCGCCTTTGGTGGCGCAGGATGCGGATGCGATCAAGTTCGTGATGTACACCTCCGGCACGACGGGCCGCGCCAAGGGCGTGCTGCACACCCACAATACACTGGCCCGCGCTCTGGCAGGGTGCATGGAGTTCTGGCAGATCGGTGCTGGCAGCGCGATCCTGATGCCGTCGCCGGTCAGCCATGTCACGGGTTACCTGTGGGGCCTGGAATCACCGTTCTCCTGGCGCACCCCCACCATACTGATGGACCGTTGGGACCCCGATCAGGCGGCCGAGTTGATCGACCGGTTCAAATTGGCCCTGACCGTCAGCGCCACGCCCTTCCTGTCCGAGTTGCTCGACGCTGCGGTCAGACGCCAGACGAGGCTGCCGTCGCTGCGGATCTTTGCCTGCGGTGGTGCGTCGGTTCCTGCAGACCTGATCCGGCGCGCCAACAGTTACCTGGCCCATGGCCGGGCATTCCGCGTCTATGGCGCAACCGAGGTGCTGATGATAGGCAAGGGTTTCATCGGCAACGGCACGGAAGAACTGGCGGCGGAGACCGACGGAAAAATTGGCGGTTATGACGTTCTGTTTGTAGACGACGCTGGTATCGCCGTACCCGACGGCGCCGAGGGCGAGATCATCGCGCGCGGGCCATCACAATCGGTCGGGTACGTCGACCAGGCAGAGACAGCCCGAAGTTTCGATGCACTGGGCTACTTCCACACCGGTGACCTGGGGTACCGCACATCAGACGGCGCCGTGGTCATCACCGGCCGCAAGAAAGACCTGATCATCCGCGGTGGGGAGAACATTTCCGCCCGCGAAGTCGAGGACATACTGTTGCGGCATCCGAAAGTCGCCGAGGTCGCCGTGGTTGCTATGCCGCATGCACGGCTGGGCGAAACCGTCTGCGCCTGCGTGGTGGCGCGCGCGGAGCCGCCCACGCTGGCTGAGATCCTGGCCTACCTGGACAAGGTCGGCATTGCACGCCAAAAGCTGCCCGAGCGACTGGAGATCTTCGCGGAATTTCCGATGACGCCAGCCGGCAAGATCAAGAAGGACATCCTGCGCGCGGTCGTCGCGAGCCGAATCCGCGAGGAACAGGCACTTGCACCCACCACCACGAAGGCACCCGGACCATGACCACCCGACTCGACCACGTCGCCATCTTTGTGCGCAAGCTCGAAGATGGCATCGACTTCTACCGCTCCGTCGTCGGACTCGGTGATCCCGTTGTGCGCGACATCCCGGAACTCCAGATCCGATGTGCCTTCTTCGACCCGGGCGTGGGCGGCACCATCGTCGAACTGGTCGAATTCTCCGGCAAGGGCGACCTCGCGCATGGTGACGTGGTGATCGCGATCGAAGTGGACGACCTCGACGCGGCACTGGCACACTTCCGCGCAAAGGGAGTGCGCGTGTTCGACCAGCCGCCGACACCGAACCTGCCGCTGCGACGCGGCTGGGTCCTGAAGCGCGACGGGCATGGCACCGTCATCGAGTTGTGCCAGCGTGGCGCGGTGGCTCGCTTCGTGCGCGGCCCGGTGCCCGACTGAACGCCGCAAGGGCCCCATGGATTTCGCCTTTTCGGAAGAGCAGAAAATCATCGGTGCATCGCTGCGCGACTTCGCCACCCAGGAACTGCTGCCCCGTTACAGCCACTGGGACCGCACGGGCCAGTTCCCGGCCGAGATCTGGAAAAAAATGGGCGCCATGGGCCTGTTCGGCATGCGCGTGCCCACAACCTATGGTGGCCAGGACTTCGACTGCGTCACGGCCGGGCTGGCCATCGAGGAGACCGCCCGCGGCGACTTCAACGTCTGTTACGGCATCCTCAACTGCTGCTTCGCCGGCGACCTGCTCAGCAAACACGCGGGCGAGGCGGTGAAGGCGACCTGGCTGCCACCGATGGTCGCGGGCGAGAAGGTGATCTGTGTGTGCCTGACCGAGCCCCAGGGTGGCTCCGACGCCGCATCGATCCGCACCCGCGCCGAGCGCCAGGGAGACCACTACATCCTGAACGGCGAAAAGTCGGCTGTCACGCTGCTGATGGCAGGCCACGCCGGCATCGTTTTTGCCAAGACCGACCCGACTGCCGGTGCACGCGGCGTCTCGGCGTTCCTGGTGCCATTCGACACACCCGGAATCACCCGCCATCCCTATTCGGACATGGGCTCCAAGGGCATCGTGCGCGGGTCGATGTTTCTCAACGACGTCCGGGTACCGGTGGCGAACCTCATCGGCCCGGAGAACGGTGCCTTCTCGCGCGTGATGCAGACCTTCGAATACACCCGCGGGTTGATCGGCCTGATGTGTATCGGTGCGGCGCAGGTCACGCTCGAAGAAACCATCACCTACACCAAGAACCGCATCGCCTTCGGCCAGCCGATCACGAAAAACCAGGGGGTGTCGTTCCCGGTCGCCGAATGGCATGCCCGGCTGACCATGGCGCGGTGGCAATGCTTTCGCACCTTGTGGCTGCGTGACCAGGGCCTGCCCCACAACAGCGAAGCGGCAATCTGCAAGGGCTTTGTGCCGGAAATGTGTGTGGGTGCGATCCAGGAATGCATGGTGCTGCACGGCCACTATGGCTGGACGCAGGACTTGCCCATCGAGCAGCGCCTGCGCGACGTGGCCGGGCAGATCATCGCCGACGGTACACCGCAGATCCAGAAGCTCATCATCGCGCGCGAGTTGTTCGGGCGCGAGTTCGTGTGATGCGGGCCGCGTGGATCACAATCAGTCCCGGCACATGACCATAGAACACGCAACGCAGACTTCATCGCCCTCGCCCCCAACCGGCTTCGAACCGGTGTCGATCGGCGGCGCCTTTGCCATCCACAACGGTCCCCTGTTTGCGCGTTGGCATGAAGGGCAGATCGAATTCGGCTTTCGCGTCGGCGCGCAGCAGGTCAACCCGGCCAACAACTGCCACGGTGGCATGTTGTCCCTGTTTGCCGACATCCTGATCTCCACCGCGGCACATTACCAGACCGACATCCCGCGCCAGTTTCTGCCCACCATCGGCCTGCAGCTGGACTTCCTGGCGCCGGCGCCCCTGGGGAGCTGGGTACAGGGGCGGGCCGACATACTCAAGGTCACCCGCAACCTGATCTTTTCCCAGGGCCTGGTCACCGCCGATGGCCAGCTGGTGCTGCGCACCAGTGGAACATTCAAGCGCGGCCCACTGCTGCCAGATACCGATAACGACTACCGATTGCACTTGCCAGGAATGCCCACCCCATGCTGACTCCCCAAGACGACCTCATCGGCCACCAGCTGCCGACCACCTTCGACCAGATCGACAACAGCGACCCGGCCTGGATGGAGCGCCTGTGGTACACCGGCCACCCGGCGCCCGGCGGCGGCGTGATTTTCGACCTGGGGCTGGGCTACCACCCTAACCGCAACGTGATGGACGCCTTCGCCGGCGTGGCAGTGCCCGGGAGGCAATGGAACTTCCGCGCATCGCGCCGGCTGCGACCCGACCCATTGACCACAGCCGTGGGCCCGCTGTCGATCACCGTCGTCGAGGGGTTGCGCCGGCACCGCCTGGCACTGGGCGACAACGACAGCGGCATCCGTTTCGACATCGAATTCCATGCCACGATGAACCCGCATGAGGAAAAAGCGCACCAGCGTCGGCGCGACGGCCGCATCACTGAAGACATGGCGCGCGCGCAGCAGCTCGGGCGCTTCACCGGCTGGCTCGAATACGACGGCAAACGCGTCGATGTGGACTCGTGGCTGGGCCAGCGTGACCACTCCTGGGGCGTACGCTCCGAAATGCGCACCGACGAAACCCACCCGCCGCTGACCTTCTACCCGCCATTCTTGTATTGCTGGACCACCGCGCAGTTCAAGAACCGCGGGCTGCATGTGTTCTTCAAGGAGCGGGCACCAGGCGAGAAAATTTACCTATCGGGCGAAGAAGTATTCACCGCCGGAAACAAGGTGTCGGGTCGCAACCAGCTCGCCGATGTACAGCACCGGATCGTCTGGCACGACGACCCGCACGGCCAGTCGATGGCATCGGCGAAGTTGCAGTTGCGCTTTGCCGACGGCAGCGAAAGACCGATTTCGGTGCGCGTGTTGCCGACCCGGTTCTTCCTCAAAGGTGGCCTGTACGGCGGCCTGGACGGATGGTTCCACGGCGACGACCGTGGAAAATTGCACCTTGCGCACGACACCTGGGATCTGACCGACCCAGCCACCCGCCGTCGCACCCGCACCCTGTCCGACCAAGTGATCGAGGTCACCGACGGCGACGAAGTGGGTTACGGCATCATCGAGTATGGCGTCGGCAAGGGTTACGCGGACTACGCACCGGTTCAGGTCCACCCGCCGATCTGAAGCTTGCCGGATGGACGGCAACGCGCGGTCTACGGACCTGGGTCAGTGCTCCGAGCCGCTGGACATTTCCGCGAACAGCGGTCGCGGGGAGTTCTTCAGTTCGATCGCCACCTCGGCCCGCATCGCCTCGCGCAACAAACCCTCGGCCTGAGTGGCCAGGTCTGGTGACAGCGCGGTGCGCCCCTCGCCCAACTCGGCGAGCCGCGCAGCGATGCATCGGTTGCCCTCGTCGCGCAAAGCCAGCAGTTCGATGATCGGTGTGCAAGCAGGCCTGTGTACGGACGAAGGTGGATCGCCAAGCAATTCCGCCACGCCATCCAGCGCCACGCGTTGCGCCTCGATCTGCTGCAGCAGAAAACCTGCCGACCAGTCGGCCCGGACCTTGAAGGTGTTGAGCAGGTTGATCACGCCGAATACCTGGCCGCGCGCAAACTCGTCGTCCAGGCGGCTCAGCACTTCGGTGCGCAAGGTGGCGCACATGCCGTCGATCAGTCGGGGAAAGCTGTTGTTCATGCGGCCTCGATTGTTTTTTCCATCTGGCGCAGGCAGGTGGCGATCTGGCTGCCCATCGCCGGCATGCGCATGTCGTTGAAGCGCCCTTCCTCGAAACAGCGCGCAGCAGCCATGTGGGTGGCAGCGAGTTTCAGCAGCGACAGTGCCTGGTAGTAGCGCAGCGAAGCCATCGACACCTCGAACCCTGCCTTCTCGCCATAACGGGCGTAGAACCACTCCGGCTCGGCCAGGTGGCAGATCAGTTTGCTGCCGCCCATGTACATCGGCAGGCTGGCCCAACCCAGGTCTTCATGCGGATCACCCAGATGGACCAGTTCCCAGTCCAGGATCGAGGTGATGTGCCCGCCCTCTTCCAGAAAATTGCCGGTCCGGTAGTCGCCGTGTACGATGGCGACACTTGGGGCGACCGGGGCATGCGCCTTCAGCCAGCGGATGCCCCACTCGGCCAGGGGATAGGACCGCATCGCCCAGCGCTGGATCTGTGACTCCCAGTAGGCGACATTGCGTACGGCGGCGTTGACGGTGGTGATCCCCTGCGCCAAGGCCGCGATCGGCCTGTCTTGCCACTGCTCACAGTGGATTGCGGCCAGGGTGTCGACAAACTGTTCGGCCAGCCGCTGCCGGTAGCCCGCCTCCAATCCGGGTTGCCCTGCAGCCACCCAGGGCACCACGGCGGCACCGGAAACCTTCTCGCAGAAAAGGAAGGGCGCGCCCAGGATGCCGGCATCATCACTGCTCCAATAGACATGCGGCAAAGGCACGGTCGTACCTTCGAGAGACTGCATCGCCAGCACCTGCGGAACGGCGCTGTAGGGCGCAAACAAACCGTAGTCGGGGCCCAGCCGCAAAATCAGTTCCTCCGTCTGGCCCTTGGCGTACAGGCCAGTCACTGGAACGGCATAGGTCAACCACGAAAACCCCACGGGGAAACGCCGCACGATGCCGACCTTGAGGGCATGTCCGACCTGCTGTGAAAGGTAGGTTTGAATCCGGTCAGCAAGAACGACTTCGTCGATGGTGGAGTTCATGGAGTCACAGCGCTTTGCACAAGGCTTCAGTATTGCACCGCCGCACGGCCAATGCGTTCGCGCGCGATGATCAGCTTCATCACCTGCGCCGTACCGTCCCCAATCTCCAGCCCCATCACGTCGCGCATGCGCTGCTGGTGCGGCAGGTCCTTGCTCCAGCCATAGTGGCCAAAGGTCAGGAGGCATTGGTGGATCACGTCGAACGCATTGCGCGGGCCCATCCATTTGCACATCGCTGCTTCTGCGGTATGGGGCAGGCCCGCGTCGCGCAACGCCAGCGTGTGGTAACACAGCTGGCGCACTGCGGCGATCTGCGACTCACCCTCGGCCAGCGGAAAACTGACGCCCTGGAATTGGCCGATCGGCCGCCCAAAGGCCTCGCGCTCTTTGGAATAGGCCCAGGCTTCGTCCAGTGAGGCCTGCGCGGCACCGCAACACTGCAGGCCGATCAGTGCACGGCTGTAATCGAATCCCTGCATCACCTGCGAGAAGCCCTTGCCCTCGGCGCCGAGACGGTATTGCGCGGGAATTCGCACGTCGTCGAAGAATACCGAGCCACGGCCGATGATGGCGCTGCCCACGTCGTCGAAGTGGGTCCGGCTGATGCCTGGGGATGTGCCGGGGATGAAGAAGGCTGAGACGCCCTTCGCACCTTCGTCGGCCCTGCCGGTGCGCGCGAAGATCAGGTAGGCATCGGCCCGGTCCGCAAACGTGATCGAGGTCTTTTCGCCATTGATGACGTAGTGGTCGCCATCCCGCCGGGCTTTGAGTTGGAGATTACTGGCATCCGACCCGCCACGCGGCTCGGTGAGGCAGATCGCCACCACCGCCTCACCGCGCGTCATGCGTGGCACCCACTCCTGAACGATGGCCGCGTCGGCGTGGCGGATCAGGATGGCCGCGTTCAGGGATATCCCTACCGGCACCGCACTCACGTTGAAATCGCCATAGGCCAGTTCCTCGGCGATCAGGCCGGTGGTCACAGCATCGACCCCCAGGCCGCCGAGTTCCTCCGGCAGGTCGGCGCCGATCAGGCCCAGTTGCCCCATCTCGGCAATCAACCCACGATCAAGCACCCCCAGCTTTTCTCGTTTCTGGTAGTCGGGCAGCAGCCGCTCTCGTGCGTAACGCCGCGCTGTGTCCTGCAGTGCCTTCTGGTCGTCGGTCAGTACCATGTTGTTGATTTCCTCTGGGTGCCCGGTTCAGGCGTAGATATCTTCGATCGTCTGCGCGTACTTCTCGGCGATGCTCTTGCGCCGGACCTTCATCGTGGCAGTCACCTCGCCGTCGTCATGGTCGAGTTCCTTGGTCAGCAGGTGGAACTTGCGCACCTGCTGGACCTGCGGCATGCGGGCGTTGACCTGGTCCACCTCGCGCTGCACCAGATCGCGCACTGCCGGCAGGTCGACCAGACTGCGAAAGTTGGTGTAGACCAGGCCCAGCTGCTCGGCCCATGCACTGGTGCTCTCGAAATCGATCTGGACCAGCGCCGAGACGAAACGCCGACGGTCTGCGATCACGATCGCCTCCTTGATGTAGGGGGAAAACCGCAGGCCGTTTTCGATTTCCGACGGTGTGATGTTCTTGCCTCCAGCGGTGATCATGATGTCCTTCTTGCGGTCAATGATGCGCAGTTCGGGCCCATCCGGGCCGTCCACCCAGCACGCCACGTCGCCGGTGTGCAGCCAGCCCTGGTCGTCGATCGATTCACGCGTGGCTTCTTCGTTCTTGAAATAGCCACGAAACACGACGTCGCCGTGGATCAGGATTTCGCCGTCGTCGGCCAGGCGGACTTCGATACCCGGGTATGGCACACCCACCGACCCCACGGGCGAGGCGTCGCTGCGCTGCATGGTGGTGGCGCCGGACGCTTCTGTCAGCCCGTAGGCCTCGCGGATCGGCACGCCGAGCAAGCGAAAGAAACTCAGGATCTCCGGCGCGATCGGCGCACCCGAAGAGATCGCCACACGGCAGCGCCGCAACCCGACAAAATTCAGCAGTGCGCGCAGGATCAACACATACCAAAACGCCCACAACACCCGCTGGCCGAGGCTCCATCTGGCGCGTGCAGTGGCGGCGTTGCCTTGCAGGGAATCCATGGCCCGCTGGTACAGCCACAAACGCGGGCCGGCGGCCTCGCGCAACTTGGTCTGGATCGATGCGTGGAACTTCTCCCAGATCCGCGGCACCCCGAAGAACACCTGGGGCGACAACTCGCGCAGGTCCTCCTGCACCGTGCGCAGGCTTTCGGCAAAGTTGACCACCGC
This sequence comes from Rhodoferax sp. OV413, assembly GCA_945861785.1. GTDB lineage: Bacteria > Pseudomonadota > Gammaproteobacteria > Burkholderiales > Burkholderiaceae_C > CAISIP01. The sequence goes on along the minus strand of CAMAWD010000007.1, from coordinate 104,383 downwards.
GCCGGTCGCCAGGGGGATATGGATTGAAAACATCTGCTCAGCCACATGGCACAGCGGCAGGTAGGAAACCAGCGAATCCCGCTCGCTGCAACCCAGCACGGTGTTGAGGCCCCGCGCTGCCGTGCCCAGCCCGCGCCAACTCATCATCGCGGCCTTGGGCCGGCCGGTGGACCCGGAAGTGAACACCATCAGGCCGATGTCGTCGAGCGTTGGTGCGGCGCATGCGGCACCGGCACCCGCCGGATCGTCGGCTTCAAAAGCCTTGCCAAGCGCCACCACGTCGGAGAAATCATGCAGGCCTTCACGTTCGTAGCGCCGCAGGCCGCGCGGGTCGATCACCACGATGGCACGCAATTGCGGCAGACGCTCGCGCACCGACAAAACCTTGTCCAGCTGCTCCTGGTCCTCGCAGACGATGATCGGTGCATCCGACAGTGCCAGCAGGTACTCCACCTCGGACGCGGGCGAGGTCGGGTAAACCCCTGCGGTAATGCCCCCCACCATGGCCACGCCCAGTTCGGCAAACACCCACTCGCGGCAGTTTTCGCTCAGCACCGCCACACTCTGGCCCCGTAAAAGGCCCAGTTGCAACAGCCCCAGGCCCAACCAGCGCGACTGGTCCGCGTACTCGGCCCAGGTGACCGGCTGCCAGACACCAAACTCTTTCTGGCGCAGCGCAACGGCATTGGGTCGCGTGCGCGCCCAGTGCAGCAACTGCTGCGGCAGCGGCAACGACTTCAGATCTTCGGTAGAGCGCGCGCCCGCCACAGTGTGACTTGCGTCCATCACGAGAGCCACCGCTTGCGCCGTTTGTAGTGCTTGACATCGCGAAAACTCACATGGTCTTCGCCGGCATCACCACCCCCAAGGTAGAAACGCTGCACATCGGGATCACCCAGCAGCTTGTCGGTCGGCCCATTGATCACGATGCGGCCGCTTTCCATGATGTAGCCGTAATGCGCCACACCCAGCGCAACATGGGCGTTCTGCTCGACCAGCAGCATGGCAACGCCCTGTTCCCGGTTGATGCGCTCGATGATCGAAAAGATGTCCGCCACCACCAGCGGTGCCAACCCCAGTGAAGGCTCGTCGAGCAGGATCAGCCGCGGCTGACCGACGATGGCCCGCCCGATCGCCAACATCTGCTGCTCGCCACCCGACAGGTAGCCCGCCACATGCTTGCGCCTGTCGCGCAGCACCGGGAAATAGCTGAACACCTTGTCCCTGTCGACATCCCCGCGCCGCCGGCCGGCCATCGCGTTTTCCGCGGCGACCAGGTTTTCCTCGATCGTGAGGTCGGCAAAGATATGCCGCCCTTCACGCACATGGGCCAACCCGGCACGCGCCAGCTGGTAGGCCGCGCGGCCCTTGACGTCATCACCGAAGTAGCGGATGTGACCGGAAACGACGTGGCCTTTTTCGAACGGCAGGATACCGGAGGCTGCCTTGAGCGCGGTCGTCTTGCCTGCGCCGTTGGAGCCCAGCAAGGCGACGATCTGACCCCTGGGCACCGTGATAGACAAACCCCGCAGCGCTTGCACGCTGTGGTTGTAGACAACCTCGATGTTCTCCAGGGTCAGCGCCGCAGCGTCCATGGTCAGACTTTGATCCAGCCGCTGGCCGGCTCCATGGTCTTTTTGTCCGGGTCGTACTGGTACATCCGGCCGACCGGGATCTGGTGCTCGCTCAGGTCGGCCAGCAAGCCGGTGATGCCCCCCGTGTCCCAGCCCTTCATTGACTCCAGAGCAGCTTTCATGTGCGGCAGCTGCAGCGGTTTGTTGGCCTTGATGCAACGCTCGGCGATCTCGGCAAAGATCATGCCGCTGAGCCACGACGAGATGTAGAAGGGCGAAGGCACCTTCATGTCGGCCCGGTTCTTGGCCAGGTAGTCGCGCATGTTGTTGATCATGGTCGATTCGGACTCATGGCCGTAGCGGTACATGCTCACCCCGGTCAGGCGCACCCCGAGCGCGCCCATTGCACTGTAGGCCGGCCGGTCCAGGCCCCACGCCGTACCCATGATCTGGGGGTTCATGCCGGCTTCCGCCAACTGGCGCACGAACTCGGGCATCGGCGCCGCGATGTAGCCCTGGAACACCACGATGTCCGGGCGGGCCCGGCGCAGCTTGGCCACCTCGGGGGCAACATCCACGCCGGATTGTTTGGTGATGATCTCTGCCACGATGGGCAGGCCCAGTTTCTCGGCACGCGCCTTGGCTGCGGGAATGCCGTCACGCCCGAACTCCGAGTCGGAGTAGACATAAGCGATCTTCGGCTTCGCAGCGGCTGCCTGCGAGGTTCGGGCGATGTACTCCATCAACACCTCGTGCAGCCGGCCGTAAGTAGCCCCCGGCACCACATGCTGCGGCATCGTGGCCGGATTGGCCACCTCGGCAGCCAGCGAGGTGGAGGACGTCATGATCGCGTTCGACGCCACCGCATCCTGTGACACGGCCTTGGCCCACTGCGTGCTGTCGCCGTAGAAGAACGATGGTTTCTCGGCGGCCATGATCTTCTTGAAGATCGCCACGCCCTGGTCGAGCTTGAAGCCACTGTCCTCCGACACGTAGCGCAGCTTGCGACCCAGCACGCCGCCGTTCGCGTTTTTCCATTGCACAAAGTCGTTCAAGCCGAAGTTCATGTCCTTGCCGGCAAAGGAGAAGACACCCGTGATCGGCTGCGACGCGCCGATCACGATCTCGCCCTTGTGCGCCTGCGCCGACGACCTGCCAATGGCAAACGGGCCGAGGGCGCCCGCAGCACCAATCGCCTGAACCAGTTTGCGTCTCTGAAAATCAGCCATAGTTGTCTCCTTGGGTTGTGGATGGTGATGGGGAATGAAACGATGGGCGAACCCGCCGTCAAGTTTTGAACGGCCACAGGTGGAAGAACCGGCGCATACGCGTCCAGATGGCTGCAAGGCCATGCGGCTCGAAGATCAGGAATACGATGATCAGCACGCCGAATACCACCTGGCCCAAGGGCAGCAGCAACCCAGCCACCCCGGGGAACCACTGTGAGCTGACATGCGCGAGCAAGCGCAGCGCTTCCGGAACGAAGGTCATGAAAAGGGCCCCCAGCACACTGCCCAGCACGGTCCCCAAGCCGCCGACAATGATGGCGGCCAGGTAGTACACCGACAGGCTGAGCAAAAAATACTCAGGTGTGATGGCGCCGTAGAAGTAGCCGAGCAAACCGCCCGCCACGCCGGCGTAGAACGCACCGATAGCGAATGCCGTCAGCTTGGTGCGCAACAGATTGACTCCCAGTATTTCTGCCGAGATGTCGCGGTCGCGCACCGCGACAAAGGCACGCCCGATGTGTGTGCGCGCCAGATTGCGCGCCGCCACGGCAAGTAAGAATGCACAGACGAAGATCAGGTAGAAATTGCGGCGGTCGCCATGGAACTCGAAGCCGAACAGGTTGGCGCGCGGAATGCGGGTGCCAGGAATGCCCCCCGTCACCGCATCCCATTCCCGGAACAGGAAGGTCAGAATGAAATGCGCCGCCAGTGTTGCAATAGCCAGGTAGATGCCTTTGACACGCAGACTTGGCAGGCCCACCAGCACACCGAGCATGGCGGCCATCAAGCCGGCGGCCGGGAGTGTCAGGAAAAACGGCACCCCTTGCTTGGCGAGCCAGGCCACGGTGTAACAACCCACGCCCAGAAATGCGCCATGGCTCAGCGAGATCAGGCCCGCATTGCCGGTGGTCAGGTTCAAGCCCAGGGTGGCAATGACATGGATGCCCACGATGCAGGCCATGGCCAGCACGTAATCGCCGCCCCACAGGGGCATGGACAACAGGCAGACGATGAACGCCAGCATCCAGGTGCGCGCGGTGGAAGAGTCCCACAGACGCTCCTCGGAAGCAAAGGTTTCATGAAAGACGGCGGTGCGCATGCCTACAGCCTTTCGATGGTTCGTGTGCCGAAGATGCCATAGGGCTTGACGACCAGGATCGCCAGCACCACGACAAAGGGCAAAACGTCGCGGCTTTTGCCACCCAGATATCCGGCACCCAGCGCCTCGATGATGCCGAGCAGCAGACTCGCCACGATGGCCCCCAGGATGCTGTCCAGGCCACCGAGAATGATCGCGGCGAAAACACCCAGAGCGGCGGATGCGAGAAGCGGCGACAAACCAGCCGAACTGGCGATCAGCACACCCGCCACTGTGCCCACCAGACCCGAGAGCACCCAGGTGAGCATCTGGGAGAAGTTGATGTTGATGCCCAGTGTCGCGGCGGTCACCGGGTCACTGGCAGTGGCCCGCAAAGCGATGCCTGTCTTAGAGTAGCGAAAGAACGCGAGGAAGGCCGCGATCAATACCGCCGCCACAGCGAAATTTCCGAGCATGGTGCCTGGAATCAGGATCTCGCCGAAGTTCAAGGGCGTGCGGGGCAGCAATGTCGGCGGGTTGTAGGTATCGCCACCCCAAAATGCCTCGACCGTCCCATGAATGACACTGGCCATGCCAATGGTGGCCATCATGACCGACACCTGCGGCTGGCCCGACAAGGGCCGCAACACCACGCGCTCCAGCACCATCGCAAGTGCCGCGATGCCCAGCAACGCCAACACAAACGCCAGCCAGGGCGGGAAGGAATAGACGACGGCACCCACGTAATACAGGTAGGCGCCGAGCATCATGAATTCGCCCACGGCAAAATTCACCACCCCGGTGCCTTTGTAGATCAGTACGAAACTGAGTGCGATCAGGGCCGTGACGCCGCCGGAGAGCAGCCCCAGCAGGCTGTATTCGAGGAATTCGCTCATGCCTGCTCCGCTGTTGCCGCGCCAAGATAGGCCTCGATCACCTGCGGATGAACGCGCACGTTGGCAGGTGTACCACTTGCAATCACTTCGCCGAAGTTGAGCACCACCACGTGGCCGGAGATGTCCATGACCATGCCCATGTCGTGTTCAACCAACAACACCGTCACGCCCCATTCTTCCTGCACGTCGAGGATGAAACGCGCCATGTCCTCGGTCTCTTCGCGGTTCATGCCAGCCACCGGTTCGTCCAGCATCAGCACCCTGGGACGCATGGCCAGGGCGCGCGCCAGTTCGACGCGCTTTTGCAGGCCGTAGGACAAAACGTCCACTGAACGATGGCGGATATGGTCGAGTTCGAGAAAATCGATCACGCGGCGTTCGATCTCGTCGCGCAGGGCCATCTCCTCGCGCTCCTTGGCGCGGCTGTAGGCCATCGCAGACAGGATCCCGCCCGTCATGGCGTGGTGCCCACCGAGTTTCACGTTCTCCAGTACTGAAAGCCCGCGAAACAGGGCAATGTTCTGGAAAGTGCGCGCCAGCCCGCACGCCGCGCGTGCGTGCACCGGCACACGGGTGATGTCTTCACCACCGAGCAGTATGCGCCCGGCCCCCGGACGGTAGAAGCCGGAGATCGTGTTGAACAGGCTGGTCTTGCCGGCGCCATTGGGGCCGATCAGCGCTGTGATCTGGCCGGCCGGCGCATCGAAAGAAACACCGCGCAGCGCGTGCACGCCGCCAAAACGCAGGTCCACCCCAACGACTGCCAGGGACAGGCCGGTCGCGGTCGATGGACGGTGGATGGATTCGATGTCAGGCACATTAGTACACTACCACACAATACACATGTGGACGTCGGTGCTTTCCCTGATCACCGGACCGGCAGCCCGGTTCCGCCGAATGTCAGTCACGGGCCTCCCCGGCCACGTCCTGCTCCCAACTGGCATCGTCCAGTCGGGCCATGCGCGGGTAATGCTCCGCGAAGATCGCCAGGATCTCCTGGCGCGGCAAGTCGTCGAACTCACCGCGAAACCGCACGTATTCCATGTGGCGCTGACCGGCCCGGTCGAACGGGTGGTAGATGGAGTCCCTGGTGCCATCGAACTCCAGCGTGTGCATGTTCATCTTGTTGCACAACTCGACGTTGAATGCCGGCGTGGCCTTGATCCAGTGGCCATCGAGTTCGATGGCTGTGTATCCGTGGCCATAAAACATGTCGGTCCCCATCACCTCACGCAGGCGAGCGGTCGACAGGTGGTTACGCACATCGGCCAGCCCCACGCGCGCCGGAATTCCCACCGCCCGGCAGGCCGCCGCGAGAAGCGCGGCCTTGGGCACACACCAGCCAAAACCGTCTGCCAGCACCTTGCTGGCCTTGAGACCCTGCACCGAGAGGTCGATACGGTAGGGGTCATAACGAAAACCGTCCCGAACCGCGTAATACAGCTTGACGGCCTGATCGCGAGGGTTGGTTGCAGCACCGACGGCGTCTTTTGCCATGGCAATCACCGCCGGGTGGCCGGCGTCAACCATGGCCGCGGCCCCGGCAGCGTTTTGTGGCACAGCGTTCATCGCAGTCGGCCGGAGTCAGACCTCATCGGATTGCAGATACTGCAACAGGTTGGCCTTGATCGCCACCAGCGCACCGGTCGTCGACTCCAGTTTGGCGTCATCCAGGCCGGACAGGATCCGGGCGTTCATGCGGTGGTTGATCTTGCGCATGTCGGTCACGAGCTGCTTGCCCTTGGGCTCAAGGAAGACCCGGTTGACCCGGCGGTCGGCGGCATCCGGCTCGCGCCGCAGGAACTCGGATTTCTCAAGCCGATCGATCAGGCCACCAATGGCCACCTTGCCAATATCAAGTTGCTCTGCCAGTTCCGACTGTGTCATGCCGTCTTCCCGCGACAAGTAGGCCAGCACCCACCACTGCGAACGCGTGATGTTCAGGGGCTTCATACACCGGTCGAACGCGCTGCGTCGCAGACGCGACACGTCATGGATCAAGTACCCGAGCCGCAACTCCCAGTCGATGTCATGTTTCTTGACCGCCATAAGTGCCCTTTGCCCTTCCGGGCCTGTTGTTATCTTGCTGAGTCTACCCACCGCGCTCCAGCCACATCGGGAAAACCCTCGGCCCGGTCGCGGCGAAAGCGGTTGTCAACATTTAGTTCGCTAGCGTATCATGCATCACAGCAATATATTCTAAAGGAGTTATCCGATGCGAGGCATCCAGGACAAGACAGCCATCGTGACCGGCGCCGGCAGCGGCATCGGCCGCGCCATCGCCTTGCGGTTGGGGAGCGAGGGCGTGACCGTCGGTGTATTCGACATCCGCGGTGAGGCCGCCCAGGAGACGGTCGCCGCGGTCGAGTCCGCCGGTGGCAAAGCGGTCGCCGTGGTCTGTGACATCACCGATTACAGCGCCGTGGTCCGGGCGGTGGCCGAGTTCGAGGCCGCCACCACGCGTGGCACCGACATCCTGGTCAACAACGCCGGGTGGGATACACCGATGCCCTTCCTCAAGACGGACGAAGCGTTCTGGAAGAAGGTTGTGGCCATCAACTACTTTGGGCCCCTGCACATGACACATGCTGTGGGGCAGGGCATGTCGGCGCGCAAGGCAGGGCGCATCATCAACATCGCATCCGACGCTGGGCGCATCGGCTCGACCGGCGAGGTCGTCTATTCGGGCTGCAAGGGCGCCACAATCGCTTTCGGCAAGGCACTGGCGCGCGAGGTCGCGCGCAGCAATATCACCATCAATACCATCTGCCCCGGCCCCACCGACACACCAGCCATGGACGCCTTCGTCGGCTCCGGAGAACAGGGGCAGAAGATCCGCGACGCCATGGTGCGCGGCGTGCCCCTGGGGCGCATTGGCGTGCCGGACGATTACCCCGGTCTCGTGGCCTTTCTGGCCAGCGACGACGCTGCCTTCATCACCGGCCAGACCATCAGCGTCTCGGGCGGTCTCACCATGCACGGCTAATCCAGGAGAAACCAGTGAGCAAATCCTACAAGGACATCACCTACGAAGTACGCGACGGCGTCGCCCGCGTCACGATCAACCGGCCCGAGGTATACAACGCGTTTCGCACCCAGACAGTCGAGGAACTGGTCGAAGCGCTGCACCTCGCAGACGAGGAAAAATCCGCCAACGTGATGGTGCTCTCCGGCGCCGGCGACAAGGCCTTTTGCACCGGCGGCGACCAAAAAGTGCATCTGAGTGAAGATGGCCTGTACGGGCCGCGCGGAACAGTAGGCATGCCGATCGAGGAGTTGCACTCCGCATTGCGTGACCTGCGCAAGGTGTCAATCGCCAAGGTGCAGGGTTTCGCCATTGGTGGCGGCAACGTATTCGCCACCATGTGCGACCTGACCATCGCCTCCGAGAAAGCCACCTTCGGCCAGGTTGGCCCCAAGGTCGGCTCTGTCGATCCCGGCTGGGGCACCGCTTACCTCGCCCGCATCGTGGGCGAAAAGAAGGCGCGCGAGATGTGGTTCCTGTGCCGACGATATAGCGCCACCGAAGCCGAAGCGATGGGCCTGGTCAACAAGGTCGTGCCGCATGAGCAGCTCGACGCCGAAGTCGACCAATGGTGCAAGGAGATCAACGAGATGAGCCCCACGGCCTTGACCATCGCCAAACGTTCGTTCAATGCCGACAGCGAGGGAATCCGCGGCATCGGGTTCCTCGGTATCCAGACCGTCAAGCATTTCTACCAGACCGAAGAATCCAAGGAAGGTGTGCGCGCGTTCAATGAACGCCGCAAGCCTGACTTCAAGAAATTCGCTACCTGAATCCACCGACCGACTCCACCGTGACCGCACTGATCCAAAACAGCCTGGAGCCGGACGGCATCCTGCTTGCAACCATCGACATGCCCGACAAGACGATGAACGTCTTCTCGGTCGATCTGATGGATGCGCTGGACGCGCTGATGGACCGCGTCGACAGTGATCCTGCCGTGCTGGGAGTGGTGCTCACGTCCGGCAAGCCCAGCTTCCTGGCCGGTGCTGACCTGGTCATGGTGCGCGGTTATACCGATGCGGCGCGCACCGAGAACCACGAGACCATGTTCCGCATGTGCGGCCGCCTGGGCCGGCAGTTCGTACGGCTGGAGGCATCACCCAAGCCCTGGGTGGCCGCCGTCAACGGCATCGCACTCGGCGGCGGCCTGGAGCTGGCGCTCGCATGCCGCGCCCGCCTCGTCACCGATGACACACGCACGCAACTTGGCGTCCCGGAGGTGCGCTGGGGCCTACTGCCCGGCGCCGGCGGTACGCAACGTCTGCCGCGTCTGGCCGGTTTCGAAGCCGCCATGGACCTGTTGCTCAGCGGGCGTTCGATCACCCCTGCGGACGCGGTGCGACTGGGCCTGTTCGCGCGCACGGTACCGGCTGCGCACCTGCTCGACGAAGCCCGAAAAACCGCGCGTGCCCTGCGGGGGCAAGCCTACGATGCCAATACCAAGTTTCCCCAGCTGGCACAGGCCGACGTGCCGCCCTGGAGCGCACAGACCGCCCGGGACATCACACGCCGGTTTGGCATCGATGACGCCGACTTCCAGGCCTATCCGGCCTACAGTGCGATCACCGACAGCGTACTCAAGGGCGCAAGGCTTGGCCTGGCTGAAGCCACCGCAGTGGAGATGCACCAGTTCCTTCGCCTGATGTTCGACCCGGTGGCGGGCCGCATGGTGCGCACCCTGTTCCTGGAGCGATTGCGCGCCGACCGCGAGTTGGCGCCGCCGCCGTCTGCGCAGATGCAAAGCCTGCGTGTCGGCCCTGTCAGCGCCATGCGCGGCCTCTGGGCACAGGCGCTGGTCAAACTCAAGGTTCCACAGGCAACTGATGACAGCCTGCCCGCCGACTCGCTGGAGATCGTCGACCCGCAGGGCGGATGCCATCGCATGGCCCTGCGCACGCTCGACGAGTTGCCACATGCAGCGCCAGCCTCCGGGACGCTGCTGGCCGTATTGACGCCCTCGGGTGCCTACGGCCGGGTACTTGAAATAGTGGGAGCCCCGGGCCCGGCCAGGTTGGCCGCGCAGTCGCTTGCCGAACGTCTGAGGTGCCTGCCCTGGCCAACCCCGGGCCCACTCAGCGTGCTCCAGCGTCTGCACGGCCAATCCCTTCCCGAGCAGGCTCGGATCGCCCAGGAATGCGCAGCCCTGCCAAGTGCAGGCGACCCCGTATTTCTCGACGTCGCGGCCTGTCTGGCAGGTATCACGCCGGCATGGACCGGTGGCCCGCTGACCTGGCGCAGCTCCTCTTCTCCAACCTGATTCCACACAAGAAGGCAAGCACCGTGCTAAAACGCGTCCTGTTCAGCGAAGACCACGAAGCATTCCGCAGCATGGTGAGGCGCTTCATCGAGAAGGAGATCGCCCCCTTCCACGCTGACTGGGAAGAATCAGGCATCGTGCCGCGTGAACTCTGGCTCAAGGCCGGTGCCGCCGGCATGTTGTGCTGCACCGTGCCCGAGCAATATGGGGGCGCAGCTGCCGACTATCTGTTCGACGTTGTGGTGTTCGAGGAAATTGCGCGCTCCGGGTACAGCGGCCCGGGCTTCCTGATCCACTGCGATCTCGTGGCCACGTACATCGCCAGTTTCGGGACAGAGGCGCAGAAGGCGCGCTGGTTGCCGAAGATGGTCACGGGCGAGGCGATCGGGTCATTGGGCATGACCGAGCCGCATGCCGGTTCGGATCTGAAGGCGATCCGCACGAAGGCCGTGCGCGATGGCGACGACTACGTGATCTCGGGGCAGAAGGTGTTCATCTCCAACGGCCAGTTGTGCGATGTCATCGTGCTGGCCACCAAGACCGACAGCAGCGCGGGCGCCAAGGGCGTGACGCTGTTCCTGGTAGACACCCACCTGCCGGGTTTTCGGCGCGGCAAGAACCTGAAAAAGCTGGGCATGAAGGCGCAGGACACCTCCGAACTGTTCTTTGACGAGGTGCGGGTGCCCGCCACCGCAATGCTCGGAGAAGAAGGCAAGGGTTTCGAGCTGATGATGACCAAGCTGGCGCAGGAGCGGCTGGCACAGGCGATCCGCTCTGCCACCGTCGCCGAGACTGTCGTCGACTACACCGTCGAGTACACAGCGCAACGCAAGGCCTTCGGCAAGACCATCGGCGACTTCCAGAACACCCAGTTCAAGCTCGCCGAATTGCAGACCGAAGCGGTTGTCGGGCGCCAGATGGTCGACCGCTGCATCGCTGCGTTCATGGCCGGTGAGCTCGACGCCATCGATGCGGCCATGGCCAAGATGTGGCTCAGCAACATGCACTGCAAGGTCGTCGACGAATGCCTGCAGTTGTTCGGCGGCTGGGGCTACATGTGGGAATACCCGATCGCGCGCGCCTACGCCGACGCCCGCATCGTCAAGATCGCCGGTGGCTCGATCGAGGTGATGAAACACATCATCGGGCGCCACATGTTTTCAGCTCTGCGACCCCGCAAGGAAGCCACTCCCGGCCTTGCCGGCATCAACCCCACCTGACAGGCGGCAATGTGACTCCCTCCAGTTTTCGCGCGGACGCGCTGGCCGGCAAAAGGATACTCATCACCGGTGGTGGCACAGGCCTCGGGAAAGAGCTGGCACGCCAATTTGTCAGCCAGGGCGCCGCAGTCTTCATCTGTGGCCGCCGCGAAGCCATACTGCAGGGCACCGTGGCAGAACTGCAGACGGCGGCGCAGCATGGTGGCAGCGCCAGCTACCACCTGTGTGACGTGCGCGAAGCCGACCAGATCGAAGCCATGGTCGAGCGCATCTGGGAAGGCGGCCCGCTGACCGGGCTGGTCAACAACGCTGCCGCCAACTTCATCTCGCCCTCGGTGGACATCAGCCCGCGTGGTTTCGCGGCCGTCCGCTCCACGGTCATGGACGGCGCATTGTTCTGCACGCTGGCCTGCGGCCGGCGCTGGATCGCACAAGGACTGCCCGGTTCGATCGTCAGCATGCTGGTGACCTGGGTCTGGACCGGGTCCGCCTACGTGCTGCCCTCGGTGATGGCCAAGACCGCCGTGCACGCGATGACCATGTCCCTGGCCGTCGAGTGGGGGCCCCACAACATCCGTGTCAATGCAGTCGCGCCCGGCCCTTTCCCAACCGAAAGCGCCTGGGAGAAACTGGCGCCCATCCCGAAGGCGAACGTGGGCGCCGCCTCGAAGGACGAAGTCCCGATGCAACGCTTCGGCCGCATGCACGAGTTGTGCAATCTGCTGACTTTTCTGCAGGCCGACGGCTGCGAATACCTCACCGGCCAGAACATTGCGATCGACGGCGGGCACCATTTGGCAGCACCCAGCACATTTGCGGCGCTGGGGCGATTGACGCCAGACGACTGGGCGCAAGCCAAGTCAGTGGTCCGGGCACGCGCCGAACAGGAAAAGACACAGCGCCATGTGGGTTGACGCCCTATTGCCATTGCCATTGCCAGCTTGGACATGATCCGCCGGAGGGTGAGAACTGCACGGCCCCCTGTCGGGTTTGCCGCAAATGACCGCGGCAGCCGGTGCGGAACGGGTCGCTGCATGCGACGACGCTACCAAGCCGACCATCACGAGACACATCAAACCCAACTTGTTCACAAAGAGTGGAAGGCAGCGATGTAACACGCCATTTCGATCCCACCAAACACAGGCAGATTTCGCGCTCGCACAAAGCGAAATTTTTCGTCGATTGCGCTGATCCACTACCTCGCGATGGGCACCTTTCACGCAAGAATGCCGCGGCAGTGAGGAAGGCGCTGGCTCAACGGCCAGGGTGCCGCTGTCAGCAGTGCTGACACGGCTGCGGCAATCACTCTGCCGACCGGCCATCTGGAAACAGCCGCAACGGTTACTGCTGCTCACACTTACCGTCAAATACCCTTGGTGTTATGTTGACTGATCGGTTCGTTTCCATAAGACAGTGCCGCGCCCTACTTCCTGTCGCATGGCACTGCGCTTGAACTGCATCGCATGGTGACACAGCCGAACTTCACCGTGTACGTGTCATGCACGCGGCGTGTGCGGCCGCAGACGGTCGGCGGTCATTGATGACCGCTGGCGGGCGACGCATCCCCGAAGCAGTCATCGAACGCGACTACGTACTGGCCTGGCTCCTGACCGGTCTGACCGGGCATCCGCTGCGCGACGTGCTGGCCTTCAAGGGGGGCACTTTCGGCGCCGCCATGTGATGCGCAGATTATCGGAAAATCGCGCCAAAATATGGCGCGAAGACGTATTCTACGTATCAAATTGTCGCGAAAACTCTTTTACGCGACAAAAAATGATTAAAAGGCGCGTAACTAATTTGCGCGCCAAATATCCAGTGGTCGAATCAAACTCCGCCGATGCCTTGAATACCGTCGCGGATGCGATTTCGCATTTTCCCGGCGGCGCAAAAATCGAGCAAATCGAGGCTGCTCTGGCTGCGCGTCTCCCAAGACGCACCCTTCAACGCAGGTTGGCAAAACTCATCCGCCAACAGCGCGTGCACACATAAGGGGTGGGCCGCGCAACGCGGTATTTGCGAGGCGACGGGGTGGTTATGTCGAGCCACAGTTCGACCGGAGCTTCGGCTACCGCGTCACTGGCCGTCGGCATTCCGCTGTCACCCGAAGCCAGATCCGTCGAAGCCCATGTCAGCCAGCCCCTGCAACAACGCAAGCCAGTCGGCTACAACCCGGCATTCCTGGACAACTACCGCCCCAACGCCACGTTCTACCTGCCCGCACCAACCCGCGGGCACCTATGCCCGCCAGATTGCGAGCCGACTGCTGATCGACCTGTCATGGAACTCCAGCCGCCTGGAAGGCAACACCTATTCATTGCTTGAAACGGAACGGCTCCTGGCCGCCGGCGAGGCGGCGACGGGGCGCGACGCCAAAGAAGGGCAGATGATCGTCAACCATGAAGAGGCGATCGAGTTCTTGATCGCCTCGGCAGACGAGACAGGCTTCAACCGCTACACATTGCTGAATCTTCACGCGCTGCTGTCCGACATCCTGCTGGCAGACCCTACCGCCAGCGGGCGCCTGCGCCGCATTGCCGTCGGCATTGGCCAAACGGTGTTTTTCCCGCTGGAAGGGCCGCAGCGCATTGAAGAAAACTTCCAGCAAATTCTTGACACCGCCACCGCCATTGAAGACCCTTTTGAGCAGGCGTTTTTTGCAATGGTGCACCTGCCGTACCTGCAGCCGTTTGAACACGTCAACAAACGGGTGTCCCGCCTGGCAGCCAACATACCGCTCATCAAGCGCAACCTGTGCCCGCTTTCATTTGTGGATGTGCCCCAGAAAAGCTACATCAGCGCCATGATCGGCATTTATGAACTCAACAAGATTGACCTGTTGCGCGATGTTTTCGTGTGGGCCTACAAACGCTCCTGTGCGCGCTACTCCGCAGTGCGGCAGTCGCTTGGCGAGCCTGACCCTTTCAGAATTCAGTATCGAACTCTGATTGCCGATGCCGTCATTCACGTTGTTCGCGCCCGAATGGGCAAGGCCAGTGCCATCAGTCATGTGCGCAGCATGGCCGAAAGCCAGGTTCCGCTTGAAGATCAACCCAGTTTCACCGAGGTGACAGAGACGCAACTGATGAGCCTGCATGAAGGCAACATTGCGCGCTATCGGCTGCGGCCGAGTGAATTTCAAGCGTGGCAGCTTGAGTGGCGCTGAACGGCGCGCCGCAATCCTGGCCGGCCGCTGTCTGGTCGGTTGCACTGCATTGCGCGTCGCGGAGATGCGCGCCGAACTTGATGCCAAGCTCGCACCGCGCCAGCGCGTCGTTGCAGGCATGGAGCAAGCCATTGCGGCCAAGGAAGATCGTCTGCGGCGGCTCTGGGCCGCTCGTCTCACACACCAGATCCGCCAATTGCCACCGTTCGATGCTGTTCTTCGCGAAATGCTGCGTGCCGTTCGCGCTGCCGACTTGCCGATGGTGAACGCTGACCGGCTGACCGGCAAAATCCCGCGGGGTAACACCCGTGCCGGTTCGATTCCGGCCTCCGGCACCAGCATTTTCTTCCCGAAAATGGCCCCCTACTTGCATCGACTCCCGAATTGGCGCATTCTTGCGACTGGTTTGCGCACTCTCACAGGAGTCAGTCATGCGTTGTTTGAATTGCTGGAATGCCTGGTTAGCCTCTGCCTTGATGGTGCTGTCCCTGACGGGCCGCCCCGCAGGCGCGGCGACTGCCATTCCCGACACGGCCCAGGCTGCGATATCGGCTTTCGCCAAAGCCAATGCAGCCGTGGTGGGCATCCGGGTCGGGGTGGCCGCCGACGCTGCGTCCGCCGAGACCCTGGGCAAGGAACGCACAGGGTCCGGTGTGGTGATCGGCCCGGACGGACTGATCCTCACGATCGGCTACCTGATGATGGAGGCGCAGTCGATCCAGATCATCACCCAGGACAACAAAACCCTTCCCGCGCAGGCTGTGGCTTACGACCTGGCGACGGGTTTTGGCCTGGTCAAGGCACTGCTGCCCTTGCGCGGAATCGAACCGGTGGCGCTCGGCACGCTGAAGGACCTGCAACCGGGGACGCCACTGATGGCAGCAACCGGTGCCCAGGGCAACGGCAATGACGGCGACGTGGCCATGACACAACTGGTCAGCAAACGCGCGTTCTCCGGTTATTGGGAGTACCACATCGAAGCCGCAGCGTTCACCAGCCCGCCGATCGGCAACCACTCGGGGGCGCCGCTTTTCAACCAGAAGGGCGAACTGGTGGGCATCGGCAGCCTGTTTGTGAGCGACGCGCTCGGTGGCAACCGCCGCATGCCAGGCAACATGTTCGTTCCGGTCGACCTGCTCAAGCCCATTCTGGGCGAAATGCAGCAGACTGGCGGCACCAAGGTGAGCCACCGGCCCTGGGTCGGCATCTCGTCGACCGAACAGGGCGGACGGGTGCAGATCGTGCGCGTCAGCAAGGAGGGGCCCGCGCAACGTGCCGGCCTCCAACCAGGCGACCTGGTACTGGCCGTCGACGGCGCCAAGGTCGCCACGCTCGAGGAGTTCTACAAGAAGTTGTGGGACCGTGCCCGCCCGGATGCCGAGGTGTCCCTCACCGTGTTGCAGGGCGCCGACATCAAGACCATCGTGCTCAAACCAGTCGACCGCATGAGCACCATGCGCAAGCCCGCCGGAATCTGACAGCCGGGCCGGCGCCTGCAGGCCGTCAGCCGCCGCGCAAGCCGTCGGACACGTCCGGATACAACAGCCGCAGACGAAGTTCCTTTTTCATGCGGCTGTTGTCCATCCGGCGCGATTCGGACATGAAGCTCAACAGCATCAGGGGCAACTCGTTCTGCGCCGTGCTGCGGGCAACCCGCTGCGGGCGGGGCAAACCGTACAAGTCTGCGGCCAGGTCGAAGTAGTCGCCCATCTTCAGCTGCGAGTCGTCATTGACGTTGTAGACGCGCTGCGAACGGCCCCGCCAAAGTGCGGCAATGCAGGCCCTTGCGAGGTCGTCGGCCTGGATGTGGTTGGTGTAGACGTCGTCCTCCCGGCGCAGCACCGGGGTGCCCTTCTGCAGGCGCGCGCGCGGCGTGCCGCCCTCCCGGTCGACGCCATAAATACCGGGAATACGCAGGATGCTGCTGCGCACGCCCGCCGAGCGCCCGGTGAACCGCACGGACAGTTCGGCGTCCAGCCGGCGCCGGGCGCGCGGTGTGTCGGCGCGCGGTGTGCGCACTTCATTCACCAGGGCGGCTTGGCAATCCCCGTAGACGCCACTGGTGGAGCCATAGACGAGACTCGCGGGCAAGCGCCGGCGGCGCAGCGCCACGAGCAAGCTCCGGGTGCGCCTGTCGGACCAGCCTTCCCCCTGCGGTGGCGCCAGGTGCAGCACGCGGGTGGCGAGCCCGGCCAGGCGGCGCAGTGAATCTGGGGCGTCCAGGTTGCCGGCCAGCGGGCGCACCCCGTGGCCGCGCAATTCCGCCAGACGGTGGGCGCTGGAGGTCACGGCCATCAGGGTCACCCGGCCCCGCAGGCGCTCAGCCACCCGCAATCCGATGTCGCCACAACCGACCAGCAACACACGTTGACGGCGAAAACGGGCGGGCAGAGCGCCGAGGGGAGCTTGGTTTGAGGGCAAAATCGGGGGCAACGCTAGAAAAGACTGTCCCGAGGATACCGAAAAGATGACGTTCCAGATTTCCATCCAGCCCAGCGGCCGGACTTTCACCGCAGAGCCCGGCGAAACCATGCTGGCAGCCGGCATCCGCCAGGGCATCGGCCTCCCGTATGGCTGCAAGGATGGCGCCTGTGGCTCCTGCAAGTGCAGGAAGCTCGAAGGGACGGTCGTTCACGGCGCGCACCAGAGCAAGGCCCTGAGTGCCGACGAAGAAACCAGCGGCTACGTGTTGACATGTTGTGGCGTGGCGCAATCCGATGTGGTGCTGGAATCGCGCCAGGTCACAGAGGCGGGGGCCTTTCCGATTCGAAAGATGCCAGCGCGCGTCAGCAGTCTGGAGCGCAAGTCGCACGATGTGATGATCGTGCGCCTGCAACTGCCGGCCAACGACCCCTTCAACTACCGCCCCGGCCAGTATGTCGAGTTCCTGCTGCGCGATGGTTCACGGCGCAGTTATTCGATGGCCAACGCACCACACAACGGGCCCGGTCTCGAACTGCATGTCCGCCATATGCCGGGCGGCAAGTTCACCGACCATGTATTTGGCACCATGAAGGAAAAGGAAATCCAGCGCATCGAGGGTCCTTTCGGGAGCTTTTTCCTGCGCGAAGACTCCGCCAAGCCCATCGTGATGCTGGCATCCGGGACCGGCTTCGCGCCCATCAAGGCGCTGATCGAGCACATGCAGTTCCAGGGCATCACACGCCGTGCCACCCTTTATTGGGGCGGGCGCCGGCCTGAAGACCTGTACATGGACGAATGGGTGCGGGCCAAGCTGCTGGAGATGCCGCACCTGGACTATGTGCCCGTGGTCTCCGATGCCTTGCCGCAGGACCAATGGACCGGGCGCACAGGTTTCGTCCACCGCGCCGTCATCGAAGACCTGCCCGACCTGTCCGGCTACCAGGTTTATGCCTGCGGGGCACCGATCGTGGTGGACTCCGCGCGCAACGACTACTGCGAGCTTGCCGGCCTTGCCGAAGAAGAGTTCTTCGCCGACGCGTTCACCACCGAAGCAGACAAGGCCATCGCATGAAGCAACACTTTCCCCGCAGACATTTTCTGGCTCTCTGCACCGCCATCACCGCACTGGCCGTCACCGGCAGCGCGTGGTCGCAGGCATTCCCGTCCAAACCGATCCGCTGGGTGGTGGTGGCCCCTGCCGGCTCGTCGCTCGACGTGATCGCCCGCGCCATGCAGGACAAGCTGCGGGACTTGCTCGGCCAGCCGGTGGTGATCGACAACCGCGCCGGGGCTGGTGGCACACTGGGCACCAACGAGGTGGCCAAGAGCGCGCCCGACGGGCACACCTGGGTGATGTCCTTCAATGGGCCGCTCGCCTATGCACCTTTCCTGTATGCAAAATTGCCCTACAACCCGGCTCGCGATCTGCAGGCTGTGGTGCTGACCACATCCCAACCCAACCTGATTGCAGTGCATGCCGGCTTTCCGGCCAACAACATGGCGGAGCTGGTTCAGGTTCTCAAGGCCAACCCCGGCAAATACAACTTTGCGTCGGTAGGCAACGGCAGTTCGTCCCACTTGACGATGGAATACGTGAAAGCTTTGACTGGCACGTTCGCGGTGCATATCCCGTTCAACGGGGGCCCGCCGGCCGCGCTGTCCACCTCGGGTGGCGACACCCAGATACTGGCAACGGTGCCCACCGGCATCACGCCACAGATTTCTGCCGGCCGCATGAAGGCCATCGCTGTCACCGGTAAACAACGTTACGCCCTCACGCCCAACGTGCCCACAGTGTCGGAGAGCGGCGTCAAGGAACTGCAGGGTTTCGAGGCCATCGCCTGGAACGGCGTGCTGGTCGCCGCGGGCACGCCGCGGCCGATCGTCGACCGGATCAACAGCGCGATCAACGCCGCGATGAACGACCCGCAGGTCAAGGAGCGGCTGAAGGCCGCCGGGCTGGATGCAGCCGGCGGCACCCCGGAGCAGTTTTCCAAGCTCATCGCCGACGAGTCCGCCAAATGGGAGCCGGTGATCAAACGCACTGGCGCCAAACTCGACTGACCCCCCAGCCCTACCGAAAAGTCCCATGTCCACACACTCCTTGTTTCGGCAACTTGCCTTCGGCCTGCTTGCGACGCTTGTCGGCCTGACCGCCATGCCCACGGTGTCGATGGCGCAGGCGCGCCCAATCCGGCTCATCGTGCCCTATGCGCCGGGCGGGCCGATCGACGTCACCGCGCGTGTGCTGGCCGAGCGCGTCAAGGACACGCTGGGCACCGTCATCATCGAGAACCGCCCTGGCGGCGGCGGCAACATCGGCGTCGATGCGATCGCCAAGGCTGCGCCAGATGGCCTCACGATAGGCATCGCGGCGCTCGCCACCCACGCCATCAATCCGTGGCTGTACAGCAAAATGCCGTTCAACGTGGCCACCGACTTCGCACCCATCACGCAGATGGTGCGTGTTCCCAATGTGCTGGTCATCAATGCCGACACGGCGACACGGCTCGGTATCGGCAACCTTGCAGACCTGATCAAATACGCCAAGGCCAACCCGGGGCGGCTGAACTACGGCTCGGGTGGCAATGGCAGCGGCGGCCATCTCGCTGGCGAGATGTTCAAGGCGCGCGCCGGAATATTTGCCGTGCACATCCCGTACAACGGCGGCAACCCGGCACAGCTCGCACTGCTGTCTGGCCAGGTCGACTTCAATTTCGACAATCTCGCCACCGCAGCCGCAAATATCAAGGCCGGGAAGCTCAAGGCCCTCGCGGTCACGACCGCGCAACGCAGCCCGGCCCTGCCCGATGTCGAGCCGGTAAGCGACACCTTCCAGGGTTTCGCCGTGGACACCTGGTGGGGACTGGTCGCACCAGCAGGAACCCCCCGCGATGTGGTGGCGAAGTTGAACCAGGCATTTGTCACCGCGCTCAACAGCCCGGAGGCGCGCAGCCGCTTCGGCGCACTGATGGCTGAACCAGTGCCCACCACTGCGGAACAATTCGGCAGCCTGATGTCAAGCGAGTTGTCCAAATACGAAAAGGCAGTCAAGGCCTCGGGCGCCAAGGTCGATTGAGCAGCTTCTGCGCCGGCCTTGGCCGCAAGCGGTCAGGACATGACGGGGCGCACCTGAAACGCCAGATCCATGCAGTTGTGGCCGTTCTCCCGCAGGTAGCGAAATTCATCGGCCAGGCGGTACACCATCAACAGGCCGAGGCCACCTGGCGGGCGCTGGTCGAGCGGATTGCTGGTTCGATGCAGGGCCGCATCGATTTTTCCACGCGGGTCGAAAGCCGCCAATGCGTCTTCGTAGTGCAGGGTGATCCCGCCGCCATGCGATGTCGCCGAAATCATGACGACACTCCCGGCCACGTCGGCGCCATGTCCATGGACCACGCTGTTGGTCAACAGTTCTTCCAGGGCTGTCTCCACGCGCAGCAGCACTGCGTCCGATACGGCCCCTGCTTCGCTTCGGACATGTCGAAGCATGGCCGGAAGGGATTCCATTTGGGCGGGGAAGCTGTATAGTGGTTTTGTCGCCATCGCGACGAATTAGAACAGCCCAATGGAGGCAGATCAATGAAGCTCGGCACACTTGCTCTTTGGGCGTTGGGGCTTGCCATGTCGCAAGCTCTGGTCTGGGCGGCGGACGAAGCCGGCATGGTCAAGACCAGCAAAGGCCAGGTGTCTGTCGAACGGGCCGGACAAAAACTTCCCGCAACCGTCGGCTCCAGGATCTTTGCCAGCGACCGGGTGGTAACCGGGGCGGACGGCTCGGTGGGGATCACCCTGCGGGACAACACCATCCTGTCAGCCGGCCCCAACTCCACGGTCGACCTGAACAAGTTCGCGTTCAACAGCACGACGCACGCCGGGGCCATCGACGCAACGCTCAAACGGGGGACCTTGTCGGTGGTGTCCGGCAAGATTGCCAAGGCCACGCCAGAAGCAGTGAGTTTTTCGGCGCCGGGCATGACACTCGGTGTTCGTGGCACCAGTTTTGTCATCGACGCCGGTCAATAAGATAGGAGCCCTCCATGGCATTGATCGTTGTCGGCCTTGTGGCATTGGGCATGTACATCATCCAGTCGCAGCCGACCAGCAGCGTGGTTCTGTTGCCGGACGCCGATGGCAAATCCGGGTCGGTCATCGTGCAGACCGAGGGCAATCGGCAAACGCTTTCCACGGCTTATGGCAGGGCCAGCGTGAACAAGTTCGGCGCCATCCACCTTTCCAGCGACGACGCGGGGCAGGTGTCACAGCGCTACGCTGCAACCCTGGCGGCTCGGCCGCCTGCGCCATTGTCCTTCACGGTGTTTTTTGAATTCGGATCTGCAGTGGACATCGCGCCGGTGTTCCAACCCGCCCTGGACAAGCTGCGCGAGGTTATTGGCTCGTACCCTGCCGCCGAGATCACAGTCATCGGCCATACCGACCGAGTCGGCTCACTTGAATCCAACGATGTGTTGTCGCTCCAGCGCGCAGACACCGTTCGCAAGCTGATCGAACAGTTGGGCATCCAGGCCATCGTTCTGGAAGTGGCCGGGCGCGGCGAACGCGAGCCGCTGGTGCCCACCGCCGACGAGGTCGCTGAGGCGCAAAACCGCCGGGTCGAGATCAACCTGCGCTGACCACTTCCGGCGCAGGCGCAGGAGCCGGCCCCATCCAGTGCACTACCAGAATGGCGAGGTCGTCCGACGCCTCGGCACCCGCCACGAACTGTCCCACATCCTCACGCACTTGGCGTGTGATTTCTGTCGCCGTCGGGCCCAGCGGCATGGCGGCCAAGGCCTGGCGCAAGCGCGCACTGCCATACAGGTCGTTGTCGCTGTTTGTCGCCTCGGTGATACCGTCGGTGACCATGCAAAGGCGATCACCCGCAAGCAACTGCACCTTGTGCACAAGGTATTCGAAATCGTCCACCACGCACAGGGGCGGGCCACCGCCACCCGCCGTCGCCAGCACTTGGCGCAGTGTGCCGTCCGCGCCCAGTCGCCAGGGGGCGTCGTGGCCCGCATTGACCAGTTCGAGCTCGCCGGTCTCCACATTCAGCACCCCAAGCAGGAGCGTGACGAACAGGGTTTCGACGTTTTCGCGTGAAAGGTCAAGGTTGGCGGCACAGACGATTGCGGCCGGCCCCCCCGAAAGCCGGGTGGCGAAACTGCGCGCAAGCGCCTTTGTCACGGCCATGAACAGGCTTGCCGGAACGCCCTTGCCCGACACATCACCGATCAGAAAACACAGGTGGCGGTTGTCGACCATGAAGAAATCGTACAAGTCGCCCCCCACCTCGCGCGCGGGTTCGATCAGGGCGTCGATCGCGAAGCGCCGCTCTCCGGGAAAAGCCCTCGTCGCGTTGGGCAGCGACCCGAGCTGGATTCGGCGCACGGCCTCCATCTCTCCGGCCAAGCGTGCCGCGTGCTCGCGCAGTTGCTGCTGCTCCAGCGCCAGCCGGCGGTTGTCTCGCTCGACCTCCAGCGTGGAACTCGACACCAGGCTGGCCAGCAGGGCGGCGAACCCCACCACCAGGCTTGCAGCGTCAAACAACCACCCTCGACTCTGGAACAGCCAGAACCCCAGTGCCAGAAAGAAAAGGCAGACCATGCTCACCCACCAACCCAGCCGCAAGTGCAGGCGTCCTTGCGCGGCCACTGGCCCGCGCAGTCCATGGGGCGCGGCCAGCACCATCAACGCGCCCACCGCGAGCAGCAAGACCGTCTCCACCCACTTCATCCACCACGGCCGAAGCAACAAACGCCCGTCAAACATGCTCTCCAGCAGCTGGGCCTGGATCTCGATGCCGGCGACGCTCTCGCGCAAGGGCGTCACGCGACGGTCGTTCAGACCGGAGCCAGTCAGTCCGATCAGCACCAGCTTGTCCGTGATCGCCGCGGGCGACACCTTGCCAGCCAGCAACTGGACCGCTGAGATATTGCGGTTGCTTTCGCCTTGTGCCTCGGGCGCAAAATGCAGCCAGATGTCGCCCCCCGCCTGGGTGGCGAAGGTATGGTCTGCGACACTTACTGCCCGAACGCCGTGGCCATCGGCATGCACGCTGATGGGCCCCTGGTTGTACCCGACGCGCAGCATCTCCATGGCCAGCGAAGGCGTGACCAGCGAACCTATGGCCGCAACCAGCGGCACGCGGCGAACAACAGCACCTTCGTCGATCGACACCAGCGCCTGCCCCTGTGCGGCCGCCTGCAGCTGAGGCAAGCTGGCCAGGACAAACGGATAACGTGACAGGTAGGGCATTGGGTCAGCACCCTGGAGCACCACCTCCCGCGTCCGCATGCCGGCACTGGTGGCGAGGGTTTCGAACCGGAACCCGGCCGCGCCAAGCACCGAAGGCGCCGTTCGCAAGGCCTGCGCCAGGACGTCATCGTGTGTTGGCAGCCCCTGCAGGCTGCTGGCCAATGCCAGTTGCGCCGGCCCCAGCCGCCGCGCCATCTGCTCGGGCGAGGTCTGGTCGGGCTCCGGCATGTAGATGTCCAGGCCGATGGCCGCCGGCCGGTGCTGCGCGATGGCATTCACCAGTTCGGCCAGCTTGTCGCGTGGCCAGGGCCACTGGCCGACGGTCTTCAGGCTGTTTTCGTCGATGCCGACAATTGCCACCGACTGCGCCACCCGCACCCGCGGAAAGACTCGCTGGTAGGTGTCGAACAAAAACTGGCGCAAGGCAAGCACCGGCGCCGCGATCGTGCCAGCCAGTTGTTGCTGCAATTCGCGCTGTTCAGATGCACGCGCGGGTACTTCGGCAATACCGACCACCGCGGCGTACAGCAGCAGGAACGCGAACGCAACCACCCGCCCGCGCTGGTACAGGAACGCCGTGCCGAACAACGTGGTCCAGCGGCCCACCGGCTAGCCTTCTCGCGATGCGCTGTGCGTGCTCACAGAGTCAGCTCGAGGCCGTCCCAGGCCGACAGGACTTCGAGCGCATGCCCGTCTCGGGTGATCTGCTCGAAGCGGCGGGTCTCCTGGAGCACGCGTGTTATCTGCGCGTCGGAGTATGCCGGCTCATGGTGAAACATCGCCAGCGTACGGACCCGTGCCGCCTGGCAAAGTTCGACTGCCACTATGTTGCTCGAGTGACCCCAGTCGGCCTTGACCGAGATGGCATCGGCCAGGGAATACATGGCATCGAAGATGACCAGATCGGCGCGTTCAAAAAAGCGGATGAACCCCGCCCGCTCCTGCTCGTCCTCCAACCGGTGCTCCGAATCGGTGGTGTAGACCAGGCACTTGCCGTTGCGCTCGAAGCGCCAGCCGTAGGAATCGCCCGAATGCCGTTGTGCATGGGCAGTCACGGTTGCGCCGGCAATGGTGACAGGCTCGCCAGGGCGCATCACATCGAACTCGATGGCTGCGGAGAACTGCTCGAAACGCACCGGGAACGAGGGTTCGGCCTGCTGGCGGCGCAGCGCGAACTCCGCATGCGGGTGACAACTGTGGACCACGATGCGGTTGCCCGGAATGTAGACCGGAGTGAAGAATGGCAGGCCCATGATGTGGTCCCAGTGCAGGTGGGACATGAACACATGGTAGGTCTGTGGGCTTGCCGGGCCGAAACGCGCCAGCATGTGCTGCCCGAGCGGGCGCACTCCAGTGCCGAGATCGAGGATGACATGTTCGGCAGAGCCGACATCCAGCTGCACGCAACTGGAGTGGCCGCCGAAGGTTCCGGCCACCTCGAAGCCCAGGCTGTCGACGTAGGTTTCCATCTCCGCCTCGGTGTCGAGGCTGCGGCCTCGGGCACCCCGCAGCGCGGACAGTATCTTGGCCCGGACGTCAGGCGCGGTCAGTGACACCGGAATAGACCCTCGCGTGCCCCAGAACCGGACTTTCATGGCCGCAAGTCAATCCGTGGTCACATGCGCCACTGCTGCAGCGACATCCGGGAAAACCTGGAGCACGAGGTTGAAGTGACTGACCTGGAACACCTCGGTCACGATCGGCGTCAATGCAGCCACAACGATCTTTCCCTGCTGCGCCTTGGCCTGTTTGGCGGCAAGCAGCAGCACGCGCAGGCCCACGCTGCTGATATACACCACCTGGGAAAAATCCAGCACCAGAGGCGTTCCGCCTTTGCGGCAATCCGTCAAGTGGGGCGCCAGGGCGGCTTCAAAAGCCTTGGCCTGCGCATGGTCCAGACGCCCCTGGACGTCGATGACACGGACCGAACCCAGTTGACGGGAAGAGAGTTCCAAGAATGCCTCGCACGGTGCTGATGCAAGCGAGTATAGCCACGGACTTTCGCCGGGCACACCCTGCAGGCACCACGCCAGATCGCGTCAGGCAGCACGGCGGGCGGCGCCGCCGGATATAGTTCCGGCTCCACCACTCCACCTTGTGCAACACCATGAAAACCAAAGCTGCCGTCGCCTGGAAATCAGGAGCCCCCCTGACCATCGAAACAGTCGACCTCGAAGGCCCCCGCTTCGGTGAGGTGTTGGTGGAGATCAAGGCGACCGGCATCTGCCACACCGACTACTACACGCTCTCCGGAGCGGACCCGGAAGGCATCTTTCCCGCCATCCTTGGCCATGAAGGCGCCGGCATCGTGGTCGATGTCGGTCCGGGCGTAACGGGCCTGCGCAAGGGCGACCATGTGATTCCGCTGTACACCCCTGAATGCCGGCAATGCAAGTTTTGCCTTTCACGCAAGACCAACCTGTGCCAGTTGATCCGCGGCACGCAAGGCAAGGGGCTGATGCCCGATGCCAGCAGCCGCTTCAGCCTGGATGGCAAGCCGATCCTGCATTACATGGGAACCTCCACCTTCAGCAACTACACCGTGGTGCCGGAGATCGCGCTGGCCAAGATCCGGGAGGACGCCCCCTTCGACAAGGTCTGTTACATCGGGTGCGGCGTCACCACGGGCATCGGCGCGGTCCTGTTCACGGCCAAGGTGGAGGCCGGCGCGAATGTGGTGGTGTTCGGACTTGGCGGCATTGGGCTCAACGTCATCCAGGGAGCGCGCATGGTGGGGGCAGACAAGATCATCGGAGTTGACATCAACCCGGCGCGCGAGCAGATGGCGCGCAAATTCGGCATGACGCATTTCATCAACCCGAAGGAACTTGAGGCCGCGGGTGGCAATCTGGTCGATCGAATCGTCCAGCTGACCGACGGCGGCGCCGACTACAGTTTTGAATGTATTGGCAATACCCGGGTGATGCGCCAGGCGCTGGAATGCACCCACAAGGGATGGGGACGCAGCATCATCATTGGCGTGGCGGAGGCCGGCGCCGAGATCAGCACCCGGCCGTTCCAGCTGGTCACGGGGCGCAAGTGGGAAGGGTCTGCCTTTGGCGGCGCACGGGGCCGCACCGATGTGCCCCGGATCGTCGACTGGTACATGGACGGCAAGATCAACATCGATGACCTGATCACCCACACCATGCCCCTGGAGGACATCAACCAGGGCTTCGACCTGATGAAACGCGGCGAATCCATCCGCGGCGTCGTGCTTTATTGATCCTGGAGCCGGCACTCCGGCGCCACCGGGCAGGGGAGCCCCGGTTTCGGGGCGGAGTCAGTGGGTGCGTTGGGGGCCGGGGCCGCGACCGGCAATGTGCCGGAAGGTGATGCGGCCCTTGCTGAGGTCGTAGGGCGACAGTTCAATAGACACCTTGTCGCCCGCAATGATGCGGATGTGGTGTTTGCGCATCTTGCCGCCGGTATAGGCCACGAGTTGGTGCCCGTTGTCCAGCGTAACGCGAAAGCGCGAGTCGGGGAGCACCTCGGTGATCAACCCACTCATCTCAATCAACTCTTCTTTGGCCATGGCCGTTTCTCCAGTGGGATTGCGTTGTTCAGGGGAGCTGCGGCCAGAACGCCACGCCAGTCTGCGGGAACTGGAAAATCCAGCAATTCCACGGGAGACCAGCGACAAAGCCGCTCAACGCAAGCACAGCTGTGTCTTGCGTGGTACCGGGGGCGACATGCCCACCCGGTGTGCCAAAGCGCGATTATAGGTCGCGGGCCTTTGCGGGCCCGGACTTCCAACCCGATGCACCAAAACGCGACGGGTACGCTGCAGCAATGTCCCATTGGCGAACCGGGTGCTTCCCGCGCTCTGGTAGCCTCTGCGACAACACCGGTCCAAAATGGTTCGGCAAATTTCGCTCGAAAGCACCGCAATGGAATTGAACGCTGAAACCGTCACCACACCGCCGCGCGCCGCCGCCACCGTGGTCATGCTGCGCGACACCGCCGAAGGCGTCGAAGTTTTTTTGCTGAAACGCCATGGGCTGTCCGATGTGATGGGCGGCGCCTACGTATTCCCCGGTGGCAAGGTGGACCCGCGCGACGCCGAACCCGACATGCGACAACACCTGGACCGCGATCCCGACGAACTGCACGGCAAACTCGCTGAGCCGGAGCTGGACGCGGTCACCGCCGCAAGTCTTTATGTGGCGGCGATCCGTGAGGCCTTCGAGGAGTCAGGCATCCTGTTTGTACAGGGCGCAACCCCGGCGACCGTCACACGCGCCGGTGCGCTCCTGCGCGAGGGCATGGCCTTCGACGAGATGCTGGCCGAACTGGCACTGCGCATGGACACAGCGAGCGTGGTTCCGTGGTCGCGCTGGATCACGCCCAAGGTGCCGACGGTGAGCAACAAGAGATTTGATACGCGGTTCTTCGTGGCGGCTGTTCCACTGCACCAGGTGGCCGCACACGACAACCACGAAGCCACGGACAGCACCTGGCTCACACCGCGTGCCGCATTGGCGCGCTACTGGAGCGGCAGCATCGAAATGGCACCGCCACAGATCATGAGCCTGGCTTACCTTTCACATTTTCGAAACGTCGAACAGGTGCTGCGAACGGCGCGCCTGACGAGCCCCCCGGTGATTGCGCCAGAGCCATTCCAGCATGAGGGCCTGCGGGTGGTCTGTTACCCGGGGGACGAACGGCATCCGGTGCCCGGGCGTGTCTTCCCGGGCCCGACCCGCCTGACCTACCGCAACAAACGCTTTGAACCGGCCAGGGGCTTCGAATCGCTGTTTGACCGCGCACCCGGCTTTTTCGAGGAGGACTGAGGCGCCCAGCGGTGCGCAAGGGCCAGCAGCGACGCGGCTGCCCACTGGGCGCTTCAAGCGCAATAGTCGATCGGCTGGCTGTAAGCCGGGTCGGTGTGCCACGCCCAATACGTCTGCACCAGCAACTGTGTCACCGGCCCGGGGCGTCCGTTCCCGATGACGCTTTGGTCAACCTTGGTCACTGGGAGCACCCCACCCCCGGATGTCGACAAGAACACCTCGTGTGCGCAGCGCAGCTGATGCGCAGGCAAAGCCCGCACCTGAACCGGGAGCCCCAGCGACCCCGCCATCTCGATCACGGTCCGGCGCGAGACGCCCTCCAGCATGCCCTCGGCAGGCGTGACGACCGCGCCGTCAATCACGCAAAACACGTTGAACCCAGGGCCTTCCACGACGTTGCCCACGCCATCCACCAGCAGGACACTGTCGGCGCCCGCATCCAGCGCCCCGAGAAGCCCCATCGTCAAATCGTTCCAGTGGTAGTTCTTGGCACTCGGATCAACCGAACTCGGGGGTATGCGCTGCACATCGCTCACCATGACATGCAATCCGTTCTCGCGTTGTTCGGCGTTCGCCAGCCAGATGAATGGCACCGCGAAGGCGTAGAACTGGTTGACCGCCAGGCGCGGATCCCGTGAGCCCCAGGGCGGCTTGCCACGCGTGCAGATCATTTCGACGTAGGAAGAACGCAGTCCGCTGAGGCGCACACAACGTGAGAGGATCTCGGTGATCTGTCCGCGGTCGAGGTGCGGGTCGAGCCGCCACCGCGCGCAACTGCGCACAAAACGGTCGAGGTGGGCTTCGAGCCGGAAAAAGGCGCCGTCCCAGACCGTGACGACATCGTAGGTGGCGTCAGACCGCAGGAAACCCCAATCGGTCATGGGGATGGCGGCATCGGCGATAGGCACATATTCGCCGCGCACGAAGCCGACACCATCGGAAAAGTTCAAAGGAGCGTCCATGGGTTCCGATTCGAAAGTGCAGGTGGACCAATTATGCGTTGCCGCAATCATTCGACAGAGGCCAACTGCATTTGGCCGAAAAAGCGGGAAAAATGCCTTGGGTTTGTCATATGGGCTACCTAAACTTTGGCCACCGTCAATGAACGAAACACCCTCTATCGAACCTGGAATCCTCACCATGAACCAGCCCGACACCAAACTCCCGGCAGACCCAGGCCCTGCGTCGGGTAGCCGGTCCAAGACGGCGCTGCCAATCACAGCGGCAGTGCTCGGTGTTACCTGGTTGTGCACTTGGTGGTTCGATATCAACCACACTGTCGCCCTGGCAGTGTCCCTCGTCACACTGGTGGTGGGCCTGATGGCACATGGAATTGCCAGCGCCTTGACCGCGCGCCAGCAAGAGCAGAAGCACCCAGCCCCGGGCAGCCGAAACAGCGGCAGCCGTCCGGATGCCCGCCGCCTTGACGGCGCGCTGGAGATACCACAATTTTCGGCGCAACTCAACGGTCGGCGCTGGACGCTGGATGTGTTCCAGGCCATCGACGCGCAGCGCTTCGCCGCAGTTTGCGAAACCTGGTTTGCCTGGGCTGGCTTCGAAACCCGGTCTGAAGCCCACCGGACGAATGAAGGCGTGGACATCTGGCTGCACGCCGCCAAAATGCCAGGCCCGGTGGCGATCGTTCGCTGCAGGCACTGGATGAACACACCGGTGGGTTTGCAGGAAATGAAGGAGTTCATGGGCCTGATGGCCAACTTCAAATCGGTGCATGGCACCTACACAACCACGTCGACCTACACCCCCGAGGCGCTCCAGTTCGCCAAGGAAAATGGCATCGACGCGGTCGACGGCCGTGGCCTGCTGCGCCGCATCCAGACGCGCACCCGGCAACGGCAGCAGGCCCTTCTGGCAGTCGCTTTCAGCAGCCAGCACTGACCCGCCAGAATCCCAGGAACACCCGCATGACCATCAACGTCTCGATCGACCTCGGCTACGAATTTGAAGTCAAGTCGCCGGCCAGCGAAGTATTTGCAGTCCTGTCCGATGTGCCGGCATCCGCCAGCCACTTCCCCAAAGTGGACAAACTGGTCGATCTCGGCGGCAACACCTACCGCTGGGAGATGCAAAAAATCGGCATCGCCCAGATCAATCTCCAGACCATCTACGCCAGCAAATATGTATCGAACAAGGCGAAAGGCACCGTTGTGTGGACGCCCGTCAAAGGCGAAGGCAACGCGCTGGTGTCGGGCAGCTGGAAGATCACGGACAAGAAGAAGTCAACCCATCTGGTGCTCTCGATCCAGGGAGATCTGGCCGTCCCGTTGCCCGGCCTGATGAAAATGGTCGTGGCGCCGGTGGTGGAGTCCGAGTTCGAGAAGATGGTCGAAAAATACATCGACAACCTGACCAAGCACTTCGGCGGCGAGGTCTGACCGGTCGGCCGGCTCCTAGAGCTTGCGTTTGAGCCGGACCTGCTCCACCCGCACGCCAAGTACCGTCGCGGTTTGCGCGCTCGACATGACCCGCTTGAACCCGGCCAATTCGAGAAACCGCAGCGCGCGGGTGCCAGACAGTTCTGCCCACGCCGACACTTCGGTGCAACCCTCGTCGGCAAGCCCTTCGCGGGCGGCGTCCCACAGTGCCAGGCCGACACCCATGCCCCAGTGGGCAGGCGCGACCTGCAGGGTCCATAGTTCACCTACGGTCGGCGCTGTTCCCGGGTCGCGGCACCGGTCGAACCCCACCACGCCAACCACAGTGTCGACGTCACAGGCGACGAGCAATTGCGGCTCGGCATAGTCGATGGCATCGTGCCAATATGCATCCTGCTGGTCCAGGCGCTTGACGCCTGCCATCGCGCCGGGTGGGGCCAGCAGACCTGCAGCGCGACTGGCGCTGGCGTGGATCGCTGAGATCGCAGCGACGTCCTTGGGTGATGCGGGTCGAACTGTGAAACTTGTCATGGGCCTGTGCCTGTGGATGAAGATCGAAAACGGCTGCCATTGTCGCCTCGGGAACCGATCGGCCGCCGCCTGTTGAGTCCAGTGCGTGCTGCGGACATAATGCGACATCTCCCGTTCGAACCCGATCCGAAACCACTGACCATGAATCCAACCAAACCTCTGCTCACCGTCCTGGCCGCTGTGCTTTTGCTCGGCTGCTCGGGCATGCCTACAGGTGGCCCGGACAAGGACAAGACCTACCGCCTTACCATCCTGCACACGAATGACCACCATGGCCGATTCTGGAAGAACGGCGATGGCGAATACGGCATGGCTGCACGCAAGACGCTGATCGACCAGATCCGGGCAGAAGTGGGCCAGGCCGGCGGCCAAAGCCTGCTGCTCGACGGCGGCGACGTCAACACCGGTGTTCCGGAGTCCGACCTGCAGGATGCAGTCCCGGATTTCCGCGGCATGAACCTGCTCGGTTACGACGCCATGGCAGTTGGCAACCATGAGTTCGACAAGCCCCTGAATATCCTGCGCATGCAACGCGATCTGGCGCGCTTCCCCATGTTGTCGGCAAACATCTACGACAGCGGCAAGCGGATGTTCGAGCCCTACAAGGTGTTCAACCTGGGCGGCCTGCGGGTTGGCGTGATGGGATTGACCACCGAAGACACCTTCAAGATGGTGAGCCCGGACAACATCAAGAACATCGAGTTCCGCAGCGTCATCGCGGAGGCGGCCAAGGTCGTTCCCGAGTTGCGCGCCAAGGCCGACATCGTCATCGCGGCCACCCACATGGGGCACTACGAAAACGGCAACAGCGGGACGCAGTCCGCAGGCGACGTGGAAATGGCCCGCGCGGTCAAGGGGATTGACATGGTGGTGGGCGGCCACTCCCAGAACCCGGTCTGCATGAAGGCCGAGAACGTCCTCGACCGCGAATATGTCCCTGGAACGGAATGCCGCCCTGAGCGCCAGAACGGCACCTGGATCGTGCAGGCGCATGAGTGGGGCAAATACGTCGGCCGGGCAGATTTCGAATACCGAAACGGTGAATTCAAGCTGGTCAAATATGCGCTGATTCCGGTCAACCTGAAAAAGCCCGTCAAGGGCGCCGATGGCAAGACGACCATGGTCACGTACACCGGAGAAATCGCCGAAAACAAGGAAATGCTCGATCTCCTCAAGCCGTTCCAGGAGTTCGGCCAGCAAAAGCTGAACATCGAGATTGGTGCAACCGACGGCCGCCTGGAAGGTGACCGCGCCGTGGTGCGCGCCAAGCCGGCATCGATGGGTGTGCTGATCGGCCGCGCGCTGATCGACAAGACAAAGGCTGACTTTGCCGTGGTCAACGCAGGTGGTGTTCGTGACTCTTTTGCCGCGGGCAAACTCACCTACAAGGATGTGCTCAAGGTGCAGCCCTTCGGCAACACCACCGTCACGGTGGACCTGACGGGCGCCGAAGTCATGGCCTACCTGACCGCTGCCGCAAAAATGAGCGTGGGTTCTGGGGCCTTTGCCCAATTCGCGGGTATCGATCTGGTCATCACCAGCGGCACGGTTACCAGCGCCAAAATCAAGGGGGCGCCAGTCGATCCGGCAAAAACCTACCGCATGGTGATCAACAATTTTGTTGCGGCCGGTGGCGATGGTTATCCCAGGCTGACCGGGCACAAGAGTTTTGTCGACACCGGTTTTGTGGACGCCGACCTGTTGCGTGCCTACATTACCGCCAAGAGCCCACTGAAAGCCGCCGACTACCAGCCAGGCGACGCGGTAGTGCGCAAGTGATCCACCCCCGTTTACCCATTTAATCAGGAGCATACGATGGCCAAAGGTCAACAAAAGAGCAGCAAGGAATCCAAGAAACCCAAGAAGGACTCCTCGCCCCCGAAGCCGGTATCGCCAGACGCAGTGCGCCCCACCATCACGACGGTCGTGCCAGTCCGCGGAAAGCTCAAGAAGTAGTCGACCGCATGTCTGCGTGGCACAGGGTGGTCGGGGCATCGGCCCGAACACACAGGGAAGGCTTGGGGTAGCATGGCGACGGGCAAAACACCGCACCGCCGCAAGCCGGGCCAGATATTCCGCAACGTCTCTGCGCTGGTCGAGGGCGAAAGTTCATTGCCCTCCGTGATCGAGCAGGGCTACGCGTTGCCCCAGATGATCGAAGACCTGCGCAAGTACCAGGCCGAACTCGAAATCCAGAACAAGGCCCTGCGGTTCAGCCAGCGCGCTGCCGAAGGCGCCTCGGAGCGGTTCCTGACCCTGTTTTCCAGTGTTCCACTGGCGCTGATGGTGGTCGACGAACATTGCATGGTGCTGGAGAGCAACGCGATGGCGCTGCGGCTGTTCCGCCCCCATGAAACCGACCCCCCGCTCAACTTCCTGCTGCCGCTGGTGAGCCCCACCCATTCGGACCATGTAACGCAGGCATTCGCCACCGCCAAGGTCCATGGCACCAGCGAATCGAGCGAGGTGATATTCCTGGTCGGCTCGGCCGACACCTTCGCGGGCGACCTTCACATTGCGCGCATCGACAACCCCCAGGATGAGTTGGCGAACTTCATCTGCGCCATCATCGACCAGGGGCCGTTGCTGGCCGAACGGCGTGCCCTGCAGGAGAGTGCCACTGCACTGCTGCGGCGCAACGAAGAGCTGCATCTGAGCGAAAACCGCCTGGCTGCAATCATCAACTCTTCGCTCGACGCCATCATATGCGTCGACGCTGGCCGCAACATCACGATCTTCAATCCCGCGGCAGCGGCGCTGTTCCAGTGTCCATCAGCACAGGCCCTTGGCAGCCGGCTTGAGCGCTTTCTGCCCGACGCCGTCGAGACACTGACCTACAACCAGCTGTCCACCCACGCCCAGCTCGGTGAGATGGAGGGCCGCACCAGTGGGGGCAAGGCGCTGGCGGTTGAGGTCAGCGTGTCTTTCGAGCACCGGCTCGACGGAGACATCATCACCGTGTTCGCACGCGACCTGACGGCGCGCAAGAAGATCGAGACCCAACGCAACGTGCTGGAGTCGCAGCTTCGCGAGTCCCAGAAGATGCAGGCTGTTGGCACCATGGCCGGTGGCATCGCCCACGACTTCAACAACATCCTGGGTGCGATCCTGGGCAACGTCGAGTTGGCCAAGCAAGACGCCGGCGAGCAATCGCCCGCGTTCACCAGCCTGCTCGAAATTGAGAAGGCCGGTCGGCGTGCGCGTGACCTGGTGCGCCAGATCCTGACCTTCAGCCGCAATGAGACTCCCCAGCGCAGTCCCATCCATCTGGGCGAAGTGGTGCAGGAAACCGCCCGCCTGCTCAAGGTCACGTTGCCACCCTCGGTCGAATTGCAGTTGCGCATAGACGCCCATGTGCCTGCGGTGATGGCCGATGCCACCCAGGTAGAGCAAGCGCTGCTGAACTTGTGCACCAACTCGATGCACGCCATCGGCACCGAAAGAGGTGTTATCACAGTCAGGCTGGGCAGCACCTATTCGCAGTCGCTCAAGGAAGAACGCCGCGGGATGTCGCGCGGGCACCACGTGACTCTGTCGGTGCGCGACACCGGCACAGGCATAACGCCGGACACCATGGAGCGCATCTTCGAGCCGTTTTTCACCACCAAGCCGGTGGGCCATGGAACCGGTCTGGGGCTGGCGGTCGTGCACGGGATCATGCGCACCCACCAAGGCTCGGTGGGCGTCAAGAGTACGCCAGGCAAGGGCAGTATCTTCACTTTGTATTTCCCGCCGGCCGAAGCAGCCGCGGTGACAGCCCAGATGGAGATTGCCTTCCCAAGCAACGTACACGGCATGGGCAAACATGTGATGTACGTCGACGACGATGAGGCCCTGGTGTTCCTGGTCGAACGCGTGCTCACCCGAAAAGGCTTCAGGGTCAGTTCCTTCACCGACCCGCGTCTGGCCTCGGAAGCACTTCGTGCGCGCCCCCAGGACTTCGATTTGCTGGTCACCGACTACAACATGCCAGGATTTTGCGGCGTCGACCTGCTGCGGGAAGCGCGCGCCGTGCGCCCCGACTTGCCGGTCGCACTGGCATCGGGATATATCACGGCGGACATCGAGCAACGTGCCCTCGAAGAAGGCGTCGGCGCGTTGATCCACAAGCCCAATGATGTCGAGGAATTCTGCGAGATCGTGCAGCAGTTGGTGCGCGGCGGCAAGAGTGCCTTTCACTGAGCCCGACATCCTGTATGCAGACGCTGCCCTGCTGGTTGTCGACAAACCCGCTGGCCTGCTCGCGGTACCTGGACGGGGACCGGACAAACAGGACTGCCTGAGCGCGCGGGTCCAGCGACTGTACGCGGATGCGCTGGTGGTACACCGGCTGGACATGGCCACCTCCGGCCTGATGCTGATGGCGCGTGGCAAGGCGGCACAACAGGCGCTCAGCCGCGCATTCGCGCAAAGAGAGGTTCACAAGAGCTACCAGGCAGTCGTACAGGGCCGCCTGGCCGCGCCGCCGCAAGGCTGGGGCGTCATCGAATTACCCATCCTGCTGGACTGGCCACAACGGCCGCGGCGCGTCGTCTCTCCCGAAGCCGGAAAACCCAGCACGACCCGCTGGCGGGTGCTGGCACACGACGAGCCTGCCCGCGCCCGGGTAGAGCTTGAACCGGTAACCGGCCGGTCACACCAGCTGCGCGTGCACATGCTGGCCATCGGACACCCGATCCTGGGCGATGCGCTGTACTTCCTGGGCGACTCCGCCAGCGCAGCACCGCGCCTGTTGCTGCACGCCTGCCAGCTTTCCGTCGCGCACCCGGCGACCGGCAAGACAATGCATTTCAACAGTCCGCCGCCATTTTGAGGCAGTGGCCTCAGCCACTGCGCGCCGGCAGCGACAGCGTCGCCTCCAGGCCCGGATGTGCATTGCGAAATGCCAACTCGCCTCCGTGCGCCTGTGCCACGAGCCGCGCCAGGTACAAGCCCAGGCCGACACCACCCGTGCTGCGCAGGCGTGCCTCATCGGTGCGGTAGAAAGGTTCGCCCAGGTGCGCCAGCTGCGCCTCCTGCACGCCGGGGCCGAAATCGCGCACCACGATACGCACCCGCCCGCCCACAACATTCAGCGTCAATTCCGGCGCAGGGGCTTGTGCGCCGCCATGGCGCACCGCGTTGTCCAAAAGGTTGCGAACCGCCAGGCGCAGACGCACACGATCGACTGCCACTTGGGGCAACACGCCAGCAAGCTGAAGGCGCACTGCGGCAGCGTCGGCACGCGCCTGGACCACCTCCGCGAGAAGCCCCGCGAGATCGGTCGACTCGAGCTGCATGGCGGCCTTGCCGCCCGAGAGGCGTTCGCCCTCGAGCAGGTCGGCGATCAGATCGCGCATCTCGGCAAGGTCACGCAGCAACGCACTGCGGGCCACGTCCGTTGCGGGGCCTTCCGGCAACAACTCGGCATTCAGCCGCGCCCTTGTCAGTGGCGACCGAAGTTCATGGCTGATGGCCAGCAACAAGGCCCTTTGTCCATCGAGCATCTTGTGGATGTCGCGCGCCATCGTATTGACCTGCCCGGCCAGATCACCGAGTTCATCGCGCCGGCGCACCTTGATTGGCTGGTCGAATTCGCCGCGACCGAATCGCTGCGCGCCAGCACGAATGTCATCCAGGGGGCGCAGCAGACGGCTCAGGTAGCCATAAGCCAAGCCGGTGATCAGCAGCAACAGGCCCAGTGTCGCCCAGCCGATCGTCCTGGGCTGGTTTTTCCAGGGCAGATCGGCCAATCCGAAGACGATGCGGTGGCCATCCGGCGTGGTGCGCTCCAGCAGGCGCGGGCGGTCTTCATCGCGCCAGTGCTGCCCATAACCTGGTTCCGCAACACCATCGGGTGCTCCCGCCGAATGCCAGCGCACCACCGGCCCTTCGATCCGGATCTTGATCGGCAGCCGTTGCGCCAGCGCCTGCGCCCGATCGACGCTGGGCGGCGACCCGATGTCGGAGGCGAGCCGGTCCACGTAGTCGGCGAGCAAAGGCGCGACCGCCTGGCGCCAGCCGCTGCCGAGTGCGCGCTGCGACCCGACCAGAAAGATGAGCGCCATACCCATGGCCAGCAAGAGGAACACCAGCAACAACTTGAGCCGCAGCGAGCGCTTGAGCGCATAACGCGCGCGCCGGTGCCAGCGCTGGCGGAGGCCGTCAGGCACGGCCGACCGCCAGTGCGTAACCGGCATTGCGCAGTGTCTTGATGCAGTCCAGCGGCTCGAGCTTCTTGCGCAGGCGGCTCACCACGATGTCCACGGCGCGGGTGTAGAGCTCGGCCTCGTGTCCGCGCAGGTGGTTCAGGATGTCGTCCCGTGTGAACACCCGACCCGGATCACGCGCCAGCATGGCAAGCAGGTCGAATTCCGTGCCGGTCAGCTCGACGGCCAGCCCGTGCCGGTGCACCGTACGTTTGTCGAGGTCCAGTTCCAGCCCCTCGAATACCAGGCGCTGCCCGGTGCCACTGGCGCGGCGGCGGCGCAGCACCGTCTGAAGGCGCGCGACGAGTTCGCGTGGCTCGAATGGTTTGGGCAGGTAGTCGTCAGCCCCGAGTTCCAGCCCGACCACGCGGTCGGTCACTTCTCCGCGGGCGGTCAGCATGATGATCGGGATGTCGCTGTCGCGGCGAATTGCACGGCACAGGGCAAAACCGTCCATCTCGGGCAGCATCACGTCCAGGATCGCGGCGTCGAAATTGCCGCCACGCAACCTGGCCAGCCCTTCGCTGGGGCGGGTCGCGCACTCCAGCACCATCTCGAAACGCTGGAAGTACACAGCCAGCGGTGGGCCCAATTGCGCGTCGTCATCGATCAACAAAATCCTGACCATGGCCGATTGTCCCACCGCGCCTGCGCTCAGCTGCGGCTGAACCAGCCATGCCGGCGTTGCATGAAGTCGCGCACCTTTTGCTGCTGCACCGGGGTCAGGCTGTCAAAGAAGTCACCGGCGGCCGCGATCACCTCCGGGCTCTTGCCGCGCAGCGCAGCGGTCTTTTCCTCTATGACAGCCTGAGCGCGGGCACGGTCGAATTGCGGCCCGGCGACCAGTGCCTGCACCTCGGCGCGCGGGTCGGTCGTCTTGCCGACCAGCGCCAGGCGCTGGTCGCGCAGGCGCTCACCCAATATGGCCAGGCGTTGCTTCTGCGGTTCGTTGAGTTCGAGTTCCTTGCCCACACGTTCGACCATGCGGGCCTTGAATTTGGCTGAGTCCTCCTCGCTGATGGCCATGCCATGACCGCTGTGGCGGTGGCCGCAGGCAGTCAGACCGCCCAGAACGAGGGTGGCCCCGAACAGGCCGATCAGGGAGCGTTTGATCCAGAGTTTCATGGTGGGTACTTTCAAAAGTGGTTGAACAGGACTCCATCGTGCCGTGGGCCGGCCGCCAGGTGCTTTCAACGCGGTATCGGCGTGTTTCGGTTTGTTTCGATGTTCCCTGGCAGCGGTTCCACGCCCGGCTGGCACTCCGTAAAATGGATGCACTTGCGTCAGACTTGACACCCATCCCCCTGCAACACCAAGGAAAACCCATGCGCCGTGAAATCGTAGTCGTCAGTGCCGTCCGTACCGCCATCGGCACCTTTGGAGGCGCCCTCAAGGACGTTCCGCCCACCGAACTCGGTGCGCAGGTGGTGCGTGAGTCACTGCAACGTGCAGGCGTGGCCGGTGAAGACGTCGGCCATGTGGTGTTCGGCCACGTCGTGAACACAGAACCGAAAGACATGTACCTGTCACGCGTGGCGGCCATCAACGGCGGCTGTGGCGAGGGCACACCGGCCTTCAACGTCAACCGCCTGTGCGGCTCCGGCCTGCAGGCCATTGTGTCGGCGGCCCAATCGATCGCGCTGGGTGATTGCGACATCGCCATCGGTGGCGGCGCCGAGAACATGAGCCGCGCGCCGTACGCCAGCCTCAGCAGCCGCTGGGGCTCGCGCATGGGCGACACCAAGATGATCGACATGATGATGGGCGCGCTGCACGATCCGTTCCACACCATCCACATGGGTATCACGGCCGAAAACATCGCCGCCAAGTGGGGCATCACCCGCGCCGACCAGGACCAGTTGGCACTGCAAAGCCACAACCGCGCGGAACGCGCCATCAAGGCGGGTTACTTCAAAAGCCAGATCGTCCCGGTCGTTCTCAAGAGCCGCAAGGGCGACATCGCGTTTGACACCGACGAGCATTTCCGCGCCAACTGCTCGCTCGAGGACATGGCCAAGCTCAAACCGGCCTTCCTCAAGGAAAATGGCACTGTGACTGCCGGCAACGCATCCGGCATCAACGACGCCGCCGCTGCGGTGGTGCTGATGGACAGTGACACCGCCAAGGCACGCGGCCTGCAGCCGCTGGCGCGCCTGGTCGGTTACGCACACGCCGGTGTCGATCCCAAATACATGG
This sequence comes from Rhodoferax sp. OV413, assembly GCA_945861785.1. Taxonomy (GTDB): domain Bacteria; phylum Pseudomonadota; class Gammaproteobacteria; order Burkholderiales; family Burkholderiaceae_C; genus CAISIP01. Next base: position 65,155 of record CAMAWD010000007.1, on the reverse strand, counting down.
GCATCGGCCCGGTGCCGGCCTCGCAGAAGTTGCTGAAAAAGCTCGGGCTCAGCGTCAACGACCTCGACGTCATCGAAGCCAACGAAGCCTTTGCGGCCCAGGCCTGCGCCGTCACCCGGGACCTCGGGCTCGACCCGGCCAAGGTCAACCCCAACGGATCCGGCATATCACTTGGTCACCCGATCGGCGCCACTGGCGCATTGATCACCGTCAAGGCGCTGTACGAGTTGCAGCGTATCCAGGGCAGGTACGCCCTCGTCACGATGTGTATCGGCGGCGGCCAGGGCATCGCCGCCATCTTCGAGCGCACGGCCTGAGTCTTGCGCGCTCCATAATGGGGCGATGACACCGCGCAAACACTGGAGTCTGGGCGCCAAGCTGGCGCTGGTGGCTACGCCTTTCCTGTTGCTGGCCTTGTTTTCCATCGCCATGACATTGTGGGTGTCCTGGCAGCTGGAGGGCGGCGCGGCAGCAGTGAACGAAGCCGGCCGCATGCGCATGCAGGCCTACCGCATGGCGCTCTCGGTGGGCACCGACAGCCGCGATCGGCTGCCCCGGCAAGTCGAAGAGTTCAATGGCGCGCTGGAGCAACTGCGCAACGGCAACCCGGATCGCCCGCTGTTCGTGCCCTGGGACGACACGGTGCGCACCCGCTTTGGTTCGGTGGAAAGCGACTGGCGCGGCTTCCAGCAGCGCTGGACAAGCGCGAATCCGCCTGACACCACATCGCTCAACCAGGATACGGCCGGGTTCGTCACCCATATCGATGCGCTGGTTCAGGCCATCGAAACCCACATGTCGCGCTGGACCGCCTTGTTGCACCTGGCGCAGTTGGCCACGATGGCGCTGGCCGTGATCGGTGCCTCGGTGCTGGTCTACACCGGTTACCTGTTCGTGCTGGAGCCGGTCGGTGTGCTGAAACAAGCCATCCGCCGCATGCAGGACGGCGACTTTTCGGCGCGCGTCGAGCGTGTGAGCACCGATGAATTCGGCATGCTGGCGGAAGGGTTCAACGGCATGGCCGGGCACGTGCAGTCCATGTACCGGCACCTGGAGGCCCGGGTGGCCGAGAAGACCTCCGAGCTCCAGGAAAAACGCGAACGCCTCGAGGCCCTGTACAGCGTGACCTCGCTGGTGGGCAGCGCCACGACCTTGCAAGGCCTCACGCAGGGGTTCGTGCAACGGGTGCGCGAGGTCGCCAAAGCCGATGCGGCGGCACTGCGATGGTCCGACGAAACCAACGAACGCTACCTGATGCTGGCGTCGGAGGGCCTGCCCCAGTCCATGCTGGAAGCCGAACATTGCGTGCGCGCCGGCGACTGCCATTGCGGCACATCCGGGACCAGCACCGCAGTGCGCGTCATACCGATCCGCGAGGCCAACCCGGCCCGCTTGCCACACTGCAGGCGCGCGGGTTTCGAGACGATCGTCTCGGTCCCGATCCGGCTGCACGAGCGGCTGATGGGCGAAGTCGACCTGTTCTTCCATGCCCAGTGCGATGTCACCGCTTCGGAGCGCTCCCTGCTGGAGGCACTCACCGCCCACCTGGCAGCCGCCATGGAAAACATCCGCCTGCTGTCGCTGGAGAAGGAAGCGGCAGTGTCCCAGGAGCGCAGCTTCATTGCGCGTGAACTGCACGATTCGATCGCACAGTCGCTGGCCTTCCTCAAGATCCAGGTGCAGCTGATGCAGGACGCGCTCGACCAGCACAATCCGCAACAGGCCCAGAGCGTGCTGCAGGAGATCGATGCCGGTGTGCGCGAGAGTTATGCCGACGTGCGCGAACTGCTGGTCCACTTCCGCACCCGCACCAGCGCCGAGGACATCGAGCCCGCCCTGCAAACGACCTTGCGCAAGTTCGAACAGCAGACCGGCATTCCCGCCGCGCTCCACATGCAGGGCAATGCCCTGCCCCTTGCGCCCGACCTGCAGATCCAGGTGCTGCACATCCTGCAGGAGGCGCTGTCCAACGTGCGCAAACATGCCGGCGCAACGCAAGTCTGGCTCGAGGTGCGGCAGCAGCCCCGGTGGCGCTTCGAAGTGCGTGACAACGGCACTGGTTTCGACATGCAACACGGCCAGGACGAAACCCATGTCGGCCTGCGCATCATGGCCGAGCGCGCACAACGCGTTGGCGCGGCGCTGGAGGTGCTGGCACGCCCGGGGCACGGCACCTCAGTCATCCTGACCCTGTCGCAAACCGTCTCAGGTGCAAGCGGCTCCATGCCGGTCGACCGGGCGGCCGAGGCCTCCACCGCCCTGAGAGCCGAACCGACCCATGCCTGACAGCACCCCTTCCGTCACCCGCATCCTTGTCGTCGACGACCACACCCTGTTCCGGCGCGGCCTGACGGCCCTGCTGGCGCGTGACCCGCAGTTCGTGGTGGTGGGTGATGCCGCCGACGCTGGCGAAGCGCAACGCCGCGCCCTCGAATGGCAACCCGACGTGATCCTGCTCGACAACCACCTTCCGGGGGTAAAAGGGGTGGACGCCCTGCCCGCCCTGCGCCAGGCAGCTCCGCGAGCGTGCATCCTGATGCTCACTGTGAGCGAAGATGCCGACGACCTGGCCACTGCACTGCGCAACGGCGCCAGTGGTTACCTGCTCAAAACGATGGAAGGTGACGCTTTGTCGCAGGCCATCCGCCGGGCGATGCGGGGCGAACATGTGCTTGCCCCGGAGATGACCGGCAAACTGGTGACCGCCTACCGCAATGCCGCGGGTCTCGTGCCCCCGACCATGGCGCCCGGTCCGGCTTTGGCGGCATCACCTTTGGCCAGTCTGTCTCCACGCGAGCTGGAAATCCTGCGCGGCATCGCCGCGGGCGACAGCAACAAGGAAATCGCGCGCAAGCTGCTGATCGCCGAGACCACGGTCAAGATCCACGTACAGCACATCTTGCGCAAACTCGACGTGAGTTCACGCGTGCATGCGGCCGTGATGGCCACTGAAAACGGGCTGGCCTGAGTTGCCTGTGGCCACCCGACGACGCGTTCGGCGGCCGGAGACCGATTGGCCCCTTTGGCACGCTGTACCGATTTGACCTGGCGCAACAAATCGCCAACCAGGCCGACCGCTAGTTCCACAGAACTACGCGCCACCGGCGCGGTGTAGTTCCTCTGCATCCCCACGCCAGCTCCACTGGCGGATGGCGCGCAACGGCCGGCAAACCTAGAGTCGTGTCATGCAAAAAGGAGCTTTGACATGACCCGAAAAGGACAAGCGCTGTCGGTGCTGATCGTCAGCACGCTGGCATTCACCGTCTGCTTCATGGTGTGGATGATGTTCGGTGTGATCGGCATCCCGATCAAGAAGGCACTGAACCTCAACTCGACCGAATTCGGCCTGCTGACCGCGACCCCGGTGCTTACCGGATCGTTGATCCGGGTTCCGCTCGGCATCTGGACCGACAAGTACGGCGGCCGCATCGTGATGACGATCCTGATGGCGATCACCGTGCCCGCGATCTGGATGATGGGTTACGCAACCGCCTACTGGCACTTCCTGGTGATCGGCCTGTTTGTGGGGCTCGCGGGGGGCTCCTTCTCGGTCGGCACGCCTTATGTGGCGCGCTGGTTCCCCAAGGACAACCAGGGTTTCGCGATGGGGGTGTACGGCGCTGGCAACTCCGGCGCGGCAGTCAACAAGTTCGTCGCACCCGCCTTGCTGGTGGCGTTCGGCTGGACCATGGTGCCGCAGATCTACGCGGCGATCATGCTGGGCACGGTGGTGCTGTTCTGGATGTTCAGTTACAGCAACCCGGCCCACCTGGCGCCCTCCAATACCAGGTTCAGCGACCAGCTCAAGATGCTGCGCGAGCCCAAAGTCCTGAAGTACTGCCAGTACTACTCGATCGTGTTCGGCGGCTACGTGGCGATGTCCTTGTGGATGGTGCAGTACTACGTGGGCGAGTTCGGGCTGGACATCCGTGCCGCCGCGTTGCTGGCCGCCTGCTTCTCGCTGCCTGGGGGGGTGCTGCGTGCGGTCGGCGGCTGGTTCTCCGACAAATACGGCGCGCACAGCGTGACGTGGTGGGTGTTGTGGGTGAGCTGGATCTGCCTGTTCCTGCTGAGCTACCCACAAACCGATTTCACCATCACCACCATCAATGGCCCAAAGACCTTCCACATCGGCCTGAATGTGTACCTTTTCACCGCACTGATGTTCCTGCTCGGCATCGCCTGGGCCTTCGGCAAGGCGAGTGTCTTCAAGTACATCAGCGACGACTACCCCACCAACATCGGCACGGTCAGCGGCATCGTCGGCCTGGCCGGCGGACTGGGCGGTTTCGTCCTTCCCATCATGTTCGGCGCGCTGATGGACCTCACGGGCATCCGGTCCAGCGCCTTCATGCTGATGTACGGCGTGGTCTGGGTGTCGCTGATCTGGATGTACTGGACCGAAGTCCGCGGCACCGAACTGATGGGCCCGCATGCCAAGAAATTCGCCCTCCATGGCTAACCAGGAAACACCATGAGCACCTCCGCTTCACTTGGCACCAATGCGCCCCGCACCTACAGCGGTGCCGACATCGCCGACTGGCGCCCCGAAGACAACACGTTCTGGAACACAGGCGGCAGCGGCATCGCGTACCGCAACCTCTGGATATCGATCCCCAACCTGCTGTGCGGGTTTGCCGTATGGGCGATGTGGGGCATCATCACCGTGCAGATGCTCAACCTGGGCTTTCCGTTCAAACCGGCGGACATGTTCACGCTGACCGCCATCGCCGGTCTGATGGGTGCCACGATGCGCATCCCGGCCTCGTTCTTCATCCGCCTGGCGGGCGGACGCAACACCATCTTCCTGACCTCGGCCCTGCTCATGGTTCCGGCCATCTGGACCGGCATCGCGCTGCAGGACAAGTCCACCCCGCTGTGGGTGTTCCAGGCCTGCGCCTTCCTGTCTGGCATTGGTGGCGGCAACTTCGCGTGCTCCATGTCCAACATCACCGGCTTCTTCCCGAAACGGCTGCAGGGTACGGGGCTGGGGCTGAACGCCGGCCTGGGCAACTTCGGCGTGACCACCATGCAGGTGCTGATTCCGCTGGTGATGACGGTCGGCCTGTTCGGCGCGGCCGGCGGCGGATCGATGGTGCTGATCAAGGACAGCGGCTGGATCATGGGAAAGATCGTGGCCGGTACACCCACCTTCATCCAGAACGCGGGCTTCATATGGGCCGCCATCCTGCTGCCACTGGTGGTCGCCGCCTGGTTCGGCATGAACAACCTGCTGCCCCTGTCGCCCAACTACGGCGGCACCTTGGCCGCCTTCGCCAAGATCATCTATCTGTGGGTGATCACGTGTGCGATTGGCGGGCTGGGCCTGTACCTGTACCTGCCCGCTCCCACCGGCCTCGGCCTGCTCAACATGTGGGTGGCGCTGCCCCTGACCATCGTCGCCACCCTGGCAGTCATGAAGCTGGCGGCCTTTGGTGAGATGAAGGGCAACATCGCCAAGCAGTTCGAGATCTTTCGCAACAAGCACACCTGGTCGCTGACCTTGCTGTACATCGTGACCTTCGGCTCCTTCATCGGGTTCTCGATGGCCCTGCCGTTGTCGATCACGGTGATCTTCGGCATCAGCCATCTGCCCGACGCGGCGGGCGTGATGCAGCACACGCTGAAAAACCCGAATGCGCCGTCCGCGTTGACATACGCATGGATCGGCCCATTCGTGGGAGCGTTGATCCGGCCTGTCGGCGGCTGGATCTCCGACAAGGTCGGCGGCTCCATCGTGACCCAGGTGATCTCGGCCGTGATGGTGGTGGCCTCCGCCGCTGTCGGCTACATGATGATGCTGGCTTATGGCTCGGCCACCCCGGAACAGTACTTCTCGACCTTCATGTGGTTGTTCGTGCTGCTGTTCGCTGCCAGCGGTATCGGCAACGGCTCCACCTTCCGCACCATCGGCGTGATATTCGACCGCCAGCAGGCCGGCCCGGTGCTGGGCTGGACATCGGCGGTGGCCGCTTATGGTGCCTTCATCGCCCCGGTGGTCATCGGTGCGCAGATCAAGGCCGGAACCCCGCAGTTGTCGATGTACGGCTTCGCTGCGTTCTATGCGTTGTGCCTGATTCTCAACTGGTGGTTCTACCTGCGCGCCGGCTCGGAAATCAAGAACCCCTGACACCCGAATCAAACAGTTTCAACGAGGACACCCATGAGCCACTTTCTTGATCGACTGAACTACTTCTCTGCCCCCCGCGAAAGCTTCGCAGGTGACCACGGCGTCACCACCGGCGAAGACCGCACCTGGGAGGACGCCTACCGCAACCGCTGGGCGCACGACAAAATCGTGCGCTCCACCCACGGTGTGAACTGCACCGGCTCCTGCTCCTGGAAGATCTACGTCAAGGGCGGCATCGTCACCTGGGAAACCCAGCAGACCGACTACCCGCGCACGCGCTGGGACATGCCCAACCACGAGCCGCGCGGCTGCGCCCGCGGCGCCAGCTACAGCTGGTACCTGTACAGCGCCAACCGCGTCAAGTACCCGATGGTGCGCGGTCGCCTGCTCAAGAGCTGGCGCGAAGCCCGTTTGGCGCACGACCCGGTCGACGCCTGGGCCTCGATCGTCGAGAACGAGGCCACGCGGCGCAACTACCAAAAGATCCGCGGACTGGGCGGAATGGTGCGTTCGAGCTGGGACGAAGTCAACGAGATCATCGCCGCGGCAAATGTGTACACGATCAAGAAATACGGTCCCGACCGCGTGATCGGCTTCTCGCCGATCCCGGCCATGTCGATGGTCAGTTATGCCGCCGGCAGCCGTTACCTGAGCCTGATCGGCGGCGTGTGCATGAGCTTCTACGACTGGTACTGCGACCTGCCACCGAGCAGCCCGCAGGTCTGGGGCGAACAGACCGACGTGCCGGAGTCGGCCGACTGGTACAACTCCAGCTTCATCATCGCCTGGGGTTCGAACGTGCCGCAGACGCGTACGCCCGACGCGCACTTCTTCACCGAGGTGCGCTACAAGGGCACCAAGACGGTGGCGGTCACGCCCGACTACTCGGAGGTGGCCAAACTGTCCGACATCTGGATGCACCCCAAGCAGGGCACCGATGCCGCCGTGGCCATGGCCATGGGCCATGTGATCCTCAAGGAGTTCTACTTCCCTGATGGTGGGGAAGAACGCCGGGCCGCCCCAAGTTCTTCCAGCCCCCTCGGGGGGCAGCCGCCAGCAGGCGGCGTGGGGGCCCGCACCACGCGCAGCGCCTACTTCGACGACTACGTGCGCCGCTACACCGACATGCCGATGCTGGTGATGCTCAAGGAGCACGAGCTGCCCGGCGGCGAGAAAATCATGGTGCCGGACCGCTATGTGCGTGCGTCCGACTTCAACGGCAAGCTCGGACAGGCCAACAACCCGGAGTGGAAGACCGTCGCGTTCGACAGCGCGGGCAAGGTCGTGCTGCCGAATGGCGCCATCGGCTTCCGCTGGGGCCCGGACGGCCGCGCCGACCAGGGCCAGTGGAACCTGGAGGCCAAGGAAGCGCGCCACGGCAACGAGGTCAAGCTGCGCCTGTCGGTGCTCGAGGCTGAAACACCGAACCCGGAAACCGCGAAAGTCGGTTTCCCCTACTTCGGCGGTATCGCCACCCCGAACTTCAAGCACAACACCAACGGCGACAGTGCCAATGACGTGTTGGTCCGCACTGTCCCCGTACAGCGCATCAGCCTGGGCAAGGAGGGCGACCAGCGCGAAGCCCTGGTGGCCACCGTATTCGACCTGCAGGTGGCCAACTACGGCATCGCCCGCGGTCTGCCGGGAGAAATGGCGGCAAAAAGTTTCGACGACGACACCCCCTACACACCGGCCTGGCAGGAGAGCATCACCGGTACGCCACGCGCGCAGCTGATCACGGTGGCGCGTCAGTTCGCCGAGAACGCCGACAAGACCCAGGGGCGCTCGATGGTCATCATCGGCGCGGCGATGAACCACTGGTACCACAGCGACATGAACTACCGCGGCATCATCAACATGCTGATGATGTGCGGCTGCATCGGCAAGAGCGGCGGCGGCTGGGCGCACTACGTCGGCCAGGAAAAACTCCGCCCGCAGACTGGCTGGACTGCACTCGCCTTTGCGCTCGACTGGATCCGCCCGCCGCGGCAGATGAACAGCACCAGCTTCTTCTATGCGCACACCGACCAGTGGCGCTACGAAAAGCTAGGCATGGAGGAAGTCATTTCGCCACTGGCCGACAAAAAAATGTATGCCGGCAGCATGATCGACTACAACGTGCGCGCCGAACGCATGGGCTGGCTGCCGTCGGCACCGCAGCTGCAGACCAACCCGCTGCAGGTGGTCAAGGACGCGATCAAGGCGGGCGTGGACCCGAAGGACTACGCGGTGAAGTCGCTCAAGGACGGTTCGCTCACGATGAGCTGCACCGACCCCGACCACCCCGCCAACTGGCCGCGCAACATGTTCGTGTGGCGCTCCAACCTGCTGGGTTCGTCCGGCAAGGGCCACGAGTATTTCCTCAAGCACCTGCTGGGCACCAGCAATGGCGTGCAAGGCAAGGACCTGGGAGAACAATTTCCCCCCGAAGCGCTGCGCGCCTCCCCCCAGGGGGCGGCCGGCTTGGGGCGGCCCGGCGCCAGCCAGGAGGCCAAACCGACCGAGGTGGTCTGGCATGACAAAGCCCCTGAAGGCAAGCTCGACCTGCTGGTCACGCTCGACTTCCGCATGAGCACCACCTGCCTGTACAGCGACATCGTGTTGCCCACCGCCACCTGGTACGAGAAGAACGACCTCAACACCAGCGACATGCACCCCTTCATCCACCCGCTCTCCACCGCGGTCGACCCGGCCTGGCAGTCACGCAGCGACTGGGACATCTACAAGGGGTTCGCAAAAAAGTTCAGCGAAGTCTGCGTCGGCCATCTGGGTATGGAGAAGGAACTCGTTCTCACGCCGCTGATGCACGACACCCCGGGTGAACTGGCGCAGCCGTTCGAGGTCAAGGACTGGAAACGCGGCGAGTGCGAACTGATCCCCGGCAAGACCGCGCCGCAGATGGCGGTGGTGGAGCGCGACTACCCCAACGTGTTCAAGCGCTTCACGGCCCTGGGTCCGCTGATGAACAAGGCAGGCAACGGCGGCAAGGGCATTGCCTGGAACACCCAGACCGAAGTCAGGCAACTGGCCGAACTCAGCGGCGTGGTCACCGCCGAGGGTGTAACCCGGGGCATGCCGAAGATCGAGACCGACATCGACGCCGCCGAGGTGGTGCTGATGCTGGCGCCAGAGACCAACGGCCATGTGGCGGTGAAGGCCTGGGAGGCGTTGGGCAAGATCACCGGGCGTGACCACAGGCACCTGGCAATCCACCGCGAGGACGAGAAAATCCGCTTTCGCGACATCCAGGCGCAGCCGCGCAAGATCATCAGCTCACCCACCTGGAGCGGCATCGAGAGTGAGACGGTGTCGTACAACGCCGGCTACACCAATGTGCACGAGATGATCCCCTGGCGCACGCTGACCGGGCGCCAGCAGTTCTACATGGACCACCCCTGGATGATCGCCTTCGGCGAAGGTTTCAGCAGCTACCGCCCGCCGGTGGACCTCAAGACCACCGCCGGCATCCATGGCATCCGCTCCAACGGCAACAAGGAGATATTGCTCAACTTCATCACACCGCACCAGAAGTGGGGCATCCACTCGACCTACACCGACAACCTGCTGATGCTCACGCTGAGCCGCGGCGGGCCCTGCGTGTGGCTCAGCGAGGACGACGCCAAGATCGCCGGCATCGAGGACAACGACTGGGTCGAACTGTTCAACATCAACGGTGCCATCGCGGCACGGGCGGTGGTGAGCCAGCGCGTCAACCCCGGCATGGTCATGATGTACCACGCCCAGGAAAAGATCGTCAACACCCCGGGCTCGGAGATCACCGGTGCGCGCGGCGGCATCCACAACTCGGTGACGCGCATCGTGCTCAAGCCCACACACATGATCGGCGGTTACGCGCAGTTCAGTTACGGCTTCAACTACTACGGGACCATTGGCACCAACCGCGACGAGTTCGTGGTGGTGCGCAAGATGGTCAAGATCGACTGGCTCGACACACCAGTGGGTGAAGAACTGGTCCGGCCCACCCAGGCGCAAGGAGAAAACGCATGAAAGTCCGCGCACAGATCGGCATGGTTCTGAACCTGGACAAATGCATCGGCTGCCACACCTGCAGCGTGACCTGCAAGAACGTCTGGACCAGCCGCCCCGGCATGGAATACGCATGGTTCAACAACGTCGAGACCAAACCCGGCATCGGTTACCCCAAGGAGTGGGAGAACCAGGACAAATGGAACGGCGGGTGGCAACGCCTGGCCAGCGGCGCGATCGAGCCGCGCCAGGGCGCCAAGTGGAAACTCCTGATGCGCATCTTCGCCAACCCCAACCTGCCCGAGATCGACGACTACTACGAGCCCTTCACCTTCGACTACGCACACCTGCAGTCGGCGCCCGAGATGAAGGCCACGCCCACAGCGCGCCCACGCAGCCTGATCACCGGCAAACAGATGGACAAGATCGTCTGGGGCCCGAACTGGGAGGAAATTCTGGGCGGCGAGTTCTCCAAGCGCAGCAAGGACAAGAACCTCGACGGCTTCGAGCAGATGCAAAAGGAGATGCTCGGCCAGTTCGAGAACACCTTCATGATGTACCTGCCCCGGTTGTGCGAGCACTGCCTGAACCCGGCCTGCGTGGCGAGTTGCCCGTCGGGCTCGATCTACAAGCGCGAGGAAGACGGCATCGTGCTGATCGACCAGGACAAGTGCCGCGGCTGGCGCATGTGCGTGAGCGGTTGCCCCTACAAGAAGATCTACTACAACTGGAAGAGCGGCAAGGCCGAGAAGTGCATCTTCTGCTACCCGCGCATCGAGGCCGGCCAGCCCACCGTGTGCTCCGAGACCTGCGTCGGGCGCATCCGTTACCTCGGTGTGTTGCTGTATGACGCAGACCGCATCCAGCAGGCCGCCAGCGTCGAACACGACCGCGACCTGTACCAGGCACAGCTCGACATCTTCCTGGACCCGAACGACCCGGCGGTGATCGCGCAGGCAGGTGTTGACGGCATCCCCGACAAGTGGATGGAGGCCGCGCGCAACAGCCCGGTCTACAAGATGGCCGTGGAGTGGAAAGTGGCCCTGCCGCTGCACCCGGAATACCGCACCCTGCCGATGGTCTGGTATGTGCCGCCGCTGTCGCCGATCTCGGCTGCCGCCAACGCCGGCCACGTCGGCAGCAACGGCCAGATCCCGGATGTGAACCAGCTGCGCATACCGGTCAAGTACCTGGCCAACCTGCTGACGGCTGGCGACACCGCACCCGTGGTCCGCGCCCTGGAACGCATGCTGGCCATGCGCGCCTACCAGCGCGAGAAACATGTCGACCAGCGCATCAACAAGGCCGTGCTCGACCAGGTGGGCATCAGCCAGGAAGTGGTCGAGGAGATGTACCACGTCATGGCCATCGCCAACTACGAGGACCGCTTTGTGATCCCCAGCACGCACCGTGAATACGCCGAGAACACCTTCAACGTGCGTGGCGGCTGCGGCTTCAGCTTCGGCAATGGCTGCTCCGAGGGCACGTCGGAAACCAGCCTGTTTGGCAGTGAGAAGAAACGCACCATCCCGATCCGGGCGGAGGTCTGAACATGTTCAAACAAGCGAAACCCGCCAGCGCCTCCGGCACCCTGCGCGCCCTGGCTGCGCTGCTCGCCTACCCCGACGCCGGCATGCGTGTTTTTCTGCCCCAGATCGGCGCGGTCCTGGCGGACGAACACGCGCTGGGTGCCGGGCGACTCGCCGAGATCGACGCCCTGATCACACACCTGACACTGGGTGATGGCCTGGCCATCGAAGCCGCCTACGTCGACCTGTTCGACTGCGGCCGCGCCACCTCGCTGCACCTGTTCGAACATGTGCATGGTGACTCTCGCGAGCGCGGCCCGGCCATGATCGACCTGGCACAAACTTACGAAAAGGCCGGCCTGTACCTCGGCGAAGGCCAGTTGCCCGACTACCTGCCCGTGGTGCTGGAGTTCGTCTCCACGCAACCACCGGCCGAGGCCCGGGCCTTCCTGGCGGAAATGGCGCACATCTTCAACGCCATCTTTGGCGCCCTGCAACGGCGCGGCACACCGTACGTCGCCATCCTGGCCGCAATGCTGGAACTGGCCGGTGAAAAGGCCCAGGCCACCCCGCCGGTCAAGGAAGCCCCATTGGACGAGGCCTGGGCCGAGCCGGTCGTGTTCGACGGTTGCTCCACACAAGGCCAGGCCAAGCCCGGAACGCCCCAACCCATTCACCTGGTGCGGCGGGCCCGCGCCACAACCCCGCAAGCCGGTTCAGGAGCATCAGCATGAACAGCGTCCAAGCGTCCGTCCACAATTTCTTGTTCACGGTCTACCCCTACATCTGCCTGACGGTATTCCTGATGGGCAGCCTGGTGCGTTTCGACCGCGACCAGTACACGTGGAAGAGCGACTCGTCGCAGATGCTGCGCACCGGCAGCCTGCGATGGGGCAGCAACCTGTTCCACATCGGCATCCTGTTCCTCTTCTTCGGCCACTTCGTCGGCCTGCTCACCCCGCACTGGCTGTACGAGCACTTCATCACCGCGCCCCAAAAGCAACTGTTCGCCGTGGTCTCCGGCGGCACCGCCGGGTTCATCTGTTTCATCGGGCTGAGCCTGCTGCTGCACCGGCGCCTGGTCGACCCGCGCATCCGGCTCACCAGCCACCGCACCGACATCGCCATCCTGCTGATCCTGTGGGTGCAATTGGTGATTGGTCTGGTCACATTGCCGTTTTCGCTCGGCCATTCGGACGGCGGAGTGATGATGGCGCTGGGTGACTGGGCACAACGCATCGTCACTCTTCGGCCCAGTGCGGACGGAATCGTGGGCCTGGACTGGCCCTACAAACTGCACCTGGTGCTGGGCATGACGATCTTCCTGCTGTTCCCGTTCAGCCGTCTGGTGCATGTATGGAGCGGGTTCGCCACGGTTGCCTTCCTGTTCCGCCCGCACCAGGTGGTGCGCAGTCGCCGGCTCAACGTACCGGCCGGCCACAACCAGCCGCGCCAGCCCGGCGCAGGCGTCTGACCACCACGGAGGCACACCCATGCAAGTTCACGACATCTTTGCCGCCGCCGGCACGGCCGCCCCGACCGCACCACCGGTCGCCCGCATCAACCGGGTGCCACTGCATGGGCCCGCGGAAACCATCGCCACCCAGGCCCTGCGCCAGCGCGCCTGCACCGAGCTGCTGCGCCAGGCCGCGCAGGCCGCCGGGCTGCTGGATGCCAACGATTCCACCAGTGCCGACGGCATCGTCAGCGAAGCCGCCAGCGCGGCGATCGACGCCTTGCTGGAGCGCCAACTCAGCATGCCCGAGCCGTCCACCGATGCCTGCCGGCGCCACTACCAAGCCCACCTGGTCCAGTACCAGACAGGCGAACGGGTCCATGCGCGGCACATCCTGTTTGCCGTGACCCCCGGCACGGACGTGGTTGCCCTGCGCAACCGTGCCGAGACCTGCCTGCTCGACGTACGCTGCCATGACGGTAACGGCGCAGACAACTTTGCCCGCGCCGCCCGCGAGTTGTCCAACTGCCCGAGTGCCGAGCAAGATGGCGAACTCGGCTGGCTGGTGCCCGGCGACTGCGCGCCCGAGTTCGCCCGCGCGCTTTTCGGCCAGGCCGAAGTGGGCGTGTTGCCGCGCCTGGTGCACAGCCGCTTCGGCCTGCACGTGGTGGAAGTACTGGCGCGCGAACCCGGCATTCAGCAGGCGTTCGAGGCGGTGCGCGGCGCGGTGACCATGTCGCTGCAACAAAAGGCCTTTGTCAGCGCGCTGCAGCAATACCTGCGGATCCTGGCCGGCTCAGCGCTGGTCGAAGGCGTGGACCTCGAAGCCGCAGACACGCCGCTGGTTCAATAGGCCTGTGCCGGCCGCACTGGACGCCCACCGTGCCCGATGAACTGCTGCAACGCCTGCGCCGCTTTCACAGCCACACCTTCCCCGGAGTGCAAGAGCAGTTCCAGAATCTGGTGCGCGACGGGCAGCACCCGACGATCCTGTTCATCGGCTGTTCGGACTCGCGCCTGGTCCCTTACCTGCTGACCGGCACCGGCCCTGGCGACTTGTTCCTGGTGCGCAACGTGGGCGCGTTCGTGCCGCCCTACGATGGTTCGGCCGGGTACCACGGCACATCGGCGGCGATCGAATTCGCGGTGCTCAGCCTGAAGGTTTCGCGCATCGTGGTCTGCGGCCACAGCCATTGCGGAGGCATCCGCGCCTTGTACGAGGAAATACATCCCCTGGCCAGAAACCTGGCCGCTTGGCTGGAACTGGGGCGCGAGGCTGTGCTGCCGGTACAAGTCTCGCCAGAAGCGCTGCGCCGCACCGAACAACGCGCCGTGGTGCTGCAACTGGAGCGCCTGATGGAATACCCCATGGTGCGACAGCAGGTTGAAGCCGGCCAACTTGCGCTGCACGGCTGGCACTACGTGATCGAGGACGGCGAGGTGCATGTGTTCGATGTGCAGAGCGGCGCTTTCGTGCCAGCGTCGGACGCCACGCACAGCGGCACCGGGCCCTACCACCCGGTTCATGGCGACATCGATGACCCGTTGTTCAACGAGATCGACGCGAGTTACGGGCAGCAGCTTGCCCGACGCGCCCCCGATCCGGCGGGAACGACCGTGCCGGCACCCACACCAGATCTGGAGCGCAATTGACCGGTATCAAACTGCCTCCGCAGGGTGCCGCCCAGAATGCTCCGGTGATCGACCTCGTACCCGCAACAGGAATCCCCCATGAACACTCCCAACCCGACTCCGGCACCCGACCCGGATGCGCCGATTGCCAACTTCTCGGATTGCCATGTGGGCATCGTGGCGCACCTCGACCGGCTGGGTGAGCTGCCCGCACTGCTGGAGCCGGCAAAACGCGCACGCACGATCGCCGCCGACACCCTCGCCTTTTTCGATGCGGTGATCGCCGAGCACCATGCACAGGAGGAGCAGGAGCTGTTTCCTGCGGTGCTGGCGAGCGCGACCCACGGCGAAGAGCACACGCGGGTGACCATCATGGCCGAACGGCTGACCACCGAGCACCGACAGATCGAGGCCTGGTGGGCACGCATCAAGCCGCAACTCAAACAGATTGCAAAAGGGCATGAAACGCCGCTGGACCTGGTCGCCCTGCAGCAGCTCGTTGGCGAATACCGGGCCCATGCCGCCTTCGAAGAGGCTGAGTTCCTGCCCCTGGCACAACACATCCTGGGGCGCAACTCCAACCACATGGCGGCCTTGGGCATGTCCCTGCACATGCGCCACCGGCGGCCGGTGGTCGGATACGTCTGAGCGCAACGCAACCGCGCATCAGGTCGATTGCGCCTCCTGCAGCAAGCGCCACATCACCTTGCCGCTGCCGCTCTTGGGCAGGGCGTCCACAAACTCCACAATGCGCGGGGCCTTGTAGACGGCCATGTGCTCGTGGCACCAGGCGACGATGTCCTGTTCACTGACCTGCCCGCGATGGCCCGGACGCAACACCACCACCGCCTTGACGGTCTCGCCGCGGTAGGCGTCGCGTGCCGAGATGATGCAGGCCTCCTGGATCGCCGGGTGGCGGTACATCAGCGCCTCCACCTCGGCCGGCCAGACCTTGAATCCGGACGCATTGATCATGCGCTTGAGGCGGTCGGTGAGAAAGTAGTAACCGTCCTCGTCCACCCGGCCCAGGTCACCGGAGCGGAAGAAGCGTTTGCCATCCAGCACGACAAAGGCCGCCTCGGTCGCGTCCGGCCGTTTCCAGTAGCCGCGGAAATTCTGTGGGCCGCACATGATAATCTCGCCCTGCTCACCCTGCGCCATCTCCTGCAGCGTGTCCGGGTCGACCACCCGGGCTTCTGTGCCCATGAAGGGGATGCCCAGGCACTGCTGCTTGGTCGCGTCGGACGGGTTGAAATGCGAAGGCGCGGCGGTTTCGGTCAGTCCGTAACCCTCGGCGTAACGCAACCCGTAGTGCTCGAACAAGCGCTGCGCCACCGCCTGCGGCATGGCCGCACCGCCGCCGCCAATGGACACCAGCGAGGACAGGTCGTACTGGGCGAAATTGGGGCTGGCCAGCAGGTCGATCACCATCGTGGGGATGTTGGCCCAGTGGGTGACACGCCAGGTGGAGATCAGCCTGCCTGCGAGGTCGCGGTCCCAGCGCGGCATCATGACCATCGTCGCGCCCTGGTAGACGCAGCTGTGCATCACGCTGATCATGCCGGTGGCGTGGAACATCGGCACCACCGCCAGTGCCACCGTCTCGGCCGAACCGCCACCGAGAATGCCGGCAGCCACCACCTGGTGCATGAGGGTCGCATGCGGGTGCATGCAACCCTTGGGCAGCCCGGTGGTTCCGCTCGTGTACGGCAACACGGCAAGGTCGTCCGGGTTGGCTGTGTGCACCGGTGCAGCGCCGGTATTCGCCAACGCGTCCGTCCAGCGCAACACCTGCCCGCCCAGCAGTTCCGGAAGATCATGCGGTGTGGTCAGCCACGGCATCCATGCTGCCGGCGGGGCATTGGGCGCAGATACCGCCGGATCAAACGCATCGGTAAAATGCGTCACGACCAGGTGCGCCAGGCGGTCTTTGGCCTCCAGCGCATTGCTGGCCTGTGCCATCTCGCCGGCGAGGTCGGCCGTGGTGATGGCGACGCAGGCATCCGGGTCGGTGATGTAGTGCTTGAGTTCCTCGGCGCGGTTCATCGGGTTCACTGGAACCACCACCGCGTTGGCGCGCAGGATGGCCCAGTGCGCCACCACGAGTTGCGGGCAATTCTGCATGCTCAGTACCACCCTGTCACCGGCGCGCACACCCAACCCGTGCAGGCACGCCGCCAGCCTCTCTGCCTGCTGCATCAACTGCGCATAGGTGATGGTGGAACCAAAAAAAACCGTGGCCACCTTGTCGGGATAACGCAAGGCGCTGATGGCCAGGTTGTGCCACAGCGAGGTGGCCGGCGGCGTGATGCTGCGTGGTGCCCGTTTGGGCCAGAACTTGTAGTGCCGTGGTGTCGCCGAAGCGGGGGCTGCGGAAGGGGAAACCAAGGGGTCCATCGGGTTGTCTCCATGAACGGATTGCGTCCGTTGCGTATTTTGCAGCGCCAGCATACGGGGCGCTGCTGCACCACAACGGTGCGGCTTGTCACGTGCGGGACGAGTCGGTTTCGGGCTTCCTTGCGCCCCGGCCGGCCAAAACTGTCCCGCCCTTGACGGAAATGTGCCGTCAAACCAAGGCGGGGGTTTGGCATGAAGCATGCATCGATGGTTCGAACTCGCACCGTCATGGGCCAGATTAACTCATGCAAATTTCGCATATCGTGTCCGAGTAAACCCCGATGCCGTCCGCAGACGAAGTCGCTACAGTTCCCAATGGACAAACTCAAACAAAATGTGAAGAAACGTTGAAACATTTCGTTGCATCCGGTTTTTTGGGTTCTTGTTTTTTTTTTCAAATGGAGCTCTCAGTGAAATTTTCCAAAGTACAACTTGCGGCTGCGGCCGTCGCCACCGCCAGTGCACTACTCGCAGCCCCGGCCCATGCGGGCAAAACGGTGGACGCCATCAAGGCCCGTGGCTCGATCGTTTGCGGTGTCAGCACCGGTCTGGCCGGTTTTTCCCAGGCCGACTCGAGCGGCAAGTGGTCCGGCCTGGACGTCGATGTCTGCCGCGCGCTTGCCGCGACTCTCCTGAGCGACCCGGAAAAGGTGAAATACGTTCCCCTGTCGGCGCCGCAGCGCTTCACGGCACTGCAGTCGGGTGAAGTCGATGTGTTGCCGCGCAATACCACCTTCACGCTGACGCGCGACGCCTCCCTGGGCCTGAGCGCCACCGTGGTCAACTACTACGACGGCCAGGGCTTCATGGTGACGGTCAAGAGCAAGATCAAGAGCGCCAAGCAACTCAAGGGGCAGACCGTGTGTGTGCAGTCCGGCACCACCACCGAGAAGAATCTCGCGGACTTCTCCAAGGCCAACAACCTGAACATCAAGCCGGTGGTGTTCGAAAAGCTCGAGGCCACCAACGCCGCCTACTTCTCCGGACGTTGCATCGCCTACACCACGGACGCATCGGGCCTGGCGTCGATCCGGTCCAAGGAGGCGCCCAAGCCCAATGAACACGTGATCCTGCCAGACCTGATCTCCAAGGAACCACTGGGCCCGATGGTGCGTCGCGGCGACGACGAGTGGTACGCGATGGTCAAATGGGTGATGTATGGCATGCTGGAGGCCGAGGAATACGGTGTCACGCAGGCCAACGTCGACCAGATGAAGGCCACTAGCACCGACCCGGTGGTGCAGCGCATGCTCGGTGGCGGCAACGAAGACACCGGCAAGTTGCTGGGCCTGGACAAGGACTGGCTGGGGCGCGCCGTCAAGGCGGTTGGCAACTACGGCGAAAGCTTCGAGCGAAATGTCGGATCCAAGTCGCCGGTCAACCTGCCACGTGGTGTCAATAACCTGTGGAACAAGGGCGGCCTGATGTACGCCTATCCAATTCGCTAGGCGCGAGCGACAGTGAAATGAGCGGTTGCCGGAACACCTCGCGTGCGCCGGCAGCGGCTTTTCTTTTCGCCCAGGTCGTAGCCGGCCACCATCGCGACTACGCTCCATGAACCAGCAATCCCCGCCCAAGAAGAAGAACTGGTCCTGGCGCAGTCAGGCCTTCCGAGGACTCATCTACCAGATCATCGCGATTGCGGCGGTGGCGCTGGCCGTCTGGTGGTTGGCCAGCAACACCATGCTGAACATGAAAGTGCGTGGTATCCAGAGCGGCTTCGACTTCCTGACCAGTCCATCCGGCTTCGACATCGGTGAGAGCCTGTACACGTTCGACTCCAGCCACCCATATTGGCAGGCGTTCCTGATCGGCCTGACCAACACGCTGCGGGTGGCAGTCATCGGCATCATCCTGACCACCATGCTGGGCACGCTGCTCGGTGTGGGCCGGTTTTCGCGCAATGCGCTGGTACGCGGCCTGTGTTACGCCTACGTCGAGCTCTTTCGCAATGTGCCGGTGCTGCTGCAGTTGCTGATGTGGTACCTGTTTTTTACCGAGGTATTGCCGGCCACGTCGGAAGCCTGGACACTGGGCCCGATGTTCCTGAGCAAGGGCGGCCTGAGTTTTCCGATCCCGGTCTGGGAGAGCGGCCATCTGTGGGGGACGATCGGCCTGCTGGCCGGTGTCGCCCTCGCCTTCGTCTACCGCAGCTGGGCGTTCCGGAAGTTCGAGGCGACCGGAGAGCTGCGCAGCATGTTCTGGGTGCCGCTGGCGCTGTTCCTGGTGACGGGAGTGCTCGGTTGGGCGGCCGGCGGTGCGCCAGGGGAATTCAATTCCCCGATCAAGGGCGAGTTCGCGATCGAAAACGGCGGTTCACTGACGCCGGAGTTTCTGTCCTTGCTGCTCGGGCTGACCATCTACACGGCGGCGTTCGTGGCCGAGGTGGTGCGCTCGGGCATCCAGTCGGTGGCGCGCGGGCAGGGTGAAGCCGCCGCGGCGCTGGGCCTGAACCAGGGACAGTCGATGCAGTTGGTGGAGCTGCCGCAGGCGCTGCGCGTGATCATCCCGCCGATGACCAACCAGTTCCTGAACCTGACCAAGAACTCCTCACTGGCGGTGGCCATCGGTTACCCGGACGTGGTGTCGATAGCCAACACCGCACTCAACCAGACCGGGCGCGCGGTGGAATGTATCGCAATCGTCATGCTGGTCTACCTGACGACATCGCTGACGACATCGCTGCTGATGAACTGGTACAACGCCCGATCGGCGATCAAGGAGCGCTGAAACAACGGCCGCCACCATGACTGCATATACCTTTCAACCGATCGATGCGCGACCGGCCCCAGTCAAGACCGAAGGCCCGGTCGCCTGGATTCGCACCAACCTTTTCAGCGACTGGATCACCGGCCTAATGACGGTCGTGGTGGGAGGTGCGCTGATCTACTTCCTTCCGCAGCTTCTGGACTGGGCGGTGTTCCGTGCATCCTGGCGACCCAACTTCGAAGCCTGCCGGGTCGAAGGTGTCGGGGCATGCTGGGGCGTGGTGGCGGAGAAGTACCGCTTCATCCTGTTCGGCCGCTATCCGTACGAAGAGCAATGGCGCCCGTTTATCGCCACCGCCCTGATGCTGGGCCTGCTGGTGGCCAGCTGCACCCGTGCCTTCTGGCGCTCCTGGCTGGTGCTGGTCTGGGCCGTGATCCTGAGCGCGTTCTTCATGTTGATGTATGGCAACGTGATGGGCCTGTCCAAGGTCGAGACCGATCGCTGGGGCGGGTTGCCGTTGACCATTCTGCTGGCATCGTTGTCCCTGACGCTGGCTTTCCCGATCGCCATGGTGGTGGCGCTCGGGCGTCGCTCCGACCTGCCGGCAATCCGCACGGTCTGCACCATCTATGTAGAGCTGATCCGCGGCGTGCCGCTGGTGTCGGTGCTGTTCATGGCGTCGTTCATGTTCCCACTGTTCATGCCGCAGGGTTTCTCCATCGACGTGCTGATCCGCGTGCTGGTCGGCATCACCCTGTTTGCGGCAGCCTACATGGCCGAGGTGATCCGTGGCGGCCTGCAGGCCATACCGAAGGGGCAACTCGAAGCCGCCGCCACGCTGGGCCTGTCGTACTGGCAGACGCAGCGCAAGATCGTCCTGCCGCAGGCGCTGGCGATGGTGGTTCCCAGCATCATGAACAACTTCATCGGGTTGTTCAAGGACACATCGCTCGTCACCATTGTCAGCCTGTACGAACTCACCGGCGCGTTGTCGCTGGCGCTGAACTCCGACGCCAACTGGCGGCCCTTCAAGATCGAGGGGTACCTGTTCATCACCATGATCTATTTCGCATTCTGTTTTTCCATGTCGCGCTACAGCATCTGGGTTGAAAAACAGGTCAACAAGGGCAAAGCCCGCTGAACGGCAACGTCTTCGCAGGTTTCTCACCGAATACACTTTCCAACCGACCCACCATGGCTGAACCCATCATCAAATTCGACAAGCTCAACAAGTGGTATGGCAACAACTTCCACGTGCTGCGCGATATCGACCTGAACGTCGCACCCGGTGAACGCATCGTCATCTGCGGCCCCTCGGGCTCCGGCAAGTCGACACTGATCCGCTGCATCAACCGGCTCGAAGAGCACCAGCAGGGCCATCTGTATGTGGACGGCATCGAACTCACCGACGACGTCAAGGCCATCGACGAGACGCGCAAGAAGGTCGGCATGGTGTTCCAGCAGTTCAATCTCTTCCCGCACCTGACCGTGCTGGAAAACCTGACGCTGTCGCCGATGTGGGTCGGCAAGATGCCCAAGAAAGAGGCCGAAGAAAAGGCCATGGCCCAGCTCAAGCGCGTGCGTATCGCCGAGCAGGCCGGCAAGTACCCGCTGCAACTCTCCGGCGGGCAGCAGCAACGCGTGGCGATTGCGCGCGCCTTGTGCCTCACGCCCAAGATCATGCTGTTCGACGAGCCCACCTCGGCCCTCGACCCGGAGATGATCAAGGAGGTTCTCGACGTGATGGTCGAAATGGCCAGCCAGGGCATCACCATGTTGTGCGTCACCCACGAAATGGGTTTTGCCAAGGCCGTGGCCGACCGCGTGATCTTCATGGACCAGGGGCAGATCGTCGAGCAGAACAACCCGCACGACTTTTTCAGCAACCCGCAGAACGAACGCAGCAAGGACTTCCTGTCGAAGATCCTCGGCCATTGAGCCGGTGCCTGCACTGCTGTACCTTCTGGCGGCCTGCAACCTGGTCATCGGCACCAGCGCGTTCCTGCTGACCGGCGTGCTGCAGCCGGTCGCCACTTCGCTGGGCACCAGCGTCGCTGCCGTGGGGCAGACCATGACTGTTTATGCCATCGCCGCGGCCGTGCTGGCACCCATGCTTTTGGTGGCCACGGCCAGGTGGTCCCGCAAGAGGGCGCTGCAGGCCGCGCTGTTGCTGTTTGCCGGTGGCATGTTGGTCTGCGGACTCTCCGGGAATCTGACGTCGCTGTTGGCGGGCCGGGTGCTGATGGGGGCTGGCGCTGTGTTCACGCCGATCTCGGCCAGCCTTGCGGTGGCCATGGTCGCGCCGGAGCGCCAGGGCAAGGCCTTGTCCCTGAACTTTCTGGGCATGAGTTTGAGTTACGTCGTGGGCCTGCCACTTGGGGCTTGGCTCGGCCTGCGTTTTGGCTGGCGGGTTCCGGTGCTCGGTCTGGCCGCAATCTGTACGCTGATGATCGCGCTGGTCGGCGCCTGGGTCCCGGCGAACATCCGGACGCAGGTGGCGAGCTTTCGCGGACTGGGGGCGCTGCTTCGGCAAGGCGATGTGTTCCGCACACTGGCCCTGACATTGGCCTATTTTTGCGCGATCTTCACGGTTTTTTCTTACATCGGGCCGGTGCTGCAGGCGCTCAACCCCATGTCAGCAGAAACCCTTTCTCTGACACTGATGGTGTTCGGCTTGGCGGGGGCGACAGGCACTCTCACCGGCGGCTGGGCGAGTGACCGCTTCGGCCCCATCCTCACCTTGCGCATGCAACTGGCAATGCTTGCGACCATGATGCTGCTTGTCCCCCTGACGCAGGGCCACTACCTGCCGATGGTCGCGGTCTTCTTTGTCTGGGGCATCGCGGGTTTTGGCATGATGTCTCCCACGCAGGCGCGCCTGGCCACAGCGGCGCCCCGGCAGGCGCCCATCCTTTTCAGCCTGAATGCGTCGATGATGTATGTCGCCACCGCCCTGGGTGCGGCATTGGGGGGTGTTTCGAGCTCCGCATTCGGTTTCGCGACGCTGGCATGGGCAGGCGCAGGGTTCGCGTTTCTGGGAGGCCTCAGCCTGTTGCGGGCCAGAATTTGACGCGCTGGCGAGCTTCTGTGATGCTGATCAATTGTTGGGGGCTTGGCCTCGGTTCCCTGACGTCCAATCTGATAACCTCCCGACGCCGGCATCAACCATCCAGAAGGGACTTTCCATGTCTGAAACACTTGCATCCAACATCAGCAACCAGCAACAACTCGTCAGCGACATGAAGTCGGCCATCGCCGACGCCGAAGACATGCTGCACGCAACCGCCGACCAGGCCGGCGAAAAGGTGGCAGGCATGCGCGCTCGCATCCAGGAGCGCCTCAAGGGTGCCCGTGTTCGCCTGCTCGACGCCGAGGCCGCATTGGTCACCAAGTCCCGGGCCGCAGCCCGCGCCACCGACGCCTACGTGCACGAGTCTCCCTGGGCCGCCGTTGGCATCGCGGCCGGCGTCGGTCTGCTGCTCGGGCTGATTCTTGGCCGTCGCTGATCGCCAACCGGCACCCGCCGGCCGGTGGGTGCGGCGAATAGAATGAGCGCCGCACGGCCGCCCGAAGGTCTCTTCGCGTCGATCAAAGCCGTTGCCGCCAGCCTGCTGGCGATGGGCCAGACGCGGCTGGAATTGCTCGGCAACGAAATCGAAGCCCAGAAGCTCCATGCCTTGCGCATGCTGCTGCTGGGGCTGGCCCTGATGTTCTGCGCCGGGGTCGGCGTGTTGCTGCTGGCCCTGCTGCTGGCCATGCTGGCCTGGGAGCAACGCCTGCTTGTCGTGGGGGCGCTGGCGGCGGTTTTCGTCGGTGCCGCAGGCCTGTTCTACCGTGCACTGATGCGCGCCATCAACACACCGGAACCGGCTTTTTCGGCCACGCTGGCCGAGCTCCGTGAAGACATCCGCAACCTGAAGGCGGCCAGTGGCCATGCAGGCACGCCTGATTAAACTCCACACGCAGCGCGGTCGGCTGCTGGAACGCATAACGCACCAGCGCCAGGCGCTGGCACGCGAGATCGAACCACTGATTGCCCCTCTGGCGATGCCGGCCAGGCTGGCTGCCCTGCTCGACGAAACACGGGCCTTTGTCCGCGAACACCCTTACCTTGTTGGCACCGCGGTGGCTGCCGTCCTTGTGTTCAAGCCGCGTTTCGTGTGGCGCTGGACGCTGCGCGGCCTGCTGGCTTGGCGCACCTGGCGCAGCCTGCGCGGGCTTGTTCCCGCCTTTGTGGCCGACCTGTTGCGCGGGCAGCCACGCTGAGCGCGGCGTATTTTGCTGCTCAGCGTTGCGCGCCGCCGCGCAGGCGTGCGACGTCGAGCTCCGTGACTTCCCCGGCCTGGTTGCCCCAGGCACTGCGGATGTGGGTGATGACAGCCGCTACTTCCTTGTCACCCAACACCATCTGGAACGGTGGCATGCCAAACGGCCGTGGGTTGCCAGCCGTCGACGGCGCGAACCCGCCGCGCAGCACCACCTGAACCAGATTGGCCACATGGGCCATCCGCACCGCGCGGTTGCCGGCCAATGCCGGGTAGGCCGTGCCGAAACCCTCGCCCTTGTCGCCGTGGCAGTCCGCGCAGTGCCGGCCGTACAACCTGGCACCCGCTTCAGGGCTTCGATCCGGTCCCGGACGTGGCTCGGCCACGCCGGCTGTGGCACCCGGCAAGGCCCGCAGGTAAACCGCCATCGCCTGAAGGTCCTCGCCAGTCAGGTACTGGGTGCTGTGCAGCACCACTTCGGCCATGGGGCCCAGGGCCGAACCTCGCGCAGACACACCGGTCTGGAGCAGCTGAACCACATCGGCGATGTCCCAGTCTGCCACTGCGGCTTCGTCCGCCCGCAGCAGGGACGGCGCATACCAGCCTTGCATGGGCATCTGCCCGCCCTCCAGATTCAGCGCATCGCCGCTGGCACCCAGTATGTTGCGCGCGGCGTGGCAGGCGTTGCAGTGGCCCAACCCGCGCACCAGATAGGCACCGCGGTTCCATGCGGCACTCTGCGCCGGCTGCACCTCCAAACTGCCAGGCCGAAAATAGAGCGCACGCCAGACCGCGAGCGCCCACTGGCTGTTGTAAGGCCAGCGCAGGTCGTGCCGCGGGTTGGCTTGCGTGACCGCAGGCAAGCTCTTCAGGTAGGCGAACAGCGCATCCGCGTCTTCCCGCGTGACCTGCGTGTAGTTGGTGTACGGGAAGACAGGCAGCAACAAACCACCGTCGCGCGCGCGGCCGTGGTGCATTGCACGCCAGAAGTCCGCGGCCGACCACGCACCCAGGCCGGTCTGCGGGTCGGGTGTGAGATTGCTGGTGAACACCGCACCAAATGGCGTCTCGATCTGGCGCCCGCCGGCATAGGGTGCCCCGCCACGGCGGGTATGGCAAGCCATGCAGTTGCCGGCGCGGGCCAGGTAGGCGCCCCGGGCGATCTGGTGTGTGCCAGCCGCCGCGACCTCTGGAAGCGTGTCGGCGACGGGCGGTACGCGCATGCCCAGTTGCCACACCAGCAGCGCAGCGCCACACACCACGACAACGGCGGTGGCAAACGGCCACGCCCATCGCCTCATGGCGGGCCACCCCCCAGTTCCGGCGCGCTCCCGCAGGACATGGCTCCCGGGCCGGCCTGGCGCAACGGCAGCTTGGCCGAAGGGCGCGCATCTGTGGGTACAGGTTGCGCGGCCAGCCAGCCTGTGATGGCGGAAATGTCGCCATCACTCAGGCGACGCACAAGCTGGGCCATGCAGTCCGGCGCATGGGCGCGGCGCTGGCCGGTTTTCCAGGCGCCAAGCTGGCTGTTGAGGTAATCACGCGGCAAACCGAGCAAACCGGGGACATGGGGCAACACACCGGTCAACCGGTCGCCGTGGCAGGACACGCAGGCGGGCAGTTGCCGCGCGGTGTCACCCCGGCGCACCAGTGCCTCGCCGCGCACCAGGTCGGCGCCGGAAACCTGTGGTGGCTGCGGTGCCGGGTAGGGCAATTCCAGCGCTGCGAAGTGGTTGGCGATCTCCTGCAGATAGGCGTCGGAAAGTGGATCGACCATGGCGGCCATCAGACCGTAGTGACGCCGGCCATCACGGAAGTTGCGCAACTGGTTGAGCAGGTAACCGGCCGGTTTGCCGGCGATGCGCGGGTAGTAGCCGTCGGGCGCCGCCCGCCCCTGCTTGCCGTGGCAGGTGGCACACGGCAAGGTGCGCTGGGCGATTGAATCCTCGAACCGCGCGCCGGCACGGGCGGACAGCGCCAACGCAGCCCAGCACAGCACCGCGGCCAACTGCCCCCGGCCAGGCCAGGTCCTACTTGCGCGCGGCACGTTTTTCCGTGTGGCCCCCGGACGCCGCCTTGCCCATGCCCTCGGACATTCCCAGCAACACCCCGCTGACCAGCGAGGCATAACTCTCCATCATCGACTGCGCCGCGCGAACACTGGCGGCACGGCCACTGCGCAAGGCAATGTGCGACTGCTCCATCAATTGCGCGACCACCTGGGTGGCCTGCAGGCCGCTCGACGTGCCATGGTCCTTCATGTGGTCTATCACATGGTGCCAAGGCGCCTGCAGCGGCGCCGCAGCCACCTCGGCCACTTTGCCAACTGCGGCGATGAACACCTCCTCCAGCCGGGCCAGGTTGGCCAGAGCGGTCTTCATGTGCTCGTCCTGCAGGCCGACACCAAGATCCATGAACTGCTGCAACGCGGTACGGTTGGCCTGCACCGCCTTGAGCAGGGCTGCGTCCATGCCCGCGATGGCCTTGGCCAGCAGGGCCTCGACTTCCTCCTGGGAGCCTTGGTTGCTGGCCGCCCCCATGGAGCTGGCCAGGGTCGCCGACTTGAGCACCCGGCGGATGTTCTCGAGGGTCAGTTCACGCCCTTGCAAGGCCTTCAGCGTAGCCTCGAATACGGCCTTGCGAACCACTTCGCCCTGGCGCGCGCCGGCCTGTGAAAAAAGCGTGATGAGGGCATCCTGATCGATCCCGGCCTTGATCATGCGGCTCTCCTTCAAGGTGCATGGCACCGGCAAGCGCGCCGGCCCGCCGATTATCAGGGGGCAATTACCGTCAGGCGCTGCGTGGCGTCAAGTGCGCCTCACGGATCGGCAAATGAACCAGCGCGGCACCGACCCGATCGGCCATCGCACCGGAAAACGGCTGAGTCAGGCCCCACCACAACTGTCCAAACGCGAGCGCCAGGCTGATATTGGCCACGCTGAGCTGACTTTTCAGGCATCATCCGGGTATCGTCTTGGCCAAGCGGGGTGTCGTGATGCAAAAACTCGTTCGTGTGCTGGTACTGTGGCTCGGTTTATGGGGCCTGGGTCTTGTGCCGGCAGCAGCTGCGGCTGTCGGCCCCTCCCAGACAAAACAGGTGCAGCTTGTGGTCCGGGCCCAACTTGCCGCGTTCGCGGGCGACGACGCTCCGCGCGCCTTCTCTTATGCGGCAGCCAGCATCCAGCAGATGTTCGGCAACCCGGACCAGTTCATGCAGATGGTGCGCTCCAGTTACCCGGTTGTCTACCGCCCGGCTTCGGTTCGTTTTCTGGCGCCCAAGGCCGACGGGAAAACCATCGTCCAACCCGTGCACATGACCGACGACCAGGGCGGTTCCTGGCTCGCGGTGTACCGGGTGCAACAGCAAAAGGACAAGTCCTGGCGCATCGCAGGTTGCGTGCTGGTGGCCGACAGCGGTCAATCCATATAGCGCGGCCATGACCAGCGCGTGGAGCGCGCCGGGCCCGTGGGAGAATCCACACCACCTCCCCACTGAAACCCATTGCCCATGCGAATTCTCCACACCATGCTGCGCGTCGGCGACCTGCAGCGCTCGATCGATTTCTACACCAAGGTGCTGGGCATGCAGTTGCTGCGCAAGTCCGAGAACCCGCAGTACAAATACACCCTGGCCTTTGTCGGTTACGGATCCAACCCGGACCACGCCGAACTGGAACTCACCTACAACTGGGGCACCGACAGCTACGACATGGGCACCGCATTCGGCCATGTGGCGCTGGGTGTCCCCGACGCCTATGCCGCCTGCGAGAAAATCCGTGCGGCGGGCGGGAACATCACGCGTGAGCCCGGTCCGGTCAAGGGCGGCAGCACCGTGATTGCTTTCGTGACCGACCCGGACGGCTACAAGATCGAACTGATCCAACGCTGAGCGCGATGGTCGGCATCGAGCGGCGCGGGGCGCTGCTGGTTTTCGGGTCGGCGGCAGTCTGGAGTTTTGGCGGCGCCATTGCACGCTACCTGAGCGTCACCGACAGCTGGACGGCCATTTTCTGGCGCTCGGTGTGTGCGGCGCTGTTCCTGCTGGGTTTCATGCTGTGGCGTGAAGGCCGTGCCGGCACGCTGCAGCTGTTCCGCTCGATGGGCTGGGCCGGGGTCGCGGTCGGCGTGTGTTTTGCAACTGCATCGACCTGCTTCGTGGTGGCGCTGGGTTACACCACGGTCGCCAATATCCTGCTCATGCAGGCGGGGGCGCCGCTGTTTGCCGCGCTGGCTGGCGCAGTGCTTTTTCGCGAACGCATCGGATTGGCCACCTGGTTGGCCATCGCGGCCGTGATTGCCGGCGTGGGCATCATGGTGTCGAATTCGGTGGCCGGGCGCGTCTCGCCCGTCGGCGACGGCCTGGCGCTGCTGATGTCGGTGGCGGTGGCTGGGGCCACGGTGCTCACACGCCGCCATGCGCAGGTGGGCATGATGCCGGCCGTCTTTCTTGGCACGGTCATCGCGGCGACGGTAGGCGGGACGATGGCCGGGCAGTTGCAGGTCAGCCCGGCGGATGCCGCGCTGCTGTTCGTCTTCGGCGCACTCAACCTCGGCCTGGGCATGGCGCTGTTCGTGACCGGGGTGCGCCTGCTGCCCGCCGCGCTCGCCGCGCTGATCGGCACTGTCGAACCCGTGCTGGGGCCGGTCTGGGTCTGGCTGGTGCACGGCGAAGTGCCGGGCAATCGCACGCTGGTCGGCGGCGGCGTGGTGATCCTGGCGCTGGTACTTCACCTGGCATGGCAGTTCCGGCTGCGCGACGAGAGGGTCAACTTCCCGCCGGTGGATTGAACCAGGCCCTGGGGCCTGAGTCTCCGCTGTCGCTGCTGCTGGCCAACGAGGTGATCCAGTGACGAGTCGCCATCCTGGCTGCCGCTAAACCGCAGCCACCACCGCCACAAACACCACCGACGCCGGCCGCCCCGTGCGCGGATGGACCGGCCAGTGCTCGCTCACCAGCCGCAGGCCGCAGGTCACGAACAATGCGCGCCAGCTCTCCAGCGTGCGGAAATACCAGGGTGCGGCATTCACGAAACGCTGGTTGAAACCGTCCCACGTTCCCTGGCGCCAGCCGTCCTCACAGGGCTGGGTGCCGCAGGCCTCCACCGGGTGCAGTGTCTGCACGATGAAGTGCCCGCCGGGGTTCAGCAAGGTGGCCACACCGCGCAGCAGTTGTTCGGTCGACTCCTTGCCGATCAGGGCAAAGTTGCAACTGACCGTGTCGGCGCGCCATGCGACGGCGCCACGCGCGATGTCGTCGTAGCTGGCCACGGCAAACTCGCCCCCCTGGCGCTTCGCCGACCCGATCAGCGCGGGCACAACGTCCAGCCCGCGCGCCGCGATGCCGCAGGCGACGAGCCGGCGCACCAGCCAGCCTTCGCCACAGCCCGCATCGATCACGCTGGAAGGCTGGGTCGCGAGAATCGCATTTTCTATCGCCTGGTTGGTCGCCAGCACACGGCTGGCGATCTCCTGATTGCGGATGGCATCGACCCAGGGGTCGGCGTTCTGGTGCCAGCAGTCGAGGATCTGCTGCTCATGGGCCTCGGTGGCGGTGTCAGACGGCATACAGAGCCCCCAGAACACATGGGCGGCTGGCGCCGGTGACCGACGGCAGGTTGCCCGGCAGGCCCAGCACGGTGCGGCGCGCAAAACTCGCAAAGGCGATCGCCTCTACCTGGTCGGGGGCAATGCCGCGCGCCGCGGTGCTCTGCACGGCCCACTGCGGCAGGGCATCGGCCAGGCACTGCATGAAAAAGTCGTTCATCGCGGCGCCACCGCAGACAAACAACTCGCCGCCGGTCGCGTCCACCGGCGCCACGGCGTCGGACACCGTGCGCACGGTGAACTCCAGCAGTGTGCGCATCACGTCGGCATCCGCCGCGTGCTGACAAGCACTGCCGGTGGTACACGCCTGCAACCACTGCATGTGGAAAAGCTCGCGCCCGGTGCTCTTTGGATGGGGCAACTTCAGATAGGGCTCCTGCAGCATCGTGGCGAGCAAGCGGTCGAGCACCTTGCCGCTGCGCGCCCACTGCCCCTTGTCGTCGTACGGCCGGCCGGTCTTTGCAGTGCACCAGCCGTCCATCAGCACATTCGCCGGGCCGGTATCGAAACCATAGGTGTCCTGACCAGGCCGCAGGGCCGTGATGTTGGCGATGCCCCCGCCATTGAGCACCACGCGCGTGCGGCTGGCGTGGCGGAACCAATGGTCGTGGAAAGCCGGGGCGAGTGGCGCGCCCTGCCCGCCCAGTGCCATGTCGCGCCGGCGGAAATCGGCCACCACCGGCACGCCGGTGCCCACGGCGATGGTGTTCGGGTCGCCGATCTGCATCGTGAAACGGTCGGGGCCCAGCGGCTGGTGGTAGACCGTCTGGCCATGCACACCGACTGCCTTCACCTCCGACGGGGTCAGGCCGGCTGCGGACAATGCCGCACGGATCGCCTCGACATATTTGCGGGCAATGGCCAGGTCGACCACACCCAAGTGCGGCAGCGTCAACGGCTGGCCATGGCATATGCCCAGGATCTCTTCGCGCAAAGCCACCGGGTACGGCGTGTAGACATGCGCCAGCACCTTGACGTTGGCATCCGACAGGCCGCCGTCCGCGCCTTCGAAACCAGCCAGCACCACATCCACGCCATCGAGGCTGGTGCCTGACATTGCACCGCCATAAATCTCTACCGCCATGCCCACCTTTCCCGCGACGGACGCGTGAATTACTTCAGTCGATCCCGCGCAGGCGCGGATCCAGCCGGTCGCGCAGGCCATCGCCCAGCAGGTTGAAACCCAGCGACGCCAGGAGGATAGCCAGACCGGAAAATAAACTCGCCCAGGGTGCCATGAACATGTAGTCGCGCCCTTCCGACAACATGCGCCCCAGCGACGGCGCCGGCGGTTGTGCGCCAATGCCCAGGAACGACAGGCTGGCCTCCAGCAGGATGGCCGTGGACAACGAGAGGCTGGCCTGCACCAGGATCACACTCATCAGGTTGGGCATGATGTGCTGCACGACGATGCGCAGGTCGCCGGCGCCGAAACTGCGGGCCGCGTGTACGTAGTCTGCACTGCGCAGCACCAGCGTGGGTGCACGCATCAGCCGCGCGAAGATGGGCGAATACACGACCGCGATCGCGACCACGGTGGAGGCGGTGTTGGTGCCCAGGATGGCGATCACGCCGATGGCCAGCAGGATGATCGGGAAGGCGAACAACACGTCGGCCAGGCGCATCACCACGCGGTCGATCCAGCCGCCCTTGTAGCCGGCCCAGATGCCCAGGCTGCCGCCCAAGAGCAGCGCCACGAACACCGCCGAGAACGCAATGCCCAGCGAGGACCGGTAGCCGTGGATGATGCGCGACAACACGTCGCGCCCGAGCTTGTCGGTGCCCAGCAGGAACTCGCCACTCGGCGGCGCCATGCGCGCCTCCACCGCCTGCGCCACCGGGTCGTAGGGCGCGATCAGGCTGGCAAACACTGAAATCAGCACCTGCAGCAGCACCAGGGTCAGCGCCAGCATCAGGATCGGGTTGCGCACGAAGTCGCGCCCCACGTGGTTGAACCAGCGGCTGATCATGACGCAGCCCCCGCGCGTTTGTCGATCACCCGGTACAACAGGTCGATCACGGCATTGATGACCACGAAGGCGCAGGTCACCACCAGGATCGAAGTCTGGATCAGCGGGTAATTGCGGTCTGCGATGGCGCCGAGCATCAGGCGCCCCAGACCTGGTATGGCATACACCTGTTCGACCACGATCGCACCGCTGAAAAGGTACCCCGCCATGATGCCCAGCGCAGTGACAAACGGGATCAGCGAGTTGCGCAGCGCGTGTTTGAAGGTGACCGTCCACTCGTCCAGGCCCTTGGAGCGCGCCGTGCGGATGTAGTCCTGCCCCAGCGCATCGATCATGGCCGACCGCATGATGCGCGCCAGCGAGGCGATCACCGGCAGGGCGCAGGTCAGCGTGGGCAGGAACATGCGCTGCAGGTGCGACCAGGGGTCTTCGGAAAAAGGCGGAATCGAGCCCAGGGTCTGCCAGTTGGGAAACCAGATCGCCCAGCCGAAGATCAACAGCGCACCGAGCCAGAAGGCCGGCATGGTCACGCCGGTGATGGTGATGATGCGCATCAGCACGTCCGACACGCTGCCCCGGAAATACGCCATCAGGGCCCCCGCCGGGATCGAGAAGACCACCGCCAGCAGCAGGGAGAGGAAGGTAAGTTCGGCCGTGACACCGATGCGTTGTGCGATGTCGTCCATCACCGGTTTGCCGGTCCAGATGCTGACGCCGAAATCGCCTTGCGCCATGTTGCCGATCCAGCGCAGGTACTGCACCGGCACCGGGTCGTTCAGGCCCAGCTTCAGGCGCAGCTGCTGCACCTGCTCTTCGCTGGCGTCGCCGCTGGCGCCGAGCATCACCTGCGCGGCATCGCCAGGGATCAGCCGGATCATCAGGAACACCAGGATCGACACGCCCAGCAACACGCCGGCCAGGTCGAGCAGGCGCTTGAAGATCAGGCCGCGCATGGGCCCTGCATGGCCAACGCCACCCTTTCCCCCATCACGCCCTATTTCTCGAGGGTCGCCTGGCGCAGGTACACCAGCGAGCGGGTGCTGATCGGGGCGAAGTCCTTCACGTTGGCGCGCATGGCGGTGAACAGGTCGCCGTTGGCCAGGAAGGCGATCGGGCCCTGGCAGGCGAGTGTCTTCTGCACATCGTCGTAAATTTTCTTGCGCTCGACCTTGTTGGTGGCGGCGCGGCCGGCGTCGAGCTGCTTGTCGAGCGCGGTGTTCGAGTACTTGAAGACGTTGGTCGACGAACCGGTGTAGAAGGTGCGGTAGAAGTAGTCGTCCGGGTCCACACCGCCGCCGTTGAGCGACACGAAGGCGGTGAAGTTCGACGCGCGCCAGTCGGCGACGAATTTACCGATCTCCTGGGCCAGCAAGGTGACCTTGAAGCCACCCTTGTCCAGCTGCGCCTGCACGATCTCGGCCGTGTCCTTGGCCACCGGGTTGGGCAGCACATTGAGCGTGATGGCCAGTGGCATCGCCACGCCGGCTTCCTTCAGCAGGGCCTTCGCCTTCTCGGGGTTGGACTGGTAACACGGGAAATCGGTGTACGGAACCGCCCACTCGGTCAGCACCGCTGGCAACGGGGCGGCGATCGAGGCGCGACCCAGGTACACGCCACGCACGATTTCATGGCGGTTCAGGGCGTAGTTCAGGGCCTCGCGCACCTTGGGGTTGTCGAACGGCGGCTTGCTCACGTTCATGCCGACCAGGCTGTAACCGAGGTCTGGCACCTTGGTGGTGACCACGCCGGGAATACGCGCCAGCGCGTTGATGGTGACTGCATCGACCGACGGAAAGAACTGGTAGGCGCCACTGGCCATGCCGGCCTGGCGCGTGCTGGCCTCGGGCACGATGTTGAACTTGAGGCCGGAGAGCTTGGGCAGCCCGGCCACGTGGTAGCTGGGGTTCTTGACCAGGCTGACGTGGGCATCGGTCACCCACTTGTCAAACTTGAACGGCCCGGTGCCAACCGGCACCTTCTGCAGGTCGGCCGGGTTGGCCAGGGACTCGGCCGGCACGATGGCGACGGCTTCGAGCTGGCCCACCAGCGGCAGCGAGGCGGTGTTCAGGTTGATGACCACGTCACCCTTGTCGGCCACGATCTCCTTGACCATCGACAGCCGTGCGGCATAGGGAGAGCCGGTCTTGGTGTCGCGTACACGCGACAGCGAGGCCACCACGTCGGCGGCGCCCATCGGTTTGCCGTTGTGGAACTTGACGCCGGGCTTGAGCTTGAAGCGGTAACTCAGGCCGTCCTTGGAGATGGTCCAGGAGGTGGCCAGCGAGGGCACGATCTTGAGGTCCTTGTCGATCGCGGTCAGCCCTTCATAAATGTTCTTGTTGATCAGCACCGTGTTGAAGGCTGGCACCACATGCGGGTCGAGCCCGGCCGGCGAACCGTCGGCGGCGATCTCCAGCACCTGGGCGCTGGCGATTCCGGCAAATGCGAGGCCAGCAGCAAGCGCGGCCAGGCGCAGGGTCAGCGGGCGACGGGTGGCGGTGGCAATGGGGGTGGTCATGGGCAATCTCCTTGTTGTGGCGGTGCGGAACGGCTTCCCGCAGTCAAAAAATCATCTTAGCATCCGTGACAGGCTGCCCAAGGGACACTTGGCGGACTTCATTGGCGACACGGTGGATGCCCTGGACCTCAGGGCGTTCTATGCGCGTTGTGCAGGGTTTGGCAGATCTCTGCCGCCCACACTCCTCGTCGATGGCGGAAGGCGTCATCCCCGCCGCCGCGGGCGCGACGCCAAACTGGCGCTGGTTGATTTTGTGTTGCATGGTCATATCTACCCGTGGCCGGTCGAAAGTTTCAGCTCCTTGCGGTCACCACCGCGTCCAGTGCGACCACCCCCTGGCCCTTGGCAAGCACCTTCAACGGGTTGATCTCGATCGCGTCCATCCAACTGTCACATGCGGCGCCCAGTTCGGACAGCCGCACCAAGCTTGCCACCAGGGCGGCCTCGTCAGCCAGCGGCCGGCCCCGATGCCCGCGCAGCAGTGGGGCCAGTTTCAGCTCGTCAACCATGGTCTGCGCCTGGGCCGTGTCCACCGGGGCCACGCGCACGCTGACGTCGCGCAACAACTCCACGTCCACCCCGCCGATGCCCAGCATCACCAGTGCGCCCAGCGCCGGATCGTGACGCACGCCCAGGATGCACTCCACGCCGCCGCCCACCATGGGCGCGACAAGCACGCCTTCGATGCGGGAGAGCGGCGCTGCGCCGCGGCAGGATTGCATGATGCGGTCGAACGCCTGGCGCACTTCAACGGCGCCGGACAGACCCAGCGCCACGCCGCCCAGCTCGCTCTTGTGCAGAATATCCGGCGACGACACCTTCAGCACCACCGGAAAGCCGAGTGCCTGTGCGGCTTGCTCCGCCTCCGCGGCACTGGTGGCGACCTGGTGGTGCATGGCCGGAAGTCCCTGCGCGTCCAGCCAGGCCAGAGCGCGCGCCTCGGTCATAGGGAGATCGGGCTTTGCCACCGCGGCCGGCATGGTCAGCGTGCGCACAGGTTGCGCAGCGGCCGCGCGGAAGTACTCCAGCGCCGCCAGTGTCCGCACCGCGTAGGTCGGTTCGTCGTAACTCAGGCAGCCGATGTCCTGCAGCGCCTGCTGCCGCTCCCGTGTGATCAGGCAGCAGTAGGCCAGCACGACGTCCGGGTAATCGCGGCGCAGGTGGACGGCCAACTGGTGCAGCGTCTCCCAGCCTGCCGGGGCCAGGCCTGCGGCAGCAATGAACAGCAGCAATGTTCCGTAGCCGCCTTCGTCGAGCATCAGGCGCATGGCCTTCTCGATCAGCTCCGGCTGGGCCGCCGCCATGCCGGTGATGTCCACCGGATTGCGCGGCCCGGCAAACGGCACCCATTGCAGGACGCGTTGTTGCGCTGCCTCGGGTAGCGGCGGCATTGCCAGGCCGCGAGCCTGTGCCTCGTCGGCCAGCAAAACGCCCACGCCGCCCGAGACCGTCATCACTCCCAGGCCGGAGCGCCGCGGCGAGCCCGACACGACCAGCGCATGGGCAACCTGGAAGAACTCGTCGATGCCATGCGCGCGCCACACGCCATACTGTCGGAACAGGGCTTCGTACGCGGCGTCGTCACCAGCCAGCGACGCGGTGTGCGAGGCCGCGGCCTGCGCGCCAAGCTCGGAGCGCCCGACCTTGACCGCTACCACCAGCTTTCCAGCGGCACGCGCCCCGGCCAGCGCCCGCTTGAAGCGCTCACCCTCACGCACGCCTTCGATGTAAACCATGATGACCCGTGTGTGCTCGTCCTGAATCAGCCATTCGATGCAGTCGGACACGCCAAGTCCGGCCTCGTTTCCGGTCGTAATCCAGTGCGACAGGCCGACGCCGCGCCCGCGCGCGAGCGAATAGGCGTAGGCGCCGAAGGCACCACTCTGGCTGACCAGCGCGATCGGTCCACGCACGGCACGCCCCGTCTTTATCACCGGGGAAAATGTTGCATAGATGTTCTGCCCCACGTTCATGAAACCAAGGCAGTTCGGGCCGAGCATGCGGATGCCCAGGCGGGCCGCCTGCGCCACCAGCTCGCGCTGCGCGCGTGCGCCGTCCTCGCCGGTCTCGCTGAAACCCGAGGAAAAGATCACCAGGTTGCCCACACCGGCGCGGCCTGCATCGGCGACCGTCTCTGCCACCCGTTCCGCGGGTACGGCTACGATGGCCAGGTCGATCGACCGGCCACCGCCTTGCACCGCGGCAAGCAGGCTGGGCCAGGCCTGCCGCCCCTGCACAACGGTGTCGCTCGGATGAATCGGGACGATCTCCCCCTGATAGCCGAAGTTCAGCAGGAAGCTCATCGGTGCCGCGCCGATCTTTCCCAGCGAGTTGGAGGCGCCGACCACTGCGATGGACGACGGGTTGAAGAGGCTGTCGAGCGGGTGGGCCATGGTGTGAGGGGGTTCGGGTTTGGAATCTGACTGTGGGCGTCGATGCGCGGGCAACACTCGACCCGAAGCCAGGTTCTGCTTTATACCTCCGTCTCGACTCGGTTGGCAATACCTGTTATGACACCTCAGGAACACTTTTCCAAAGGGAAGCTCGGGGCAATGCGGGAATCCCCCATGTTGACACGGGACTGGATTGCTCTCTAACATGAACGCATATTCATACTTCCCGTGATGCACTCCAATCCGCGTTTTCCGGCCACGAAGCTGCTGGTCCTCTCCGCCAGACGCCCGACCGCCGGCTGGTCGTCAGGCGCCGCCTGCCGGACCGTGGCGTGTTTGAGGGCACCACCATCGCAGGGCTGGCGTGTTCGCGCTCAAGTCGGGCTGTCCGGTCGGATCCGTCTGCTTCCGCTTTCCCGACAAGGATGCCTCATACCGTCCGGCGATGCCCGGCGGGGTAGACGCGGCTGGAGAAGACCCTGCTGAATTGGCAATGAGACCCGGAGGAAACTGAGAATGCCCAAGATCACCTTTGTCGCCCACGACGGCTCGCGCCGCGAAGTCCAGGCCAGCAGCGGCGAGTCCCTGATGCTCGCCGCCGTCAACAACCTGGTCCCCGGCATCGACGCCGATTGCGGTGGCCAATGCGCCTGCGCCACCTGCCACGTATTCGTCGATCCGCATTGGGCATCCCAGCTGCCGCCGATCTCGCCGACCGAGGAAGAGATGCTCAACTTCACGGCGGAGCGCAGGGAGAACTCGCGCCTGTCGTGCCAGATTCCCGTCACCGATGCGCTGGACGGCTTGATCGTGGCGCTGCCAATGGGGCAGCACTGAGCCCCAAACACCCTTGAGAGGAGAATCAATATGTCCGATGCCAGCCAGGCCGCCGATGAAATCCGCGAAAGAATCCGCGGCATGCCGCTCGACGCGATCGATCCAAGCGATGCCACGCTGTTCGAGGACGACACCATCCACCACTATTTCGAGCGGCTGCGTGCCGAAGACCCGGTCCATCGCAGCCACAGCCCGCTGTACGGCGATTTCTGGTCGGTCACGCGCTACCAGGACATCATGGCCGTGGATTCCAACCACGCGGCGTTTTCGTCAGACATCAACCTGGGAGGCATATCGATCATCGAGCGGCCGGTGCAGTACCGCGCCCACTCGTTCATCGCGGCCGATCCACCGGTGCACGATGAACAACGCAAGGCGGTCAGTCCGATCGTCGCGCCGGGAAACCTGGCAAATCTCGAGCCGCTGATTCGCCAGCGCACCTGCACCGTCCTCGACGGGCTGCCGCGCGACGAGACCTTCGACTGGGTGGACCGGGTCTCGATCGAACTGACCACGCTGATGCTTGCGACGCTGTTCGATTTTCCCCTCGAGGAACGCCGTCTGCTGCCGTGGTGGTCCGACGTGATGACCGCGGTGCCAGGCGTCGATGGGATGTTTGCGACCGAGGAGGCTCGTTTCGTCGAGGTCATGAAGATGGTCGAGTACTTCACCCGGCTGTGGAACGAACGCGTCAATGCGCCGCCGCGCCCCGACCTGATCTCCATGCTGGCGCACAACCCGGCCACGCGCAACATGCCACCGCAGCAGTTGATGGGCAACCTGTCGTTGCTCATCGTCGGGGGCAACGACACGACGCGCAACTCCATGTCGGGCGGCCTGCTGGCGTTGCACCAGAATCCGGAGCAGTTCGCCAAGCTGCGCGCCGACCCGCGGCTGGTTGAGAGCCTGGTGCCCGAGATCATCCGCTGGCAGACCCCGCTGGCGCATATGCGGCGCACAGCCACCATGGACACGGAAATCGGCGGCAAACCGATACGCCGGGGCGACAAGGTGGTGATGTGGTACCTGTCGGGCAACCGGGACGAGCGCGCGATCGAAAACGCCGATCGTTTCATCGTCGACCGCGCGCGTCCGCGGCAGCACCTGTCCTTCGGGTTCGGTATTCACCGTTGCGTCGGCAACCGACTGGCGGAACTGCAGTTGCGCATCCTCTGGGAGGAAATCCTGCGCCGTTTCCCGACGATCGAAGTCGTGGGTGAACCGGTGCGCACACGCCATTGCCTGGTACGCGGCATCACACAGCTGCTGGTCCGCATCCCAGCCTGAGGGCTGTGCGGGCCGGGTCCGGGGCATTGCATGCGCAGCCCGGCGTGCGGCTACTTCGGGCCGGTCACGCTGCGTGCATCGGCTGCGCAGCCCGAATTGCCGGCGCTGGTCGTCCTGGGCGCGGTCAGCGCCCCATCGTGATCGGATAGCGGAACCGGTCGCCGCGCGCCAGGAAATCGCTGAACAGCAGCGGCTTGCCATTGGCGTCGAAACCCACGATGGCCAGGCACATCACGGCGGCGCCCCGGGCGATGCCCAGGGCGCGGGCCAGCTGGGCGCCCGCGTTGAGTGCGCTGATTTCCATTTCACTGTGGTCCAGCCGGTGGCCGAGCCGATCCTGCGCGATCGTGATCACGTCATTGGTCTGCAAGTCTTCGGCCGCCAGACGCGCGATCAGGCTGCGCCTGCCCCAGATGGTGTGCCTGGCGAACGCCTCGCCGTCCACCAGCCGCAGGATGGTGATGGCGCTCACGGGCGACCGCGGTGGCACGCGCAGCGCCGCCGCCACGCGGGCGTCCGCCTGCAGCGCGCGTGGTGCCGTGACCGTGCCCATGGCCTTGTGGCCACGCTGGCGCATGGTCTCGTTGAACCCGGTCAGCGGCCTCAGTCCCGGCGGTGGCTCCGGCCTTTTGACGAAGCTGCCCTTGCCATTCACCTTTTCGATCAGGCCGGCGGCCTGCAGTTCGGCCAGCGCCTGGCGCACCGTTATGCGGCTGACGCCATACTCGGCCTCCAGCTGGGCCTCGGAGGGGAGCTTGCTGCCGGCCGCCAGAGCGCCGCTGACGATGTGGGCACGCAGCCGGTCACGCAGCCGGGCGAACAGCGGCGTGCCGACCGGCGCGCCGCGCGCGGCCGACGCCATCAGACCGGCGCCATCGGCTTGAAAAAGCGCGCGTCGAGGTCGTCGCGCTGAAGCGCATCCCAGCAGCCATGCTGCTGCAGCAAAGGTCGCAGCCATTGGAGCGAAGCCTCGGGCACGCGCGTAAGGTCATCGCGCAGCCACGTCAGGCATTTGAGCTTGTAGGGTTCGGTCTTTCGCGCAACCCATCGACGCCCGGTTATGGCCGCTTCCCAACCGGGGTCGCCCGAGGCGCATGCGCGGGAATGCGCCAGCAGAAGCGGCAAGTGGAATTCGCCGACCAGATCGAGCAGCAGGCCGACCGTCGGCGGCAGCGACGCGGGGGCCGCCCACTCGCCGTCGACGCCGCAGGCATCATCGAGCGTCTGGGTCCATTGGTAGGCGCGCGGCGCGTGCCGGCGCATCAGGCCGGAGGCCGTGGGGTCGATGGCGCATTGGCTCAGCTGCCCGTACAGTCCGAAATCCCCCAATGAGGGACGCGACCCGAACAACCAGGACGATGTTTCGGGCAGTTGTTCCATTGCCGCCAGCAAGCGCAGGTAGAAGTCGGCCAATATGCCGTGGTTGTCGGCTGCGACCCAGAGGGCCCGATTGGCCACCTGTCGTTCGATGAACTTCGCCACCAGTGGATCGAACTCGCTGGCAGGCATGGGTGAGAGCCAGCCTGAGATCTGGCGACGGGCGCAGAACGTCAGGTCTTCCTCGCTGCCCCAGCGCATGTCGAATAGGGCCACCGGCAGCACCTCGTCGGCCAGGTCCTCGATGAGGTGGGAGAGGAAAGCCATCCCCGGATCGCCCGGGATGATCGAGCGCTGACCGGGGTGGCGTACCTCCAGTGCATAGGCCAGCGGGGTGGAGTCGGCCCAGTAGCTGCCATCCGGGTACTGCAGGACCGGAATGATCTGCTTGCCGGCCCGTGCCAGCTCACCTTCGGTGGCGAGATAGCCGCGCGGAACGATCCAACGATGCGGCAGTTGCCGATAACGCAGGATGGCACGAAGCTTGAGTGAATAGGGCGACCCGGGGCCGCCGAGGAG
This sequence comes from Rhodoferax sp. OV413, assembly GCA_945861785.1. Classification (GTDB taxonomy): domain Bacteria; phylum Pseudomonadota; class Gammaproteobacteria; order Burkholderiales; family Burkholderiaceae_C; genus CAISIP01. The sequence goes on along the minus strand of CAMAWD010000007.1, from coordinate 24,545 downwards.
TCGGTAGTGTTCAGGCATGGTGGATGCTCACGGATGGGTTGTGTTCGGTTCTGACCCGACAAGCATAATTGACGAACCCGAACTTGCATGATTTCCGCCAAAGACTGAGTCTGCGACTTCACGACGCTCGCTTGACATTGCGCGGACCGCCAGGCATCTGCTCGGGCATGTGGCCCCTCTTATGCTGGTGCAAATGGCGGCCCTTGTTGGTGCCGCAATGCCCCGGGCAAGCCAACTGCAAGCCGGAGTTGACGGACGCGCTCGAGTCTTCCCGGAAGCCTGTACTGTCGCCAAGAGCTCACGCTGATAAGTTGACCGTATTGTGTATTCCGGTTCTGCGAATATGATGATTCCGCAGCCCGACGAACCAACCCTAGACCAGGAGACAGACATGCCAGACACTACCAACCATCCCCGCCGCCGGGTCCTTCAGGTCGCAGCCGCGGCCGCCGCCAGTTTGGCCCTGCCGCTTCGTGCGCAGTCCGGGTTTCCGAGCGGGCCCCTGCGCATCATCGTCGGTGTTCCAGCCGGTGGCGCCGCCGATGTTGGCATGCGGGCGCTGGCCGCAGTGCTCGAAAAGAACCTCAAACAAACGGTGATCGTGGAAAACCGCACGGGAGGCGGTTTCATGATCGCCTGGCAAGCACTGCAGGCGGCGCCAGCAGACGGGCATACGCTGATGCATACCACCAACTCTTTCGCGGCGTTGCATGCCGTACAGAAGCAGTTCGACATGGAAAAGCAAGTCGCGCACATCTCGGTGACATCTACCAGCCCCATCGCACTGATTGTTAACGGTGACTCTCCATTCAAGACCCTGGGCGAAATGGCCGCTTACGGACGCGCCAACCCCGACAAGCTCAGCTACGGAACCACCGGCGTCGGCACGGCTGAGCACCTCAAGCTAACCCAGTTTGAGCGCATCGCCGGCTTCAAAGGCCTGGCAGTGCCTTTCCGCGGTGGCCCCGACGCGGTCCAGGCGCTGATGAGCGGTACCGTCAGCTTCTTAATGGCCCCAGGGTTCTTCGCCAAGCAATTCGCGCCCTCCGGGAAGGTAAAGGTCCTTGCGATGATGGATGGTGTGCGCTGGAAGGACATGCCGAACGTTCCAACTTTTGCCGAGGCGGGTGTGAATCTACCGCCCATGACCTATTGGAGTGGCCTCGTGGCCCGCGCAGGTGTCCCGCCCGAGATCGTGCAGCACCTCCACCGAGAGGTAAGCGCTGCAGCATTAGACCCTTCGGTGCTGGAGAAGATGGTTGCATCCGGTCAAAATGCCGTTGTCAGCAAGTCGCCCGATGATTTTCGCCAGTTCATCATGTCAGAAATTGCATGGATGACTGAGGCCGCCAAGGGTCTGGATTTGAAGTCCTGACAGTTCGACGCGTGCAGCATGCGCCCCGCGCACCGGGCAGAAGATGGTGACCCTGCCGGGCGCGCTGGCGCCCCAGCTTCTGTGTTCCTTCCGCGACGGCAACAGTGAAGCAGGTGGGCGGCCGGGTCGAAGCGCACGATCGCACCCGGCAGCAAAAGCTGTCCCGCCTTCGGCCGGGCGCTGACACGCCCGAGCGGTCTTACCAGGCGGCCCGGTAAAGGGCTTCGAAGGCGGCCGCGTCCAGTGGACGCGGATTGGCCAGGTTCGCGCGATCCGCCAGGGCATCGGCGACCAGCAAGGGCAGCAGCGCATCGGTGCCGCCGAGCTCCCGTATCGAGCGCTCGATTCCGATGGCGGCGCGCAATGCGAGCACCTCGTGGATCGCCGCCCGCGCATTGTGCTGCTCGCTCTCGGTGGCCGAGGCCACGCCCAGCGCCTGCGCCACCTCGGCGTACTTGGCCGCGCGCACTGGCATGTTGTAGTCCATGACATGCGGCAACATGGTGGCCAGCGTCTGGCCATGGGCCGCATTCAGCCGCGCCGACAACGCATGGCCCGTGCCGTGCGTGCTGCCCAGGCCCGACACCAGGAACGCCGCCGCCGCCATGGTGGAGGCCAGCAGCAACTGCGAACGCGCCTCGAGGTCGGACCCATCGGCGACGACCGCGCGCAGGTGGCGCGCCACGATTCGGATCGCGCCCAGCGCGAGCGCATCCGAGTACGGCGTGCAGCGCACCGACGTGAAGGCCTCGACGGCGTGCGTGAGTACGTCGAACCCGCAGGTCGCGGTCGGGTACTTCGGCAGGCCCAGCGTCAGACGGGGATCGAGCAGCGCGACCATGGGCCGGATGCTCAGGTCAATCAGCACGGTCTTGCGGCCCAGCGTCGTGTTTGTGATCACGCAGGCATGGTTGGTCTCTGAGCCGGTGCCCGAGGTGGTGGGCACCGCAATCACGGGCACGCCGGGGTGCCGCGGCGGGGCCGCCTGCAGCTCGGCCACCGTGCCGCCATTGGGCGCCAGCAGCGCGATCGCCTTGCCGCAGTCCATGGCCGAACCGCCACCGATGGCGACCAGCACGGGCTTGTCGAGCGCACGCAGGCGTTCGGCGCCGGCCATCACGTTGAGGTCGGTCGGGTTGGCCTCGACCCCGTCGTACACCTCGACGGTGATGCCGTCGGCCCGCAGTTTGGCCAGCAGCGGGGCAATGGCTCCACTGGCCACCAGGCCGGCGTCGGTGACGATCAGTGCCGTGCTGCGCCCGAGCGCCTTCACGTGGGCCGCCAGGTTCAGCGATACATCCACGCCGAATTCCATCTGCGGCAGCGCGAGGATTGGAAAGGTCATCTGGGAAAGCATAGGAAGTCTCCTTGTAGGTATGTCCGGTAGGAACGTGGGGCCCGCGTGCCCTACCGGGCCGAGGTTATCGCAAGCGACGGCGATCCCGTGTCCCCTCGGCGGCATGGCCGGCGAAACCAGTCCCGGCCAATGATGTCGCGAGCAAAGGATGGTTGCGTGACGCGTATGCTGGCGTGTGCGGATGTCTGCCGTGTGGCAGACGCCTGCCGCCCACACTCCTATGGTTTGCGCTGGCGCAAGGGCCCGATGGTCTTGCGCAGCAGCAGCTCGGAATGCCCCTGCACCAGAAAGTCCACCAGTTCGCCAACCTGGCTGTACCCCAGCCGCTCGTAGAACCGCCGCGCAGCATGGTTGAACGAGGACACGCAGAGAAACACGTTCTGGTGCTCGCGCAATATCCGCTGCTCCGCAAACGCCAGCAGCTCCGCGCCATGGCCACTGCCGCGAAACTGGGGTGCCAGGCCGATGGTCTGGATATAACCGGCGAAGGTGCCGTGCAGGTTGAGCAGCAGGAAGCCGGCGAACTCCCCGTCGACATGTGCCGCATACCGCTCGCGACCCGGCAGGCGCACTGTACGCAACAGATCGTCGAAGCCGTAGCCGAGGGTCAACCACGGGTCGGATGCCGCCATCAGTGCCGCGCAGTCGCGCTCCAGGGCCTCGCCCTCGAGCGGCGTGACCTGCAAGTCGGATGTGGGCTGCGGGTCGTTCACAAAGACTCCACCACCCAATCGTGCAGCTGCGGGCGCAGCGCCAGGAAGGCCTTGTTCTCGCGCCCCCCGTACACCCGGTTGCTAAGGATCGTGACCAGCAGGTCGCGCTCGGGGTCGAACCACAACGAGGTGCCGGTGAAACCGGTGTGGCCGACAGAACGTGGCGAAAAGTACCGGCCGCAACTGGCGCCATGCGGCGAGGGCAGCATGAAACCCAGCGCCCAGTCGCCGGCCTCGACCGGAATGGCGCGCCGGGAAAATTGAAGCGCAGTGGCGTGTTGCACCACGGCGCCGGGCAAACCCAGCAACTGCGTGCGCAACTGCAGGCCATAAGCCGCCAGGTCATCGATGCTGCCGAACAACCCCGCATGGGTGGACACTCCGCCGAACGACCAGGTGTTGTCGTCGTGCACCTCGCCCTGCAGGCGCTTGCGGCGCCAGGGGCACAACTCGGTGGCCGCGTACTGGTCGCGCGGGTGCAGCGGCAGGTTGTCGGCGTGAAAGTCCAGGCTGCTGCCCGCGTAGCTGTGTGCTTTCAGACTCTGCCAGATTTGCAACAGGTTCTTCCCGTGCATCGCCTCCAGCACGAAACCCAGCAGCATGAATCCGAGATCGGAATACACCGCTCGGCCGGTCTTGTTGCAGGGTGCGGCCTGCAACTGCGCATACAACCAGCGCCGCCGATCCATCCAGGACAGGTCCATGTCCACCGACTCGTAAAACGGCATCCACCACTCGATGCCGGAAGTGTGCGTCAGCAGCTCGGTGATATGGGTCTGTGGATGGGTGAAGTCGGGCAAAACGTCGCCCACGGTCGTGTCAAGTGTCCACAGCCCTGCGTCGAAAGCCTGCACCAGCGCCTGCTGGGTGAAGACGATCTTGGTCAGCGACGCCAGGTCGTAAAAGCGCCGGGTATCGCCGACCCGCAGGTCGCACACCAGCGCACCGCCGCTGAAGGCGCGCAGCACCACGCCCGGGGTAACATCGGCGATGGCCGCTTCGATGCGCGGCGCCAAGTCCCTTTCCCGGCTCGATCGAGTCATCATTTCGTAAATGTACAACCCGCCGCCTCCCCTGCTCGACATCCAGGACCTGAGCGTGCGCCTGCGCACTGCGCGCGGCACCCACACCGTTCTCGACCATGTCTCGTTGCAGCTGCACGCAGGCCAGACACTGGGGCTGGTGGGTGAGTCGGGCTGCGGCAAGAGCGTGACCGCGATGGCGGTGATGCGGCTGTTGCCCCGCGCGCAGACGGTCTATGCCGGCGGCCGCATCCTGTTCGAGGGCCAGGATCTGCTGGCGCTGCCCGAAAAGGCCATGCGCCAGCTGCGTGGCAGCCAGATCGCGATGATCTTCCAGGAGCCGATGACCAGCCTGAACCCGGTGCTGACCGTGGGCGACCAGGTGGCAGAGGGCCTGCGTCTGCACCGCGGCATGGACGCGCAGGCCGCTGCGGCGCAGGTAGTGAAGCTGCTCGACATGGTGGGCATCGCCACCGCGGCCAAACGGGTGCACGCCTACGCCCACGAGTTGTCCGGCGGGCAGCGCCAGCGCGTGATGATCGCGATGGCGCTGGCTTGCCAGCCCAAGCTGCTGATCGCCGACGAACCCACCACGGCACTCGACGTGACGGTGCAGGCGCAGATTCTGCGGCTGCTGGCCGACCTGCGCCGGGAATTCAACATGGCCATGTTGTGGATCACCCACGATCTGGCGCTGGTGGCCGACCACTGCGATTCGGTTGCCGTCATGTACGCCGGGCGCATCGCGGAGAAGCGCAGTGTGGCCGCGCTGTTCGACCATCCAGCACACCCCTACACCCGTGCCCTGCTGCAGACAGCTCCTGCGCGGCACCCACCGGGCGAACTGCTGCCGACGATTGCGGGCACGGTGCCGCCGCTGGGCGCGCGCGGCGAGAACTGCCTTTTCGCGTCCCGTTGCAGCCGGGCTGATGCGCGCTGCGAAAAGGCCGCCCCGATGACGGTGCTGGGCGGCAAGCCCGAAGAACAAGCTGCCTGCTGGTACGCCGATGCACGCTGACACAAGCCGCCCGGCCGGCGGCAATCCCGCGTCGCCCCCAGCGGCGTCGCTATTGCGGGTACATGGGTTGAGCAAACACTTCATGCTGCCCGGCAACAAGCAGTTCAAGGCGCTCAACGCGGTGAGCTTCGAGCTGTACGATGGCCGCACGCTGGGCATCGTCGGCGAGTCGGGATGCGGCAAGTCGACGCTGGCGCGCACGCTTATGCGCCTGATCGACGCGACGGCCGGCAAGGTCGAATTCGCCGGTGTCGACTGGATCTCCCCCACGGCAAAACCAGGCCGCACGCACCGGCGCTGGATGCAGATGGTGTTCCAGGATCCGTTTTCATCGCTCGACCCGAAACACACGATCGGCGAGATCGTGCGCGAGCCGCTGGATATTCACTGGACCGACAAGACCCGCGCGCAACGCATGCAGCGCGTGCATGAACTGCTGGTAACCGTGGGACTGACCGACAGCGACGCCGACAAGTACCCGCACGAATTTTCGGGCGGGCAGCGCCAGCGCATCGCGATTGCCCGCGCCCTGGCGCTGGAGCCGCGCCTGCTGGTGGCCGACGAGCCGGTGTCGGCGCTGGACGTGTCGATCCAGTCGCAGATCCTGAACCTGCTGATGCAATTGCGCCGCCAGCACAACATGGCGATGGTCTTCATCTCGCACGACCTCTCGGTGGTGCGGCATATCAGCGACGACGTGGCGGTGATGTATTTCGGCAGCATCGTCGAGCTGGCGCCGGCGCGCGACATCTTCGAGCAGCCGGTGCACCCCTACACGCGGCTGTTGTTGTCATCGATCCCCAGCCGCAACAAGACTGGGGGTGCGGCACACATCGCGGCGGAGAACGAAGTAGCGGGTTCGGAACTGCCGGACCCGGCCAACCCGCCGAAAGGTTGCGCGTTTGCGGCGCGTTGCCCGAATGCCATGGCAAGGTGCCAGGAAAGCGTTCCTTCGCTGGTGCCGCGCCGGGTGCCAGGGTTGCAGCGGGGGGCGGTGGTGGCTTGCCATTTGTTTGGGGTGGTTGGGGGGCAATCGCCAGGATTGGCCGGGGTCACTGGACTCGCGGACGGACCGGGAACCTGAGAACCGCTCAGGACGGCCGCTTCGCTGCATTTGTTGTTGAGCCCACCGCAGTCGGCCAAGAGAAGATTTGTAAGTATTGCGCGGGAGGTCCGTGTCAGACTGAAAGCGGGTTTACAGGTATCGGAACTGCTTGCCCGCTACGCGGCATGGACCACGAAACACTTGCCGTGCGTGCTTGGGACGTGCCAGTCGCACTTGCCAAGTCAACAACGACAAGGCGCACAATCGTTACCGCCGGTGTGAGCGAACCGGATCCGTTCCGGGTTGTCTCACTCTTTGGAGTAGTCGCGCTTCCATCCGTTCATCGCTGGGGCATTGCCGCTGACGCAAATGACTGGCACCACTGTGCGCGGATCCACTGGGCACAGGCCACGTTCTGCTCGAAGATCGAGTACTTGTGGCCCGCGCCGTAGTCCACGGCCGGAATATGCTCGCAGGAAATCTGCCGGATCGGACTCTCGTCGTGCGTGGCATGATGGGCCAGCAGATCGCGAACGACCCGCTTCCACGGATCGATCCGCTGCTCGTCCCAATCGTCTTGCACATATTCACCGGGTCTGGGCCGGACAAATGGATACTGAATGCCACGCCCGAAGCTGCCATCCGGATGCCTGGCCCAGGTGTTCACCGGGTTCGCCGGCACGGCGCAACGCGCATGTGCGTGATGCACGAAGTTCGCATCGATCCACTTCTTCGTGACGTTGCCCGGCACAGACGGGTCCAGTATCAGGTGGCCGACATCGATGTCAGCCTTCATGTCCTGGACCAGTTGCTCCTTGGGATTGTCAATCTTGAAGATCACGTGGCTGTGGTCCAGCGTCATGTAAAAGGGTATGCCGCGTTGCATGACCAGTGCGGCGACCTGTTCTACCCGGCCGAGATGCTCCGACCACATGTTCACGTGCACTTCAAAGCAGGGCACCACGCCGTTGCGGCAACCGAAATCATTTGCCCGCAGGTAGAAGTCGGCGACCTCCTGGTTGGTCGCCACGTGGCCATCCACATGACGCGTCAACACCTGAACGTTGTGCACCTTGGTGCCGAGCAGTCGCGCCTTGTGGATGTTCGCCTCAAACAAGGCTTCGTCCCGCCCCAGCGCATAGAACCAGCCGCCAGCCAGCACCGGGAGGTCGAATCGCTCCGAAGCCTTCATCAGGTCGGAAAACTCCTCGTCCGGCGGCGTGCGGTCGATGTAATCGAACACACCGGCTTCCTTGACCATCTGTACCTTGGTCGTGATGTCCGGAATGTTCGTGTCCTGGTGGGTCGCACCACCGGCGGTGCAGCCGATCAGCAGGTCGCCAATTTGTCGCATGAATCCTTACTCCTTTATCAGTCCCTGAGTGCTTTCTGGTCCGCAGGAAAGGCGAAATCCATGATCTTGTCCTTCAATCGTGCCGCTCAGCCGGCGACCGGCCCCGTACTCTGGCGAACGACCAGATGCACCGGCAGGCTGGCAGGTATGGGTACCGGCGCTTCGCCATGCAGGCGCGCCAACAGGTAAAGACCAGCCTGCTCGCCGATCTCGGAAATCGGCACATGCACGGTCGTCAAGGGAGGGTGCAGGAATTCGGCAAAGTCGTTGTCGTTGAAACTGGCCACGGACATCTGCCTTGGCACATCGATGCCGCCGCGTGACAGCGCCGACAATGCGCCGGCCGCGAGGTAATCGTTGCCACAGATCACAGCAGTGATCGGCAACCTGCGCTGCAGCAACTCGGTCATCGCCGTGAAACCTTGCCGAAAACCGTACTCGACCTCGACGACGGCGTTGGTGCCTAGCATCATCCCCCGGCCTGCTACCGCCTCGTGCAATCCACGCAAGCGGCGCCGAGCGCGCTCGTTGTCGCCCGTGCGCCCGCCAATGAATCCAATCTGCCGGTGGCCCAGGCCGGCCAGGTGCTCCACCACCAGTTCAGCGGCACTGTGTTCATCGAAGCCCACGCATGCGCCATCCTGGCTTTGGGTGGCCCACATCAACACGAAGGGCACTCCGTGGGCTTTGAGCATGGCAAAGGTCTGTGGTGGGTGCTCTGTGCCGAGCAGTGCCACGGCGTCGACGCCGCGCTCAAGCAATGTGCGCACGAGCGACGGATCCTGGGCACGGGCGTGTTCGGGTGCCGAGAGCAGCAGCGTGTAGCGCCGCGCGGCCAAGGTGCTCTCCAATGCCTGCACCAGAGTGGGGAATGAAGAACTGCCAAAACGTGGCACCAGCGCGCCGACCGTGTGCGTGCGCCGGGCCACCAGTGCCCGCGCCGCGCCATTGGTTACGTAGCCAAGGCGCTGCACCGCCTCCATGACACGGGTCCGCGTCGCTTCGCTGATCATCTCCGGGCGAGACAGTACCCTGGACACTGTGCCGGTGGAGACGCACGCCAGCATCGCCACGTCGCTCAACGAACTGGGGCGCAGCGTCGGCTTGGCGCTGGTGCTCCCTGTCTTGGCGGGTTCCTGTTGCGTTCGAGTCATGGGGTCTGGTGCGGCATGCAATCGCTTGCATTATCATACCGTGAATCGGGTTGGCGCAACGCTGGCCTGTGCAAAGGAGCAACCGATGGAAAAGTTCTTTGGCCTGGAAGTACCGTTCCTCGCACTCCTGGGTGTGCATGGTGAGCGCCTGGTGCAAGGCGAGAGCGAACTCTGGCTGGATCTGCGCGACGACCTGACCAACCATTTCAATACCGTGCATGGCGGCGTCATCGCCACGATGCTCGATGTGGCGATGTCGTCGGCGGGGCGCAGCCTGCATCCTGATGCGTTGGGAGTGGCCACTGTCAGCCTGACGACGAACTTCCTGCGCGCGCCGGTTCGCGGGCGCTTGGTGGCCCGCGGCAAGGTGCGCCAGAACGGACGCTCGATCCTGTTCTGCGCAAGCGACGTGACCGACGCCGAGGGCAAACTGGTCGCCAGTGCGATCGGGAGCTTCTCCGTCCGTCGCGCGGCCCACGCCAACTGATGCACGCCCGATCCGTCTCGGTGTTTACCCTGATTCACCTTGCCCGGAACTTCGCATAAAGTACTGTGCAAGCGCTTGCATGAATGCGAGTGTCTCGCCGATCTGCCAGCCAGTCGATAAGGAGAGCCAATTTGCCAACGACCAAGAACGCCCTGGTGCGCACATTGCTGGAATGTGGCGCCGATACGGCTTTCACTCTGCCTGGACTGGGCATCACCTGGATGCTCGACGAGTTCTACGAAGTGCAGGACAAGTTCCGCCTGGTACTCACGCGCAGCGAGCAGATTGCATCCGTGATGGCACAAACCTACGGCAAACTCACCGGTCGCCCGGGCGTCTTCATGGGGCAGGGGCCGTTTGCCAGTACCACCGGAGCGTTCGGCATCCTGGAGGCGCAGTTTGCGGGCTCGCCGATGGTGGTGCTGACCGATACCTCGTGTTACGACGGATTCGGTATGTACGGTGTCTACCAGACCATGACGGGTGACTACGGCGCCGCCGACGTACGCACGGTCCTGGGCACCATGACCAAGTATTGCGCCTACGCCACCGAGCCGCATGAGGCCATATACGGCCTGCAATTGGCGTTCAAGCATGCCCAACTTCCGCGTATGGGCCCCGCCGCCCTGGTACTGAAGACGCCGATCATCCGGCGTGAGATGGTCGACAACCCGCGTGTCAAGCTCTACGGCACGAAGGGTTACCTGCGCCACACTCCGGCACGCCCGGACGCCGATGGCGTGGCACAGCTTGCCGCCATGCTTGCAGCGGCGACGAACCCGGTGCTGGTGGTTGGGCAAGGTGTGCAGAATGACGCGACACGTGCGCTTCTCGCCAAGGTGGCCCAGCGCGCCGGCATCGCGGTGGCTACCAGCTACAACGGCAAGGGTGCCGTGGACGAGACCAGCCCGGTGGCCGTGGGCATGCTGGGGACCTGGGGCAGCAAGAGCGCCAACCGCATGCTGGGTCAGGCCGACGTGGTGGTGGCACTCGGTGCCAGCCTCGGCCCGGACTACCTGAGTTTTCGCAACGAGTCCCTGATCGACCCGAACCGGCAACGCATCGCCCACGTGGACGTCGACGCCCGTCACGCCGGCTGGGTCTATCCGGTGGATCTGGCCATCACCGGTGATGCAGGCGACGTACTCGATGGTCTGCTCGGGCACGACCTTGGAGATGGCCGGCGCGAGCTGCGTGTGGCCGCGATTGCAGCCAACAATCTGAAGCATGGATTTGGCGTGCTGCCCGATGTGGTGGCTGCCGATGGCTCGCTGCACTACGCCGATGTGGTGCGGGTCCTGGACCGCACGTTGACTCCCAATGACATGCTGGTGCTGGACGCCGGCAACAACCGCATCTGGGTCACCACCCAATTGCGCCTGCGTACCCCCGGCCAGCTGGTGGTGCCGGGCGGCATAGGTGGCATGGGCTGGGGCCTGCCGGCGGCGGCGGCGACCAAGCTGGTGCATCCGAATCGAAACGTGATCTGCCTGATCGGTGATGGCGGCGCGGCCATGACGATCAGTGCGCTCGCCACCTGCGTGCAACAGGAGTTGCCCATCACCGTGATCCTGGCCAACAACCAGGGCCTGGGAATGGTGCGCGACAACATGAAGGGCAAGCGGATCGCCGTCGACTTCCCGAACATCGATTTCGCCATGGTGGCGCGCGGCATGGGCTGCCTGGGCATTCACGTCAACCGTGCCGATGCGCTGGGTGATGCCATCGCTGCGGCGCGCGAGGCGGCGGCCCAGGGCAAGAGCACGCTGATCGATGTGGCCATCGATCCCGCAGCCAGCCATCTGCCTGCCAGCGACTACTGAGCAAGGCGTATCGTGCTCCCAGTTGCCGTCGTCACAGGTGGTTCCAGCAACATCGGCTGGGCCTGCGTGCAACGCCTTGCTATGCAATACCGCGTGCTCATCGCCGACGTGCGTGAACCCAGCGCCGGCCTCGCGGAGGGTATCAGTTACTTTCCGACTGACATCACGGACGCCGCAGCCTGCAAGGCATTGATGGGCCATGCAGCGGGGCTTGGCCAGGTGGCAGCCGTGGTCCATTCGGCCGCGGTCACCGTGCCTGCGTTGCCGATCGAGCAGATCAGCCCCGAGGAATGGCGTCGTGTGCTGGATGTCAACCTGACCGGGGCCTTCCTCGTCGCCCAGGCTGCCATACCCGTTCTGCGGTTGGCCAAAGGGTCGATGGTGATGATCGCCTCGCGGGCCGGCCGCACTGGATACGCGGCGCTGATCCCGACGCCGCAAGGGACCAAGCCCCATTACAGCGCGTCCAAGGCTGGCATCTTGTCCCTGGTGAAGTCCCTGGCGATCGAGCTTGCCTGCGACGGTGTGCGAGTCAACGCCGTCGTGCCCGGTTCCATCGAGGGTGCCATGATCCCGCGTGAACGATGGCCCGAACTGGCGGCGCGAATCCCGCTGGGGCGTCTTGGTCTGCCGCAAGAAATTGCCGAGGCAGTCGCCTTCCTGTGCTCGCCAGCGGCGAGCTACGTCACCGGCCATTCACTCGATGTGAATGGCGGCACCTGGATGACCTGAAACCATGCCACCAGAACCAACGATCGACTATGGCGCTGCAGACCGCATCCGCGAGGCCGACCCTTCGCGTGACTGTCGGCGCTTGAAGGGCCGGGTGGCTCTGCTCACCGCAGCCGCCCGTGGGATCGGCCTGGCGTCGGCCTTGCGGCTTGCCGGTGAAGGGGCCACCGTTTGCATCACAGACCGGGACGAGGCTGCCTTGCGCCACGCCAGCGAGCTGGCGGGCACAGTGGGGCTGGCGTTGCTCACCGCGCCGATGGATTCGTCGAACCGTGCGGATGTGCGCCGGGTCATCGACGGGCTGCTTCAGCAGCATGACCATATCGACGTGCTGGTCAACAACGCAGGGGGCTCATTGCATACGCCGTACCACTTCATGGATGAAAGCGACGAACACTGGAAGCTGGTGATGGACCTCAACCTGATGAGCGCCATCTGGGCGAGCCAGGCCGTGGTGCCGGCCATGGCCGCACGGGGCTACGGACGGATCGTCAACTTTGGCTCGAAAGCAGGTCGATTCGGCAGCCTGATCGCCGGCCCGAATTACGCGGCCGCCAAGGGCGCAATTGCCGCGCTGACGCGTCAGATGGCGATGGAGTTCGGGCCGCAGGGCATCACGGTCAATTGCATCTGCCCTGGCGTGACGATGACAGCGCGCACGCGTGACTTGTGGGCCGAGCGGCGCAGCGCCGACGATCGCGAAAAGGTGCTGCAGGAAATCCCGATGCGCCGGCACTGCGAGGTCGAGGACGTCGCGGCAAGCGTGGCGTTCCTCGCGTCAGACGACGCATCCTTCGTTACCGGCGTAACGCTGGACCTCAATGGCGGCCAGGGCATGGCCTGACACCAGAACCGGAGACAAAAACATGATGCCAACACGCAAAACCCGCCTGAGCGCCGAAGAGGTGGCCCGCTTCCACGAAGATGGGCTGGTGATCCCCGACTACCACCTGCCCGATGCGCTGTTGACGAAAATGCAGTCTGAGGTCGACCACCTGATCGCGAAGAACCCCGACGTGCGGCCCGAGGCCTTGTCGGGCGCCCACAACCCGTGGGGACAGTCGGCCAAGCTGGTCGGCAGCCAGGCCTTCCTTGACCTGTGCTGCCATAACGAGATCCTCGACATGGTCGAGCAGTTGATCGGGCCTGACATCACCTTGTGGGGCAGCCAGCTTTTCTGCAAACCGGCCGGCACTGGCCTGGCCGTACCATGGCACCAGGATGGCCAGTACTGGCCGCTCGACCCATTGGCAACGGTCACGGTACGTATCGCGATCGAGGATTCGACACCCGAAAATGGTTGTATGCGCTACCTGCCCGGCTCGCACAAGACGCGCCGCCTTGAGCATCATGAGATCACCACTGAGAGCAACATGGCGCTGCGCCAGCAGATCCCCGACGTCGACGAGTTACAGGCTCGTGACGACGTCCTGTACGCCGGCATGATCTCGATCCATGATGTGTACCTGCTGCACGGGTCAGCTGAGAACCGCTCCGCCAAACGCCGCTCGGACTATGCGATACGCTACATGCCGGCCACCACGCGCTATGTCCGAGACCCCGAGTTCCCGGCCAACAAGATGGCATCGGAACACATGAACTACATCAACCGTCCATTGTGGCTGGTGCGAGGGGTTGACCGCGCCGGCAATGACTACCGGTTCGGCCATGGGTCGCGGGATGCCGCGTCAGCCTGATGCGGACCGTCATGCCACGCCGCCTGGTGCATTGGTCGATTCAGGCCGGGGAGCAGACGCGGCCCGGCCTGGAACGTACGAAGCCAACGGTATCGCGGTGTCGGCCTTCGCCATCTGGAACTTGTGAAACACACTAACCCGAAGGAAAAGTCACCATGATCAAACCCTTGTCAGCGGCCACCGCGATCTTGATCGCGTTCATTGGCTGGCACGTTCCGGCGATCGCATTCCCGGAGCGACCACTCAACCTGGTGGTCCCGTTCGGCCCCGGCGGCAGCACCGACCTGATCGCGCGTGCGCTGGCGATCGAAATGAGCAAGACGCTCGGCCAGCAGGTGGTGGTGCTCAACAAAGCCGGGGCCGGAGGCGCCATCGGTGCAGCCGATGTCGCCAACGCCAAGGCTGATGGACACACGCTGGGCATGCTTCCGGTAGGGCCACTGACAACCCAGCCCAATCTTCGAAAACTCAGCTATTCACCGGCATCGTTCGAACCCATCTGCCGCGTCTACTCCAACCCCCAGGTGCTGCTGGTGCGCAAGGACGCACCATTCAAGAGCCTGCAGGACCTGGTGGCCGCGGCCAAGCGCGACCCGGGCAAGATCAACTACGCCTCCACTGGAGCCGGATCGGTGCCCCACTTGGCGTTGGCGGCACTGACCAAGGGCCTGGGCATGGCCGCCGTGCACGTGCCCTACAAGGGCGAGACCGAGATGTTGCAGGGCCTGCTCGGCGGCGACATCACGATGTTCGTCGGCCACCCCACGCTGTTATCGGTGCATGCGCAATCGATGCGCGCCATTGCGGTGATGGCGCCGGGCCGGCTGAAGGAGTACCCCGAGCTTCCCACACTGGGCGAACAGGGCGGGCCACCGTTGCATTTCGAGGTCTGGGGCGGCTTGGTCGTGGCCAAGGGCACGCCTGCTGCCACGATCGCCGCGCTGGAGCAGGCGTGTCGCGTTGGCACATCGGCTGAGGCCTTTCGCAAGCAACTCGACACCCTCAACACACCGATCAACTTCATGGATGGCAAGACTTTCGGGACCTTCATCAATACCGAATTCGATCGCAACGGCCGTCTGCTGCGCGAGTCTGGCATCCAACCCGAATGACCCCAGCGGTTTGGCCGCGCCCCGATCAACACACCTGTCAGGAAATGCCAATGAACACACCGATGCGCCGTCGCGCGCTGCAGATCTTCTTCGTCACGGCCTTGACCGCCAGCTCTTTGGCTTGGGCGCAGGCGCCAGCCTGGCCGACGCCCGGCAAGCCGATCCGTATCGTGCTGCCCTTCCCTGCAGGCTCGGGCACTGACGGCAACGTGCGCATCATCGCCAAGCAATTGCAGGACCTGCTTGGAGGACACCCGGTGATCGTGGACAACAAGCCAGGCGCCGGCACCTTCGTGGGCGCAGCCGAGGTGGCGCGCGCGCCGGCCGACGGACACACGCTGCTGTACACCATCGTCATAACGCACACGCAAAACCCGCACCTGTACGCCAAGCTCCCATACGATGCCCTGAAAGATTTCACCCCGCTGACGCAGGTGATGAAGTCGGCCACGGTGCTGGTGACGCAAGCCTCGGCGCCCTACAACAACATTGCCGAGCTGGTCAGCTACGCCAAGGCCAACCCCGGCCGGCTGAACTTCGCATCCTACTCGGCCGGCTCCACCTCGCACCTGAACGGCGAGCTGCTGATGATCCGCACCGGGATCCAGATGGTGCACGTTCCCTACAAGGGCACGCCCGAAGCCACGCGTGCATTGCTGGCCGGCGACGTGCAGCTGTACTTCGACGGCACCACCACCGCCATTCCGCAGATCCGCGCCGGCAAGATAAAGGCGCTGGGCGCCGCGACTCCGACCCGGGTGCCGGTGATGCCGGACGTGCCGACCATCGCCGAACAGGGTGTTACGGGGCTGGACATCGTAGGCTGGCAGGGCCTGTTCGGGCCGGGCAACATGGCACCCGAACTCACCACCAAAATCAGCGGCCTGCTGCGCCAGGTGGTCACCTCGCCCGACATGGTCAAACTGATCGAACAGCAGGGCGCACAGGCTTCGGGAGCCAGCGGGGCCGAGTTCGCCGCCATCGTGAAGAGCGACTACGAACGCTGGGGCGAGGTCATTCGCGCTGCCAAGATCAAACTCGACTGAGGGAGCGTTTCATGTTCGACACCACCATTCGCGGCGGCACGCTGGTCGACGGCAGCGGCCAGCCGCGCTTTACCGGGGACATCGGCATCACCGACGGCCGCATCGCCGCAGTGGGTGGAACACTGACCGCCGGCAAGCGCGACATCAACGCTGCTGGGGCGATCGTCACGCCTGGCTGGGTCGACGTGCATACCCACTATGACGGCCAGGCCACCTGGGATCCTTACCTCAGTCCATCAACCGACCACGGAGTCACCAGCGTGGTGATGGGCAACTGCGGCGTCGGTTTTGCCCCCGTGCACGCGCAGCGGCGCGACTGGCTGATCAGCGTGATGGAAGGTGTGGAGGACATCCCCGGCACCGCGCTGGCCGAAGGCATCCAGTGGCAATGGGAGAGTTTCCCCGAGTACCTCGACGCGCTGGAACGTATGCCCCGCGCGCTGGACGTGGGTGCGCAGATCCCGCATTCCGCGCTGCGCACCTTTGTGATGGGCGAACGCGGCATCACACACGATGAGGCCGAACCCGCCGACATCATCGCCATGGCCGCACTGGTGCGTGAGGCGCTGCGGGCCGGCGCCCTGGGCTTTTCGACCAGCCGCACCATCATCCACAAATACCAGGGACGCAAGTACCCACCAGGCACCTTCGCCTCCCCCGACGAGATTCTCGGGCTGGCGCGGGTTCTGGGCGAGGTAGGACATGGCGTTTTCCAAATGACATCCAACCATAGCCAGATGGAGACCGAGATGCCCTGGCTCACCCAGGTAGCGCGCGAGAATCAGTTGCCGGTGGCCTTTGCGCTGGTGCAGACTGACCAGACGCCGGACACCTGGAAACGGCTGCTCGCCGTGCTGGATCAAACCCAAGCCGCCGGCATACCGCTCTATGGCGCGGTCGCCGGCCGCCCCGCCGGTATCCTGATGGCGTGGCTGGGGTCAATGCACCCGTTTATGGCGCATCCGTTGTGGCAGCAGTTGGTGCTGCTGCCGTGGCCCGAGCGGCTGGTGCAGCTGCGTGACCCCAAGGTACGCGCACAACTTACCGATCTGGCGGTTTTGCAGGGCGCGGCGAGATATGACGCGCGACTGTCCTACCTGACGCAGGGATTCCATAAGATGTATGCGCTCGGCGTCGAGCCCGACTACGAGCCGGCGCCGGAGTGCAGCGTGGCGGCGATTGCGCAGCGCGACGGGCGCAAACCGCTCGAGGTGGTCTACGACATGCTGATGGCCAACCAAGGCCTGGGTATCGTGTACTTTCCCAGCTTCAATTACGCCTACAACGAGCTCAGCCAACTTCACGCCGAGCTGCAGCACCCGCGCACCATGATGAGCCTGGCCGATGGCGGCGCGCACTGCGGCTACATCTGCGACGTGAGCATGCCCACCTACATGCTCACGCACTGGGCGCGTGACCGCAAGCGGGGGCCCACCTTGCCGCTGGAACTGATGGTGCGGCGACAGACCCGCGACACGGCCCGGATCTACGGGCTGCGCGACCGCGGATTGTTGCGGCCGGGGTATCTGGCCGATATCAACATCATCGATTTCGACCGGTTGCACCTGCCGCCCCCTTATGTCGCATTCGATCTGCCAGCCGGCGGGCGGCGTTTTGTACAAACCGCTTCGGGCTACCTGGCCACATTGAAAGCGGGGCAGCCCATCATGGAGGGAGGTGAGCGCACCGGGGCGCTGCCCGGCAAACTGGTGCGCGGCCCCCAAGCTGCACCCACGCCAACTTGAGAGACGCCATGGGCCCCTTGAGTTTCTCCGCCTCAAATGCCGGCGCGTGTACTTCCAGCTTTGCCCGGGTGTGGTGCGCATCTTTTTGCACGCCATGGAGCAATGCCTGCTGAGCCACTGCCCAGGGGCGGCCTAACTTGACAATGCAGCGGTGCCCATCGGCACTGTCGCATTTGTCCACCGGTTTGGCTCAAGCCCGACCACTGCGGGCTCCACCCGCATCGAAGGGCAGGAGGGCTTCGAGTCAATGCGACCTGCCGCCTACCGCCGAACCAGCGCCACCACGTACCTGCACGGCGCGCCCAAGGGGTTGTAAAAACTGCAGTCCACTGGGGGCCCCAGTTGCAGGCAGTCACCGCGTTCCAGCCGGTGCGTGTCGGGCCCCTCGTCGAACACCAGCGTACCCTGGGTGACCCAGATCTGCTGGTGCTGGAACACGAATGCACTGGCCGGGTAACTTACCCGCGCCTTGGGTGGCATCTCGATCTCCAGCAACTCCAGCACACCGCGCCCGGGTGGCGAGAGCGCACGGCGGATGTAGCCGGTCTCGGGGTCCTGCCACAGCGGCTGGTCGTCGCGCCGGCTGATGCGTTCACCGCTGTTTTCCGACAGGGCCAGCAGCGCCGACAGGGCCAGACCAAATGCGCCGGAAAGTTTGCCCAGCACCGTCGCCGTGGGGCTGGCCTCGCCGCGCTCGATCTTGCTGATCATGGCCTTGGACACCGCCGCGTGCTGCGCCAGTTCGGACAACGACCAGCCGCGGGCCAGCCGCTCCTTCTTCAGCAGCTTGGAAATGGCGTCTGTCGGATCAGGTGTCATGGCGTGGACAAGTCTTCTAAAGTAAATTATCGTCCACTATATTGGAACACTATGGAGCCACAATGCCCAAGGAAATCCACCTCAACGCATTCGACATGAATTGCGTCGGCCACATCCAGCAAGGTCTGTGGACCCACCCGCGCGACCAGTCCACCCGCTACCGCGAACTGCAGTATTGGACCGACTATGCACGCCGGCTCGAAGCGGGCCTGTTCGACGGCATCTTCTTCGCCGACGTCGTCGGTGTGTACGACGTGTTGGGGGCCAGCCCGGATGCCGCAGTGAACGGCGCGGTGCAGGTGCCGGTGAACGACCCCACACTGCTGATTCCGGCCATGGCGGCGGTCACGCAGCACCTCGGATTTGGCGTCACCGCCAACCTCACCTACGAAGCTCCGTTCCTGTTTGCGCGGCGTATGTCCACGCTGGACCACCTTACCGGCGGGCGCATCGGCTGGAACATCGTCACCGGTTACCTCGACAGCGCGGCACGGGCCAATGGCTTGAGCGGCCAGACCGCCCACGACGACCGTTACGACCTGGCCGATGAATACATGGCCCTGGTCTACCAGCTCTGGGAGGGCAGTTGGGAAGACGGCGCTGTGGTGAGGGATCGCAGTCGGGGCATCTACGCCGACCCGACGCGTGTACACAAGGTGCACCACAAGGGCCTGCAGTACCAGCTCGACGCCATGCACCTGAGCGAACCCTCGCCCCAACGCACGCCGCTGCTCTACCAGGCTGGATCGTCGACCCGGGGCTCGCGATTTGCGGCGACCCATGCCGAATGCGTCTTCCTGAACGGCCAGAGCCAGGCGGGCGTGCAACAAATCGTCCAGGGCATCCGGTCACAGGCCGTCGCGCAGGGCCGTGCTGCCGGCGACGTCAAGGTGTTTCTGGGGGCGACCATCGTCACTGCCGACACCGACGCACAGGCGCAGGAGAAGTTCGCCGAATACGAGCGTTATGCCAGCTCCGAGAGCGCGCTGGTGCACGCTGCGGCGTCGATGGGCATCGATTTTGCAAAGTACGACATCGACGAGCCCATCGACACGGGCAAGAGCCAGGCGATCGTGTCCAACGTCGAAGCCATGACCCGCAGCGCCGGCCCGCAATGGACGAGGCGCAAGCTGCTCGAAAAGATGGTGCTGGGCAGCCGCCAGGCACCCTGGGTTGGCTCTGCACAAACAATTGCCGACACCATGATCACCTGGAGCGAACAGGCCGGTGTCGATGGTTTCAACCTGTCGCGCACGGTGGTGCCGGAATGTTTTGACGATTTCATCTCCCTGGTGGTTCCGCGCCTGCAGGAGCGTGGTGCCTACAAGACAGCGTATGCACCGGGGACGCTGCGGCGCAAGCTGTTTAGGCAGGATCGTTTGCCGGCCAGCCACCCGGTGGCGCAGTACCGCGTGACTCCGGGCCAGCCTTCGACAGGCTGAGCCAAGCGCCCGCCGCGGCGGATCGTCCAGACCGGCCCGGTTGCCGCAGAGCGGCCGCGGATCACCCCGCCACAGCGCCCACCACCTGCACCGGGTCGTCCATCCGCTGCAGGACCACCACCTGGCGACCGTCGGCAAAACCGATGCCCGCCGCCTTGAGCGCGGCCTCCAGCCGCTTGATCGCCTGCGCACGCACGTCGAACTGCTTGCCCGGCGTGGTTTCGAACTTGCAGCGAAACACTTTCACACCCGGGTCGATGCGTGAGAGTTTGCCTTTGAGCGGCTCGCGCAGCAGGTGGCCGACTTCTTCGTCCTGCAACATCGCCTCGCCCACCTTCTTGATCAGCTTGCGCACCGTCTCGCTGTCCACGTCGATGGGCAGCGGCAGGTTGAACTTCTCGATCACCCAGTCGCGCGAGTTGTTGCGCACCGTGCCAAGGGCGCCGTAGGGCACGAAATGCAACGGGCCGTTGTGGTGGCGCAGCGCCACCGTGCGCAGCGTGATGCGCTCCACCGTGCCCTTGGTGGTGGTGCCGCTTTCGATGTATTCGCCAACACGAAATGCGTCTTCGGCCAGAAAGAAGATGCCGGCGATCACGTCGCGCACCAAGGCCTGTGCGCCAAAACCCAGGGCAAGGCCCAGCACGCCGGCGCCTGCCAGCAGCGGCGTGATTTCGATGCCCACCGCCCACAACGATGACAGCAACAACATGACCCCCAGCGCGGCCGCCGAGGTCATGCGCAACAGCGGCAGCAGGGTCAGCAGGCGGGCCTGGGGGTTCGGGTCGCCGTGCGGATCGATCGGGCCGATATGCGCAAGACGCTGGTCGATGGTTGTGCGTATGGCAATCCACACCAGATGCGTCAGCAGGGCCAGCGCTGCCACGCCCAGCAAACTGAAGGCAAACCGCACCAGCGGGCCCTGGTGCGTGGCCAGCTCGGTGATGGGGGTGTCGAGCGCGATGGCGCATGCGCCCAGGCCGAGCACGACCACGCTGAAACGCGTGGCCGACAAGACAATGTGCGGCAACAGGGATTGCTGTGGGATGTCG
This sequence comes from Rhodoferax sp. OV413, assembly GCA_945861785.1. Taxonomy (GTDB): domain Bacteria; phylum Pseudomonadota; class Gammaproteobacteria; order Burkholderiales; family Burkholderiaceae_C; genus CAISIP01. The sequence goes on along the minus strand of CAMAWD010000007.1, from coordinate 3,552 downwards.
TCCGGCCCGACAGGCGCCGCAACGCCACGGGGAGGGTTCCAGCGCTCGGACCAGAAGAAGAATACCGCGCCACGCAGAACCATCTGCAGCACCACGACCACCACCAGGACGATCGTGATGGTAGACACCGCCGCACTGCCCAGCAGCCAGACCGCATACGCCATCACGACCATCGCAGCCACCAGGAATGACCGCGGAAAAGCCGGCAGGCGCGAACGCACCGAAGCCCCACGCCCCGATTGCCCAAAAAATGCAAACGACCCCACAAGCAGCAACAGCGCCGTCAGCGTGGCCAGCACCAGGCGCAATACACCGGCGCTGTGGGGCGCATCGCCAATCTGCTCGAACAGTTCAGGCAGGAAACGCGCCGCGCTGCCGAGCAAGGCCACCAGCACTGCCATGACAGCCAGCCAGGGCACATCGCGTGTGCGGACCGGCACCAGGCGCCGAGCACTGCGCCCCGGCGCCAGCAACACGTCGACAAGCGCCCAGCACAGCCGCACAACCATCAGCCAAAGCGTCACGGCCACCACTGCCTCGTGCACACCCTCGGGCCAGGACAATCCGGCCGATGACGCAATGGTGGCTGCGGTGAACAGCAACACGCCACCGCACAACAGAACGAGGCGGCGCAGGCCCAGGCGCAATGCCTCCCTGGCCGAACGCGCCACGCGCGCGTGCAGGGCGCGCAGCGGCGCGTAGGCGTAGGTCCAGTACAACCACTCCGCGCTGCCACCCACCAGCAGGAGGATCAGGCAGTAGGTGATGGCCCGCACCCCGGTGCCGCCCATCAGGGACAGCAGCAGCGCATCGGCCCAGGCATGCCACTCGTCGGGCGCCTGGGCCAGGTCGGTGGCCCACAACCCGACACGCGCCTTGGCGGCCAGCATCCACTGCATCATGGTGCGGGCTCCGGCACCCCAGGGGCCCCGTCCAGGGCCCAGGAGGCGGGTTCGCGCGCGGCCGACGCATCGGCATAGGCCGGCAGCAGGCGGGTCACCACCACACCCGGCCCAAACACGCGCGCCTGGCACGCAAGGCGCGCACCGGCTGGCGCATGCACGCGCGCCAGCGTGGTCTCTTCCAGGTCGTTCACAGGCGAGAGCGACTGTGCGCCCTGCTCCACCTGCACGCGGCACGTGCCGCAGCGACCTCGACCCGAACATACATGGGCATGCGCCACGTCGCCAGCCAGGCTGATCTCGAGCACGGACAACCCGCGCCGTCCCTGCGCCGTCTGCCCATCTCCATACCCGACCTGCACTGGTCGCGCGGGGTCGCGCAGCATGCGCACCAGCATCACGCCCACCGCCAGCGCCACCAGGCATGCATAGACGATCAGCACCCGGTCCTTGGCGGCGTCCATTTCGGCCACCATGGCGGCAATGGGACGCAGGTGTTCGAGGATGAGGGTCTTCCAGGCCGGGTCGGATGCGAGCCGCTCAAGAACCGCACGCCCGCCTTCCGCAAAACCCAGCAACGCCAGTATCGGCACCGCGAACAACACCGGCAGCACCACGGCACCGATGCGCTTCCAGGACGGCAACAACACCATCCAGGCAACCAGGCCCAGTGCACCGTGAATCCATACCATCATGACGACGAATAGCTGCTGGAAAGCGTATTTGGGGGCAAAACTCCAGTACACCGCGAGCATCTGGCCATAGACGAAATTGAAGTCGCGTCCGAACTCGCCGGCGATATGGGTTGCCACCACATGCGTGATCAGCATCGGCGGAGTGAGCAGGCCCAGCACCAGTTGCACGGCGTCGGTGCGGCTCATCGACAGGGATCGGCGCGTGGCGATGGCATACAAGCCCAGCGCGGTGTGGACCGCAGCGGACAGCACCAGCAGGCCGGAACCCACCGGCGTGCGCCAGGGGTCGAGCAGCAGTACGCGCCACGCCCCCATGGCGGAGAGCGAATGCAGGCCCAGCGCCAGATTGGCCAGGTGCCCTATGACGAACAGCATCAGCACCAGGCCTGACACAAGCCGGAGGTTGCGCAAAAGGGTCTTGACAGGCATTGTCATGCGGAGGTGGGAGTGTGGGCAGCGGCAGCGCGGGCCTGAGCCTTCATGGTCTTGGCGGCGTTGGTGTAGCCACCATCCCCACCGTCGACGAAGTGCACGTGCAGGTTGTCGGTGGGCGACGTCACCAGGCAGGTCATCAGTGCGGTCTGCGACACGTTCATGCCATAACGCAGGACACCCTGCGCCATCTGCTGGTCGAGGTAGCTGCGGATCGCATCGATGGCAGCCATCGGACAGTCGATCACGAAACTGACCGTGTCGTCGTGTTTGCAGAAATCGGTGTTGCTCGCCACTTCGTCCAGGTACTTGTCCGGGCTGAATCCGCCCACAGGGCGTCCAATCATGAAGATCACCCGGGCCAGCAGGGTTTCGGCCAGCACCCGCAACACCGCAAGCCACAAGGCGCCACGTCCGCGCGTGACCTGGGCTTCCAGCAGAAAACCCTTCGGCGGCCAGCTGGTAGAGAGTGTGTCGCGCCGCACCGGTTGTGACGCCGGTCCCTGCCCCGCCAGCCCCATCACATGGGCATGGATGGCGCCCGGATCGGCCGCGCCCTGGATGATCAGCGTGAGCATCTTGCCGCGGCCGGACTGCAGCGGGTTCCAGCGGCAGGACAAGCCCGCCAGGTCGACCGGCTGGCCGTCGTCGAGGTCCGGGCCGATCACCACCAGCGCGACCAGGGTTGCATCGCCGCGGCCACGCACCGCGGTCTCCAGCATGCCGACGCCACCACCCAGGAACACCCCGAAGCTGTTGCCGGGTGTAGGCTCGAAACGCCCGACACACACGTCGCTGCCAAACTGCCTCAGCACCCCGATGGACGCCATCCCCACGCGCAACTGCATGCCGAACTCGCGCTGGGCAAAACCGCGTACCCGCGCCAGCGCCAGCCGGGCCGGGCCGGCGAACTGCGGCGGCACCATCACCACCGAACCGTCACCACCAAAAAGGAAAGGCAACAGCGTCGGCGCGCACAGGTTCTTCAGCGCGGCAATGGCCATGGCGGCCACAAAATTGACGGTTTTGTGTTTGCCGTTGGTGATGGCAATGGTGGAGTCGACGATGTCGGTCACCACAAGCATCCAGTCGTCGGGCGCCGGGCGGTACTGGCTGGTGTCAAAGGTGTCGCTGCTCTTTTGCAGCACCGGCAGGCTGGCGAAAAACCCGGGCTCGCCGTGTTCATGCGGGGTGATCGGCTGGTTCACGTCAGATGCTCCACCATGTAATTACCGGAATCAATACGCAAAAATCGATCAAGCTTTTGCATTGTCTGCTCTCGGCCCATTGCGGTCGTTCGTTGCCTGGTCTGGGTTGGCGTTGGCATGGGCATGGGCATGGGCATGGGCATGGGCATGGGCATGGGCGTTGGCTTTGGCGTTGGCGTTGGCGCGCGTCGCGGCAGGCGCAGCCCGGCGGGGGCTCATACTGGAGCGGTCGGGCGCTGAACGCGCCGACTGCCCTGTGGTGCTCGCCCGAGGGTCGGGCCGCAGAACTCACTGCGTTCACTTCGTTCTCTGCGT
>CAMAWD010000006.1 GCA_945861785.1 Rhodoferax sp. OV413 | reverse complement strand
GGGCATAGAAGCGGAAACTCATCGATGGCAACACGCACAGTAAACAGGCGGTCAGCCACCATCACGCTCCTGCGGACCTGGCGCTTCTCGATCGGATCCTGGTCCTCGCGAAGCAGTTTGCGGGCCTCCAGCGCAAGCTCTCTGGCGTCCTTGAGTGCCACCTCGGGGTAAGGACCCAGACCCATCTCGCGGGCCTTGCCTGCACGCGTGTACCTAAAGGCCCACAAACGTGTACCGAACTCGCTGACCCGGAAGTACAGCCCACCACCGTCCGCGTAGTAGCCACGCTCCGCCAAAGCCTTCACCAGATTCGCTGACAGCCTGTTCAGTGTGCGTGTTGCCATCGATGAGTTTCCGCTTCTCTGCCCATGTTTCCAGGGCACGTTTCTGCCCATGTCCCTGCCCATGATTCTAGTCCGGAACAGCGCGGAAATGGATGGAACAAGCGGGACCGAATTTTGACGTTTCTCCTCTGAAAAACGATTGCGACGGAACTCCTCGGACCTGCCTGGAGTTATATGCAGGAGACACCCTCTCCGCCAGTACAAAGGCCTCAAACTAAACGGCTGTTGACGCCGACCGAAAACACCCCCACTGCGTCAATATTCAAGCGGCGCGAACAGGCGATCGACTTGGCCAATCGGTTCGAGGGGTTCTGCCGGGTGCCCAAGTCAGACCCTGACCGCGCGTATCCATATGTCTGCCCAGCAGGCTTTTGGACCATTGGCTACGGGCACCTTTGCGATGCCAAGCATCCGCCGATCAACATGGAAGAGGGCGAGGCTTATCTGGCAGCTGATATGGCTGAGGCGCTGAGGGCCACGCTGCGCTACTGTCCGGTTCTGGCTACTGAGCCTGAAGGACGGCTTGCGGCCATCGTGGACTTCACCTTCAACCTCGGGGCAGGGCGGTTGCAGGCGTCAACGCTTCGGCGCCGGGTCAATCAGCGGGATTGGGCAGGTGCGGCGCAGGAGTTGCGTCGGTGGGTTTACGGTGGAGGCAGAGTGCTGCCGGGGTTGGTGCTCAGGAGAGTGTCTGAGGCGTCTTTTCTGCTGGCATCCGGTCAAACTGGACACGGCTTGATGGCTGGTGAATAATAATAGTTATTAACTGTTAGGAGAGCATGATGCCCACCAGCGTTGCCCTGAGCCCGCATTTTGAGACCTTCATCCGCGACCAAGTCGAAAGCGGCCGCTACAACAACGTCAGTGAAGTCGTCCGTGCTGGACTGCGATTGCTCGAGGACGCCGAGCGCCAGCAGGCTATCCAACTCCAAGCGCTGAGAAATGATATCGCTGCAGGCAAGGCCAGCGGCGCAGCGCTCGCTGCGGACCCCGTGTTTGATCGATTACAAGCCAAATACGCGCAGCAGGCGACTCGCCAAGCTCGCTAATGCAGTTACTGATAACGCCATTGGCAGCGTTCGATCTTGAGGAGATCGGCGACTACATTGCACAAGACAATGCGGTTCGCGCCGGAAGTTTCGTGGCTGAGTTGCGTGCGCATTGCGAAAAGATTTGTCTCAACCCTGCGGGCTATCGGCGGCGGCCAGAGTTGTCAGATGATTTGAGGTCATGCGCGCATGGCAACTACGTGATCTTTTTTGAGTCCACGACAGAGCAGGTCACCATTGTTCGCATATTGCACGGCGCGCGTGATATTCATGAAGTCTTGAAGCCCACGTAAAGTCATTCAGTTTTGTAGTGGCTCAGGGGGTTGATGCTTTTCTCTGCGGCCCTTTGCTCCCTTTTTTGTCGATTGAGAAAGCGGATCGCGCCTTGGGCGAGGATGGCACCAATGATGGCCACAGGACTTGACTCGGACCTTGAGTCGATTCGTTCTTGTGGGTGTGATTGCATGCCGCGGGCTCCTTTTGTTTGATGAAGCCGCATGCTTGCTTCTATCCCTCCGCAAGCTCCGAAGCCGCACTTTCGTGAACTCAAGCATTCGGGACTGCAAGAGCGCATCAGGCACCGCAACGAGGTGCGCATTACGATTCGGTACATTTCCCACTAAATTTTCGTATTATTCGTTTGTTTCGTTTTATACTGAACCGAAACCTGAATCAACATTTGGAGGGCATCATGCCTACCGCTGCCACACTGGGCAAGACACCTGTAGACCACTACGACCCTTTGCGGCCTTTGGCTGACGCCATCGGTTTGATGACCGGAACCTTGCCGGGGCAGGTTGCCAACGCCCTGCACCAGGTCCTTGAAGCCACCACTCCGCAAAGCCGAAGCGCCCGCTTGCAATTGATTCGTCACTTGGTGGACATTGAGAGCCAATCGGCTGGTCCCGAGATGCCAAAGTCGGTTACCGTAGCCAATGACCTGATAAGCACGGCGCAGGCAGCCGAGTTGTTGGGGTACAGCCGGCCCTATGTCGCCATGTTGATTGACCAGGACAAGCTCAAGGGTGCCACTGTTTCCGCTGGTGGTCATCGGCGTGTTTCCCGTGCCTCTGTGCTGGACTGGAAAAACAAGCATCAAACAATCAGCAAGGCCACTGACCTGCGCACTGAGGGTCAAAAAGCCGGTGCCTACAGGAGCACGGAAGCAGAAGCGCTACGCCGCGTCAAAGCGCTTGCAAAACGTCGGTGACCGTCAGTGGTAGACCGCCACCCACTCTCGCCCGGTGGCAACACCCTGGTTATTTTGGATACCTGCGTTCTGCTGCCATCGCGCCTGTCGGACGTGCTGTTTGACTTGATGCTCGAAGGCCTCTACTTTGCCCACTGGACGACCGACGTTGAGGCGGAATTCCTGCGCAACTGGCCGCAGGTGCATCCCGACGCATCGAAGTCAGGGAGCAAACGGCTCAAGGCATTTCAAAGGGCCACCAACAATGGGCATCTGATTGCTGGGTATGACGGCACGGCGTTCATGTCCCGTGTTCCCGCTCGGGTGCATGACAACGACCGGCACTTGATCGCCGCCGCCTTGGTCATGGTCAACGGACTCGATGAAGAAGATGACCCAGCACTGCACAGGGTCATGGTCGTTTCCGACAACACCAAACATCTGGCCGTTGCAGAAACCCGCACGCTTGGTATCGAGTTCATCAAGGCCGGTGCGTTCGTTGACCGCCTGTTTGATGCCGCGCCAGCCAGAGTCAGTCAGGCGATTGCAAAGTCGCTCAGTGATCTGACAAATCCGCCGTACTCCAAAGCGCAATTGGTGGCCGCGTTGCGACTTCATGGCGCTATGGCAGCGGCGGAGGGTCTAAAACAACTCGCTAAACAACCCGAAAGGCGGAGCGTGTCAATGACTTTGCTGCACATGGCGGAATTAATTTAGTGTGTGGGGTTGGTTGATATTCAGGTTGTTTGAATCCTTCGGTGGGTTGATCCATACCTCGGTGGGGAGGTGATGTGGCTGCGGTTGCTTGCCCTTGAAGCGGTTTGGATGGGCCGCAAAGGCTTGGTCGAGGGTGACCAGACTGGTCGCGCTCAACCGATCCAGCAATGCGGTGGCAACCACGGCGTCACCAAAGATGTCGGCCCACTCTCCGAAGCCGCGGTTTCCAGTCGTGGTTATGTCGCATCGCTCGTAACAGGCATTGACCAGTTGGAAAAACAGATTGCACCACCCGGATGGGGTTGTGCGACCAGCTGGTGGCGTTAATTCAATCCGGGCTCTCGGCACTGTCCATGCCAATCAATGGTTGCCCGTTAGTCCGAATGGCCTATAGAAGTTTGAAAGCACCGAGGACAGAATCACACTGCAAAAATTGCTAGATTTACTTGCGACCAGTTTCAGATCGAACATTTGGAGAACACATGGGCAAAAGACATGCGCGGACTGACTTCTATATCAAGCACAGGGGAATGATGCGATTCGAGACGCGGATAGGTGCCCCCAAAGTCGCGGATGCCACCGATAAGGAAATGGAACGCGAGTTCCATTTCTCCCAAATGGGTCCGCTGGGACCTCTTATCAATCTGGAAGAAGCGCGTGAACTTTTGGTTCGAATTGCTTTCGCGATGACCCCGGCAGCAACACTGTCTCAGCCTGACTCAGACAACATTCCGGCAGGGTTCACTTATTTGGGGCAGTTCATCGATCATGACCTTACCAAGGATGTTACTGAGAACACTCTTGGTAGTCAGGTGACACTTTCCTCTTTAATGCAAGGTCGATCCCCGGCACTTGATCTAGATAGTTTGTATGGAAGAGGTCCAACCCACGCAGAAGATGCGACTTTTTTCAGCGATGGAGTTCGCTTCATCCTCGGACAAACAATGCCTGCCCCGGACGTGCCCGGGTTGCCCCCTTTCGCGTCCAACTTTCCGCTCGATGGTTTCGACCTCCCGCGTGCAAATTCCTCAGGACAATCGTTGCCTGAAAGGCGTCAAGCGTTGATTCCCGACCTTCGCAACGACGAAAATTTAGCTATCGCCCAAACGCATTTGGGATTCATGCGTTTTCATAATAGGGTGGTCGAACACTTAGCTGGGCTGGGTACACCCAGCGCGCTGCTTTTTGAGAAGGCACGCGAATCAGTGGTCAAGCATTACCAGTGGATGATCAAGACGGATTATTTGCCCCGGTTAGTTGAGCCTTCAATAGTTGATGATGTATTCCAGAACGGACGCAAATTTTTTGAGGCGAATGGTGGCAATGATGCTCCAACGATGCCCATAGAGTTTTCAATGGCGGCATTCAGGTTCGGGCACAGCATGGTGCGCGATGCCTATGAGTGGAACCGCGTGTTTAAGACGGGGGGTGGAATTGGAAACGGCACGATGGGCCTGCTATTCAACTTCAGCGGTACGTCTGGGGCTCTGAATCCAACTGGTGATCAGACAAATCCCGATTCACTGCGCTTGCCAACAAATTGGATAGTGGACTTTCGAAGACTCTATAACTTCAGCGAAGCATTGCGCCCCGACCTGGCGGTGACACCGGCGGAGTTCAATGTGGCTAAAAAAATAGACACCTTTCTGGTGGATCCGCTGATCCATTTACCACTCGGCAGCTTCGGAAATCGCGACGCTGCTTTACCGCCGGTGGAAGAATTGAATCTTGCCTTTCGCAATTTGATGCGCGGCGCCATGGCGCGCCTGGCGACCGGCCAGCAAATGGCTAGCATGATGTCAATAAACCCCCTCACCCCGGCTCAAGTCATGACAGGCAGTGGTGGGGGTGCCGTACTTGCCGGAGACGCGGCTATCGAAGCCGCAGGTGTTGCTGCGAATACTCCTCTCTGGTTTTACATTCTTCGTGAAGCAGAACTAAACAACGGCAAATTAAATGGAGTTGGTGCCAGGATCGTAGTCGAAACGTTTCATCGTGCAATGGAGGGTAGTAGACATTCCATCCTTCGCGATCCTGGTTGGCGGCCGTCGCTTGGCCGTCTAGATCCTGGCACCCAACAGCGAGACGAAAACGTTTTTCATATGGTCGATCTTCTTCTTTTCGCCTTTGAAGGACGAACAGAATTGCTTAATCCTCTTTCATAGTTTCTGGACTTGTGCAACGTCTGACCGTGGCCAAGCAAACTTAAACCTGAGATCGTATTCATTGAGGAGCACACCTTTGAACCCAATTGCTGTCTCTCTAACTTTAAATCGCCTTATGCCGGGCATGCAAAGCGGCCGTGTCGCGGCCTATCGGGTAGGGTGAATAAAGTGCGATATGTGATAAGGCCTGTTGCCACATGGAAAAATGCGATTGAAGGTCGATATGATTAACACGTCTGGCCGAATCCTTGGTGTTTTGCTCTGCACTGTTTTGTTGCCTGCTTGCAGCACGCACATGTATCGCCAGGAAAGTGCCACATTGGCACAGAAGGCCAAAACCACTTACACGGACAAGGTCGATCTCCTGGCCCTGGCTGCAACGGCGCGCGCAAATCTCACGAAACAGCGCGAGGCAGATATCGCGGCTGTGAAGCAAAGTCAATTGTTGGAGCGCGATTCGGTGTTTTTCAATGCCGCGCGGTTGACGCCTGCGGAACGATTGAACTTGCTGCGGCTTCCTGCAGATGTGGGATCGAGAACGTGCGACCAGTCGACAAGCTTGCCCTACCTCAGCCGGCGGGCCTGCGCGTTGGGCGCGCCCAGCATGACCTTCCTGAGACAACTGGCAGCCGCTGTGCCGAAGGCCGATCGTGTCGAGGAATCTCTGGAGTTGGTGGAAAACCAGCGTACGGACTTGATGAAGCTCGGTTGGGCAAAGGTACCCGAATGCTCCAACATTGCTCCGCTCAAGTCGATTCCGGAAGCCGTCAAAGCCACGATTGCAGCCAACGACCTCGCATTGGCAGAGGGAAATTTCCTGGAACTTAGGAAGAATTGTGAAAGAGCTTACGGGAACGCCTCATTGGGCCAGCCTGCTCTTGCCAGGGATTTGGCTACTCTGGAGCGCCACGACCTGCAGAAAAGGGATTTGAAGGCTGCGGCTGCGGTGGTGGAAAAGGACCTGACTGCATACGCGACACGGCTGAAGGCGATCGCCGAAAAGACCCCGCAACCGGGCGATACCCTCAAAAAAATTCAGGATGAGATCGGCAACTGGCGCAAGACGATCTCGGAGTTTGAGAACCTGGCAAAAAGCGTGGGCGCGGAAGAAAAGCTCGCGGACGAAAAGATCAGCGCTCTCTCCACATTGCTTGCTGCCGCGGAAGGCACAACAATCACGGACGATATGGTCAAGGGAAAGAATGCCGACCTGCGCCGTGCCGTTGTTGTGGCTCACGCTTTCCCCCAACTTACTGGAGACTTCGCTGACGCCTATGCGTTGTACAGGATGCCGCCGAAGTCATCGCTATTGCTGGCTCAGAGACAAGCAATGATTGACAAGGAACGCCTAGCTGCTTCCCGTGAAGTGTTGCAGCGCAGGCGCCTGCTGGTGTTGCAGAGAATTGAGCAAACTGTCACCGAAGCAAAACTGCTGCAGCAGGCCGCATTGCAGGCGGATTGCAAACCGGAAGAGTGTGCATCGCAGTTGAACGAAAGGATTCTGCTCGGATACAACTACTTGTCCCGATCCCTTCTCGGTGCCCGGGCAGATGGCGAAGCAACGCAGTGGGAGGAGTCTTACCTCGACTTGGAGCAGAACGTGCTCAACGATGAATACGCGCTCAAGTCGTGGAACAACCTGATTTCGACTCCCATCGCACTCATTGACGGCTACCACGCGGGAGGAATCAAACCCGAAGCGCTTGGCGATCTGCTGGCGAAGTTCGCGGGATTGGGGTTGCTCGGCATTGCTGTGGACAAGACCAAATGAAAAACGCCTTCCATCACCTGACTGGTTGGGAGGCAGCCGTTATGGGTGCGGCATTTGTGCTGAGCGGATGCGCGACCTCGCACCAGGCGCAGGAACTGGCTACCGAAACTGCGGCGGTTGTCCAGGCTTTGGACGTGGCACTTGCGCACAACGCTGGAGTCGCCAAGAAACAATCTGACGATGTCTCTGGCAGGCTGTCCACACTGCTACGGGATACCGCTGAGGGCCAAGCTGATCTTCAGGCGCGCATTGATGCCTCGCCGAAGAATGCGGACTTCATGGAGTTGCGTCGCTTCGCTGATACGGAAGAAGCGGGTCGGCAAGAGAAGTTGCGTGCAGCTGATGCAACGGTGAAGGCAGCGGCCGCGAGCCAACAGGCCTGGAAGGCGCCCTCCGCGTCGTTGCGGGAAGTCAGCGATATCCTGACCGTACTCGGTCGGGAAGAGAGCGCCCGAGACCGACTGAGGGCAACTGCAAGCTTCATCAATGAAGTCACCGACCGCATCAAGAAAGACAACGCAGCCGCGGCGAAAGCCAAGGAATAGCGGAATTTAAGGAGATGGCATGGCCAGCACCGAGCTTGAACTGTATTACGAGCGAAAGATTCGAATAGCGCTGGACGCACTCGATGAACTAGACCGATTGGAACTGCTACCTGGACTTGCTTCAGCGGAGCGGGATTCGGTGAGCGAGCAAAAGCCGTCATGGCACCGTGAGTACGCGCTGGCACGCGCGCAGTATGCCGGCATACGCAGTGGCCAGTCTGTATTGCCGCTGCCGGCAGCGAGCCAGCGAGAGGCCATTTCCAAATTGTGCGATGAAGTTGAGAAGCAGATCAATGCGGACAAGGCCAACAGCGCGGCGATGACCGCTGCCGGCAAGTTCGCCGATTTGCTGACCAAACTCAAAGCCACCGTCTGAAATCCTGATGGAACATGCAATGACAACCACCAATTGGGATCTCGTAACGCAAGCTTTGATTAAAGTCGTAATTCTTTCGTTTTTGGTAGAGCGCAGCCTTGCCGTCATCTTCGACATGGACGGCTTGCGGGCACTTCTCAAGCGCAAGGGTGACATCAAACCCGTAGTTGCGATCCTCGTCTCGGTTGGAGCTTGCTTTGCCCTGCATCTGGATGCAATTGCCCCATTGGGGGCGACTGGCACGACCTTAGCTGAATCCTCAGGCATCAAATGGTTGGGATACTTCCTGACCGGGCTGGTCGTCGCAGGGGGCAGTGCTGGGTCAGTCAAGTTATTCCAGGACATCCTTGGATTCCGGCGGTCGTCGCGAGAACAGATCAAGGCGGTCGAAGAGCTGGAACAGCAGGCAGCCGCAACTGAGGCGCGAGCGCGTGTCGAAAAAGCGCAGGCTGAGATCGCTGTTGCACGTTCAAACACCATGGTCGCTGGATCTCGCGTGTCGTCGGCGGCCTTCGCCGGTGACTCGCCGGAGCAGCAGATACTGCTTGCCCGAATGGCCGAGCGAGATCTGAAGATAGCACGGGGAGGCTAGGCCTGCCCATTACCCATAAATACCGCTGAACATTTTTGCGCGCGGCGTTTATCGTGGCGCAGTGGAAGTTCAAAGCCAGATCAAGCGCAAGTTATCCGAGCCCGATTCGATCAAGATTGTTCGTGGGCTGTTGAGCGAGGACGGCGTTGCGTATCGCTCGACGTTTGCCGATGCGGTGTGCCGGCGTTTTGGATTTCACGATGCCCGTGGCCGGGTGCAGCTAAGCGGCTGCATTGTGGCGCTGCGCGAGTTGGAGCGCTCGGGGCACTTCGTATTGCCCGCTGCCAGCGCCAGGGGGGCCAAAGGGGCCCGCAGTGCGCGCCGTCTGGACGCGCCCGTCGAAGATCCGCAAGACGTGCCCGGGCGCTCAGGTGAAGTAGGCGGTCTGTGTTTGATCAAGGTAGACACACCGGAGTTGATGCGGATCTGGAACGAGCTGATGCTGTGCGAGCACCCCCAGGGAGCCGGGCCACTGGTGGGCGCGCAGATGCGTTATCTGATTGGCTCCGAACACGGCTGGCTGGGGGGTCTGGGTTTCGGTGCGGCAGCGATTCAACTGGCCGATCGGGATCGATGGATCGGCTGGGACGTCGCGACACGGCGCGAGCGGTTGCACCGGATCGTGGGCATGAGCCGCTTTCTGATCCGCGCCTCGGTGCGCTGTCACAATCTGGCCTCATGTGTGCTGGGGATGGTGCTGCGGCGCATTGATCTGGATTTCGACGAACAGTATGGCTACCGGCCATGGCTCATCGAGAGCTTTGTGGAGAGCGAGCGCTTTGCCGGCACCAGCTATCAGGCGGCCAACTGGATCGAGATCGGACAGACCAAGGGGCGCGGTCGCCAGGACCGCGAACATGATCATGCCAAGAGCGTCAAAGCCATCTATGTGTATCCGCTGCAAGCCGATTTCCGACAGCGCCTGGGCGGTGTCGAACCCGTCGCGGCGAGCACCCTCGGGTTGGCCGAGGGCCTGGAGGGGGAAGGCTGGGCGCAGCAGGAGTTTGGCGGCGCAAAGCTTGGGGATCGGCGCTTGAGCGAGCGACTGGTGCAAGGCGCGCGTACGCTTGCCACGATGCCGGGGCAGGCGTTCTCTGGGCTGGCGCGAGGCGACTGGGCGGCGGTCAAGGGCTACTACCGGCTGCGCCTACAGCGGCTCGATCAACGACCTGACCCTGTTGGACAATGCCCACCCCAGGCGTCATTGAGCATCGTGTCCACGATCAGTTGCGTGCACACGATCTTCCGAGGAAACGGCTGCTCATCCAAGATGGATTTGCCGGACGCATACGATACGCAGCCTACATTTTCATGACCGCTGCGGCCCGCGCCTTGTAGGCATCGGACTGCCACTGGAAGATTACCCGCCTGTGCTGGAATCGCCATACGCCTGCCGCGTCGCGCAGCAACTCGTCCTCGTAGTTGCCGTATCCCGCCATCGCGCCGTCGGCGCGCGCGATCAGAAAGAAATAGGCGGTGGCATGCGCGACGAGGCCAACGATGCTCTTGACCCAGAGATTGGCGTAGTGGTGTCGGGGTCGCTCCCCCTTGTGCTGCGCCATGGCACGAAGCTGTGCCGGCTCCTGGAAACACGCCTCGCCGACCTGAAACATCCCGCCCGGCGCGAAGCAGTCGACAAACGCGTCTCCGTCGTTCTGGTCAAACGCAAAACAGTAGCGCGAATACAGTGTCTGGATTGCAAAGAAATCGCTGCCAGAAAAATTGACCATGTCACTTTCTCACAATCGTCAGGACATTCTGGGCATGTCGACGCCGCTACCGGCATCTGCATGCCCCGGTTGGATGGAAACAGCCTGAGAACAGCCGCCACGGCGGCTCATGGCGTGCACAAGCTCGGGCACCACGCCAACGGGGTTCGGCATCGCAAGGCAGGAGACCTCCAGTGGTGGTCCGCATCAGGCCTCCTTGCGCGGTTCTCCGTAGACTGCACGGATGCTCTCGCCGGCATCGAAGCGTGCCTGTATCTCGCGCATCTTGGCCAGAGCCGCCGGTGTGCGAGCGACCTTCTGAAATAACTGGGTCTCGTTGACCAGGGCGTCGGTGAGATGAAGGTCTTCGCTTTCGTTGAGCGTTCGCTTCAAGGTGCTGAGCGCCGCGGGCGACCTGGCGGCGAGAATGGCTGCCCAGCGAAGCGCGACGGCGAGGCCCTGGCCCGTTGGCACGACCGTGTTGATGCCACCAAGCGCGTGGATGCGTTGGGCCGTCATCGGCAGGCCCAGAAAAACCATCTCCGCGGCGGCGGTGCGGCCGATCAGTCGCGCCAGGCGACTGGTGCCACCCCTGCCCGTGGACAGCTCGATCTGTACTTCGGGTTGGGCGAAGAGCGCCTGCTCTTCGGCAATACGCAGGTCGCAGGCCCAGCCGAGTTCCAATCCACCGCCGGAACAGTCGCCCGAGATCGCGGCGATCACCACCATCTCCGGATGGCGGATTTCGTCGATCGCGAAGCCCCACACTGAACCGGTTGCGGTCGCCGGCTTCCCTTCGAGTGTGTCGGCGAGATCCTGCAACCAGGCATGCTCGAACCAATGGCCAGGCACGCCAGAGGCGAGGATGCAGACGCGCGCGCCACCAGTTTCTCGAGCTTCACGCATCGCCCCGGCGAGTTCGCTGATCGCCAGCCAGGAGCCGTTGTTGTTGATGCGCGGATTCGACATGGTCACCACGGCAACGGCGTCGAGGGGATACTCAAGGGTGACGAATTCAGGCATCGGCGACTCCGGTCTATGGGCTATGTGTTGGAAGACGGTCAGTTGGATTCGGCAGACGTCGCCGGATTCAGGCAATGGTCTTGTTCGGGATGGTTGCATGTTATCATTTTGCCAACCGGTTGGTTGGTTAATGGCGAGGCTGGCCACCTGCGCCCGATGGCGGCGCCATCTCCGCTTGGCCTTCCCGGAGGAGCAGCAGGTCGCAAGTCAGCCGTTCTGAACATTAGGAGCATCGCCATGTTTGATCTCAAGATCGTGGGCAGGAAGACGGCCCCCATCCTGTACCAGTGCGAACCCGACAAGCTGATTCTGTATGCACTTAGCATCGGCTGTGGCACCGACGAGCTCGAATTCCTGTTCGAGAAGAATTTGAAGGCCTTCCCGACCTTTGCCGCCATCCCCTGCTACTGGCCCTATGACGCTTTGATGGCAAACGTCGGGCTGAACATGCCGACCGTTCTGCACGCCGAGGAAAAGATGGTGTTCCACAAGCCCATCCCGATATCGGGAGCCATCTACACAACAGCGTGTTGCCGGTCGGTCTACGACAAGGGCGACAGCGGTGCCATCATCGATATCGAGACGGAAACCAAGGATGCGTCGGGCGAGGTGCTTTTCAACACCTACATCGTGATCATCGATCTGAGCGCGGGCAATTTCGGCGGCGAACGAGGCCCCAAGCCGCAGCGAAACGATCCACCACAAGACGTCGCGCCCGACTTCCGTGTCGAGCAATCGACACAGCAGACCCAGGCAGCGCTTTACCGCCTGAACGCCGACAAGCATCCGTTGCACATCGACCCGGAATACGCCATGCGTTCGGGCTTCAGGCGCCCGATCCTGCACGGCCTTGGCACCATGGGATTTGCGGCAAGGGCGGTTGTGCAATCCGTCTGCGCAGGAGACCCTGGCCGCCTCAAGTCGATTTCCGCGAGATTCACCGATGCCGTTTTTCCGGGTGAGACCTTGATCACCGAAGGTTGGCATATCGGCCAAGGGAAATACGTCACCCGAACCACTACCCAGGACGGCCGGCTCGTTCTGGGGAACGCCAGCGCCGAGGTCACGGCGTAATTCGTCCAATCCTTTCAAGAGGTAGAACCGATGACGTCCATGGGTCAACTATTGCTGGGCGAAGTCCTGGCGCGAAGCGCAAGACGCCATCCGCAGCAAGATGCGCTCGTATGGCCAGGCGGATCCATCAGCTATGGCGCCATGAACGACCGCGCCGACGCGCTGGCCCACGCGCTGCTGGGGATAGGCGTCAGGAAAGGCGACAAGGTAGCGTTCTTGATGCACAACCGTGCGGAACTTCTCGAAGCCTGTTTCGCGGCCTTCAAGATGGGCGCAGTAGCGGTTCCCATGAACTTCAGGCTCACTGCCAGGGAGATCGAATACATCCTGAAAGACTCCGACGCCTCCGTCCTCATATTGGAGGAGGCGCTGCTCGAGATTGCTCGGCCGGCACTTGCCGGTCTACAGGGCCTGAAGGACGTCATCGTCGTGGGTGACTTGTGCGGCGCGGGCATGAGGAACTACGAGGATTTTCTGAAGAGTGCAGCCACAGGAGAACTGACGGCGGAACTTGTGGACGACGATGTCGCCCTGATCGTTTACACCTCTGGCACAACTGGACAGCCCAAGGGTGCGGTCCTGACACACAAGGGGCTGATGGTGACCGCCCTGAACTATCTGATCTCCTATCAGAACCGTTGCGGCGACAAGTGGATTTGCACGACTCCCATTTTTCACATCGCGGGCATGAGCTATTCGATGACCCACTTCTACGTGGGGGCCACCATTCTTCTGGAGCGCGACTTCGATCCGCTCAGGATTCTCGAACTGACGCATAGCGCACGCGTCACGACGCTGTTTCTCGTCCCCTCGATGTGGATAAAGGTGCTCCAAGTCCCGGACTTTGCCTCGTATGACACCTCCTCGGTGCGGATCATCACGACGGCAGCGGCCATCATGCCTGTCGAAATCAAGAAGCAGTTGGCCGCGGCGTTCCCAGCTGCCGGTCTCTATGACTGTTTCGGTGGCACCGAGAGCGGAGCTGTGACGGTTCTGAGCGAACGCGACTTCGCACGCAAGAATGCATCCGTCGGTCTGGCCCTTCCCTATCTGGAGATCCGGCTCGTGGACGACGACGACCGCGATGTTCCGCGCGGACAGATCGGTGAGGCCGTTTATCGCGGTCCCAATGTGATGAAGGAGTACTACAAGAACCCAGAGGCCACGCTCAGGGCGATGCGCGGAGGCTGGTTTCACAGTGGCGATCTCCTGCGACAGGATGAAGAAGGGTTCTACTATGTGGTGGACAGAAAGGACGACATGATCATCAGCGGCGGGGAAAACATCTACCCTGCAGAAGTTGAAGAAGTGTTGTTCTCCCACCCTGCCATTCTGGAGGCCGCTGTAGTCGCGGTTCCAGACCCCGAATGGGGGCAGAACGTCAAAGCGTTTGTCGTCCTGAAGGCCGACCGAAGCTTGAGCGAATCCGAGGTGATCGAGTATTGCAAGTTGCATTTGGCGAGCTACAAGAAGCCCAAGTCCGTGGAGTTTCTCGCGTCTTTGCCCAAGAGCGCCGCCGGCAAGATCCTCAAGCGAGCCCTAAGGCCCTGACTTCGACCGCAGCAGTCGGACAGACTGGCTCGCGCACATGCCGGCAGCAGCGGTGCAGCCAACCGATACAGCGGCCGCAACGACCGACGGCAGATGCCTTCGGCCGTCACGTTCGGCTCGAACACATTGCGGTTCCGGAGCTGATCGACGCGGCACGAAACGGGCCACCGACCGCCGGGCAGGGCCGGCCTGCCCGGGAGCTTTCCGGTCCCCAGGCGCTCGCCTCAACCGATCCGATCGCACGCTGTAACCGTCATTCCCCAGCGGGTTGCTGCATGCAGCCTGGCCACTACAGGGCTTGGCGTATGGTGCGTTTTTGCCAGCGGGTCACTGGTGGTCGGCTAGATTGCGCAAGGCTCAGGCCATCAAGCGGCCTCTACACGCCATACCGACCGAAACCCCATGGAAAGGCGCAAGGGCTGCGGGACGGCTGGGGACGGCTATGCGGCGGTTACTTCTTGGTCGCCGGCTCGGCGCTGATGTAAGGTCCGACCACTCTCCATTTGCCATCCTGTATCTGCGACAGGCGCGAGGCTTCGGCGCCCAGCCGCTTGGTCGGCGAGAACGTGACCGGAGGATGACCAAAAATGTCGGTAGGCATCGAAAAGGTGTCCATCACCGAGATGAAAGTGTCGGTCGTCAGGTTCCTGCCCACCTTCTGTGCCGCATTGGCGAAGATATTCATCGCCACGTAGCCATAGACAGAGTAGGCCGTCGGGTCCGCATTGAATTGGGCCTTGTACTTGTTCGCCCAGACACGAATAGGCTCCGATTGTTCGTCGGTGTAGGGGTGCTGGATCGTCATCGTCGCATACAGTCCGTCCATGGACTTGCCACCCAGTGTGTGGACCTGGTCGGAATAAGCGGCGACCGTGCCGAGAAACACCGGGTTGAATCCGAGCTTGCGCGACTCGTTGATCGTGGCGATGGTTTCCCGAATGATGGTGCCCATGATGACCAGATCGCATCCTGCTGCCTTCATCTTCGCCACCTGCGTGGAAAAGTCGGTGGCGCCGCGCTTGAACGAGGTCGTCTCGGTGAAGGTCATGTTGATGCTCTTGAGGCCGGCTTCGCCCCCGGCCTTGATCTCCGAACCCATGTCATCATCCTGGTAGATGATGCAGGCCTTCTTCGAACCCTTGTCCTTGACCATCTGCGGAACGGCACGGCTCAACTGGTCGTAGTAGGTGCTTTGCACAGCGTACTTCAGCCGGTGGAACGGGTCGTACATCGGAGCCGAGGCGGCCAGTGGCAGGAAATTGATGACGTTCTTCTCGAACTGAATCGGCCAGGACGCGATGTTGTGCGCTGTCCCCATAGCCCCAATCATCATGAATATCTTGTCCTGGTTGACCAGCTTTTCAGCGGCAAGTGCAGCCTTCTTCGGATCGTAGGCCGAGTCTTCAAATATGACCCTGACCTTGCGGCCGTGGATCCCGCCCCGCTGGTTGATCTCGTCGATCGCGAGCTGCATGCCGCTGCGGTAGGGCTTGCCGTAGCTGGCGACCGGACCAGACAGATCCGTCGTGGTCCCAAGCAGAATTTCGTCGTTGCTCACACCCTGTTGTTGGGCAACAGAATGCGTTGCCACAAAGGCCGCAACGGCCAGGAAAATAATTCGACCAAACTTCATCTCACGTCTCCTAATCTGTGCACTTCAATGGCATGTCAAAGTAATATGGCCTCGATCCGGGCCGCGCGTTACGCCCGCAGTCAAGCTTCATGAATCTGGACGATACATTGCCTCGATCTGCGCCGCGTATTTCTTCTCCACCAAGCTGCGCTTCAGTTTCATGGTGGGGGTGAGTTCCTCGTCTTCAGCGCTCAGCTGGTTTTCCAACAGGAAGAACTCCCTGATCTGTTCCTGCCGCGCAAACTTGTTGTTGACGCGGTCGATTTCATCTTGAATCAACTGCCGCACCTCTGCCGCTGCGGTCAGGCTCCTGTAATTGCTGAATGGAACGCTCTTGTCCTGGGCATACTTCTCGACGTTCTCCTGCTCTATCAGGATGATGGCGGCCAGGTAGGGGCGCTTGTCGCCTATCACCAGCGCGTCGGTGATGTAGGGCGAAATCTTCAGTTCGTTCTCCAGTTCGCTCGGGGTCACGTTCTTGCCGCCGGCGGTCATGATGATGTCCTTCATGCGGTGGGTAATGCGGTAGTAGCCATCGGCATCCACCAGGCCGACGTCGCCGGTGTGCAGCCAGCCTTCGGCGTCCAAGGCCTGCGCTGTCATGTCTGGCTGGTTCAGGTAGCCGGCAAAGATGTTTCTGCCGCGCACCAGGATCTCTCCTGTGGACGGATCGAGCTTGACCTCGTTGAAGCCTGCCGCCGGACCGACGCATCCGACCCGGATTCGCGCAGCGGGAACGGCGGTCGAGACGCCGCCAGTCTCGGTCATTCCCCAGACCTCGAGCATGGGTACACCCAGCGCCAAGTACCAGCGCACCAGGTCCGGCGAGATCGGCGCCGCACCGGTAACCAGGAAGCGGGCGCGGTGTATGCCAATGAACTTTCGGACGTTGTCCAGGGACAGCCACCGAGCCAGTCTGAACTTGAGCTTGAGCCAGGCACCGACCGACGTACCGGCCAGTACCCGGCTTGCAACTTCAGCGCCCACTCCAATGCTCCAGGCGTAGCTGGCGCGCTGCAGCGTCGCTGCCTCCTTCACCAGCACCATGACGCCTGAGTAGTACTTTTCCCATACCCGTGGCACACCGGCGAAGATCGTCGGAGATATCTCGCGAACGTTCTCGGCAAAGGTCTCCGGATCTTCGGCAAAGTTCAGTTTGGTGCCGGTGTACATGGCAAAGTAGGCACTGCCCATGCGCTCGGTAGCGTGACTCAGGGGCAAGTAGCACATCCGTTCATCGCTGCCGTCCTGCGCCATGAGCGTGTTGTAGCCGCGCACCGTGTAAACCAGTCCGGCGTGCAGATGCATCGTGCCCTTGGGTCTTCCGGTGGCGCCTGACGTATAGATCAGGGTCGCCAGGTCTTGCGGCTTGCATTCGGCGACGCGTCGCTCGAGTTCCTGCGGATGCTGCACCAGATACGCGCGACCAAGGGCACGCAGGTCGTTGAGGCTGATCACGTCAGAGTCCTCAAGATCGCGCAGGCCCGCCATGCCGAAAACAACGATCCTGCGTAAATCCGTCAAGCTCTGTCGCACTTCGAGCAGCTTGTCCAACTGCTCTTCATCCTCCACGAACAATATGGCGGTACGCGAGTCTGTGCAAAGGTGATGCACCTGCGCAGCGGCGTCGGTCGGATAGATGCCATTGGACACGCCGCCGCAGGACTGGATCGCCAGATCCGCCCATACCCATTCGACAACCGAGTTGGCCAGAATGGACGCACATTCTCCTTTGGCGAAACCAAGACTGAGCAGACCACCGGCGATTTCGCTCACCGCTTCTGCGGTCTGCGCCCAGGTCCAGCTGCGCCATATGCCATGGTGCTTTTGCCGCAGCCAGACACTGGGGCCACGTTGCTGGACTGCATTCCAGAATATCGCGGGTATGGTCTCACCCGGCATGACGGTCTCTTGCCGAGAAGTGGAGTGGGCGAGGTCCCAGAGCTTGATCATCGGTCTATCTCCATGTCTTCTTCTTTTTCCAACGACGCTCGGCACGCACGCCCTCTGCCTTCATTCCCAGGTAGAACTCCTTGATGTCCTCTTTCTCGCGCAGGTCTGCACAACTGCCTTCGGTCACGATGCGGCCGTTTTCCAGCACATAGCCATAGTCTGCTGCGTTCAGTGCCATGTTCGCGTTTTGCTCGACCAGCAAAATGGTCGTGCCGCGCTCGCGATTGATGCGCACCACGATCTCGAATATTTCTCTGGTGAGTTTGGGTGAAAGGCCCAGGCTGGGCTCATCGAGCAGGATCAGGTCCGGCTTGGCCATCAGCGCGCGCGAAATCGCCAGCATCTGCTGCTGACCGCCGGACAGCAATCCGGCACTTTGCTGCGCCCGTTCGCGCAGGACGGGGAAATAGCCGAATACCACCTCGATGTCTTCGGCAACCCGCTCGCGGTCCGCACGGGTGAAGGCACCCATGGCCAGATTGTCCCGCACGCTCAGCAGCGGAAATACTTCCCGCCCTTCAGGCACGTGACTCAGGCCCAGTTGAACGATGCGCGCAGGGTCCTCAGCTGTAATGTCTCGGTCCTGGAACTGTACCGAGCCCTTGGCCGGATCAATGATGCCCGAGATGGTTTTCAGAATGGTTGTCTTGCCCGCGCCATTGGAGCCAAGTACCGTGGCGATCTCGCCGGGGCGTACCTCCAGGCTGACGCCGCGGATGGCCTTGATCGGGCCGTATGCGCTCTCAATATTCTGCAGCTTCAGTATGGGCGCAGCACGCCCCTGCAGATTGACGGCGATGGTAGTTGGAGCATTCATAGGACGTGCCTGCGCAGCGACGAAAGGTCATCCATAGAACCCAGGTAGGCTTCGATGACGCCAGGGTCGGCTTTCACTTCTTCGGGTGTGCCGGTGGCGATGACCTCTCCCTGGTTCATCGCCAGCACACGGTCCGAGACCTTGGAAACCAGCGCCATGTCGTGCTCCACCATCAGCACCGTGATACCCAACTCGTTTCGGATGTCCTGAATCCAGAACGCCATGTCATCGGTTTCTTCAACGTTCAAGCCAGACGAGGGCTCGTCCAACAGAAGCAGCCTCGGCTCCGCGCACAGCGCCCGCGCCAGTTCGACCACTTTGCGCAAGCCGTAGGGAAGGCCGGCCACCATGACATCGCGATAGTGTTCGAGATGCAGGAGATCGATCACGTCCTCAGCCTTTTCCCTGGTCCGGTACTCAGCCTCGCGCGTGGTCCTGGTGAACAGCAGGTCCTGCCAGAATCCGGTCTTTCTCTTGGTGTGGCGGCCAATCAGCAGATTCTGCAGAACCGTGGCCTGCTCGAACAGTTCGATGTTCTGGAAGGTACGCGTAATTCCCAGACCCGCTATGTCTTGTGGCGGTTGGTCATTTAAGCGCACCAGCCCTGCTGGTCCCCGATAATCTATGGTGCCGGCGGTGCAGTTGTAGATCCGGTTGATCAGATTGAATACCGTGGTCTTGCCCGCCCCATTGGGACCGATAAGGGTGAAGATTTCTCCTTCTGCAACGTCAAAGCTGACGTCGTTGACGGCAAGTACCCCACCGAATTGCACCCGCAGTTGCCTGGCCGACAGCAGCGCGCCCGGTACTGGCTTGGCAGCACCTGCTTCCATGCGGGTGCTCATTTCAGTCGCTCCGATTTCTGGAACGACTTCTGGCGCTTGAACATGCCTTTGCGAGCGAATGGCCGTAACTCGAAATAGCTGCGAACCTTCAGCCAGCGGCCATACAGTCCCATCGGTTCAAACAGCACGAAGGCGATCAGCACGAGGCCGTAGACCAGTCCCTGTAGCCCCGCTGCCTGCTCGATGGCGGCCGGCAGATAGTCTTTCAGGATCGCGATGGCCTGTGGCATGGCGATCAGGAAGATGGCGCCAAGGAACACACCGTGGAGCGACCCGAGACCGCCAACGACAATCATCAACAGCAGGTCGATCGACTGCATGATGCCAAACTGCTCGGGCGAGAGCGACTGCATCTTGTGCGCATACAAGGCGCCGCCTATCCCGGCCAGCGCCGCACCTACGGCAAACGACAGCGTCTTGTAGCGGGCCAGGTGGATACCCATGCTCTGCGCCGAGATCTCCGAGTCTCGGATGGCGACGAAAGCGCGGCCAGTGGGCGCGCGCAGCAGATTGAGCATGCCCAGGGTGGCCAACACCGTGATCAGCAGGCAAAGAAAATAGAACTCTGTGGCCGAGTTCAAGGTCCAGCCGAAGATGGTGGGCTTGTGCAGGCGCAGGCCTGCGTTGCCGCCGGTCACCGATTCCCAGCGCGCCAGGACTTCTTCGACGATGAATCCGAACGCCAGGGTGGCCATTGCAAGGTAGATGCCCTTGACCCGTAGTGCTGGCAGACTCACTACAACTCCCACTATGGCAGACAGGCCTCCCGAAATGGCGAGGGCCAGCGGAAAAGGCATGCCGGCGTTGGTCAGCACCGCCTGCGTGTAGGCACCGACGCCGAAGAAGGCGGCGTGGCTCAGCGAGAACAGGCCGGTGTAGCCGACCAGCAGCATGAGCCCCAGCCCGGCGATCGAATAGATCAGGATGAAGGTCAACTGCGCCAGCAGATACTCGGCAGCCAGCCAGGGCGCCGCGATCAGGAGCAGCATCAAGGCACCGTACCAAAATACGTGCCCGCCATGCTTGGCGATGTTGATGTCCTGCCCGTAGTCGGTCTTGAAGAGGTAGCGCATGTCAGTGGCGCCGGGCTGCGTGCCCCGGGAGCTTCTGGACGCAGGGCCCTGGATACGGACGTGTCCGCTCCTGGCACAACGACAGCGGTGAGCTTGTGGTTTGTTTCATCTAGACCTTTTTGCGCAGCGCTTCGCCGAACAAGCCGTTGGGTTTGATGGCGAGCATCAGGAGCACGACCACATAGGGCGCCGCATCCTTGAATCCGTCGGGCAAATAAAAGCCGGCCATGGCTTCGACGATGCCGATCACCAATCCGCCGACGATGGCGCCAGGCAGGCTGCCGAAGCCACCGACCACCGCTGCGGGAAATGCCTTGAGGCCGATGAGCCCCATGTTGACATGTACCAGGGTGATCGGTGCGAGCAGCAGTCCGGCCACTGCCGCCACTGCCGCTGCGAGCGCCCATACGATGCCGTTGAGCCGCTTCACCGGTATACCCATGTAGTAGGCGGCCAGTTGATTCTGAGATACCGCCTGCATCGCGATACCCACTCTGTTGTAGCGGAACAGCAAGTAGAGCAGCCCGCAAAGGACGGCGGTAACAGCAATCACCACCAACTGCTCGGCGCTGACGACCAGTTCGGCAAAACTCCAGATCCGGTCCTTGTATGGCGCAGGCAGCGCATGCGTCTCTGTGCCGACATCGGGAATCATGGTGACCAGCGAGCGAATCACATAGCCCACGCCGATTGTGAGCATGATGACTGAAACCGCGGGCTGGCCGAGTATCGGACGGATGACAGTGCGCTCCACCACCAGGCCGAACAGCGCAAGCGCAGCTATGCTGCCAAGCATTGCGAGCCAATAGGGAAATCCGAGCATGGCCATGCCGGCGACGCCGCCAAAGGCGCCCAGCATCATGATTTCGCCCTGCACGAAACTGACGGTCTCAGTGGCCTTGTATATAAGGACGAAACTCAGCGCCACGAGGCCGTAGATGCAGCCCTGACCGATGCCGCTGATAACCAGTTGAAGGAACTGCACTACTCCCCCTGTTCAAGCCTGCCCGCTGGCGGCGGTAATTCGCTGGCACGTACTTCTGCCAGTTGGCTTTCGACCTGCGTGGCGCTGGCGCTCCATGCCCTTGCCAGGCGCTGGGCGCGCTTGCAGGACAGTGTCGGGTCACAGTTGTCCTGCCGGTCATGCGGGGTCGTCACGGCCATGCGAACAGCGGTGGCGCCCGGGGGACGACCAGCAAAAGTGCCAGGGCAGGGGAGATAGGCATGGCCGCAGGGAATGCCGGGTTCACTTTGCGCATGCAGGCGGCTCGGCGGGAAGGCCGCGAACACACCGATTTGGTCCAAACGCGCGACGCCCGAACCGATATGCGGCACCAACTTGCGCTCCGCAGGCATCGTGCCGTTGCACATCAGTTCCGGCCGGAGATACACGTCGGCCGAGCATGCGCGCCGTGCCTTCCTGCGGACACCCGCGATCGGCGCAATCTGCCGCGTCAGACATTCGATCGGGAGCGCCGCTGCGGCGCGCGAAGCCTGTACATCCAAGTCGGTCAGCGCAACGTGGTGCAGGCCAACGCCGACGACGGCGAATGGCTTTCTCGCCGATGCGGCGAGAACAATATCTGTCCCCCCAGACTTCATGATGTGGCGCCTTTCGTTCTATTCGAGGTGGCCGTGATGCGCGGAGAATCAACATGCCTAAATCAGTGTACCAAACAATCGTTTGGTGCACAACAAACAAGCGGGCGGCTGTGTTCTGCAGCGTCGGACGGGGTCTCGCGCACGGGAACCGGATGGCCCATGCCACGCCAGGAGAGGCGCCGTGGTCTCAGAGGCCCGTGTTGGGGCGTGACCCTGGGTGTGTGATCCGCGACACCGCGCGCCTGCGCCAGGCGGCCAACGACCGGCGAGCGGCATCATCCCAACGCCCGGTTCGAGATTGCGATACCGCATCGTGTGTTTGAGGCCGGACATCGGTAGCAGGTCGCTCGGTGGAGCCAGGGAGTCGCAGGGCAGAACTTCCCTGACGCCGGCGCGGTATCGGGAGTTCGACGGGACCGCGGTGCTGGGCCGCCCTTGTCAAGCCCGTTGCCTGGCTGCAGCAGTCCTGCATGCGGGCCGCTCGCAATGGCCAATCGACGAAGCTGCGATTCATTGTGCTGGACGGGTGGAGCAGGCTCTTGTCTCAGCACCGCGCAACCTTGGCAAGGTTTTCCTCCCCGCGAAAATGCCGATCGCCAATCTGCAAGCTGCCCCCATGGTCAAGAGGCCCTTGCAGCTGCTTCGGATTGCCTGCGTCCAGCGCAAAGCAATATTGCTGGCGCAGGGGTTGAATCGCGAACGGGTCGTCGACCGATACCTTCTCTATTTTCTCGGTGGAGATCGATACCCGAGGGGCGAGCGGCATGCGCCTGCCGGCAACCACATTGGAAGGATCAGGGCTTGATATAGTCGCCGCCGTCGATGATGAGTTCACGACCGGTAATCATGCTGGCGGCCGGCGACGCTAGGAAGTAGATCGCTTCCGCGACGTCCTCGCCCGTCGCGTTGCGCCCCATGGGATTGGCCGCCGCCGCCGCCGCCGCTCGCTCCGGTGCATTGCTGAAGACCTTGCGCAGGGCGTCGGTCAGAACCAGACTGGGGGACACCACGTGTGCGCGCACACCCTTTGGTGCCAACTCGACGGCGAGGTAGCGCACCAAGGCCTCGGCCATGGCTTTGGGCGCGCCGATCGCAGAATAGTTCGGGATTGCCATCTTAGAGCCACGACTGGACAAGAAGAATATGCTGCTGCCCCGGTCTAGCATGCTGATGGCCGACTGGACCAAGTACAGGAGTACCGTGCCGTTCAGCGTCACCGCGCGTTCGAATTGCACCGGGTCGGCCTGCAGCAATGGTGTGGCGTAGGCGTAGACCGCCCCATGCACAACTTGATCGAGCCTGTTGGTATGGCGGGCCACATCGGCGATCAGCGCCGCGACACCGGCACTGCTGCCGATATCCCGTTTGAGCAGGTACGGTTCGCCACCGCGGTCACGCACGGCCTGTGCTGCCGCTTCAGCTGCGACGTCGTCGCTTGCGTAACTGAGGAAAACCTTGACGCCTGGCGCTGCGAACCGCTCCGCAATGCTTCTCCCGATTCCCTTTGTGCCACCGGTCACAAGAATTGCCATTGCCAATGTCCTTTGAATTCGAAAAATGAAACCGTGTTGTCTCGACAACGTAACCTGTCAAGCGACGCGCCATCCGGATGTCCACATACGCGCCCGGTCCACCGCACAGCGCCGCGCCGCGCAATCGGCTGCGGCTCCTGAGCGACGTCCACGGGGCAATTTTGCTCGAGGTCAGAAAGCGGCTGCCGGGACCGTTGGGTCACCCAGTCGCCTGAATCGGCTGTTGATCGGATCAGCTTGTCTGCACGCATCGATATTCGATTCGAATCTCAACAGGTTTTCACACACGAGGCTCGATACGAGTTCCTCAGCGCATACCACATCGCCAGTCGGCTCCACCACACTGCTGCTGTGCCGATTGCGGCTCACGCAGGCCGATCGCGGGATCCTGTTCACCGCGGGCCGCCCCGAATGCATCACAGTGATCGTCATTGCTTGTCTCCGGGCGAAATTCCGACAGATCGGCAAGTAGTTGACCTGCGGCTTCCTGTGGCTGCAGACTAGCACGTCGTTGCGAATAAATCAAACGATTGGTCAAATAATGGATGCGGATCTTCCGGTGACACACGCAGACCTCCGACAGTACCTGTCGCGCGCAAGCAGCAGACACACGCCTGTCGCCTGGCGGGCGCAGACTGCATTCAACCGACTGGGCGTCCACTCGTCATGCCTGGCACAGATCCATTTCATCATTGAGGAAAATGGTTCCAGATCAACTTGATGGCAGCCAGATGCCTGGGGGGCGGCTTGGAGGCAGAGGAAAGAATCTGATGAAAGCGAGCCCTTGGATCGTCAGGCGTTCCAACCGCCCGAGAAGCTGTTCCAGCCATATTTTGTGGATCTAAATAAACCAACCACTTGTTTGGTTTATACAAGCCTGTTACGCTCTGACCCATGTTTGATATTCAAGGGCCAGCCATCGTGACCGGCGCTGCCTCAGGCCTTGGCCAGGCCGTTTGCCTCGCACTGGTCGCGCACGGCATCTCCGTGACCGGGCTGGATCGGCAACCAGGCCCCGCCGCAGATCGCCTGGAGTACAGCCTGTGCGACGTGACGTCTCCAGAGCAGGTGCAGCAGGCACTCGACGCTGCCAAGCAGCGTTGGGGGCCGCCGCGCATTGTGGTGAACTGCGCGGGTATCGGTCGCAGTGCGCGTGTCCTTGGACGAAACGGCGTTCACGAGTTCGCCCTTTTCGAGCAGGTCATCCGGGTCAACCTGCTGGGCACCTTCAATGTCCTGCGTCTGGCGGTAGAACAAATGCATCAGTTGCCGGTGATGGCCACCGGCGATCGCGGCATTGTGGTCAATACCGCGTCGATCGCGGCGTTCGATGGCCAGGTCGGTCAGGCGGCATACGCCGCGTCGAAGGCCGGTGTGGTCGGCATGACGCTTCCTCTGGCCAGGGAGTTGGGGAAGTACGGCATCCGTGTCGTTACATTGTGCCCTGGCGTGTTTCACACGCCGATGGTCGATGCGCATGTGAGCGATGCCGTACTCGATGGACTGCTGACCAATGCGGCATGGCCGCGCCGGGCTGGCGAGCCAGGTGAATTTGCCGACATGGTGCTGGCGGTTGTGCGCAACCGCATGCTCAACGGAGAGTCGATCCGACTTGATGGTGGACTGAGGATGCCCGCTATATGACCGCCGCAACGGAGGATTTGCTGGACCTTCAGGTGGTCACGCGGCACGACGTGGCCGAAGGTGTTGCATCGCTCGAACTCCGGCGCGCCGACGGCAGGCCGCTGCCGCAATGGACACCAGGCGCACATATCGAACTGGAAACGAGAGACGCGCAGGATCGCCTTGTCATGCGCCAATACTCACTCTGCGGCCTTGCCGACGCCAGGACATGGCGGATCGCCGTCCTGGGCGATAGAGCCGGGCGCGTAGGTTCGATGTGGCTGCAACGGCATGCGCATCCAGGTGCCCGACTCGCGAGCCGCAGCCCGCGCAACCATTTCGCTCTCGAGGTCGCCAGTGGGCCAGTGGTGCTGGTCGCAGGCGGGATCGGCATTACGCCGATCATTCCGATGGCCCATGCGCTGCACGCCGGGGGTGTCCCCTTCAGGCTCCATTACCATGTGCGTCGACTGGGCAGCGCAGCATTTCTCGCCGAATTGCAAGCCGCTGGCTTCGCGCAATACCTGCACCTGTCGATAGACGCGGAGAATCCTTTTGGGCCGCAGGAGATCTTCCGTTCGGCAGATGCACCTGCCTGGGTCTACATCTGCGGGCCCGCCGGCTTCATGTCGGCTGTCACCAGCGCGGCGCGTGCTTGCGGCGTGAACGCTGACCGTATTCGCAAGGAACTGTTCGCAGCGGACGAAACTGCGCTGGCGCAGTTCGAAGACGTCGCGCGGCCGTTTACCGTGCGCATTCGCTCCACCGGCCAGGAGGTCGCCGTCGGTGCCAACCAGACGGTCGTCAAGGCGCTGGAGGCGGCCGGCATAGATGTGGCCGTTTCCTGCGAGCAAGGCTATTGCGGATCCTGCCTGACCGGCGTTCTCGATGGAACCCCTGACCATCGCGACCAGTTCATGTTGCCGGAAGAGCATGCGCGCAACGATGCCTTCACACCCTGCTGTTCGCGCTCACGCTCATCTTGTCTGTTGCTCGCCTTATGAATAACACCATTGCCCCGGTTTATGACCCTTCCGACGATGCAACTCGTCGCAACCCGTTTCCTCTCTACGAGGTACTTCAGGAGCAGGACCCTGTGCACTGGAGCGAGTCCCTGCGCAGTTGGATCGTCACGCGCTACGACGATGTGCGCCAGGTCGCCATGTCTTCATCCATGTCTTCGGATCGCCTGCAACCTTTCTACATGGCGCTCAAGGATGAGCGGCGCGACATCCTGTCGGGCGTGATGCGCTACCTGAGCCTTTGGCTGGTGTTCAAGGCCCCGCCGGAGCACACCCGCCTGCGCAAGTTGATGAACAGCGTGTTCACGCCGGCCCTGATCGGATCGATGGAGCCGCAGATCAATGCAACCGTCAACCACATACTGGAGCAACTCGACCCGACGGCGGAAATTGACTTCATGAAGGATGTAGCCGCGCTGCTGCCGGCCTACGTGATCCTCGACATGCTGGGTGTACCGCGCACGGATTTCTCCTCCATCAAGATCTGGTCCGACAACCTGCGACTCTTCATCGGAACGGCCAAAGGCGAGGGCGACAAGTACAACAAGGCGCGCGAAGGCTCCGATCGCATGTCGGAGTATTTTCGAGCGGCGATCCAGCAGCGGCGCGCCAAGCCCGGAACGGATGTGATCAGCCTGATGGTCGCGGCGCGCGATGACAACGGTACCTTGAGTGAGGACGAACTGGTCGCGACCTGCATGCTGATTCTGTTTGGCGGTCATGAGACAACCACCAACCTGCTTGGCAGTGCCGTCATTGCCTTGCTGGAGCATCCCGACCAGCTTCTGAGACTGCAGGAGGATCCAGCGATCATCACCACGGCGGTAGAGGAGTTCCTGCGATTCGATGGCCCGAGCAACAGCATCGCCAGAGTCGTGGCCAAAGAACACACCCTGGGGGGAAAGACGTTGCGTGAAGGCGAGCGTGTCTTTGCAATGATCAATGCCGCCAATCGCGACCCGCGCCGGTTCGAGCGACCCCACGCGCTCGATCTGGGGCGCCAACCAAACCGGCACCTGACCTTTGGCCAAGGGCTGCATTTCTGCCTCGGCGCGCCACTCGCGCGGCTCGAGGCAAAGATCTGTATCCGGGAGGTGGCAGTGCGCTATCCGCGCATGCGGTACAGCGGTGGATCGGTAGACTGGATCGACGCGCTGGTGATGCGCGGTCCGACCCAACTCCCGATGTTCTTGGACTGATCAGAAAATTCGATTGGAGCCCGGGATGGATACGGTTTATGTCATTGGCGTTTCTTGCACGCCGTTCGGGAAGCAGCCAGAGACCAGCTTCAAGGACCTTGCCCGACAGGCATACCTCGAGGTTCTGGCTGACGCCAGCCTGGACAGTGGCGAGCATATCGAGCAGGCCTGGTTCGGCAACTGCGGCATGGGCACCTTCGGTCAGCGGAATATTCGGGGCCAGGTCTGCTTCACGCCTTTGGTCCGGGAGCGGCTGTTTCCGGAACGGGTGCCGATGATCAATGTCGAGGGTGGCTGCGCGACGGCTTCGATGGCGTTTCATGGCGCATGGAAGGACATCCTGTCCGGGCAGGCCGATATGTCGCTGGCCATCGGCGTGGAGAAGACCTTTTTTCCCGGCGACAGCACCAAGACCCTTGAGATTTTCGAAGGGGGCATTGACCAGTTGGATCCGCAGGAGTGGATGGACTACTACCGCGATGCAGGTGCGCAGTCCGGCAAGCCTTTTGCGCCCGATGCGGGCGCTGGCACCTTGTTCATGGACACTTATGCCATGCAGGCCGCATACCACATGCGCACCTATGGAACGACACGCGAGCAGATTGCCTTCGCATCCTCCAAGAACCATGCCATGGGTGCATTGAACCCCAAGGCCCAGTACCGCTTCGAGCTCTCCCCCGAGCAAGTGCTGGCGGACCGGATGGTCAGCTGGCCGCTGACAAGGGCCATGTGCTCCCCCATCGGCGATGGCGCGGCCGCTGCGCTTCTTTGCTCTGAGCGAAAGCTGCGTGAGCTGCCGGCCAGCGTTCGCGATCGGGCCATCCGCGTGCGCGCCAGCGTTTTGACCGGGGGCAAGTACCGTGCGCTCGACGAACCGGGCCTCTCGCGGGCTGCGGCGCAGCGCGCATACGCCATGGCCGGTATGACGCCCGAAGACATGGATGTGGCAGAAGTACATGACGCAACGTCCTTCTGCGAGATCTATCAATCTGAGATGCTGGGCTTCTGCCCGAATGGACAGGGTGGCGCGTGGGTTGGCAGCGGGGCATCGATGTTGGGTGGAGAACTGCCGATCAACGTTTCCGGCGGTCTGGTTTCCAAAGGCCACCCGGTCGGAGCCACTGGTCTGTCGATGATCTTTGAGTTGACCAGTCAGCTCCGCGGCAGCTGCGAAGCGCGCCAAGTCAAGAACGCAGATGTCGCGGTGGCCGAGAACGGGGGCGGCGTGATCGGCTTCGACGAGGCCGCCTGCGCGATCACTATATTGCAACGTTGACACCCGGCGACCCCTGCAGCAACGCAGTGCCATGGCAAGCTTTTGGATGTCGAGCACGGCGCAACGCCAGTAGACCCTTACATGGCTGACAACTGGGAAGATCCAGCCACGCCGTACGACGCTTTCCAGGCGGCCATGTCAAGGGCACCAGGCCATGCCTTGCCAACGCAGTCAAAT
This sequence comes from Rhodoferax sp. OV413, assembly GCA_945861785.1. Classification (GTDB taxonomy): domain Bacteria; phylum Pseudomonadota; class Gammaproteobacteria; order Burkholderiales; family Burkholderiaceae_C; genus CAISIP01. The sequence goes on along the minus strand of CAMAWD010000006.1, from coordinate 103,494 downwards.
CGCCATTTGGGTATCGGCAATGATCACCAGCTGCGCAACTTGCCCCATCGCCTGGAGGACGCGATCGCAGGCTGCGTGTGTGTGACGACTCAGCAGCTCCTTGCGGGCGACAACCTGGGCGCAGCCATCCTGTTTACTTCCGGCATCCCTGGGGCGCCGAAGGGCTGCCCTTCGTCCAGCACAGCTGCAGTGACCGCGGAAGTCTGGTGCCGCGGGCTGGGCCGGGATGCGGCCGGCGACAGACCAGGTGACCCGCTATTGCCCGCCAGCGGAGCCGACCCACGCCAGGGCCTCTTCTCGGGTGATGTGGCCGGCAAGATCGAGACAGATGCGGCTTGGCGTGGTGGATGGTTTCTTGCCGGCGATAGCGTCACGTGTGATGCCGCGGGAGTTTGCTGTTTCAGCGATCGACCCAAGCACAAGATCCGCCTCTCTGGCGACAAATTCTCGCCAGCATCACTGAGAGGCTACCGGACAGGTCCCCTCCAGTTGCTTGGCTCGCCATCCTGGTCCCCAAGGACGAGTTGCGCGACAGGGTGGTCCTGGCGGTCATCCTGTCGGCGTCAGGTCACGCGCCTGACGCGGATACTGTGCATGCGTTCATACGCCAGCGCCAGCTCGAACTGGCCTGCTGCAAGTCAATCGGGGACCCCTCTCCGGTCGGATCCGCCGGCCAGATCAGACTGCTTATCAGAACTTCTACAACAGCGAGTACGATCGTTGGGGAAGCTACATTAAGACCGCTAATATCTCGACCGATCAGTAGCCGGGGCCGGCGTGTGGAATAGCGCAAATATATGACGTGCCACCGTGGCCGGCGAGTCCCTGCCCGGTTGGTGCCAAGTGAGCGCACCGTTGAGTGCGCCCAACAAGCCGAGCCGGAAATAACGCCGCCGTATACCTGCAGGAAGATCCACAGCATCTGTCAGCTCTTGGAATATTCCCTCATAGCGGTCGCGCTCGCGCACCAATGCCTCCCGCATCGAGTCGGTGTAGGTGGATGACCAGTCTGCCAGCACCGTGGCAGCAGGGCTAGCCCGTGTGAGAAGCGCCTCCAAATGTGCGACGCAGGCCGCCTCCAGTCGCCCCCATGGATCCGTCAGTGGCGCGATCGCATCCTGGACTGCCTTAATGAATGTAGAGACGCCTTCGGCATAGACAGTGATGAAGAGTTCCTCCTTGGACCCAAAATGGTAATAAAGGGACCCATGAAGGATGCCGAACTCTACGGCGATGTCGCGCATCGATGTGTTGTCGTAGCCACGAGCGCCGAATAACGCTGCAGCCTTGACGATCAGATCAGCGCGTCGGTCAGGCGCGATAGAGGTGATGGAGGAGGCGGGGCCGGCCGCCTTGCCTCCAGGCGAGGTGCGTGAAGCAACAGCTGTCGAACTCTGCTTGCGCGGCGGTCTCTCCATTGGCTTCTTCGTTGGTCTGGAACTCATGCGCTGATCATCGGTTGCCAAAGGCTATTGAGACTTTCATAAATCATGACATCACCACAGCGCAGCCTGCATCCAGCAAGCGGCGATGATCGAAGGCCGCTTTTGGGCGCTCTTACACAACTTCGAACTTGCACAGGCTGCACCAACAACAGTGACGATAGCACAGCGTGTAGCGCAAAAAACAATCGTTTGGTGTTCAGCTGTCGGGGGACCGCCCTCACCTTCAAGGGCGGGACGTCACTGGAAATCGGCAGGCCGGGTCAATCTGGCGTCGGCGTCAACAGGTCAGGCTCACGTGCCACTGTTCGTGCAACCAATTGAACCTGGAGTTGCGAACCAGTATTGCTTATGCTTCAGTTCTTTTGTGGGCGTTTGCATCCGCACTGTATTGGTCGCGCAGCAGGCGCTTGAGGACTTTGCCCAGTGCATTGCGCGGCAGTTCCTTGACGAGCTCGACTCGGCTGATGCGCTGGTGCTTTGCGAGCCGGGCATTGGCCCATTCCCTGATGGCTGAAGCGTTGGCATGCGCATGCCGCGGGATGACCAAGGCCAGGGGTGTTTCGCCCCATTTGGGGTCCGCTATCGCAATGACACTGACATCCAGAACGTCGGCATGAGCACCCACGGCGGTTTCGATATCAACCGGAAAGATATTGAAACCGCCTGAAATTATCATGTCCTTCTTGCGATCCACGACGTACAAGAAGCCATCTTCGTCAATGCGGCCGATGTCACCTGATCGGAAATAAGTACGACCTCTTCGGTCCAGCACGATCGACTCGGACGTGGTGTCTTCGCGGTTGTGATAACACTGCATCAAACCTGCACCATAACCGGCGATCTCGCCGGTCTGGCCCCAGGCAAGCTCTGCGCCTGCGTCGTCCACGATCATGACTTCAAAACCCAGCACCGGTAGGCCGACGGAGTCACCTTTGGCAGCGTGTTGATCCGGTTTGCAGAGGGTGGCAAAGCCCTCGGAAAACCCATACATGCAGTAAAGATTGGGCGTAAGCCTTTGCAACACTTCTCGACGCACTTCAGTTCGCAGCGTCGATCCAGCGCACAGCACCGCCTGCAAACTTGACAAATCCCGCATCGCGTCCACCGGCTCGGCGAGACTCAAGATCAACTGCGTGGGAACAGTGAAGGTATGCGTGATGCCGTATTTCTGAATCATGTCCAGGAACAACGATGGCTTGAACTCTGGCATGACATAAAGCGTTGCACCGACAAACAAGGTGGGCAACATGGTCAACCATGTACCGTTTGAGTAAAGCGCGGTGCTGGTCAGGCCTTTCGCGTTGACATGAAAGTGCATGTCGATGGCATTCGAGAAAGCCCAGTGCAGGCGCGCGCGGTGGGTTTGCACGATGCCTTTGGGCAGGCCGGTTGTGCCTGATGAATAGATGATGTTGAAAGCGTCGTCCTGTTGATAGGTGACCTTGGGGAAGGCATCGCTGGCAGTGGCAATCAAGGATTCGTAATTGCGCCATCCCGGCGCTTCGAAGTCGGTTGCAAAGAAATGCTTCGAATCGATGTGAGGCAGCGCTTTTCGGCATTCATCGACCTTGGTTTGTTGTGAGCGCGCGCAGAAGATAACAACTGAATTGGAGTCCGAAAGGAGTGTCGTGAGCTGATCCGATGTCAACAAACCGCTCAATGGCACGACACAGGCGCCGGCCCGCACAATGCCAAACATCACCTCCAGAATTTCAATGCCGCTGTTCATCAGCACAGCGACTTTGTGTCCGCGTCCGATGCCAATCGCCAGCAGGCTATTGGCAATACGGCTCATATTGGCGTCAAATTCACGCCAAGTTCGAACCTGATCGCCACAGACGATTGCTGGTTTGTTTGTAAACGTGCGTGCATGGTTGGCAAAGATCTGCGGAATGCAGACCTGGCAGTCGTCCAACCTCATCGCCTGACCGTCACTTCTTTTCATCCAAGCTCCGTCTGTCTCGAATCTCACGGACCCTAAGCAGCCCCGTGCTGGATATGGCGCTTCAAGAATTCCCCAAGTGCAGCGATCGACTCGTCCGCCTCGCGAAATCGTCCTACAAACGTTTGCCAGACGTGCCACATGCCAGAGTAGAGGGTTAACGTGGCAACGCTTCCGTGCCTCGACATGCCCTGCGCCAGTAACTTGGAGTCGTCCAGCAAAGCTTCGAACTCCCCGACATGAATCAATGTCGCCGGCAGGTTGGACAAGTCGGCAAATTGTGGCGAAATATGCGGGTGATCCATTGGCGTATCGGCTGCATACGCCTGTGCAGCCGCTTTCAAGAGCGCTGAATCCGGGAAATAGGGGTCGAGACTCGCGTTAGAGCTATGCGTTGGGTTACTCATTGTCAGGTCAGTCCATGGCGACAGCAAGGCGAGCGCTGCCGGTGGCGCAAGACCTTCATCCCTGATTTTTAACGCGAGCGCCAGAGCCAAGCCGCCACCGGCCGAGTCACCCGCCACTGCGATGGACGAGTCGGGATACGCCTGCAATAGAGCGCTATACACCGTGAAGGCATCGTCAAGGCCGGCCGGAAATGGCGACTCGGGAGCAAGCCGATAGTTGATGATGAGCAAGGAGGATTGGGACGCGATAGCCAATCTGGATGCAATGGCGCGATGCGTGATGGCCGAGCCGAAGATGTATGCGCCGCCATGCAGATACAGGACAACACCTTTGCCAAAAGCGGCGCTGGGACGCAGCCATTCACCGGCAACACCCCCGATGCTGCAGGGTTCGATAAAGAGATCTTTCGGCATCCTGAACAAGCGCTCGCTCTGCCGTTCGCGCTCCAGACGACCCTGCGGAATCGGCAATTTGAGTCGCCGGAACTTGGCAAGGGCACGTTTGGTGAGCAGGTAATAGATGCGCGACTTAAGGGATTGCATGACTGCTCAATGCCGGCTGCCTCAAAGACCACTGCGGAGCAGGAACGCTGTTCTCACATCGGGGAATCCGGAGCGTGCGGCACAAATCATGCAAGCAACTGCCCGCATTTCCGCCGCATGCTCCAAAAGAATCTCCCTGCGCGATCAAGCGATCCGATGCCTGACGCCGGACCAGCGACGCGATCCAACGGGCAACACATCCGTTCACGCTGTGTGGTCTGCAAAAATCTGACGCCCTTGTTGCAGCAACGGGGCGCAGCACTCAACCGGGATCCGCCTAGCGTGCGAACAATGCGTTCCACCTCACCTTGGAGGCGTTTACGACCTCGGGTGTGTACTTGTCGTCGTCGTGCAAGGTGACCGACTTGATGTCAAGCGAACCAGGAACGTTGGACATTGCGCTGGCCATCTCCCCTTTGCCAACCATCTGGCTCTGCCCGCGCACCGACATCATGTAGTCCATGAAGACCAGCGCCGCATTCGGGCGCTTCGAGCCCGCGACAACACCACCCCCGTAAGCGGCCCCGTAGCTTGGTTTCACGACCACTGTCTTGATCGGCGCGCCCGCATCCAGCAGCGGATTGGTCACCGAAAACACGGTCCACATGTTGAGCCAGAGTTCGCCAGATGCAACCCCCTGCGTTGCCGCGACGGCACCAGACATCTTCACATTCTGCGCCGCCAACTTGGCCAGAAAACCGGGACCCTGTGTACTCTCCATCCAGTCGTACCATCCGACATTCAGGTCGCCGAGCAGCGCCGTTGAGCCGATCTTGCCCTTGAACTCCGGTTTGAGCAGGTCCTGGTAGCTGGTCGGCGGTGTCTTGACCAGGTTCGTGTTGTAAACCAGCACAAAAGGATTCACTCCGAGGAGTGGCACAGCGCCTTGCCTGAGAGAGGCTTCCGGCCATGCTTGGGCATTGGGGCCGACAGGCACCCGAAGCCAGCCTTTCTTGGCGGCATCCGCCGACCACACCAATTCGGAAGTGATGATGGCGTCGCCATCAATGTTGCCTGCTGCGCGCTCCTGTTCGACGCGTGTATTGATCAGGTTGCCAACGACTCGCACTGCGTCCATTTCGATGCCGGGAAAAGCCTTCTCGAAATCGGCTTTTATGCGCGCGTGCACTGCCGGTGCCGTCGTGGTGTAGACGACCACCCGACCTTCCTTTTTCGCGTCCGCCAGGATCTTGTCCCAGACCGCCTGTGACACCGCGCGGTCCTTTGATTGCGCATGTACCACGGTTCCCGTGAAGCCCACGAGGGCTGCACCGACGGCAATCGCACATGCTGCGAGTCGGGAACCAAGCCGGGCCAACGTCGGCGCGGACAAAGGCAAAGTAACTGGATGATTTCGCATGGTTTGTTTTCCGTGGTTAAGGGGTGCTTTCCGGGACATGTCTTTCAAACATACCCGTTGTGGCAGCAGGCCAATTGGTGCATTTCAAAAATTGAAACGTCACTAAATCGATTGTCAGACTCTAACTGATTCACTGTAGAAGTTATCATGGCGCTTGTCTTACGTCAACTGGTTACTGAGAATTTCATGATGTGTGGCGCTCTCACAATGCAGCGTGCATCCTGAAGGAATCGTGCGGGTCAAGCACCCACCAGCCGACCTTCAGAGTAGACCAGCGCATGCCTCGCCGCAAATGAAACGCCCACCTTATCGCCCGGCTTCGCGAGCGCCATTTCGTTGCCGATGCTGGCATGAAGCATGTTGCCACCCAGTTTGACCACGTAATCTGTCTCACCCCCGGAATAGAGCGCATCGATGACATGGCCCCCAGACATGAAGATGTGCCCTGGCTCAACAGATGCCGAGGACTCAAGCCGAAGCTGCACTGCACTCGGTCGCACGTACAAGTTCAGTGGGCCCTTGCGCCCCTGAAGCAAGCCCAGATTCCCCTCCAACTTTGTCGAACCACTATGCCATCCGTCTGCATATTGCAGCGCAAGGCAATTGCGAATACCGAGGAATTGGGCAACATACTCGGTCGCTGGGCGCTCATAGACATTGCGGGCACTGTCCATTTGCTCGATCCGGCCGGTGTTCATCACTGCAACACGGGTGCCCAGGTTGAACGCTTCGATCTGGTCATGCGTGACGTAGATTCCCGTAAAGCCAAGCTCGCGATGGATCGCGCGCAAGTGGGCGCGCAGTTCCACTCGCAACAAGGCGTCCAGATTCGATAGCGGCTCGTCCAGAAGCATGATTTTTGGCTGCGGTGCCAGCGCGCGTGCCAACGCAATGCGCTGCTGCTGCCCACCACTGAGCATGGCTGGCAACCGATCGAGCAGGTGCGCGCATTGCACCATTTCCAACATGTGCGTGACCCTGCGCTCACGCTCCGCGGCGTTCAGTTTGCGTGCGCGCAGCGGATAGGCCACGTTACCGCCCACCGTCATGTGCGGCCACAACGAGTAGTTTTGAAAGACCATGCCGATATCGCGCAAATGCGTGGGACGGTCAAGAGAAACTGCGGCGTCAAATACGGGCCTGCCTTCGAGCAGGATGCGCCCTTCCTGGGCATCTTCCAACCCTGCAACACAACGTAGCAATGTGGTCTTCCCGCAACCGCTGGGGCCAAGCAGAACCAGCATTTCCCCGGCTTGGACCTCGATATCCACATGGTCAACGGCAGGGGTATGGCCGTGTCCTGAATAACGTTTGACGAGTCCCTCAATTCCGAGTTCTTGCACGCTTCAATCCTTCTTCTGCATTGAGTCTGCCCCACCCAGCCAAGCTGCAAACAGCACCCCAACAACCGTTACCGCCACCATGATCAGTGCCAGCACCGCCACTTCCGCGTAGACACCAGTCGACCATACGTCGTACATCACGCTGCCGATGACCTGGGTACGGGCTGAGCGCACCATCAGCGACGCACTGAATTCGTGAAACAGGAGCACAAAGGTCAAAGCGGCGGTTGCCGCAATGCCCCTTCGGCTCATCGGGATCAGGACCAGGACCAGCGAGCGAAACGGGCCGGCTCCAGAGGCTCTGGACGCTTCCAGAAACTCCCGCCCAATTCCAACCAGCGTGGTGAATTGCAGTCGAGTCGAATGGCCGATCATCAGCGTAACGTAGGTGATCATCAGCACTGCCGCCGTGCCATAAAGCTTCAGCGGTGGCTGCGAATATACGAAAAGAAGGCCAAAGCCCATCAGGGAGGCGGGAACGGCAACAGGCAACGTTGCCAACAGGTCAATGGCGATACGCACAGGTCGCAGAATTCGGCTGGATTCCAGCAGCGCAAATGCGAGTCCAAACCCCAGTGGTATGAGTATTGCGATGGCGATTGCAGACGTCCTGACACTGGTCCAGATGGCATCGACCAACCCCCGGTTGTTCAACACGGACTGCCAATGGCGCAAGGTCAGCTCAGGAACCAGCAATGATCCTGACCAAAACGGTGAAACCGACACGTAGAGCAGAGCCATGAGGGGGAGCAGCGTTGTCAACAGGAAATAAAGTCCAATGACGACCGCCGACCACCAGCGCGTTTCGCGCAGGTTGTACTTGGATCGCGCCGACACGATCACAAAACGTCGCTGCTCACCAAGTGCCAGCCGTTGCGCCATCACTACGATCAAACCGAGTGCCAGGATCGGTGTGCCCAGGGCCGCACCAAGGCTGAAGTCTATTGGGTAACGTTCCGTAAGATAGAACAATTCCGTTGTCAGCACGTCGATCTTTGCAGTCCGGCCCAACAGCAGCGGCGCAGTGAATTGCCCCAATCCCAAAAGGAAGACGACACCCGATGAAAAGACAATGGATGGCCGCAACAATGGCAAGGTGATGGTGAAGAAACGCATCACCGGTGAGGCTCCGCAGGCCGCTGCGGCTGCTTCCAGCTCTTGCCCCATGTTCTTCATGCCCGTAAACACGAATACGTATACGAACGAGCTGAGCAATAGGCCGGTGATGATCACAATCCAGGTAACACTGTAAATGTTGAATGGACCTTCTTCGAGCTGCCGCATGCCTGGCAAAGTACGCAGCAACATGTTGAGGTAGCCGACGTTGGGTGACAGCAGGAAGATCCAGCCGGATACAGCGGCTACGGCAGGGACAACCAGGGGCAAGACCGGCGTTAGTTCCCCGACGCGCCGCACGCTTTCTGGCAGCAACGACGCGCACCAGGCAAGCAATGTACCCAACAGCACAGCCAATACGCTCGAGGCGACCGCCAGTATGAAAGTCGTCTTGATGGTGGTGCCGATTCGCGGAATCTCCAGCATTCGGCCAAATGCCGACCCACCTTCTACGAACGCCCGCAATTGCAGTTGAAATATTGGCGAAAGAACCAAGGCTCCAACCAGGAGCGCGATCAGTATCCAACCAACCTGCGGAGCGACCACCCGGTGCAACACTCCACCAGGCCCCAACCATGACAGACGTCTCAGGCGCGTCGCTTTCATGCTTTCACGCTTCGCATCGTGCATTCTTCGACTCGTAGCTCAATGGCAGACTTGCACAAAGCAATCACGTCGTTCAGCCAAGGCACGACTAGTGGAAGCCTGAAGCGTCGGGGGTTGATCTGCATGGCGTCATTTCAGTGAGTAAGAGGCTGCGTGATAGAGCTGAAATCGATGCATTGCGGGCCGCGCATTGTAGTGCTTGGTTCTGTTCAGAACTCAAGAGCGAATTGGCACGAATGCGCTTTTTCAGGATGTCGCAGGTGTTCCTGGTCGAGGTGAACCGCTTGGGATTGGTGTGGCGATGGGCGACGAACTCATCGATCGCAGCTTGTGGGGATAACCGTTGTATATTTCAAGAGTGCGTAGTTCCCGCACCTGGAATTGCAATCGCTGAACCTGACTGATTTGGCCTCAGATGCGGGTAGTTTCCCGCGTTTCGCGCTCACCCGGTCAGCCGAAAGAACTCCATCTGGTTTTGTCCTGCTTTTCGAAGATGAATTTCGCCAGAGTATCGCAATCTGAGCTGCTCAGGAGAAATTGCGGCAGGCACTGACGCGGCGCGGTGGTGATGACCAACTCCGAGGGTGGAATTCCGGGTCTGATGGTGCGCAGCCAGGAACCAAATGAAGCCCACACGAGCGCAGGGAATGTGCTCGAGAGGTACTGAGCCAAGCCCTGCGCGATATGGCACGCTTGAATGAAGACGTGATAGGCATGGACCTTGCGCTTGACGTTGCGACGGTACTGCGCAGATTCGCAAGGCATGTATTTATCGAACGACCGCCACGAAGCGCACGAGGCGCCCTGTTGGGCGCCACAGCAGATCTCGCATCCTGTAGCGCAGCGTCCCTTCGGTCTCGCCGTAGACGACGCGGGGACTGACCTGCATGGAGTCGATGTCAGCCAACAAGGATTTCAGCAACACCTCGGCACCATACAACTTCGGGCGCCCCCTCTTCTTTTTGTATTTGGCGGTCTGCCCCGCCAGTTTCCCAATGAGAGAAGAGCGGAAACCGGATCTACCCGCCAAAGAACCCGCCTAAGCACTTGGGTGGGTCGACATAGGGATCGGTTTTTCTCTTGGAGTCGCCACAATCACACCACTGTCGACCAGTGCGTCAATTCGATCGTCCGAATAGTTACAGATTCGTCCGAGCACAGAGCGCGTGTGCGCACCCAGCGCAGGCGGGTAAGACAAACATTGGCTTCCCTTGTATTTGAAAGGATTACCCAGGAAGCGCAACTCTTCGCCGGTTGACGGATGAGGGACCTTGTCAACCATTTCACGCAATTTGGCAAGCGGCTGATTCACGGCGTCAGAGACCGAATTCACGGCGCCAGCGGCCACGCGCGCATCAAATAGCCGCTGCACCCATTCGTCCACGGGTGCGTGCGCAAACACTTCTTTCAAGATGCATGTAAGAGCCGCCACGTTCTTGACTCTCAGCTCCAGTGTCTGAAACCGGGCGTCGTCGATAAGGTCAACGCGCCCGATGGCTTGGCACATTGCACGCCAAAAGTTCTCTCCGGTAGGGGAAATAGCCAAGAATCGCCCGTCCGCGCATGGATAGATGTCATTTGGGGCGATGATGGGATGCCGGGCCCCCAGCCGTGTCGGTTCGCGTCCGCTCACGAAATAGTTTTGGGCCTGCCACGTCAATAAAGCCAGCTGACAGTCGAGCAGGGAAATCTGCGCCACAGATCCTATTCCGCTCTTGAGTGCCCGGATCACTGCGCCCGAGCAGGCCAGTGCCAAGTACAAACCACCTGCCAGGTCGGCAATCTGATAGCCCACGCGCACCGGCCCCCCCCCCTCTTCTCCAGTAATACCCATAACGCCGCCCAGCGCTTGCGTGACTAGATCATAAGAAGGCGCGTTCGCGTATGGCGGCTGATCATGGAGGCCAATCAGTTGTGCAACTGCGATCTTGGGGTTGACCGCATGCAGGGACGCCGCATCGATCTTGAGGCGGGCCGGCACGTCCGGCGCGAAGCCGTAGATGATCGCATCGCTTTCGCGAACCAGGTCGTACAGTACCTGCAACCCACTTGGGTCTTTGATGTTTAGCGCCACGCTGGACTTACCGCGGTTCACCGAAAGAAAGAACCCCGAGTCTCCATGAAAGCTTTCGTCGCTGCCGATTCGGCGAACCCCATCTCCGTCAACTGGTTCTACTTTGATGACTTCAGCCCCCATCTGCGCGAGGGTTTGTCCGGCGAACGGGCCTCCAAGCACCCAAGTCAGATCAAGTACACGAATTCCCTGCATCTCAACGCCCCTTGAATTGCGGTTGCCGCTTCTCGCGAAAGGCGCTCAAACCTTCCTCAAGATCTTCGCTCCGGTTAAGCCCTTCGATTTCCTGCTGCCAGCGCGCCATGCCCTCGGCCGGGCTCTTGGGAAGTACATCACGCACGATAGTGCGCTTGATTGACTGCAGCGCAAGCGGCGCATAGGTCGCAATCACCCGGGCCATATCGAGTGCAGCCTGTAGGTGAGTTCCAGCAGGGACCACCAAATTTGCCAGGCCCATCTCATATGCCCGACTGGCCTCGACGGGGCGGCTCAGGAGCAGCAGCTCCATCACGCACTTGTACGGCAATCGGACGGCGATGGGCGCGATCAAGTTTGCAGTCACGCCATGGCGCGGCTCAGGATAATAAAAGCGCGCATCCTCGCCAGCAACCAGCAAATCCGCCATCGCAGCAACCGCAAGTCCCACTCCGATACACCATCCGCCCACCGCCGCGATAACTGGTTTCATGGTTGTCACGCCCATTCCAGGAATGCAGCGCCAATGCTCATAGGATAGATTGCGCAGATCTGCCCCGCTAGAGAAGGCGAGATTCCCCGCACCCGTGATTACGGCCACCCGCTGTGGAGACTTGTCAAACTTTTCGAACGCGTCCTGGATCGCTCGGGCCATGTCCGCGTCGATGGCGTTGCGCTTTTCTGGGCGATTGATTGTCAATATGCTCACACCGTCGCTACGGTCCTCCACAAGGACAAGGGCGCCTTCGGCTGTATTCACTCCTTGATCCCTACCCTGCGGATAACTTCCCCATAAGAGGTATGGCCCTGTTGCAGGAGGCGCAGGTAGTCGGCCGGCGGAATCCATTGCGCGGCCAATGAGAATTGCGCCATCTTGGCCTGAAACTCCGATTCGGCAGTGATCTTCTCTAGTGCGGCTGCAACACGATCCACTATCGCCTTTGGTGTGCCGCGGGGAGCCATGAACCCCATCGGCGTTCCCGGAATGTTTACATCGACGCCTGTGCCCTTAATTGGCGGTACCTGTGGCAGGCCAGTGACTGTTTGCTCGCCAAACACTGCAAGCCCCTTTAGTCGTCCGTCCTTGATCTGTGCCTGTGCGGCGTCATTGATGATGAAATCGACATGGCCTCCCATAGCAGCCGCAATGGCATCAGCCGAGCCCTTGTAGGGAACGTGTAGCACATCAATGCCTGTCTGTGCGCGAAACACTTCACCAACGAGGTGTCCCAGAGAGCCCACACCCGCGGTTCCATATGTCAACTTGCCAGGCTGTTTTTTTGCCAAGTTGAGGAATTCCGGTAAAGAATTTACCGGCAGATCCCTTCGCACAACGAGCATGGTCGCAAGGTTTCCAACCGCGCCGACCATCTCGAAATCCGACAGCCCGTACTTCACTTGTCGCAAGTGCGGAACCGACGTGAACCCCGGCGGCGATACAAATAGGAAGGTGTAGCCGTCAGCTGGTGCCTGTGCCACGAATTCATTGCCAATCGCCGTAGTTGCGCCCGCGCGATTTTCGATGACGATAGTCGCTTTCAACAACTCGCGCAACCGATCGGCCGTGGTGCGCGCCATGTTGTCGGTCCCTCCTCCTGCCGGTGTCGGCACGACCAGCCGGATGGGCTTTGTCGGCCACACCTCTTGCGCCCATGCGGGCCAGGGAACAGCGATGGAGGCGGCGCCCCATAGAATCAAGCCCCGACGGGTTGAGATCAGGCGTTTGCGCCTCGGAAATTGAGAATGGCTGCGATCGTGCATGGAAGCTCCGGTAAGGTGTGCTGGACGAAAAGATAGAAGACTCGCGAAGTAACGATTAGGGGGCCCTCCCGCGCACTGCAAAAAAGGCCGCAATGGCAGCCTGTGGCACGCCTGCCGCATAACATTCGAGTGGGTAGCGAATGCCTGCCACGCAGGCCTCGTCAAAATCTGGCTGCGTCAAGGCTCGCATTCTTTGCTTTGATGCACGCGTAGCCGTCAGGAGCAGCGCTGGCGGCTGCTTCTGTTGCGATCACACCGCCCGCGCCACCGCGGTTGTCGACCAGGACTGGCTGGCCCATGTTCTCCGCTAGTTGCTGAGCAATGACGCGTGCTACAGCGTCCGTGGGGCCACCAGCGGCAAAGGGAAAGATCATCCGGATCGGTTTGTCCGGGTAGGCCGCACTTGCAGAAGGCGCTATGGCCGAAAAACTTGTCAATAGCGCCAGAACCACGCGCATCGAGATTGCGCTGCGGTAGAGCATTTGAGTGGGGCTGAGCATGGGTGTCTCCGTCTAACCGCGCAGGAATTCGGCGCTTCATCCCAGTGTAGGTGGCAGAGCCCTGGGAATGTCGCATATTTATAAATATCAGTTATCGAACTCTCAGATCCAGAGTGCACACGGCCGTCAACAGTGTGGTCTGAGCTGGCTCCTTGCCTTCTCTGCCGAAACGACATCATGAAACACCTTAAATCAGGCAATCTCAAAAGCAGACAAAGCACTTTGAACGCCTGAAGGTAATCCACCTCGTCGGTGAACTAGGATCGGTTTCCAAGGTTGCCCTGGCGCTGGGGATAGCACAGTCCGCCGCCGTAAGTCGACACGTTCTTCTTCAGGAGCGGGACTGGGGCGATCGGATGTTCGAGCGAACAGGCTGCGGCGTGGTCCCAACTGAATTCGGTTCGCGCATGTTGCCGTTGATCCGGGCCAGTTGCCTGTCGATCAGACCGTACAGGCGCCGCGCCTCGTTGGTGTAACGGTCGATGGCGTAGGGCAGCTTTTCTGGCGCATACAAACGAAAGTGGTGGTTTTGCCCCAGCATGGGGGGGGGAACCGGATTTTCAAACGCCATAGGACGCCCCAAGAAAGGGCCTGAAAAGGCTCTCGGCCGAGCCCGCAGAGGGCCGAAGTACGCAAGTCCGGGCGTCTGGAGGTTCGGGGCTGGCGAGTTGGCAGGTCTTTGAACGTTCACGGCGCGCAGGATTGGACCCCGGTCTCAGGGTTGACCCTGGTATTGGCCATGGCTTGCCGACACAGCGCGCAGCGCCACGACGGCTGCAGGGTAGCGGCAGCCCGTGGCGACAGGTGTCCGACAGCGCAAGCGACTCAGGCGGCGATGATCCTGAGCTCCCCGGCGCCGCAGTTCGGGCAGTGTTGCATATCGATATCGCCCACCCGCTTGGGCAGCCGTGCCCAGCTGATGCGTCCGGGCCCAACTTGGGCGGTCTCGGCTTCGCATTGGACGCCAGATGCGGCAACGCCTGGAGCTTCCTCATCTTGGGCGGCCCCTGCGGCACCACCAGCGAGCGCAGCTTGGCGTTCGGGGCGAGCACACCATGGAAGCGGATCAGGTGCAGCCGCCCCGCAGGGTCAAGACCTTCTGCCCGGCGCGCTTAGCCGAAGGCGATGCGGTAAGTGATGGCCGCCGCCTGCAGTGGCCGCAGGGTGCGCGCTTCGTCCCCGTCCTGTCCCCATTTCCGCCTCGCCTTCATTTTTCTGCATCGAAGAGCCAACCCTCGCCGGGGCGCGTATACATCACAGCCCGGCGCGCGCAGCCGACGCCATATCTGCCAGTTCGCACGCCTGCACGTACTCCCGCCGCAACCGCCGCGCCAATTCCGCGAAGTCCGGACAATCTTGGATGAGGTCCACGCTCTGCCCCGCGCTCCAGAGGGACTTCCAGGGCTTTACTTCCGGCGGAAGATGGTCGTGGGCCATGCCTTTGGCGGTTGGCCGTGGCAGGTTTTCCGGGTCCAGTCCATTGCGGCGGATCGACGGTATCAGCCAGTTGGCCGCGACACCGGCGACCTGCGGCGTATAAAGCAGATCGGCTGAAGTATGGTCCACCAGCATCTGCTTGTAGGCGTCGGCAGCCATCGATTCGCGGGTCGCGATGAAGCGGGTGCCGATATAGGCGAGATCGGCCCCCAAAATCTCTGACGCGCGTACCGCAGCCCCGGTGCCGATTGCCCCTGCCATCACGATTACACCGTCGAACATGGCACGGATTCGCGGCACCAGCGCCAGATGGCTGATTGTTCCGGAATGCCCGCCGCCGCCTGCCCCTATACATACCAGTCCGTCGGCGCCGGCTGCGATGGCCTTCTCGGCAAAGCGCAGGTTGGTGACATCGTGGTATGCAAGCAGGCCCCGGCCATGCACGCGGCGGATCAGTTCGGCGGGGTTGCCGGCGACACTGACAACGATCTCTACGCCATGGCGCTGGCACACGTCGAGGTCGGCCTCCAGATCCGCTGGCTCCGCGCGGATGTTCAGGTTTGCCGCCAACGGACCGACCGGTGCGCCCCGATGGACGGCTGAATAGTCTGTGAGGTCCGCGCGGATGGTGCGCAGCCACTCGTCAAACTGGGTCAGGTCACTGGCGTTCCTGCGCGGAAGGGCAGCGACGAAGCCGGCCTTGCAGGCTTCCCGGACCAGGTCCGGACCGCTGATGCTGAACATCGGTGCGCAGAAGACCGGCAGTGAGAGCCGGTCGCGGATGTACTGCGGGAGTGCCATGGTTCAAGTGTGTTCCGAGGTAGTGGACGTGCGGTTCAGGTCTTGGCGTGCGTCTGCGTTTCAGTTCCAGCTTCCGCCAGCATCCCGCCGCGGCAATGTCGCGCCGGCGCGCTGGCAAATTGGAGATTGGGCTTTGCCATACGCACGAGAATCTACCGATTAGCAGATGCAGCGCGCAGGCCCCGCCGCTTCGAAAACCGGCAACACCCCGAGATCGGACAAATCGATCAAGGTAGCAGAATCGCTGGCGCGAGGATGACCTTTTTCGTCGAACACACCGGCCGTGGTGAAACTGGGCCAAAGCCGCATCAAACTGTGGCGATCGGGGTTAGGGGAGATCCGGTACTTCCCGGCAGACGCAACGGAGGCGCCGTCAGGAAGAAGTTGCTGCGTTTGTGTTCGAGAAGCCATGTCGCCAAGTCTTTCAAGTACCACAACTCACCAAGGTGGATGCCGAGCTTGAACAGGCAATGGGCATGCAGCGGCATTAAGGCGCGGGCGCCAGGCGCCGTTCTGCGGGCGGGTAGGAATTCGACTGCCGTGTTGTCTGCCGCGATCGCCACAATGCCAGCATCGTCGATCCAGTTCTGCAGTTTGCTGTCGCCACCATCCAATCCGGTGCAAGACGAGTGCAACGTCTTGGCATCTGGATTCTTGTGCATCCCCAGCAGCAGATCATCGAACCCGGTATAGATGCAGAAGATGTCGCCTTTGGCCACCTCAACCTTTTGCTTCTCCATGACACGCATCAGGTCGTCATAACCGATCGCCTTGCGTTCCAGACCATACTCGGCGTGCAGGTTCACCAGCGTGCCGCGTCCCTGCACGGTAGCCTCGGCCAAATTCTGGATGCCGAGTGCGTTCGAGCGCGGTTCGTCGCTTCCCTCCTTGGGGCCAACGATGTGCTCGCCCGCACGATAGCCGTTGTAATACACCATCTCGGCCTCGCCGTCATCGTCCGCGTCGAAAAACTGGCCGTAGTGCGACAGCGCATCCCATTGCGTGGAATATTGAGTGAACAAAGTTACCGCATCGTCGCAGGTGACGTCCAGATGATCCTGCTGGCAGGTCATGAGGCGCCAGGGGAAGTTGTAGTTTGGAGCGTCTTGTTCCCGTGTGATGCAAAACAGCCGAGGCGCGCGTCGAGCCTTGAACAGTGTGTTGCCCCCGGGGTAGTCCAGCGGAAGGCTCAGGCAGAACGAGATGCCTTCCACGATCTGTCGGGCCGCTTCCTTCCGCATTTCCGGCGTGACCAGATTGATGCGGCCGCGCTGGTCGTCCGCGCCAAAATCGCCCCAATTGGAGCCTTCCGGCCGCTTCTTCCATCTGCCCATGTCGTATCTCCTTCGTTACGTCATCAAATCAATTCACCCGCGCCGCCGCGGTCACGATCAACGCATCTACGGCGACGATCCGGTCACCGTTGCAGATCAGCGGGTTCACGTCAACCTCGACGATGGCTTGCGCGTGATCGGCAACAAACTCGGAGAAACGCGCAACGATCTCTGCCAGGCGATCGAGGTCCACCGCCGGCATGCCGCGGAAACCGGCCAGCGCCTTGGCGGCACGCAGTCCACGCAGCATTTCAAGCGCCCGCGATGGCGATACGGGCGCGAGCGCCAATGCCGTATCGCGCATCAACTCGACCATTACGCCGCCAAGGCCGGTGACGACCAGGGGGCCGAATTGGGGATCGAAGCGGCCGCCCATCATGACTTCGATGCCGGCTGGCACCATGGGCTGCACGAGCACGCCCTTGATCGCCGGCGCCGGTCGGATGGCCCTGGCCTTGGCCAGGATATCGGCGGCGGCCACTTCCACCTCTGCCGCGTCGCGCAGTCCGATGCGCAACACGCCGGCTTCGGTCTTGTGCAAAATGTCGGGGCTCTCGATCTTGATCGCGACGGGAAAGCCGATCGTTCCAGCCGCCTCGGCGGCTGCCTTGGCGTCCTGCACCACGCGCTCGTGCACGACTGGAACGCCATAGAGTGACAGCAGTTGTTTGGCCTCGCGCTCCGTCAGCGTACGCCCTGCAGCGTCGGCGAGAGCCATCGCGACCCGCTGCCTGGCGTCCTCATCAACGAGTCGCACCGGCCTGGACGCCTGCGCCTGAAGGCGCAGGTCCTCGCGCGCATGCCAGGCCGCCAGCGCGGCAAAGCAACGACGCATGGAGCGAAAGGTGGCGATGTGAGGCTGTTCCTCACACTCGCGCGCGCCAGGGCCTTCCAACGCCTCTGTTGCCCAGTAGTTGCATACGATCTTGTCGTACTTGGCCGCCAGGTCGGCCCACAGCGGAAGGCGGGCGGTGCTCGCGGCGTCCGCATATGGGTGCACCACGACCATGGTGCAATAGGCCGGGTCTGACAGCATCGCTTCCGCACAGGCCCGCAGTGGCCGCTCGTCGTTCAGCGCCTGCGCGGTGACGTCGCAGGGATTGCGCGCCGCTCCGAATTCCGGGACGTTGGCCAGGAGCACCGCCAGAGTCTCGCCTTGCGGCTGCGGCAGTGGCACGCCGTATTCCTCCGCCTTGTCAGCCGCGATGACACCCAGCCCGCCTGAGCCGATGACCACCGCCGCGCCGCGGCCTCGCGGTCTGCCCGCCTTGGCGAAGAACACGGCGGTCTCGACGACGTCTTCCAGGTTATCAACCATCACGACGCCGGCCGACGTCAGTGCCGCCTTGTACGCTTCATGGGCCCCGGCGAGCGCACCGGTGTGGGACAGCGCAGCGGTCGCGCCCTCCGCGCCCACGGCCATCTTGTAGACGATCAGGGGCTTGTCGACTGACAGTGCAATGCCCGCTGCTTCGATCAGTTGGATTGGGTCGTTGATGCCTTCGAAAATGCATGCAATCGCACGACAGGAATCGTCATCGGCCAAGTAGGCGACCAAGTCGGCGATGCCTACGTCCGCACTGTTGCCGACGGGGATGGCGTGGCTGACGGAGATGCCTCGCGCCGCTGCCTGTCCCAAACACATACTCACAGAACCTGACTGACTCACCAACGCGATGGCTCCAGGTCCAAGCGGCTTGGGCTCGGGCATGCGCCCAAACATGATGCGCGCGCCACGTGCATAGTTGGTGATCCCCAGGCAATTCGGCCCGATCAGCCGCGTGCGACTGCCCGCGACATGTCGAACGATCCGGTCTTGCAGGGCCACCAAGTCATCGCGAGCGGTCTCAGCGAATCCCCCTGCATACACAATCACTCCGCCCGCTCCCGCCTTGACGCTTTCCAGTACGGCCTCCTCGACCAGATCGCGATTGACTGCGATGACCACGCAGTCGGGCGATTCCGGCAGCGCGTCCAGAGACGCAAAGCAGGTAAGGTCCGCAATCCGATCGTATTTAGGATTGATCGGGTAGACGCGCCCGTCAAAGCCAACCAGGTTGTTGACCGTGCGCAGCCCGAACGACCCGGGACGGTTGGATGCGCCGATGATTGCGATGCTATGCGGCGAGATCATCCGATCGAGGTCGCGATGGCGATAGAGGGGTCGGACCGATTTGCGGCCGGCGAAAATGGGTTGCACGGGCGTGTCTGCCGAGGTTCTCAGCGGTTTTGGTACTTCGCCTGACGACCTTCAAGAAAGGCTTTGATGCCCTCCTTTGCGTCCAACCCGCCAGTCAGCTTGGCGGAAAAATCCTGGGTCAGCTTGTAGCCTTCCTGCCAGCTCAATCCCTCGACAGCGTTGTTGCAGATCTTGTTGGCCTTCAGCGCGGGCAGACTCTTGGTAGCGATCAGCCGTGCGATTTCCATTGCCTTGTTCATGACCTGCTCCGGCTCAACAACGTGGTCGATGAAACCAGCTGACTTCATCTCGTCCGCGCTGAAGCGGCGGGCCGTGTAGATCATCTCGCGCGCGATTCCGGCCGCCATGCCGACCCGCAGCAGTTGGATGCCGCCGCCGGCCACCACGCCCCGGTCAATCTCGGGCTTTGCGAAGAAGGCTTTGCTGGAGGCGACCCGGATGTCGCACATGCCGGCTATCGACGTGCCGACGCCGACGGCGGGCCCGTTGATCGCCGCGATGACCGGCCGATCAATGTTGTAGAAACGCGGCAGGATCTCATTGATGAATGCGTAGCGCTCCTTGCGCATCTCCGGGTCGCACGCCAGCAGGTCGTTCAGATCGGCGCCTCCGATCCAGGCGCGCGATTGCGCCGACGCCGAAAGGATGAGAACACGGATCGTCTCCGATGCCTCGACATAGCGCGACAGCGCGTCGAAATCACGGTAGGCGGCATAGGACATGGCATTGACGGGAAGGCGCTCGAAGGTCGCGACTGCGATGCCCTCCGACTCCTCGATCTTGAAAAACTCAAACATGTTGCATTCCTTCGGTTGTCGTCGGTTCCACGAGTCCACCCTGGTTTGCGAGCAGCATCAGATGGTGCTCGGCGTCGCCAAATAGCACCTCGATCGCGCTGCTGCGCAGGAAGCAATGGCCGACCTTGTACTCCATCGTCACGCCGATGCCACCGTGAAGCTGGATGGCACTTTGGCCAACCATCTTCGCGGACTTCCCGATCTGCACCTTGGCTGCGGAAACCATCTTGCGACGCTCTTCAAGGTCAGGGCGATATAACGCGGCCAGGGCGCCCAGCGTGATGCTGCGGGCCTGCTCCACTGCCGTGAGCATGTCGACGGCGCGGTGCTGGAGCACCTGGAATGTGCCGATCTTGACGCCGAATTGTTCGCGCGTTTTCAGGTAGTCGACTGTCAGCTCGAGCATGCTCTCCATCAGTCCGACCGCCTCCGCGCAGACCGCGACAGTAGCCCAGCCGATGACCGCCTCGACGACCGGAAGGGCGTCACCTGCAGCCGCCAGGCGATCAGCGTCATCCACCCGAACGTCGGCCAGCGTGATGTTCGCCGCGTAATGCCCATCCTGCATCATGTAAGGCGTGGTACCAACGCCGGGTGCTTTTGGATCGACCAGGAACAGTGCCAGCCCCTGCGCGCCGAAGGGTTCGTCCGCGATGCGGGCCGAGACGATCAGCATGTCGGCAGTGTCACCACCGAGTACCAGGAACTTCTCGCCACGCAGTTCCCAGCCTTGGCCATTGCGACGGGCCGTGGTAGCGACGGATGCGAGGTCGTAACGTGCTTGCCGCTCCGAGTGGGCCAGCGCCAGCAGACAGCTGCCATCGGCAACGCGGGACAGGATGTCCAGTTGCTGTTTCGGGCTGCCGGCCAGTTCGATGCAGCGCGCCCCCAGGATCACGGTGGGAACGAAGGGCTCGACCACCAACGCGCGGCCAAGGGCTTCCATCACGAACATCATGTCCAGCGGACCACCGACCATGCCGCCATGCTCCTGCGGGAGGGAAAAAGCCAGGATGCCCAGGCTGGCGAGTTCCGCCCAGATTTCGCGGCTCCACCCGACCTGTTTGCCCGTACCCCGGAGGCGTGCATCGAAGGGATAACGTTTGGCGAGGAACTTGTCGATGCTGTCCTTGAGGAGCTTTTGTTCGTCGCTCGGCTCGAAGATGGAAGTGTTCATAGGCCAAGCGCTGCCTTCGCCAGAATGTTGTGTTGAACTTCCGTGGACCCCGCGTAGATCGTGGCGGCACGGTTCAGGAAGTATTTCTGCGACGCTGTCGCCGCCCATTCCGGAACCGGCAGTTGGTCCGTTGGCTTACCCTGCAAGAAGCCTTCGATGCACGGCAGTGCCGCAGGCCCCGCCACTTCCAGCATGATTTCGTCCGCGCGCTGAAACAGCTCGCTCCCCTTCATCTTCAGCATTGAGCTCTTGGTATCGAATTCCCCCGGCTTGCGCTGCTGCACTTCGAAAAGTATGCGCAAGAAGGTGATCTCGAGTGCCCGCAATTCAATCTCGAGCAAGGTAAGCCGCTGTTTCAGCCACGGCTGCTCCGTCAGTGGTTTTCCGTCCTGCATCACGCCGGCCGCGACTTCCTTGATTCGGGCGATCTTGAGGTTGGTGAGCGCGGTGCGGGCACCGAACAGCCGCTCGTTCGACAGCAGGAATTTGGCGTAATTCCAGGCACGGTTCTCCTCGCCGACACGGTGGGCCACGGGCACGCGTACGTTGTCGAGGAAGACCTCATTGACATGGTGGTCGCGGTCGATCGTGATGACCGGCCGGACCGTGATGCCCGGCGATGCCATGTCGATCAGCAGGTAGGTGATGCCGTCCTGCTTCCTGCCACCGGACTCGGTGCGGACCAGCGCGAACATCCAGTTGGCATACTGAGCCAAAGTCGTCCAGGCTTTCTGGCCGTTCACCACATAGAAGTCGCCATCGCGCACCGCGGACGTCCGCAGCGCGGCCAGGTCCGACCCCGCACCCGGCTCCGAAAAGCCCTGTGCGAACCAGTAGTCGAGGTTCCGGATGCGCGGCAGGAAGCTTGTCTTCTGGTCGTCGCTGCCGAAGGCGATGATCAGCGGGCCCACGAGGTTGATGTTCATGGCAAGCGGCAACGGGGCGTGCGCCAACTGCATCTGTTCCCGGTACAGGTGGATCTGCATCGGGCCCCAGCCCGTGCCGCCCCAATTCGCGTCCCAGGCAGGCGCTGCCCAGCCTTTCGCATCCAGGATTCTGTGCCACTCCCGCATTTCTTCGGGAGAAACGTTCTGTTCAAGCTGGACCTTGCGGCGCAGGCCTGGCGGAACTGAGGATTGAAAGAACGCACGGAGTTCGTTTCGAAACGCCACGTCTTCGTCGGAATACAGGCTGTTCATAGCGACCTTAGGGTGAATGTATTCGACGCCCAGGGCGAGGACCGCGGAAGTCGTTGGAACCGAATCAGCGCTCGGTCGGAATCTTAGCGTCCTTGATGACCTTGTCCGCCTTTGCGAGGTCGGCTTTAAGCGCCACCAGTGCATCTGCGGGCGACAGTCGCTGCGCGCCCAGACCGAGCGACGTGAATCGGTCGATGACGACAGGATCTTTGAGCGACTCATTCAGGGCCTCGTTCAATCGCTGGATCACCGCTTGCGGCGTACCCCTGGGTACCGCCAGCATGGTCGTCACGGCCGCCTCGTAGCCGGGTAAGCCCGCCTCGGCGATGGTGAGCGCAGCGGGAAAGGCCTTCGAACGCTCGGCGGAGGTCACGCCGATCACCTTCACCGTACCGGCCTTGATGTGTGCCGCCGCGCCGGCCAGCGAGACCATCGCCAAGTCGATGTGCCCGCCGAGGACGTCGGTCAGTGCGGGGGCGTCGCCCTTGTAGGGAACGCGCAGGATGTCCGTGCCGGACGTGCTCTTGAACAACTCGAAGGCCAACTGCATGGCCGTGCCGCTTTCGCCGTACTGCAGCTTCCCTGGCTGAGCCTTGGCCAGCGCGATCAGCTCCCGGGAATTGCTGGCCGGCAGGTCTTTGCGGGCGACGATGACGGCTTCCACGAGGCAGAGCTGCCCGACCAGCACGAAGTCGTCGAACTTGTAGGGCGGCACCGGGCCCATCAAGTGCGGGATAACGGTCGTGGATCCTCCGAGTGCACCTACAGTGTAGCCATCGGGCGTTGATCGCGCCACATAGTTCGCCCCGATCGTGCCGCTCGCTCCGGGCTTGTTGTCCACCAACACCGTCTGCTTGAGAAAGACTGTCATTCTTTCGGCGACCATTCGGGCCGCCGTGTCGGTCGAGCCCCCAGGCGCGAAGGGCACGACGATCGTTATCGGCTTGCGGGCGGGAAAGTCCTGCGCCATCGCTGGGACGGCGATCGCCGTCAGCGCGACAAACATTGCCGCGAAGGCCTCGCACCGCATGGGCACGTGGCCGCCGCGGAATTTGAGGAACTTGCGGACGATGCCGTAGCGCGAGTTCGAAGGCCGGTTCGTCATGTCGGGGTCTCCCAGTTAATTTGTAGTCAAGTTGTAGGTACGGACATCCGCAAAACAGATCACCGCTCTCGTCTTCGGACAGCGGGTCAGGTATCTTGCCCAGTGATCGCCGGCTGTGGACAAGTGTAGATGGTTGCCTGATTCGTTGACCTCCACGACAGTGATTCGATCGCGCGGGGCTAGCCGTGCAGGGCGTAGCCGGCGCACGGTCCTGGCGCATACACGAATGTCTACCATGCGCAGTTCATCGCTGACATTCTGGGTTGTCTTGTGCGTCCAATTCAGACCACTGATTGGATCTCCGGCGGTATGGGGCTCCATCAGCTTTTGGATGGCAGCGAAATATACAAATTGCCCGGCCAAGCCCTTGCGCCCGAGGCGGCGCGCATTGACGATGCTTGAGCAACCGTTCCTTGATCTCTGCTTGGAGTTCTTGGGCGAGTTAGGAGGCCAGGGAAATTGATACGCGGACCCTAAGAACCCGAATTCACAAAGACGGCCACAACATGGAATCGATGCATGTCGGATCAGGGCATGGCGCGATCCACCGCGATACCCGATGGTAGCGGGCGCACTCGCAGCGCCGCCATGGCCCGGCAGGCGCGATTTCATGTGGCCGTAGTTGTGAAACCGGGTATTTAGGTACGTCTACTTCGGCTACTGCGCCTTGATGTTCGCTGACTTCACCAATGCGGTGTAGCGGATGGTGTCGGCCGAGAGTTGCTGAGCCAGTTGCTCACGCGTGCTTCCAATGGAGCTATAGCCCACCTGGCGAAAACGCTCCACCACCTGAGGGTCCTTTGCGGCCTTGGCGAAGGCCGCCTGAAGCTTGTCGGCGATCGGATCAGCCAGCTTGGCCGGGCCGAATAGAGCCAGCCACGCGCCGATCTCGACGGCCGGAAAGCCCGCTTCGGAAAAGATGGGCACATCAGGAATCAATGGGTCGCGCTGCTTTGCAGCGATAGCCAGAAAACGCCCTGAACCCGCGTCCACATGCGCCTTCATGTTGTTGGGAAATTCCATGGTCATGTCGATTTCGCCCGAAGCGATCGCCGTAATAACCGCGCCGGAGGCCTTGTAGGGAATGTGCACGATAGGAATATTTCCCAAGGCCTGTTTCATCAACTCCGCTGCTAGATGCGTGCTCCCGCCAATGCCGGTACTTGCGTAGTTGAGCTTGCCGGGATTGGCGTTGGCGTAGGCGACGAGTTCGGGGAGTGTCTTCGCCGGGACGTTCTTGCTGACAACAAGCGCGAACGAGCTGAAGGCCAGATTCGAAATTGGCTTGAGATCGGTGCGGGCATCAAAGCCCGGAGTGGGGTTAATGGCCTGCCCTGAGGCCAGGCTGGTCGAGTGCAGGAGCAGCGTGTACCCGTCCGCCGGTGCGTTTAACAATGCCTGCACGCCGACCATTCCAGCGGCGCCGGGCCTGTACTCGGCCACCAGGGGCTGTCCAAGTTCGCGCGTGATGGCAGCGCGCATGATCTCGACCATCGTATTGACCCCGCCTCCGACTGCGAATGGCACGATGATCTTGACCGGACGGGACGGGAATGCATCCTGAGCTAGAAGCACCGGACTGACGAACGTCAGAAGGAGGGTAAGCAGCGTGCGTCGTGATGTCAGGTTCATAGCAATGGAGTCTCCAGAGTTGAATCAGCCAGTGTGGAATGACCCAAGGGGAGTCTGGTCGAGAATACTACAGTTGCGGCTTAGCTACAACTCGTACCCTGGCCGCCCGGCGCATTGAATCATCAGCTTTGCTGCCGCTGTATGTCTTTTGCGGTCAACAGTTGCTGTGCGCGTACCTCCGCCCAAGCCGCATTGACGGGGCCAAACACGCTGCCGCGATCTTGAGGCTGCTGGTCAGGAGACTGCGTCAGCAGTGGCCCCAGGTGCGTATCGTCTTTCGCGCCGACTCGGGCTTTTGCAGGCAACCCATCCTCAATTTCTGCGAGCGCACCGACGTGCATTACATCGTGGGACTGGCGCGCAACCCGGTGCTCGAACAGATTACGCAATTCGCCGAACTCGCCCTGAAGGACGAATACGAGAGCACGGGCCATAAGCAGCGCGAGGTACACGAATTCTTCTACGCCACCAAGGACACATGGAAACGCCAGCGTCGGGTGATCACCCGCCTGGAGTGCGGAGATCAGGGCAACAACCCGCGCTACGCAGTGACCAACATGGCCGGGGTGACCTTTAAAGGTGGCCCAGACGTTGTTCAACTGGGTCAAGGCCCATCGAACTGGCAAGCTCACCGGGGTGGACAGCAAGGCCGTGAGTGCCAAGCAGATGGAAATCAGCCGACTGCGGGCTGAGCTGGCGCGTGTGAAGATGGAGCGCGACATCCTGGGAAAAGCGACGGCGTACTTCGCAAAGGCTGCGAAGTGAAGTACGCCTTCATCCAACGTCACCGGCGTGAATGGCCGCTCTCGGTGCAATGCCGGGTGCTGGAGGTGAGCGTGGCCGGGTACCACGAACACTTCGTGCGCAAGGCAAGTGCTGCGCAGCGGCGCCACCTGAGCGACGACGCGCTGCTGGTGCACATCAAGGCCATCCATGCCGAGGCCTGCGGCGGCTGCGGCTGGCCGCACACCTGGAAAGAACTGTTGGCCAGAGGCATCCGCTTGGGCAAGCAACGTGTTCAGAAGCTCATGATGCTGCACGGCATACGCGCCAAGGGCAGGCGCCGGTTCAAGGTCACCACCGACGGCAATCACGACTTGCCGATCGCACCAAACCTACTCGACCGGCAGTTCACCGTGGCACAGCCGGACAAGGTGTGGGCAAGCGATATCACGTACATCGCCACCGACGCGTTACGCTGGCGTGGTTCAAACGGCATCCGAGCCGGGTCATCGCCT
Organism: Rhodoferax sp. OV413; assembly: GCA_945861785.1. GTDB lineage: Bacteria > Pseudomonadota > Gammaproteobacteria > Burkholderiales > Burkholderiaceae_C > CAISIP01. The sequence goes on along the minus strand of CAMAWD010000006.1, from coordinate 77,282 downwards.
GGATGTTCTGGTACAACCGAACTCGACTGCACTCGACACTGGCCTATGTCAGCCCGATGCAGTTCGAAGCAAACTGGCATGCCAATCAACCTCGGCAAGTCAGTGCATGAGCGGCTATGCGATACGGATTCCAGGGGCGAGGTCAGTATAATAAAAATGAGGATGCCGAAGAATGCGAGCATGTATCAGTCGTCTGGGCAGCGAGGTATTGCCGGCGATCTGCGATACAGGCAAGTCGCTCGGCCTCATGAGCCTTCTCCAGACCAACCAGCCAGTGAGCCTGGCACTCAGGAGGCGAATGGCAGAAGTGAACAACTGATTCCATTGAACAAAATCAACCGAAGGAGACCGCATGTCGAGAAATCTACTTTGCTTCGTCGCAGCGACACTGCTTGCCAGTGCCATGCCCTTGAGTGCCACTGCCCAGCAGTACCCGAACAAGCCCATTCGAATGATCAATCCCAACGCCCCGGGCGGCGTGAGCGATCGCATGTCCCGCATGATTGCCAAGGCGATGGAGCCGCACCTGGGGCAAGCGGTCGTGGTCGAGAACAGAGCGGGCGCGGCCGGCGTCGTCGGGATCGAGAGTGTGCTGAGGAGCGCGCCGGACGGATATACGGTAGGTAACACCTGCCCGGGCAGCGCCGTCATCCTGCCAATGACGGGCGTCGCTGTGCCATATGATTTCGAGAAAGACGCGCTTGTGGTCGGCATGATGGGCGGGCTCGACGTTCTGATCACCACCAGGGGCGACAGTTCCATCCGAACGATCGAGCAATTGGTCGCAGAGGCCAAGGCCAAACCCGGAAAGCTTTCGATCGGCATGGTCCAGACTCCGGCGAACGTCGTTCCAGTGGCCTACCTCGCCCAGCGCGCCGGCGTGGAACTGAACATCATTGGGTACAAGGGTGAGGCACTTGCCCTGAATGATCTGTTGGGCGGCACGATCCAGTTCGCCATCAACGCGCCCGGCACAGTGCTCCAGCACATCCAGGCCGGCACCGTGAGACCCGTTCTCATGCTGAACAAGGACCGCAATCCGGCGATGCCGGACGTACCCTCTTTTTCGGACACCAAGGTCGAGGGCTTCGCGCCTGGCAACTACTGCGTGTTCTACATGCCGAAGGGAACACCAGCAGACGTAGTACGCCGGTTCAATGCCGTATTGAATGAAGTTGGTAAGGACCCTGCGTTGCGAAATGCCTATACGAAGGAGGGGTTGGTTCCCTACATCGGCGGCACTCCAAGCGAGGCGAGCGCCTTCTTCAACGACATCGGCCAGCGCTGGCGCGGTGTACTGAAGGAGGTGGACTACTCGAAGTTCCGCTGATGTAGCCTCCAGGTTTTTTCAGCGCCATGCCCCTGCATCCTGATCTTCGCGCCATGCTGGACGCAGCGCCACCGGAGGCGCGCCTGAACATGACCGACGTGCCTTTGGATGAGGGCGTACGGCAGTTGCGCAGTCGGCCGGTGCCGTCGATCAGCGTTCCCGGCGCCGTCCCGACAGAGGATATCCGCGTACCCACGGCGCAAGGGGACGTGCCGGCGCGGCTCTACCTACCCGCCGATCCCCACGGTGTGGTGGTCCACTTCCATGGCGGCGGCTGGGTCATGGGCGGGATTGCCCAGGATGACTATTTCTGTCATACCCTGGCGCGCGACGCGAGGTGCGCGGTGATGTCGGTCAACTACCGCCTGGCACCGGAACATGTTTTTCCAAAACCACTGGATGACTGCTTCGCGGCCACTGTCTGGGCGTCTGCCAACGCGGATCGGCTTGCTGGTATCGGGGCAAGGCTGGCGGTGAGTGGAATCAGCGCCGGAGGGAACCTCGCTGCCGCAGTGACGTTGATGGCGCGGGACATGGGAGGGCCCGTGATCGACTTTCAGGCGCTGATGTATCCCGTCTGCGACGGCGGCATGGATTTTCCTTCCTGCCACGAGAATGCCGAGGGCTACCACCTCACCTCGGCCGCCATGGAATGGTTCTGGCAAAGGTATGCGCCTGCGCCCGAGCAGCGGTTCCACCCGCTGGCCTCGGTGCTGCGGGCGCCCAGCCTCGAAAAGTTGCCGCCGGCGGTTGTCATGACCTGCGAATACGACCCTCTGCGCGACGAGGGAAACGCCTATGCGAAGCGCCTCGCCGAGTTCGGAATTCCGGTGCTGCATCGTCAGCTCCCCGGGCTGATCCACGGGTTCCTGCGCATGGGTTGGAATCAGCCGTGGGGGCGGCAGCCATTGTCCGAATTGACCACGGCGCTTCGAGCTGCAATGGCTTGATCAGAGCTTCTCTTACGCCGTTGAGCCGGAGTCCACAAATAGCGTGGTGCCCGTCATCAGGGAAGACATGTCGAGCGCACAGAACAGAATTACACGGGCGACGTCGTCGGGAACCCCGACGCGTCCCAGTGGCGTGGTGGCGGCACGCCGTTTCGTGTCGTCTGACAAGCCACGCTGCTCCAGTCCAGGCGTGGACGTAATGCCGGGGGCAATGGCCAGGATACGAATGCCATCCTGTCCCAGTTCCAGCGCCAAGGATCTCGTAAGACCGATCACGCCATGCTTGGAGGCCGAATAGTGGGCAAGATGGTGTCGCCCACGATGCCCTGCTACCGAAGCGACGTTGATGATGACCCCCTTTTTCGTGGATCCTTTGCGCATGCGGGCAACCGCTTCCCGCGCTCCAAGAAACGTGCCACGCAAGTTGACATTCTGCACACGTTCCCAGGACTCCACTGTCATATCGGTGATCGAAGAATGGGGAAAAATACCGGCGTTGTTCACCCAGATGTCCAGTCCCCCGAGCAGCGACACAGCCGCATCGGCGAAGGTGATGATTGACTGCTCGATGGTCACGTCCAACGAGTGACCTATCACCGTCGCGCCAAGCTCCTTTGCGATTTTTTCGGCCTCGCGCTTTACGGCGTCGCCGTCCAGATCGCCGATCAAGACGGAGGCACCCGCCTCAGCCAGACGTCTTGCGGCAGCCAGACCGATGCCGCCTCCTCCCCCGGTGACAACAGCGCATCGGCCCTTTAACGACATCAGTTGCGATAGAGGCAACGCGGTTACGTCATCAATAGCCATGGGTAGTCCTTCGCGACAGGGCGCAGTTATGAAGAGGAAAATCGATCTCGCACGCCGAAAAAGAACGCCCCAAGCCCGACTGGCTCCTAGCCGAAAGGCCACAGTGGGTATTCGCAACTTTCGGCGAGAGGCCGTACGTGGCCAGAATGCGATACATCCTGCGGATGACTTCGGACGCAAGTTCCAGCGTGAAATCTGGATCCGTTGAGGAGAACACCATGTCATCGGCGTACCACGTGTACATCAGCCCAGACGACCGTGCGACCGCCTCCGGCGCCTCGTTGGCCGCACGCATCGCAATGTTGGCGAGCATAGGGCTCATCGCAGGATGAAGCCTTCGTAACCCTTGGCGGCACTCTCGTCGCAAATCTTGATGAAGTTGGTGAACCCGCCCAGCCAGGTCATGCAGAATCGCTCGCCGGTTTCCGGGTTGACATGCACGACGCGGTCCCTGAGCTTGCGGGTCATCAACAGCCTGTTGCTGGCGACTTCGGCCACGCGTTTCACCCACGCCTCCTCCGCCACCGGATCGGCCTCTATCGTCTTGCAGCCATTCTTGTCCATATAGGCGATGCAGTCGCCGATCCAGTTGATTTGCTGCTCGTTGACAGGGAATCCGTTGGCCGAAAATCCGATACCGCCGGTGCCGCAGGCCATGAACAGGTTCTTGAATCCCGAGGTCATGAAACCCATCAAGCTTTTCCAGCCCGGTTTCCAGTGCTCCGTAATGCCACGGCCGTGCTCGTTGCGGATATCCGCGTCGATCAGCGTGCCGGTGAAGGAGACAAAACCCAGCGAGAAAATGATCAGATCGAGTTCATGGTGGCCGTTCTTGGTCTGGATACCGGTTTCGGTGATCCGCACCAGGGGATCTTCGTGCAGATCTACCAGCGTGACATTTTCTCGATTGAAGGTCTCGTAATAGTCCGTGCAGACGCCGAGCCGGCGGTTGCCGACGCCGTGCCTTCGAGGGCATAGTTTTTCTGCTGTCACCGGATCCGTGACCACGGCGCGGATTTTGTCGCGAACGAAGTCCGACACGACCTGATTGACTTCCCAGTCGATCTGTTGGTTCTTGAAGACAACCGACATTACGTGACCGCCAAACTGGTACCTCTCTGCCATGATTCGCTCACGTTCCTCCTTGCTGAACTGTGTAACCTCCCCCGCTGACTTGGGACGGTGCACGCCGTCATTCGCAAAAATTTCAGCTCGGTACTGGTCCAACTGGTCGGCGATCTTCTCGATCAGCGCCGGTTCGAGCGGCCGGTTCTGCGGCGGGACGACAAAATTCGGCGAACGCTGGAAGACTGTCAAGTGCTTGCCTTGCTCGGCCATGGGCGGGATCACCTGCACCCCGGAGGCGCCGGTGCCGATGACACCGATGCGCTTGCCGGTGACGTCGACCGGCTCCTTGGGCCAACGCGAGGTCTGCAACCATTGGCCCTCGAAATCCTCGAGCCCTGGGAAGTCCGGCTTGCGCGGAGCGCTAAGGTTGCCCATCGCAGTGACGACGTAGCGGCAGGTAAACGCTTTGCCGGTGCTCGTGTCGACTTCCCAGCGATTGGCATCCTCGAGACGCCGCACCGCCGTGACGCCATTGTTGAACAGCATGTGCTTCTTCAGATCGAACTTGTCAGCGACATAGTTCAGATAACGCTCGAGCTCCGGCTGGGCGGCGTAGCGCTCGCTCCATTTCCACTCGCGAAACAGTTCCTTGGAGAACGTGTAGCAGTAATCAAGGCTCTCGATGTCGACGCGCGCGCCCGGATAGCGGTTGTGGTGCCACACACCGCCCACACCTTCGGCGCTCTCAAGGATGAGCACTGACAACCCCTGGCGGGTGAACCGGTAAGTGGCGTAAATTCCGCCCATGCCCGCCCCTATCACGATCACATCGTAGTGATTCTGTGGGGACTCTGTTGTTGCTTGTGTTTTCGTCATCGTGCCCAGAAGTAACTCAGTTGGCTTGAACAGGTTTTCCCGAAAGGCAGGTAGATCGACAGCCGGGTGAGTGTACTTGGGATCGCGCACGAATCGTAGCCTGCTTTTCGGTATGCGGGAATCATGCAGTCAAGAAGGGGCCCCCGACGGCTCAGCGGCACGCCTCCCATTCTGCCTAGCATAATGACTCATAAATTATGATACATAGCGTCTACCAAGTTCGGCATCGGCGGCCTTCTTGGTGAACGTCTACTCGATTGTGCGGCGCTGTTTGTTGCGGCGCTGTTTCCAAGCTTGAACGTGACGCTCAAGGGTATCGCGGTCCTCAAAGCGCGTGTTCAAGCATTGGCGCGCCAGAACTCCGATTTCGATCTCGGCCATGTTCAGCCAACTGGCGTGCTTGGGCGTGTAGTGGAATCAGACCCGGCGCAGCAGTTTGGCGGCGCGTACAACTCCAGCAGGTGGTACATGCGCTGTCGATACTCCTGGGTCAGTGCTGCGATGCACCACATCAGTTTGCGCCAAGGCTTGATGAAGTTTTTTTTAGTAGCCGGCGAACGGTCTCGCGGCTGATGGGGTGCAGTCCAGGCTCGGCTTGGGCCGCCTCGTGCAACAGTCGCACCGTCCAGCGCGTGCTGCCTGGCGGGGCTTGCGAGCACGCCAGCGCCGCCACGCGGGCCTCGGCTTCGGTGTAGTACTGGCGCGGTCGCCCCGAGCGCTGTACGTCGCGCAGTGCCAGATCCAAGCCACCATCCAGGTATGCCGCGCGGGTACGCCAGATCATCATGCGCCCCACGCCCAGCACCGCCATGACCTGTGCCTCGGGAATCTTCCGATGCAGCGCCAGCAGGATGTGCGCACGATTGACCTCGCGCGCCGAACGCGTACCCTTGGCGCGAATCGCTTCGACCGCCACGCGGTCGGCTGATGACAAGCGCAATTCTGTTTGCCTCATGACGAACACTCCTCATAAATAGTGGAAGTGTCGCCATTGTATATTTGCATCGTTATTTATGAGTAAAAAAACCAATACGCCGACCCAGGAATTTCGAAACATGACCAGAACAATGGGTCATTGCCTGGGGCAAGCTGCGCACCCCAGAGCTACCCGCAGCTAGCCCGCGGAGGTGCAAATCCGTCCTCAGCCTCAAGACACGTTCTCGGGTTTCGGGTTCTCCGGCTCGGAGCAGCAGGGCAGCATTCTCACACCCCTGGGTTATCGCCATCCAGCCGCCGGCCGGACCGGCCGTCACATAACCCGCCGCGATCAAGGTCCGGTCAGCGTCTTCGACCCCTTGCGGGCTGAGATAGGCCATTTGCGCGATCGCTTCCAACCCTGCGCCGGGGTGACGTTCTATCAGGGACAACACACGCCCCTGGTTCATGGTGAGGCCAAGCGGATCACGCTCCGCCTGGAAGCCATGGGACATACCGCTGAATGCATCCCACAACAAGCCCAGCATGGTGGTCTGAATGCGTCCGGCACTGGCCGCAGCCGTGCCATTGCCGGCATCGATCATGGCATGTTTTCTGCACTCAAAGGCCGCCGCCACTCGGGGAAAAAGCGGCGCACCGCTGAACCCCGGCCGTCATGCCCGCGAGCTGGCCGTCGCACTGCGCGGTGATGACGGTCAAGCCTGTCGCAAAGTGCCCCAGTGCGCGTCGCGCAGGCCGAGATAGTGGTCGAGCGCCTCACCGGTGTCGCCGAACATCCGGTCGATGGCGATCACACGCTTGAGGTAATGTCCCACCACGTATTCGTCCGTGATGGCAACGGCACCGTGCAGCTGCACGGCTTCTTCAGCAGCGCGACGACCGGTTCGGCCGACCCAGGCTTTCGCTGCGGCAACGGCCCGGGCCGCGCCTGGTTCGCTTCGGGCGCATCCCTGAGCGGCGAGCAGGCACAGTGCCCGCGTCTCCTCCTTGGCAACGTACAGGTCGGCAACACGATGGCGCAGCGCCTGGAAGCGGGACAGCGGTTGCCCGAACTGCTGGCGATTCTTGAGGTACTCGATGGTGCAGGCGAGCGCGCCTTCGAGGCAACCGACCGCCTCGCCGAGTAATGCAACGGTTCCGAGCGTGCGCGCGCGTTCAATGTGGCCGGCCGCGCCGTGCAACTCGCCCAGGACATCGTCCATACCAAGCCGCACGCCGTCGAGCTTCACCTCGGCCGCGCGCCGCCCGTCGATGGTGCCGTAGGGTCTCAATGTCACACCGGGGGCTGATCGGTCCACCAGAAAGAGCGAGACCCCTTGCCTGTCTTGCCGCGAACCGGCGGTGCGCGCGCTGACGATGAGAAAGTGGGCGGATGCGGCGCCAAGCACGACGCTCTTGAAGCCACTCACCACGAATCCATCGCCGTCGCGTTGTGCCTGTGTCTCCACGTCGAACAGGTCGTAGCCACCCTGTGGTTCGGCGCAGGCGAACGCCAGAAGCGTCTGCCCCGCGATGAGACCGGGCAGGATGCGCGCGCGCTGCGCTGCGGTTCCGGCCGTCGCGACGGTCATGCCGCCCAACACCACCGTGGCCAGAAAGGGCTCCACGACCAGTGCTTTGCCAAACGCCTGGCTCAGCAGGAACAGATCGAGGGCATCGCCGCCGGTGCCTCCTTCACCCTCCGGCAAAGGCAGGCCCAGCCAGCCCATGTCCGCATAGTCGCGCCACTTGTCGGTGTCCAGTTCGGTGCCCGAGGCGAGGATGCGCTGACGCTCCTGGAAGCTGTAAGACCGCTCCAGGTAACGCGCCGCCGCATCCTGCAGCATGCTCTGTTCGAGGCTCAATTCGATATGCAGGGTGGTGGTCATTGGAACAGGGTCTGTGCGATGACGTTGCGCATGATCTCGCTCGATCCGCCCGAAATGGTCGATTTGCGCCAGAAGAGATAGAACGGCGTCGCCGTGGTGGCGAACTCCGGCCCGACGGGTTCTTCGGTCCAGCCTGTGCGCAGGATTTCGGGGTGGAAAGGTACGGCATATTGGCCCGCGGCCTCGCTCATCATCGCAAGCATCTCCTGCTGAAGTTCCGTCCCGCGCAGCTTGAGCATCGACGCCTCGATGCCCTTGGCCTTGGACGGATCGTTGATGATCGACAGCAGGATGACCTCCAGGGCCCGCATGTGGATCTCGAGCCAAGCCAGCCGTTCGCGAAAGCGCGGATTCTCGGCTAGCGGGCGGCCATGGCGCCGGGTGTTGCGGGCGATCATCGTCAAGCGGGCGAATTGTGCCTTGCACTTCCAGATACCTGCCGCCGAGACGCGTTCATGGCCCAGGAAGAGCTTCATCAGGCCCCAACCCATGCCTTCGTCCCCGACCCGGCACGAAACGGGTATACGCACCTTGTCGAGAAACAACTGGTTGAGCGAGTGCATGCCGTCCAGGCCGATGATGGGTCGGATGGTGATGCCTGGCGTCTTCATGTCGAGCAGCAAAATGGTGATGCCCTCCTGCTTGGGGCCGTCGTTGCTGGTGCGCACCAGCAGGAAGCACCAGTTCGCCCAGTGCGCGGCGGTTGTCCAGATCTTGCTGCCGTCGACCACGTACGCGTCACCATCGAGATACGCAGGGCATTTCAGGCTTGCCAGGTCCGAGCCCGAATTCGGCTCGGACAGCCCCTGGCACCAGAGGTCGCTTCCATCGAGTATGCGCGGCAGATGGCGTCGTTTCTGCTCCTCGGTGCCGGCGGCCATCAGCAGCGCGACAACCTGATTGAGCCCCATCATCACCAGCGTCGGGGCCCCCGCCCTGGAGCACTCATCCTCGAAGATGTATTTCTGCATCGGCGTCCAGCCTGGGCCGCCATGCTCCTTTGGCCAGTTGGTGGCGCCCCAGCCGCGCTCGTGCAGGCTGCGGTGCCAGCCATCGAGTTCGGATTTGGAGAGGTAGTAGCCCGCCTGGACCCGCTCTGCAAGCTCAGGGCTCAGCTTGGCCGCCAGGAACTCGCGCACCTCCAGCCGGAAATCCTCCAGATTCTGGGCAAGGCTCATTTCGTGCCTACTGGATCACACCGGTCTTGCGCAGGTTGGCGATGATCTCGCCACTGAGCTTGATGTCGTTTTCGAGTTCACGGGCGAACTCTGCCGGGCTATTGCTGACGAGATCGAATCCCTGCGCGTCGAGCTTCTGCACCACGGCAGGGTCCTTCAGCGCAGCCACCACCGCCTGATGAATCCGATCGATGATCGGCTTGGGGGTGGCGCCGGGAGCCATCATGATCAGCGAGAATCCCGCCTCGAAACCGGGGATGCCGGCTTCGGACACGGTCGGCACACCTGGCAGCGATGGGGAACGTTTCGAACCCGTGACCGCAATCGCACGCAGCCTGCCAGCGGTCACTGCACTCTTGGCCGAGAAGGCGGCATCGATGCCGGCCGGTGGCTGACCACTCATCATCGCCAGCGCAGCGGGAGCGTTTCCATTGAACTGGATGGTCTGGAACTCGATCTTTGCAGCCTGGCGGAACGACTCCAGCGCGAAATGTGCGGCTGTCAGCATGCCCGAGCAGGCCATGCTCAACGTAGCCGGGTTGGCACGCGCATAGACGAGAAACTCCTGCAGCGTGTTGATGTTCATGCTCGGATTGACCATGATGGAGAACTGACTCGACACCACACGGCTGATCGGTGCAAGGTCCTTGCGCAGATCGAAGGACACCTCCTTCATGCTCGGAGCCGACGCGATGCCGCTGCCGGTGAACAGCAGCGTATAGCCGTCGGCTGCGGCACGCGCCACGGTTGCCGCGCCGATATTGCCACTGGCACCGGGCTGGTTCTGCACGAATACGGAGGTGTTGAGGGTCTTGCTCAAGCCTTCCGCGACCAGGCGCGCTGCAATATCGGTCGAGCCTCCTGGAGCATAGGGCACGATGATGCGTACCGGTCGTTCCGGATAGTCAGCCCAGGCTGTCCCGATGAACAGCGAGAGCCAGGCAAGCAGAGCGATGCCGAGGCTCGCGTAGATCTTTTTCACGTGATGTCTCCTTGTTTTGTCGATGGCTGGGGGACGGGAACACATATCGGGATACCGCACTCACGCCGCGCAGCGAGCCTCATGGGGACAACCCATCGAAGCCCTTCGCTGGTTCAGGCGGCCATCGGGTGGGACTTGGTGAGCGCTTCCAGCCTGGGCTGCACCTCCGTAGCATACAGGCGCAGGCTGTCGCAGATCTCCTCGTGCGTCATGGTCCCGCCAAGTTGCACCAGCAACTGCCCAAAGCCACCGACCGAGTCATAAAAGTCCTTGATCTGGTTGTAGACCTGATCGGGCGTACCGGCAAAAAGTACATTGTTGATGATCTGCTCCTGGGGCGTCGGCGGGTTCGACATCGGCGTGCCGTCGGGAAGCGTCCTGGTGCGGTGGGTCGTCGTCGTGCCGGTTTTCAGGAAACGCGCGTTGTCGGCATGGGGCAACTGCCCGGGTGGATTGATGAAGCGGGGCTCGATGCGCTCGGAAGTTTCCACGAACCGCAGTATCTTGCGCCCGCGTTCGATGGCGGTTTTCTCGTCCCGTGCCACCGACACGTAGGCCAGGTAACAAAGTCGGTCGAGCGGTGCTGGCCGGCCATGGACGCGCAGGTACTCCTCGCGGTAGATCGGGTACGACGCACGGGCGGCGCGCGCCACCGCGGTGATGGCCAAGACATACCCGCGCCGAGCCGCTTCACGCGCCGTATTGGTCGACAAGGTCGTCAACCACATCGGAGGAATCGGCTGCTGGTAGCAGGGGGGAATGACGTTGAGGTAGCGGTAGTTGAAGGAGTTGCCCTCGTAGCTGATCGGGCCGTCCTTCTTCGTAAGCGCGGCCACGATCAGGTCATGCGCCTCCCAGTAGCGGTCACCCGCCGTCACGGGGTTGGCATTGGACATGTACAACTCGAAGGCCGTGCCCTTGATCAGGCCCAGTTCGAGTCGACCTCGCGACAACATGTCGACATAGGCCACCTCCTCGGCCACGCGATAGGGGTCCGTCCGGCTCATGATCGGGACGCCGAGTGCCAGCAGCCGTGCCCGCTTGGTGTGAGAGGCGATCACCGCCAGCGTCATCATGCACGAAATGTTCATGCAGGTGTATGTTGCGTGGTGCTCGTTGGCCATGATGTTCAGGCCGAGTTCATCACACAGCTTGCACTCCACGATGTACTCCTGCAGCAGGCGGTGCGCCGTCTCTGGATCGACAAGTCCGCTGGGTGAGGTCACCTTGGGTGGCACCGGCTCATCCCATGCCGCCGGGTAGGACTGTTCGGAAAAATACCAGCTTTGCATGATCGCGTTCTCCAGGGTGGCCAGCGCCGTTCAGCGCGCGGCGAGGTTGTTGACAAAGCGCTCCAGCGCGGCGACGAACTGATCGGGATGCTCGATCTGCGGGTAGTGCCCGGCGTTGTCGATGACCACCATCTGTGCACCCGCAATGGCCTGCTGCCACTTGCGGCCGTATTCAACCGTGACGACCCGGTCCTGCGCCCCCCAGATCAGCTGGGTTGGAACGTCGATGCGGTGCAGGCGATGCTGCATATGCCGGCTGTGCAGGGTCGGCGCCCAGCCGAATAATCCAAAGGACTCGTGGTTGCGCGCGAACATCAGGGCAGTCTCATCGGAAAGATGCGCGTAGGTCGGCTTGCGCAACTTTTCATCGTGGTAGATCCACTGCGCCTGTTCGTGCTGCGGCCAGGACAGAAGGTCGGTGATGTCCCGCGTCATCGGGTCGCTGAACTTGGCACCCAGCGTATCGACCAGGCACAGGGCGGCGATGCGCGCGGTGTTCTTGACAGCGATTTCGGCCGCAAGCCAGCCTCCGAATGAGATGCCGACAACGATCATCTGATCCAGCTTCAGGGCATCGATCAGATCCAGGTAAAAATACGACAGGTCGTCGACGGACCTCATGTACTTGGGTAGTTCGGAGCGGCCGAAGCCGGGGCACGAGGGCGCAATGACACGGTAGCGGGAAGCCAGTGCCGCGACATAAGGCGCCTGCGCATCGAAGCCGTCACCCGGATGCAGCAAGAGAAGGGGGCGCCCTGCACCGCCCTCCCATACTTCGATGTTCGTACCCGTTACTGAAACTTGTCTCGTCTGGCCGGGAGCTGCTTGGGTGTGCATGGGGATCCTCGGAATGATTTGTTCTGTGGCAAGAGACCGCTGCTGGGAGCCGCTCGGCGCCTCGGAAGCCCGGCCCAAGTCCGTGCAATGCACCCGCCCCTTTGATGTCTCATGATGCATTATATGATGTACATTTTCATCAATCTGACGGTACCGGGGGATGCGATACCGAGGGGGCCCGGTGGAAGTCGGCGCGTTTGAGGTTGAGCGCTGCCGGTTCTTCGTCGGTGACGGTGATGCCTGTGGGGTATATGCCGGCGTCGAGTCCTGCGCCAACTGGGTCGTACTCTTGAGTGTCCATCGCAGGGGCGACTGCGGATCGCCTCGCGCCGTGGGATCGACCAAACTCTCCAAGGCTTGCAGCAATTCCGGATCAGCCTCCGTATGTTTCTTGCGCCCCGCGCCTGATCGCCGCAGTCCACTCTCCACAGGTGCCTCAGGGTTCTCGTCGCGAACAATCAGTTCCGCCAACCCTTTGCGAATGGTGTTTGGTGACATTCCAATCACGCCACCAACCGCACGCACACCGCCCCAACCATATGAGCGCGATTCCGCCGCTGCCCATTGCCTGCGCATGCGCTCATCCATCAACACTCTCAGTGAGCGAGACCTGGACCGGCGTGCACGAGCCGCTGGCCCAGCGCATGGGCATCGACTCGACGCGCATGCCGATGAGCATCCTTGCCCCAGCCGACGTGGCCGCCTCCGCTTGCGGCGTACGGCCGGAAGCGCTGTCGCGCGCGCGGTAGCGGCGGTTGCACCGCGACGTCTGCCGTGGCACAGCTGGACGCCATCCTGCGCGCCCGGCTGCGTGAGGACGAGGCGCTGGGCGTCCCGGCTGCTTCCAAGGGCAAGAGGGCGTTGAACTCGCCAGCGCAGTAGATCATGAACGGTCGATACCTTCTACGTGTTGGACAGCTGCATTCAGAGGATGGCAAGCCCGCATGGCCTCAAGCCTGGCTTGGCCCGTGGCCCAGGGCAGAAATGGGTTGAGGTCCGCTGGCGCGCAGTTGCCATTGTCCACGCACGCCTGCAAGTAGGTGCCCAGCCAGGTGCGCGGGTTGATCTTCCACAGCCTGAGCGTCATCATCAGGCTGTACATCGTGGCGGCCAGTTGGCCTGACCATCGGCTGGCGGAGCCGTAGAAGTTCTTGCGTCCCACCACCGGCCCACGCATGTCGGACTCGGCTGTGTTGTTGTCCATGGGGACCCAGGGGTGGTTCACGAACACCGTCAACCCGCTCCAGTGCACCGCCATGCTCTGGAGCACCTTTGCCGCTGGGGCCGCCAGTAATAATGGATCGGCCAATACGAGGGTGCGCCGCTGTGCCATGTCCTGCACGGCCTGCTCCAGCTGCGTGTGGTGGGTGGCTCGCTGCGGGCTACCTTCTGGGGCTTGCAGGCGCAGCCCATTGAGGTGATACAGCGCACCAATGGCGGGCTGCGCCCGGTCGGCAGTTATGGAGTCTTGTCCTCTCCGGCATCGTCGGTGGCCCGGAAGTCGTATTTTCCGATCCCCTGAATCAGCAGGAATTCCACCATCTCATTACCGCGATTGGAAACGCGGTGCGCCAGTCCGCAGCTTACTTGAGCGCTTTCACCCCGCGACAACACGATCTCCTGGTTGCTCCCAGCGATCTCGATAGTGATGAGGCCTTGAATCGCGTAAAACATATCTGCAACCTCCGTGTGCTTGTGCCACGGAATCTCTTGGCCTGGATCCAACTGTGTATGGGTGACCTCCACCCCATTGCACGCGTATACCGTCTTGAGTTGCCTCACTGCCAGTTCACCCATTGCAACGCCCTCCTTGGCCATGATAGCCATTGCCTGCAAGCAACAGGCTCAGCCTATGCCGCATATCGATGCAGTTGCGCAAGGAATCCTCCGAGCGCACTATGAAAATGAACCGGATCTTCGACCATCATGAAATGCCCGATGCCATTGAAAATTTCCAACCGGGAGTTCGGAATCTCGCGCTCCATCCTTTGACTGAAAGACACCGGCAACTGGCGGTCTTCGGTTCCGGCCATGATCAGCGTCGGCACCTTGATATTCTGCAACTGCCCTCGGGTACTGAACTGCTTGAATGAGCGACACGCGCCGATGATGACGTCCTCGTTCCAGGAGTCAACGCGGGCGATCAACGCCTCGACGATGCCTGGGTCAGTGGTTGGCGGGAATGCCCCAGTGATCATCTGCTTGGAGAAGTCGCGCCATCCGACACGCTTCACAGCGTCTGCTGGATCGTCATCGTCCACCAAACCAGAAGTAAGCTCTCCGTCGCTGGTCGCGCACAACACCAGCCCCGCCAATCGCTCCTGATGGTCGAGTGCAAATCGTTGCACTACGAAACCGCCCATTGACACGCCGACAAGTGCAATATTGTCCAATCTCAAAGCGTCGAACAAAGCGCCCAGATCGTCAGAAAACTGCTGCATCGTGTAACCGAATCCAGGCTTGTCGGACGCCCCGTAGCCGCGTAAATCCACCGCGATAGAGCGGTAGCGATCAGAGAAATGTTCAAGCGTGCCGCGGAACAGTTCGCTCGTCGTGACCGAACCATGGACGAAGACGAGCGCAGGCCCATCACCCGCCTCGAGCACAGACAGTCCAACACCACCGACATCGATCACGCGTCGACGGACGCTGCAGTTCCCGGCTCCCGCAGAACTTGACATCGAGCACCTCCTTCAGATTTATGAGTTTACGTGAAGATTGCCAGAACGACTCAGGCCGTCTTTATTGATGGCCTCGACCGATGGCCGGGCCGTGTGCTCGCGCGCGGGTGAGTGGCAGTCCACACCGCAGCCAAAGCGGTGCCACAGGCTCTTCGCCCGGCTCACCGCAAGCGGGCAAGGCGAATGGACCCACCGCGCGCGCGTTGCGTCGTTTCAAGATTCGCCGGCAGCGTGATCGCCAGCAGGCTCAGGTCCGAGCTTGCCTGTGCCAGCGTATAGGCCATACCGCCGGGGTTGGTGATGCTGTCGTCCGGCTTCAGCGCATGGGCCGATCGAAGCACACGAGCGCAAGCGGCTGGAGCAGCTGTGCCGCACCATCACCCGGCCGGCGCTGGCAGACGAGAGAGTGCAGCTCAATGGTGCAGGCCAGGTGGAGCTCAAGCTCAAGACACCTTTGGCGCGTCGGCACCACGCACCTGGTGATGAGCCCGCTGGAGTTAATGCAGCGGCTGGCGGCGCGGGCGACCGAAGGGTGCCTTTCATGCGCCCGTGCCACGGCCCAGGCTGTACCTGATCCGCTTTCACGGGGTGCTGGCCCCGAACGCCAAGCTGCGCTCGCTGGTGGTGCCGCAGGGGCCGCCCAAGGGCACCCAAGCGTATTCCTTCCTGGTCGCAGGTCCCCGCGCTGGCTGAGGTGATACCCGGCTTCGACATGAGCGGATGGTTCGCGGTGGTGGCGCCGGCCGGCACGCCGCCCGCCGTGGTGGCAGGTATGCACAAGGAGATCAACACGCTGCTGGCCGACCGCGACCTGGCCGAGCGTATCCTTGCCATGGGACCGATCGCGGAGCCGCTGGCGTCGCCCGAGGCCGTCGGCGCGTTCCTCAGGACGAACACCAGCGCTGGAGCGATGCGGCCCGCGAGATCGGCTTGTTACCGGAATAGCCCGGAAGCGGCGGCCTACAACTCCACAGCGTCGCGCACGCGCAGAAAGCTCGCAAAACGCGGTATGCCGCTGGCAGTGTGTCCTCTGAACCGGTACACCACCCAGGATCCCGGTACCGGCGCTTCGCGACGTTGCGAATCACTCAGTCCCGTGCCAAGTTTGAAGCGTCGACCCTGTGGTGTCTCGACCATCAATGCACCGAGTTGGCCTTCGTATTTACCTTTGCCCGGCACCCATGCCACCACTTTGGCATCGGCGTCCAGATAAGGCTTGAACTTGAGCAGGTCGCCGTTGCGTTCCCCTTTGTACATCGCGGCCCCGCGATGCAGCATCAGGCCTTCACCACCCGCCTGAACGATCCGGTCGAGCCGGCCCTGGAGCGCGCCGTGGCTGTCGGACCGGCTCTGCGTTACCGCCACCAGCCACGCCGGGTCCTGCTGCGCCAGCATCTTCCGCAACACCGGCAGGCGCGCATCGTAAGAACCGTCTTGTGCGGGCAGGTCAAACACCATGAAACGCATGCCGCGCCACGCGGTATCCACCGGGCGCTGCTGGCGCACCGTCGATAAGGTGGTGCCAAAAGCGCCGCGTCCGGCCCAGAGTTCGCCGTCCATCGGGTTCGCAGGCCAGCCGGCGGTAAACCAGGCGGGTGCAACGACGGCGGCGCCACCGCGCGTGAACAGGCGGCTGCCATCCCAGTAACCACGCACACCATCGTATTTTTCGCTGATCCAGTAGTCGGCCAGGGGAATACCGGAACGGTAGACGTTGGCCAGCATCAAGGCCGGGCGCCCAGCATGCGCGGGCAGGCCCAACAAGGGTGTGGCGGACACCAGCAGGCGAAGCACCGAACGTCGGTGCAGGAACAAGGCATTCATCGGAATCCTCCGCTTTGAGACGCCTTGACTATGCGCGCGGATGCTGTGTCGGACTTGGGCCTGTGCGGCCTTTTATCCCTCAAGCTGAGGATGCCGCATTCCAGGAAGGCGTCGAACTCGTCACGGACGCCTTGCCAGTACCGGGGTAACTGCAGGATTTAGGGTTAAACAGTATTGCAGCTAACGCTATCAGTCAAAATAGCCATTCCGTTAAACCATACAAGCAGCCCTGTAGTCTTGGAGACAGATATGCGCATACCCGACTGGACCCCTGCCCTGAAGCCCCAACCCCAGGACCTGGTGGACGCTACTCTCGCGCGACGCGGAGGCACCCTGCTGAACCTGGACAAGGCGCTGCTCTGGAGCGAACCCATCGCGCGGGGCTGGAATATTTTCATGCGCGACGTGCGGTTTTCCTTGCCCACCAGCCGCCAGTTGCGAGAACTCGGCATCTGCACCGTGGCGTTGTTTACCGGCGCGCATTATGAGTACCACCACCATGCGCCCGACTATCTGGCAGCGGGCGGTACCCAGGCCAAGCTGGACGCTCTGGTGGCCTATGCGGCCGGGCCTGCACCGGATGTGGTCTCGCACCAGGCACTGGACGAAGTCGAAAGCCTGGTGATCCGTTTCGCCATGCAGATGACGCGCGACGTGAAGGTGACCGACGACGTTTTTTCCGCGATGCGCAGGCACTTCGACGAAACGCAAATCGTGGAGCTCACCACCGCCATAGCGGCCTACAACATGGTGGCGCGGATTTTGACGACCCTGGGCATAGAACCCGAAGCCTGATGTCAGCGTGACGTGAGCAGCCGTATGCGCTCGCGCGCAGCCGGACTTTCGCGACTGAAGATTTCCAGGTGGCGCGGGTTGAACCACTGCTCTACCCCTGTGCGGTGGCCGGGCGTGGCAAACAAGCGCTGCATCCGGCCCAGCACGCGCGGGTGCTGGGCGATGCGCTCGCCAAACCCGAGGTGTTCAAGCCGAACCATGCAGGGGCTGTACGCGATGTCGGCGAGCGAAAATTCCTGCCCGGCAAGCCACGGCCCTTGCGCAAGAGCGGTATCCATGTCGGAGAACATTTTCTCGAAACGCTGGACCGCAGGTGCGAAAAGTGGCGAATCCATACCCAGTTCGACAGCCAGGCGGGAGCGCTCCCTGCGTGCCGGGTCGACGATCTTGTCGAGCCAGGCCTGGAAGTCCTCCGGCTTGCGCTAGAGATGCTGGTGGCGAAGCGCGATGCAGACGCTGATGGTGCCGGTGGCGGCATCCAGCCCGTCGTCGAGTTGCTTGTTCCACAAGCGCATGCGCGCGCGGTCCGCCGGTGCCGCGGGGCGCAACGCCCGCTGCGGCCAGGTACCGTCGATGTATTCCAGGATCACGTTGGATTCGATGACGGGCACACCGCCATGCACCAGCGTCGGCACCACCTGGTTGGGATTCAGCCGGGTGTATTCCGGCTTCTGACTGTCGCCCGCACGCAGGTCCATTGGGACATGGTCGCAGGTTATGCCTTTTTCGGCAAAGGCGCTGCGCACCTTGGCGGCGCAGACCGACATGTCATTGTGGTGCAGCAGTGGTTTGGTCACGACTGTGGGCTCCTTATCAGGACTTCAGCAAAGTCGGCAGCCAGAGCGAAATCGCGGGGAAGAACGCGAGCAGCGCCAGAAGAATCAGGTCGGCCACGATAAATGGCGCTGTGGGTATCTTCAGCACCCAGGTGGTTTCTTTCGCATGTGCCATCTTGCCGGCAGCGGGGCCGATGAAAGACTCGATAAAGCGGATCGTGATGTTGCTGCGCTCCATCAAACCGACCGGGATGCAACAGGTAACGGCCAGCGCGATGGCCACGGCGCCTATGTCGCGCACGCCTTCTATCGGCCGGTTAGCGAGCGATCGCGCCAATCCGTCGACCAGCGTCATCGCCGCTAGAAACATCAGTGCCAGCAGGCCGGCACCCGAGAGCGCACGGGTGGCGGCAAGCCCGGTGCGCTCCAGCCGCTGCAGCACCGAACCGGCGTGGACCGGACTAGCGCCCGGCACGGACAGTGGCGATTTCGGCCTCTACCAGCGGCGCCGGATGCGACGCAGTGCCGTCGATGGTGCCGCGGCTGATCGCCTCGGGTACCTCAGTCGCTGGCAGGCCTATGGGCACTGCGCCCAGCGCCTAGATGGTTTCGCTCTCCATCGCGCCAGCAACACGTATCTTCTTGCCCTTGATGTCGGCGATGGAGTTGAGCGGGGTGCGTGCGTGCAGGCTGCAAGGCGCCGTCCAACACTGCAATCGGGAAGAACTCTTCATACCCCTTGATCTTCCCAGCGTTGACCAGTCGTGAGAAGATCGAAAACTTCAGCTTGGTCGTCTGTGCCTGGGCAAATCAGCCATGGGCCAGACCAAGTGCGGCAATCAGGCACGCCGTAGCCATGCGTCTTGTGGTTTTCATGTTGCTTGTCTCCTCATTTATGTTTGCTCAATCGTCGGCAATGGTGTTCTTGAGCACGCCGACCTTGTCGATCTCAATCTCCACCGTATCGCCGGGTTTCATCCACAAGGGCGGGGTACGTTTGGCCCCCACGCCGCCCGGCGTGCCGGTAACGATGACGTCGCCTGGCAACAGCTGGGTGAAGGCAGAGATGTAGCGGATCAGCTCGGGAATCTTGAATATCATTTGGGCTGTGGTTGAGCGCTGCACCTCTTTGCCATTCAAACGACCGGTGAGGGTCATCAGGGTGTTGGCCGGGATTTCGTCCGCCGTCACCATCCAGGGACCGAAGGCACCGGTGGCGGTGAAGTTCTTGCCCGGCGTGAACTGCGAGGTGTGGCGTTGCCAGTCGCGTACAGAGCCGTCGTTGTAGCAGCTGTACCCGGCGACGTGGTTCCAAGATTCCTGCTCGGAAATGCGCCGGCCAGCCTTGCCGATGATGACTGCAATTTCGGCTTCGTAGTCGAAATGCGTGCTTTCGCGCGGCCGGACCATGGCCTGGTTGGCTCCCACCTGGGAGTCGGCGAGACGCAGGAAAAGCGTCGGATTTTCGGTCTGGTCGCGCCCGGCTTCCTTGACGTGGTCTGCGTAATTCAAGCCAACGCAAATGATCTTGTCCGGGTTGGGGATGACCGGAAGCAACGTGAGGTCGGACAGCTGACAATCCGGCACCGCGCCAGTGACCGCATGCGCCGCTTCCGCCAGCGCGCCCGCCACCAGCAACGCCCTCAGGTCCGGGTATTTCGAACCGATACGCCGCGTCAGATCGACCACGCCCCGGTCGGTCACAACGCCGTAACCGGCGCTGCCGCTGAGCAGATAACTGGCTAATTTCATGGGTCTCCTCGATGGAATTTGACTGGCACTTTAGCGCACCTTAATGAAATGTCAACATATAAGATTTGCTGCAATGCAATAACAAATTAGCGACCAACTATTGCTAAAAATATTGACCAGTGAGATTTATGTATTGTGTAGGATGCGCGGATTGAAGCGGAGAAACTCCCATGTCCCAAGCACCCAGCATCGCCTTCAGCCACTTCGGCATCTACGTCACGGACATCGCTCGCATGGAGGCTTTCTACACGCGGTTTCTGGGCTTTACCGTAACGGACCGCGGTGAACTCGATACAACGGGCGGCCGGGTCAACCTGGTGTTCCTGAGCCGCGACCCGACCGAGCACCACCAGATCGTGCTGGCCACCGGGCGCCCCGCCGACCTGGGCTTCAACACCATCAACCAGATGTCGTTCCGCGTGGACAGCCTTGGCACCTTGCGCTCGCTGTACAAGGGCATGGTCGAAGGCGACATGCGCCTGGAGGTGAGTGAGGTTTTGCCGGCCTGCCACGGCAACGCCTTGTCGGTGTATGTGCGCGACCCCGAGGGCAACCGGCTTGAGCTTTTTGTCGACACGCCCTGGTATGTCAACCAGCCGCTGCGTGTACCGTTCGATTTTTCGCTTGACGACGGTCAGCTCTGGGCCTGGGCCGAAGCCCATGCCAGGTCGCGGCCCGGGTTCAAACCGCGTGAAGAATGGGTGCGCGACATGTCGGTCAGGATGGGACTGGCTTGAGCAGCCTGTCCAGCATGCTGGCCGTGCTCTCCCTGTTTTCGGCCGACGACCCGGTCTGGACGGCGGAGCGCATCATCGAGCGCCTGGGTTACACACGCCCCACCGGTTACCGTTATGTGCGGGAGCTGGTGAGCACCGGGTTTCTGGTGCGCATGGCTTCCGCTTCGTATTCGCTCGGGCCGCGCATCATCGAGCTCGACTACCAGATCCGCCAGAGCGACCCCTTGCTTAAAGGTGGGTTGGCCGTCATCGATGACCTGGTCGGTGTCAGCGGTTGCGAAGTCAACCTGATCGGGCTGTATGGAGAGCAGATCGTCACCACCCACCAGCAGCACGGTGTGGAGCGTTTGCCGCTGTCGTTCGGGCGCGGCCGACCGCTGCCGCTGTTTCGCGGCGCAGGCTCCAAGATCATCGTGGCGAACTTTCCCCGGGTAAAACTCAAGCGGCTGTACGTGGGCCATGCGGAGGAAGTACAGGCGGCCGGTCTTGGCGCCGACTGGGAGAGTTTCAAGGCGGCCATGGCCGCGCTGCGGCGCGCGGGGTACGCCATGTCGCAGGGAGAGCTCGATAGCGATTTCGCGGGCGTGGCCGCGCCGGTGTTCACGGCCGACGGGAAAATCCTGGGCAGCGTCATCGTGGCCCTGTCGCGGCAACGCCTGGGCATGACCGACCTGGCGCGCTTGATAGGGCTGGTGAAATCAGCCGGTCAACGCATCAGCGAGAGCATTGCGTTGATCCTGAAGGCGACACCCTGAACCGCACCCCGCCGAATCCGATAACCGAAGCCGACATTCGCCAATTCGAGCAAGACGGTGTCATCTGCCTGCGTGGCATGTTCGACAACGACTGGATCACCCGCATGTCCGCGGCGGTCGACCGCATCATGGATGCGCGGCAACCAGATACTGTCGGTATGGGTGGCGCTGACGGATGTGGGGCCTGAGAACAGCGCGCTGGAGTACATTGCCGGCTCGCACAAATGGGGCAAGTTCTACCGTGTGGGCATTCCCGACAAAGACCCGCAACCATGAAGATCACCGGCGACCCCCAGTTGCCAGCCGGCCAGCGTCCGTAGGGTGGTTCAAACAGAGGGCTCGGCGGCTGCGTCATTTTCGGCGGAGGGGTCGGTGAGCCGCCGAATCGTCAGGGCGCAGCGTTGTTCAATCAGGGCATTGATTTGCTCAACCACGGCATTCCCGGCAAAACTTTGTCCAGCGTCAGATTGGAGCTTGCGCGCAGTGGTTGGCAGTGACTTTGCCAATTCCAGAATGCGCCGTTTGGCCTGAGCCTTGGTAAAGCCTGCGCCTTCTGCGAACTGCTCCCAGTGTCGTGCCTGGACTTCGCTGAACTTGTATTTGCTGCCGATTTTCATGGCCATCTTCGGCGTCAGTGTTGGATACACCGCCGTCGATAACGTGTCGTAGAACGGCGCCAATAGGGGTGTTTTGCCAGCGTACAGCAATGACAAATTCTTGGCGTGCGCATCATGATTGCCGATCAGCGCATTGAAAACCACGTAGTCGAGCAATCGCAGAACCTGCGGCGCACTGGGGCGAGTCGCCCTTCGCACCAGATCAAAGCATTGGGCCAGATCCAGGCCGCCTTCATTTTGGTATTTCATTTCTGGCACCACACCCAGCGCCTGGCAGAAATCCTTCGTTGATCACGCGGTCTTCAACACCGTGAATGGCGGGTTTCAAGATGTGTGAGCTCGGCGTTCCATTGAGGGGCAGCCCAATGCGAGCACCATCGAATACCACCGGAAGTTTGTCCTGGGCGCCCGCCAAGGAAAGCCGCAAGCCGTCTTTGCCTGCCAACATCGGGCGGTGTGGCAACTCCGGCAGCGAGGCCGACAAAGCGACCGCGTCTTGCTGCGAATAGCCAGACTTCCAGCCCATGCGCCATGGTTGCCACCTCCACGTGGACCGTCGGCCGCAACAGATGGCAATCCGCTCAACTGGATTTCTCCACCCAGGGCATCAATGACCCGCAGCACGTTTTCCAGTCGCAAGGTGGTTTTGCCGGCTTCAAGGTCGACAATGAAGCGCACACCAACCCCTGCCGCGAGGGCCAACTGGGGCTGGGTCAGCCCGAGTTGTTTGCGAGCGGCACAAGTCAGATGGCAACAACTGCACTTGCCGCGCTGGCTAATGCTGCCAGCGTGCAGCCATGCCCTGCAAGATGAATACTGTCGCCAACCCGAGGCCTGCCGTTAGCCAGAGCGCTGCGCCGCCCCAATGCGCGATGGCCATGCCAAACAGGGCTGGTGCCGCGGCCTGGGCGAATCGCGCGGGGGCCATTAGCCAGCCCTGGCGCTCGCCATAACCTGCGGGGCCAAACACTACCAGCGGCAGAGTTCCTTTTGCAATGGTCAAAACGCCGTTGCCTGCGCCATGCAAACTGACAAACAGCCATGTTGCGGCAGGCCCAAAGACAGCCATGGCCAGTACGCCCAGCGGGTGCGCGGCAGCTGCCAGCCTTGCTGAATGCAGGGGGTGGACATGGCGCAACAGGCCAAACTCGAGCACGCGCGCCATAACCTGCGCTGGCCCCACAAGCATGGCAATACCCAGCGCCGCGCTGGCTGTCAGCCCCTGCATTTGCAGCAGCATGGGCAAATGAGCAGCCATGGCCGTGCTGGTAAACCACGTGATGGCAAAGACGCTGGCCAGCCCGCCCATCATCCAGCGCGGCGCAGCAGGGCTGGCTTGGGGGGCGGGTGATTCAAGCACGGCTTGCGGCACTGGGCTGGTGGATTCACGCGCGGCTTTGGGCAGACTCAAGTGCAGCGGCAAACCCAGCAACAGATGCAAACCCGCCCAAGCAAAGCAGGTGCCGCGCCAGCCCAGGCTTTCAATCCACCAAGCCGTTAGCGGCCAGCCTACGGTGCTCGCAAACCCTGCCACCAGGGTGATGCCCGTGATGGCCGTTCGCGCATTGACAGGGTACAGCCGCACCACGGCTGCAAAGGCGGCGTCGTACAAGCCGCTGCCCATGCCCACCCCAATCAGGGCCCAGGCCGCCCACATTTGCCACTCGGTGTGCACCATGCCAAGAGCAGCCAGGCCGGTTGCAAACAGCCCACTGGTGGCCGACAGAACGTTGCGGCCGCCCCAGTCGTCCAGCGCACGCCCCGCACGCGGCCCAACCAGTGCCGACACCACGAGCGCCAGCGTAAAAGCGGCGAAGACTTGCGTTATGGGCAGGCCTAACTCAGTGGCCAGTGGCGCAGCCAGCAAGGCTGGCAAGTAGTACGTTGAAGCCCAAGCCAGTGTTTGTGTGGTGCCCAGCCGGGCAACCACACCGTACTGGCCCGCTACAGTCATTCCGGCCTATCTGATGCCATCAACTGGCCAAGCCGCGGAAGATAGTGCTCAAGGGGCGGCACTGCGCGACCAGCCACCTTGGCCAGATCGTCGTAACGGCGCAGTCGCACGGCAGCCTCGGCATGCGGTTGCTGCAAAAAGGCATGTGCCTGATCGGCGCTAAACACGCCGCCCTGCAATGCCAGACTGTGAACCGATGCAGGAGACAAAGAACCGAAGTACGAAGCATCGGCCTGGCAGTGGTAGCGCTTGGCATCCACATGCAAGCGAATCGGCTCCAACACAGCGTCAGGCAGCTTGCCGCGCAGGAACGGCATCAGGGTGTATTGGTGCAAATCATCGCGGTCGGTCTCTGTTTGAAGCGCCCCAGCGTTCTCAGCCTTCAGCATATGACCCACGTCGTGCAGCAGGCTGGCCATCACCACCTGGTCGGTCTCGCCTGCCGACTCAGCCAAATGCGCACATTGCAATGCATGCTCAAGCTGACTGACGGCTTCGCGGCCATACTGTTTTGCGCCATGATCGCTCAGCAATCGAACAATATCTTTGGTAGTTAATGCCACGTCAAAGTCCTCAAATCAAATCTCTCAAATAAAAGTCTTGCGAATACGTGCGGACAACAGATCAATCAAACTCACTGTGACAATGATGATGATCATGACGGCGGCGGTTTCCGCATAACGAAAGCCCCGGATGATTTCCCACAGCACCACGCCAATGCCGCCTGCGCCCACCATCCCCACGACGGTGGCTGAGCGTACATTGGCCTCGAACCGATACAGCGTATAAGAAATCCACAGCGGCATGACTTGTGGAATCACGCCATAAACAATCTCGTGCAATGCCGAAGCGCCGGTCGAGCGAATACCTTCCACCGGCTGCGGATCTATCGCCTCCACCGCTTCGGAGAACAACTTGGCCAGGGTACCTGTTGTGTGAATCCATAGTGCCAGGACGCCTGCAAAAGGCCCGAGCCCGACCGCGACCACAAACAGCATGGCGAAAACCATCTCATTGATCGCCCGGCAAGCGTCAAGCATGCGGCGCACCGGCTGATTGACCCACCAGGGTGCGATATTGGCTGACGCCAGCAAGCTTAAGGGCACCGCGGAAACCAAAGCCAGCGCTGTGCCCCAAACAGCGATTTGCAGAGTGATCACCATCTCCTCTACATACATGCGCCAATCACCGAACTTTGGCGGGAAAAAATCACTGGCGTACTTGGCCATGTTGCCCGAGTCACGCAACAACTCCATCGGCCGCATATCTGCACCCTTCCATGAGGCAGCGAGAACCGCCAGCACAACTGCCCAACCGAGATACCAGCCAAGGCTGTGACGGTTAGCTGCCGCATTGTTCAAAGCCACCAGTTGGGCGTTCGGCGTGGTCACATTCATCAATTATTCTCCGGTGGTGACAACGCCCGATTTGTCGTCGACGGGCCTTGGCAATAAAGGATCAGCGCAGGCTGGCCAACTGCTTGTCAATCTCAGCCAGCTGCCTGGTTCTGTCGACCGCGGCAATGGTGGTGTCTGACTCAATCTTGTTGCGCTTTCCAAACAGATCCAGCTCCCGAATAGGGGTGAGCTGCGCGTTGGTCGAAGCTTTAAAGCCGGACAACTTGGAAATCTTCATGAGGATTTCTTTCTCGCGTGCGTCTGTCTTGCCGTAGTTGTAAAAGAAGGTCTTGATCTTCTCTTTGGCTGCAGCGGGCAGCTCTTTGTGCAGCACGAGCGGGTCCAGCGGGATCAGAGGCGAAGTCCACACAATGCGGATGTCTTTGAACTTCTCCGGTTGCCGGTCTTTGATCTTGTCGAGGTTTTCGCTGTTGTTGGTGGCGATGTCCACTTGCTTGTTGGCCACTGCCAGCGCATTGGTTTCATGGTTGGCGCTGCGAACCACTTTGAAAAAGCTTTTCGTATCCACCTTGTTTTTGGCAAACACGTAAAAGCCTGGTACCAAAAAGCCTGAGGTGGAGTTGGGGTCGCCATTGCCAAAGCTGAACGACTTGCCGTTTTTGAGCACGTCGTCCAGCGTATTGATGGTGCTGTCTTTATGAACGATCAGATGTGAGTAGTAGCCTTGCGTGCCATCGGCGTTCACCATCTGGGCAAACACTTCGCCGTTGGAGCGGTCTACAGCCTCCATGGCCGATTTGTTGCCCAGCCAGGCCACTTGCACTTTGTTAAAGCGCATGCCCTCAATGATGCCTGCATAGTCAGGTGCAAAAAAGGCGGTAACCTTCATGCCCGTTTGCTTGATCATGTCGTCAATCAGGGGCTGCCAGTCGGCCTTGAGGTTTTGTGTGGCTTCGGTCGAAATGATGCCGAAGTTGATGTCTTGCGCCCAGGAGGCGGTAAGGCTCATGCCGAGGGCGATGGCCGCAATCGTTTTCTTGAACATGGTTAGATCCTTCGAAAGTTGGTTGAATGAAACAATCAGATCAGGCAGCCTGAGCCAGGGGAAGCGGCCACGCCAGCACCGACGGGGCGGGGACTGCTGAGACGGGTACTGGCGTGTTGTGCAGCATGCTGCTGCCATTGAGAATTTCTTCAGCCTGCATGCCGTAGAGGTCACGCAGCAAAGCCGGCGTGAGATTGCTGGCAGTGCCGTCATACACCACGCGGCCCTGGTGCAACGCGATCACACGCTTGCAGTAGCGCATGGCCATATCAACCTGGTGCAGGGACACGACAATGGTGCTGCCGTCTTCGCGGTTGATGAGAGACAAAATCTCCATCACTTTTCGTGACGCTTCAGGGTCCAGGGATGCGATGGGCTCATCAGCAAGCACCACCTTTGCGCCTTGTACAAGGGTACGTGCAATAGCGGCCCGTTGTTGCTGGCCGCCTGACAGCGTAGATGCGCGCTGTGCATGGCACTCGGCAATGCCGACACGCGCGAGCGCATCGAGGGCACGCGCACGATCTTGCGCGGTAAACCACCGCGTCCAGCTGCGCCACCACGGCATGCCGTGCAAACGGCCCACCAAGACATTCATCAAAACGGGCAGTCGATCCACCAGGTTGAACTGTTGAAAGACGAAGCCAACTTGTGATCGGATATTGCGCACATCGCGCTGGATGCGGCCTTCGCGCTGCACACAACGACCTGCCACTTCAATGACAGAACCGGGTGATGCATCGCCAGCCATCAAACCAGCAATATGCCGCAGCAGAGTGGACTTGCCCGAACCTGAAGCACCGATCAAGGCGACCATTTCCCCTTGCTTGATTTCAAGGTTAATGGCATCCAGTGCCAAAGTACCACTCGAGAAGCGCTTGCTGAGATTCTGAATACGAAGAGCCATTTTTAATCCCCATGAAAAGCTGTCTAGACATCGCGAGTGTCTTCAAGCACTGTTAAATTGATATGACAATTGAATCAATTGACGGAAATATGCAGCAATCGGTTGTCGGTTTCAACTTGTGCGGGGTCGCGAGCTGATCAGATCACGCGCTGACCTTCGCGCCACGCCGCACGAACAATCGGCTGGCGGCCACCTTGGGGCAGATTGACCAGCTTTACCTGAATCAGATCGGCACGCAGGCCTTGCCTGATGTCACCGCGGTCCGTCAGCCCGCATGACAGCGCAGCGTTGCGCGTGACACAGGCAACTGCCTGCGGCAGGCTCAAAATGTCATCGTCAACCAAACGCACCACAGCACCGAGCGAACTGCCGGGCACGTAGTCTGAGGAAAGGATATCCAGCAAGCCCAACCTGGCCAACTCTGCTGCGGCAACGTTGCCAGAATGAGATCCGCCTCGCACCACGTTGGGCCCACCCATGACATTTTTCAAGCCATGCGCATGCGCTGTGCGTGCCGCAAGCACGGTGGTCGGAAACTCAGAGATGGTTGCGCCTTCTTCGTGCGCCTGGATCACATGCGCTTGTGTGGTGTCGTCATGACTGGCCAGCGCTATTTCATGCACGCGGCAGTAGTCAACGAAGTAATCGCGATGGGGCTTGGCATAACGAACCTGCAACTCGGCTGCATACTCCACCTGACGCAAAAACTTTTCCAGACTCCAGCCTTTTTTTCCGGTGTAGTAGATTCGCGCTTGTTCAATGTTCTCCCACTGGCGCTGACCTGGTGTGTGGTCCATCAGCGAAATCAGTGACAGGCGCTTGTGGTCATGGAATGGCTCAAAAAGATCAATGGTGTTAGGTGCGGGCAACTCGCAGCGCACATGCAAATGATGGTCTGCGCGCAATAAATCTTGCCCGGTGCAATGGTCAATGGTTTCAATGGCACTGCGCCACGTGTTGCTGCGCAAGCTATCGGAGTCGGTATCGCCCACGCCAAGAGAGTCAAAAACCGTGGTGATGCCAGCGGCAACCACTTCCGCATCATGGGCCAGCAAAGCCGGCAACTCGGCCCACCGAACCTGCGGACGGGGCAGCAAATGCCGCTCAAAGTTGTCGGTATGAATTTCCACGAGGCCGGGCATCAAATAGTCGCCGTCCAGGTCATACCCGCTTGCTCCTGTGCCATCGCTGGTGCCGCTGTCAGCGCTGGCAATGCGCCCGTCTTCAACCTGGACACTGCCATGCACCACCTCATTGCGCATCACAATGCGGGCGTTGCGAAATGTCATGCTGGGTTTCATGGCTTGCTCCTGAAGCAGGAAATATCAATGCGCCGGGTGGCGACATCGGAACCCACATCGGGGTCGTGGAAGATGCCCACGACAGCGCTGCCGCGAGCCACGGCTTCCTGGATCAACTGCACCACCGTGCGCGTATTGGCAACATCCAGTGAAGCCGTCGGTTCATCCATGAGCAGCAATGCGCGTGGCTTGATCAGGCTGCGCGCAATATTGATGCGCTGCTGCTCTCCGCCCGAGAAAGTGGCTGGCGGCAGTGACCACAGTCGCTCCGGAATTCGCAGGCGTTCAAGCAGTTCAGCCGCTTGTGCCCGGGCATCCGCGACCGCCGCTGGACTGGCGACTTCTCCATCGGTTAAAGCAGTAGCAACCACATCAAGCGAGGCCACCCTTGGAATCACACGCAGAAACTGGCTTACATAACCTACCGTTTCACGGCGCATCTGCAGCAATTCGCGTGCGCTGGCCTGCGTGACTTCAAGCAGGCTGCCTGAGTTGCTCAGCACTTGAATGCACCCTGAGGTGGCCCGGTAGTTTGCATAGGCCAGCTTGAGCAGTGTGCTCTTGCCCATGCCCGAGGAGCCGTCGAGCACAACACACTCGCCCGGACGGACTTGCAGATCGACGTTGTCGAGTACGGGCAATTCAACACCGTTTTGATGGTGGAGGGTAAAGCGTTTGCTCACCCCGCGCATGGAAAGGATTGGGGCGGTCATGGCTGGAGTACCGAAGAAACCAAAAGCTGGGTGTAGGGATGTTGCGGGTCGTCGAGCACCTGATCGGTCAAGCCCATCTCGACAATGCGGCCGCGCTGCATCACCACCATCCGGTGCGCGAGCAACCGGGCCACGGCCAGATCGTGGGTCACGATGACCATTGCCAAACGCAACTCCTGCGTCAACTGGCGCAGCAGATCCAGCAGACGGGCCTGTACCGAGACATCCAGGCCCGACGTGGGCTCGTCCATGAAAATCAGGCGTGGATTGGTAACCAGGTTGCGTGCAATCTGAAGGCGCTGGCGCATACCGCCCGAGAAGATGCGTGGTGTGTCATCAATCCGCAGCGGATCAATCTCGACGCGCTGCAGCCACTCCTGCGCGCTGGCCCGGAGTTGCCCGTAGTTGCGATGACCCAGCCCCATGAGCCGCTCGCCAACATTGGCGCCAGCTGACACATCCATGCGCAAGCCATCGGCTGAATGCTGATGTACAAAGCCCCAGTCGGTGCGTGCGAGCAGGCGCTGCTCGGCCTGGGTCATGGCATGGACGTCTTTGAGCGCACCATCGCGCATCCGGTAGTGGACTGATCCATGATCGGGCTGCATCCGAGCCGCTATCACGTTGAGCAGCGTGGTTTTGCCGGAGCCAGATTCGCCGACCACAGCCATCACTTCACCGGGCCACAAATCGAAGGAGGCTTCTTGCAACGCCGTGAACGCGCCGTAGCGTTTGCCCAGACCCTGAACGCAGAGCAAGGCAGAGATTTCAAGGTGCATCATGGTGTCTGCCGATCACGCACATGGCTGTACCCGCGGCAATCAAAGCCCAACAAATCACCGTCGGCAATTGCCACACGAATGACTTGCGTCATGCTTTGTCTCCTGCGCTGGTTTGCGCGGCCTGGCGCTCCTGGCAAAAGTCTGAATCCGAGCACACGTGCATGCGCGAGCCCTGATCATCGGTGATGATCTCATCCAGAAAACTGCTGGCAGACCCGCACAGTGCACAAACGGCATTCCACTTCTGGACTGAAAACGGGTGATCGTCAAAGCCAAGACTTTCGACGCTTGTGTAGGGCGGCACGGCATAAATTCGCTTCTCACGCCCAGCACCGAAAAGCTGCAAAGCAGGGCTCATGTGCATCTTGGGGTTGTCAAATTTGGGTATGGGTGACGGTGCCATCAAATAGCGGCCATTGACCATGACAGGGTAGTCATAGGTGGTAGCAATGTGGCCGTAGCGCGCGATGTCTTCGTACAGCTTGACATGCATCAGGCCGTACTCAGCCAGGGCGTGCAAGGTGCGGGTCTCGGTTTCACGTGGTTCCAGGCGCTGCATTGGCTCAGGCACGGGCACTTGATAGACGATCATCTGTCCTTCTCGCAAGGGCGTTTCAGGGATGCGGTGGCGCGTTTGAATGATGCTGGCCTCGCGCGTGAGCGTGGTGACAGTCACGCCCGTGGTGCGCTGGAAAAATCGGCGAATGTTGACGGCATTGACCGTATCGTCGGAGCCCTGGTCAATCACCTTGAGTGTGTCGTCTGGCCCGATGACCGAGGCGGTGACTTGTATTCCGCCTGTGCCCCAGCCGTAAGGCAATGGCATTTCACGGGAGCCAAACGGCACCTGGTAGCCGGGAATAGCCACCGCCTTGAGAATCGCGCGCCTGATCATGCGCTTGGTGCGCTCATCAAGGTAGGCAAAATTCACGTCAGGTGCAGTCTGCATTTGCACATCCGGCTGGCTCGCTGTGGTCACGTCAGTTTGTGGGATCGTGCTCATGCGTGACCCTCTTTGCTGCAATCCGCCAGCAGCGTGGCCTGCGCCCGCATACGCCGCACCAGTTCCAGCTCGGATTGAAAATCAACGTAGTGCGGCAGTTTCAAATGCTGCACGAAACCCGATGCCTCCAGGCTGTCGCTGTGTGACAGCACAAATTCCTGTTCCTGCGCAGGTGCCTCCACCGCCTCGCCCAACTCGGGGGCACGCAGCGCACGATCTACCAGGCTCATGGCCATGGCTTTGCGCTCGCAGTGTCCAAAAGACAGCCCGTAGCCACGGGTGAATTGCGGCGGCTCGGTCTTGCTGCCCGCAAACTGGTTGACCATCTCGCATTCGGTCAACTCAATGTCACCAATCGAAATCGTGAAATCCAGTTCCTCGGGCATCAATCTGACCGCCACTTCGCCCAGCCGGATTTCACCAACAAAGGGATGGCTGTGCGAATAGCCACGCTGGGTGGAATACGCCATGGCCAGCAAGAAGCCCTCATCGCCCCGCGCAAGATTTTGCAAGCGTGTTGCGCGATCAGCAGGAAACCGCAGCGGTTCACGTGTCAGGTCTTTGGGCGCGGGATCATCAAGCGGCGTTGGTTGAATCTCGATCAAGCCCTCTTGATTGAGCAAGTCCACCACACGGGGCACAACAGCCGCCTTGCCTGATGTGACGGCCAGGCTTTCAAGCGTGCGCGGCGTGCCCTGCTGCTCAGCCATGAGTGTGAAATCCAGCAGCCGCTGGGTGTAGTCATAGGTAGGCCCAAGCACCTGGCCGCCGGGTAAATCCTTGAAGGTCGCCGAGATGCGGCGCGACAGAACCATGTCTGATGTGCTGAGTGCACAGGTCTCGCCCAGGCGCGGCAAGGTGGCACGGTAGGCACGCAGTAGAAAGATGGCCTCCACGAGGTCGCCACTGGCTTGTTTGATGGCCAATGCAGCCAGGTCAGGGTCATACACCGAGCCTTCAGTCATCACGCGATCAACGGCAAGCTTCATCTGCTGGCGGATCTGAGTGACGCTCAGCTCGGGCACGGTTTCGTCACCGCGCCGCTGCTGCGCGAGCAACTGATAACTGTTGAGGATGGCGGTTTCCCCGCCCTTGACGGCTACGTACATCTAGGCCTCCGACATTTCAAGCTGGCGCAGCATGGTGCTGCGCGGCAAACCCAAGATTTGCGTGGCGGTCGTCAACAGTACATCCACACCACGCGGAAACGCTGCATGGTTGCCAGCCCACTGGGCTGCAAAATCTGCTGGCAAGCCCTGTGCAGTCACACCCACCGGCGCGGGTATGCCAGGCCCGCTCAGCGACCAAGC
Source organism: Rhodoferax sp. OV413 (assembly GCA_945861785.1). Classification (GTDB taxonomy): domain Bacteria; phylum Pseudomonadota; class Gammaproteobacteria; order Burkholderiales; family Burkholderiaceae_C; genus CAISIP01. Next base: position 44,848 of record CAMAWD010000006.1, on the reverse strand, counting down.
TCGACAGCCAGGGCCTGTTTGGATACTGCTGGTTTCCATGATGCAGGTGGCCGATTGATCGGGGTATTCATCGGTTCCCGCCTGCATCTCACTCAAGAGCGGCCAACGGTCTTGCGCACAAAGCCATAAAAAGTTGGCTTGTGCCGGTTGCTGCACAAATCGGCAGCCTGTGTGAAAGCGCAGCCATGTCTGTGCATCCGTGCCGGCGAGGCAGGGCGAAAGCCACAACGCGCAGTCGCTGTCGACCAGCGCCAGCAGCAGCAAGGCTGATGCGCTGTACCCTTGTTTGGGCAGAGCGGCCTGATTTGGCAGGTCAACCAGGCGAGCTGGCATCGACAGCGCTTGGAGTGCGCGTCGAAATACCAATTGGCTGTTCAAGACGGGATCATCAAAGCCCGGTTGCATTCTCTGCAAGTCGTCGGACTTCATGCGCCCTCCTCGTCATCTGCGTCGCCCGCCTCGCGCGCGACAGTAAAAAAGTCCACCTTGGTAGATTGCGTTTGGGCTTCATGTCGGGATTGCAATGCGCTGAGGTGTTGGCGCACGGGTGTGAGCAGCTCATGGGCCAGATTTTGGTGATGCGCTGGCTCCTGCAGCAGTGCATCGGCCAACGCTGCCAACTCCGCTTGACGATGGTTGCGCCCCAGCACGTAAGCCACACCCACCGAGCCTTGCGTCCCATCTTCGGCTTTGCTGCGCAGCGTGCAACGCGTCACGGTAATCTCACCCAGGTTAAAGCGCTCACCAGTACCACCGACACGTCCTTGCACCATGTACAAACCGGTCTCCGGTCGGCGCAGCCATTCGGTGCGGCGCTGCTGCACGTGCCTTTCAAGGGTACGCTCCAGCAGGGGCATCGGCGCTCTCGCAAGCAGTGCCATCCATTGCGCACGGGCCTTGTGGTTTGAGTCTGCAGGACTGTCAAATGATTGAAACATGATTGCGTTACTGTTGCGTTTGATCTGTATAGACAGCTTTGTTTATGGACGTAAGCTTAAAGAAGGTGTGTGTAGATTTCATGACGAAATTTTTTGCGCTCGCGGCCCATGTCGGCCTGTTGCCTCCACCTGGTCACAGTTTTTGGGCGCGGGTTGCGCATGAGCTTGCCAGTGCGATTGGCAAAGGCATTTATGCTCCGGGTGAACGTCTGCCTTCTGAGCATGACCTGGCCGAGATCCATGGTGTCAATCGCCACACCATTCGCAGGTCCCTTTCATCGCTTGGCCAGATGGGGCTCGTTCGCTCGACAAAGGGCAGCGGCACTTTTGTTGAGGAGTTGGCGGTGGATCTGGTGCTGGGCAAACGCACCCGACACCAACACAGTCTTGCGCAAGCTGGTGTCAAAGGGGGGTTGCAATTGCTGTCGACTACCCGCGAGCGCGCAGATGCAGGTACCGCGCGAGCTCTGGCGCTGCGTGTTGGCAGTGCCGTGTTGCATCTGGTGGTTTTGGGTGATGGTGACGGGCAGGCCTTGCATGTGAGCGACCGCTACTTTCCACTGCCCAGATTTGCGGGCCTTGATGTGCATCTGCAAGAGACAGCCTCTATCACCCAGAGCTTCGCACGACTTGGTGTGGCCGACTACACACGGCAAGCAAGCCGTATTTCGGCTTGCTTGCCGCGCGCCGAAGTAGCTGATCATTTGTCCCAGGCATCAACCAGACCCGTTTTACAAGTTACCAGTGTCAACGTGGATGCCATCGGCATACCCATCGAATATGCACGCACATGGTTTGCCGGAGACAGGGTGACTCTGACGGTTGAGCATGCACATGCAGGCTGAACTTTCCCCATACCGCGTAGCGATTTATTACGCACCCGATACGCTGTCCAGCGCGTGGCAGATGGGCAGCAAATGGCTGGGCCGCAACGCAGCCACTGGCCAGCAACTGCGACAACCCGCTGTGGCCGGTATCGTTAAAGAGCTCTTGACCGGCTTGACGTCGCATCCGCGTCGCTACGGTTGGCATGCAACGCTCAAGGCGCCCTTTCAGTTGGCCCCCGGACACACCCTGAGCACGCTACGCACAGGTGTGCAGCAGCTCTGCCAAGGGCGCAAGCCTTTTGATCTGGCAGCTTGGGATCTGTGCACGATGGATGGCTTTCTGTCGCTGCGCCCCGAGCACTCGCCACCTGAGCTGTCACAACTGGCCGCTGATTGCGTGCGGCAGTTGCACCGCTTTGCCGCACCGCTGAGTGAGGCAGCGCTGGCGCGAAGGCGACTGGCTCCCCTCAGCCTGGAGGAGGACGCGCTTTTGCTGGCTTGGGGCTACCCCTATGTGTTTGCGCATTTTCAGTTTCATTTTTCACTGACCGGCCCGTTTAACTTGCTTCCCGTAAATCTGCTGCCTTTGCTCATGCTGGCTGCCAAGTCGCACTTTCATGAGGTGTCTGTTGCGCGCGTTGACCGTGTATCGATCTTCATCGAGCCCAGGCCAGGCGACGACTTCCAGTTGCTTGAACAGATCCAGTTCACGCCATGAGCCATCGCCTGGTGCTTGTGATTGGTCCATCGGGTGCCGGCAAAGACAGCGTGCTTGCAGGCCTGCGCGCGAATTGGCCATTTGCACAACCCGCTCGCTTTGCGCGGCGCACCATCACCCGACCCGTCAAGCCAGAGGATGAACAGCACGAGGCGGTTGATGACGCCCGCTTTGAGCGGCTGCTGGTGGCGCAAGCTTTTGCCATGCACTGGCAGGCAAATGGTTTGTCGTATGGCATTCGTCGAAGTGAGCTGGAGCCACTGGATGCAGGCCACTGGCTGTTTGTCAACGGCTCGAGAGCCTACCTGCCACAGGTACTGCAAGTTTGGCCGCAGGCCACGGTAGTGCACATTGGCGCTTCGCGCGACGTCCTGGCACAGCGCTTGGCCCGGCGAGGCCGCGAAACCGGAGATGCGGTGGCCAAGCGCTTGTCGCGCGACGTGGCGCTGAATTTGCCAGCTCATGTGGTTTCGATTGATAACAACGGCTCTCTGGATTCCGCTTTGGGTGCGTTGCAGCATGCGCTCAGAATGCGTGAGCAAGAAGTGTTAACAAGCCGCTGAACTTGCGCAGACATGTTCAGCCAATGGACACGGCAACAGAACGTCGACAAACATCAAAGCGCCCGTGCCGGTTTTTTTCTCCATCACCTCGTGCGACTTTTGAGTGGCGGCGGCGATGGTTTGGTGAACCAATGCATTGTTGGCCGAATCGTTGGCAAGCGCCGAGGCCCAGAGGATAGACTTTTCAAACTTTCGAAAAAATTCGAAATAAATACCGGCGATTTAGCGTATTGAACTTGGCCTGGCAGACAAAGCCAGGGTTTGCTTGCATGCACTGTCAGATTTTCAACAGCCGCTTCATCAGAAGTGTTTGGAAATTTTGCCTGTGCGACGCAATGGCGTAGACATAAATGTCTGCGTTGATACGCCGATAAACCAACTTGTGATGTGAGGTAAAGACATTTCGGTATTCAAAGATGCCAACCGATGCAAGTTCCTGGACGCTCGCCCCGGTTAATAAACCCGTATCAACCAACACCAGCTTTTCGAAGATTTCGTCCTCGGCCTTAAGCCAATCAGCCTCGCTCCACTTGTCAAGCATGTACTCTTGAAGCGAAAACAAGTCTTCCTGCGCGTCTGGAAGAATGGTGACAGCCATTATTTGCGGCTTTGGCGGGCAGTCAACAACTGAGCCCGCGAGTCAGCAGCAGATATGCCTTTCCCTTGCAAGCGGTCTTTCTCACCCAAGGCCATGGTCTTCAAGGCGGCAATGAGAGATTCCTTTTCCTGATACCGCTTCACGCTTTCAATGACCATGGTGGCATCTCCATTTTGGGTGATGAAGAACGGATTGCCATTTATCTCCAGGTCTTCTGAAATCTGGGCAGCGTGGCTCTTAAGGTATGAGATGGACTTGATGTTGGTGACGGTTTGCACAGCGACTCCTTTGCATTAATGGGACTGAATATAGGCCCGGATTTAGTTGTCGTCAAGCAATTTGCAGATCCGCATTCGGCATTCAAGTCAGGGCCAAGTCGATGGCCCGCACGCTGGTCTCTAATGTGTCCTTGCGCCATGCGGCGTTCGAGGATCTGGGGCGAGTCGCACTTCGCACCAGATCAAAGCATTGGGCCAGATCCGGGCCGCCTTGATTTTGGTATTTCATTTCTGGCACCACACCCAGCGCCTGGCAGAAATCCTTCGTTGATCACGCTGTCTTCAACACCGTGAATGGCGGGTTTCAAGATGTGTGAGCTCGGCGTGCCATTGAGGGGCAGCCCAATGCGAGCACCATCGAATACCACCGGAAGTTTGTCCTGGGTGCCCGCCAAGGAAAGCCGCAAGCCGTCTTTGCCTGCCAACAGGGGCGGCGCGGCAACTCCGGCAGCGAGGCCGACAAAGCGACCGCGTCTTGCTGCGGAAAGCCAGACTTCCAGCCCATGCGCGATGGTTGCCACCTCCACCTGGACCGTCGGCCGCAACAGATGGCAATCCGCTCAACTGGATTTCTCCACCCAGGGCGTCAATGACCCGCAGCACGTTTTCCAGTCGCAAGGTGGTTTTGCCGGCTTCAAGGTCGAATTCGGGGCTGGATGCGAAGCACGGTTGCGGTCTTGTCGCCCGCTCCCTTGCCCACGAAGAAAGCCTGGTCGAAAGTCAGGCCGGGTCATTGCGCAGACCGGGTGCTGGCCGGACCGCTCGAAGCATGGTTTCAGCCAACGCGTCCACCAGCGTGGCATGGGTGGCGTCGGGCAGGCGCACCATGCCGACGGGAGGCAATTGCCATTTCAGGCGCTGGGGCATCACGCGCGCTCCGCTGATATCCGCCACCTCCTGCGCGATGTCATCGGGAAGGATCGTGACGGCGTCCGGCATGTGGCGCAATACCGAGGTCAGCGTCTTCTGGGCATAGGCTTCCATGAACGGCACGGGGACCGCCAGACCCGCTACCGCGAAGATGCTGTGGATCATTTCGCGGATCGGCGTGTTCTGCGGCGGAAATATCCACTGCATCGGCACGAAAGCCTCCCAGTCCAGGCCGCGCCGCGCAAGGCGATCGCCGGCATCGCGTGACACCACCAGGCGTGGTTCCTGGTGGTAGAGCAGTTGCTGTGCCAGACCGGTCTGGGTTCCTGCGGAAGTGAAACGGCAGATCGCGCAATCGAGCCTGCGCGCATGCACCGCTGTCTGCAGTACATCGGTGGTCGCCTCTTCAACCACAAATCCAAGGCGAGGCTCCAGCGCCAGCAGGTATCGCCACATGGTGTCCTGCGTCTGGCGTGACAGAAAGGGAATCACGCCAACCCGCAACAGCCCTTGCCGCCCGGCGCCCAGGGCGACCAGATCCTGCCCCAGCGCCTCGGCGTCCGCAAGGCCTCGCCGTGCCCGTGCCAGCACAAGTTGACCAGCCACGGTTGGTTCCAGGCCGCGCCGGCTTCGGGTGAAGAGCGGCGCCATGAAGATGCCCTCGATCTCTGCCAGGGCACGGGTCACCGTGGGTTGGGCCAGCCCGAGTTGCCGCGCCGCCCGGCTGATCGACCGGTATCGGTCGAGTTCTGTCAGCAGTGTGAAGTGGCGCAGTTTGAGCCTTGCGGCAAGCCATTGCAAATTTGGGTTGGGCATGCGCCATGCTAAGGGACATGTATAACAATCCATGCATGGAATCATCGAAAATCATGTTGTTTTTGTGATTTCGAAGGTTTAAGCTGTTGGGCATGTTCACCACACGTCCGGAAATCGTCGGCACATTCGGCGTCGTTTCGTCGACGCACTGGCTTGCCTCGCAAACCGCGATGGGGGTACTGGAGCGCGGCGGCAACGCTTTTGACGCCGCCGTAGCGGGCGGCTTTGTGCTGCAAGTCGTGGAGCCCCATCTGAACGGCCCTGGCGGCGAGGTGCCGATCCTGCTGTGGAGTGAGCGCGAGAAACGCATGCGCGCAATCCGGGGGCAGGGCTGCGCCCCCGCTGCGGCTACGCCGGAAGCCTTCCAGGCGATGGGTTTCCAGCAAGTACCCGGCATCGGCTTGCTTCCGGTCACCGTACCGAGCGCCTTCCCAACCTGGCTCACCATGCTGCGCGAACACGGAAGCTGGTCGCTGGCCGATGTGCTGGCGCCGGCAATCGGCTATGCACGTGATGGCTTTCCGGTCCTGCCGCGTGTGGCGCAGGCGATCCTCGCGGTGCGCGAACTGTTCAGTACGCATTGGCCATCCTCTGCCGCCACCTGGTTGCCCGGCGGCAAAGTTCCGATGCCCGGCACGTTGTTTCGCCAGCCAGCGCTCGCCGCCACCTACGAACGTCTTGTGCAGGAGGCCGAGCGCGATGGAAACGGCCGTATCGGCGTGATCGACGCAGGCATGCGCCTTTGGCAACACGGGTTTGTGGCCTGCGAAATCGACCGCTACTGCCGTACCGAGTCCGTGTTTGACACCAGCGGCGAACGCCATTCAGGGCTGCTGCGTTTCGACGACATGGCCGCGTGGACCGCCACGACAGAGGCCCCGCTGACCGCGAACTTTGGCCGTTACACGGTGGCGAAATGCGGCTTCTGGAGCCAGGGGCCGATGTTCCTGCAGCAACTCGGCATGCTGCGCCATGCGGGACTCGAACAGCATCCACCGACAACCGCCGGCTTTGTCCACCGTATTGCCGAGGCGGCGAAACTGGCGCTGGCCGACCGACTCGCCTGGTATGGCGTGGCGCCAGGCGCCAACGCCGCAGCACAACAGGCGCTGCTGTCCGATGCCTATCTGCGCGGGCGTTGGGACCTGGTGGACCCGCAACGCGCGTCCGAACTGCTTCGGGCCGGTGCCCCCGCAGGATTTTCGCCAAGGCTGGCCGACCTGGATGTCTGCGCGCGCACGCTGCGCACCGCCGACACCCGCTTTGGCATTGGCGAACCCACTTTTGCCGCGCTGCCGCCAGTCGCCGAATGGGCGGACCGCGAGATTTTCGTGGGCGATACCTGCCACATCGACGTCATAGACCGGGATGGCAACATGGTGGCGGCCACACCCTCTGGCGGCTGGTTGTCGTCCAGCCCGACCATTCCCGCCCTGGGCTTTGCGCTCAGCACCCGGCTGCAGATAACCTGGCTTGACGCGGGCCTGCCCAACACGCTCACACCCAGTGTCGCGCCGTGCACCACGCTGTCCCCGTCGCTCGCACTGCGCGATGGCGAGCCTTACATGGCCTTCGGCACGCCAGGGGGCGACCAGCAAGACCAGTGGTCGCTGGCCTTCTTCATGCGCCATGCGGTGCATGGACTCAACCTCCAGCAAGCCATCGACGCGCCAGCCTGGCATGTCAAACACTCGCCGAGTTCCTTCTGGCCACGCCAGACCACGCTCAACACGCTCTCTGTGGAGTCGCGCTTCGCAGCCGAAGAGATCGAACGGCTGCAGGCGCTCGGTCACCGCGTGGTGGTGGGTGATGCCTGGTCCGAAGGTCGCATGTCCGCCTGCAGCCGCGAGCGCGACGCGCAGGGCCGGTTGCTGCTGCGCGCGGGCGCCAATCCGCGCGGCATGCAAGGCTACGCTGTTGGCCGCTGACCCACGAATTCATTTCAACCGAGGACCTCACACCATGTTCCAACCTCTCGTTCGTCGCCTCGCTGCGCTGGTTATCTGTGTTGCTGCGCAACCAGCGCTGGCTGCGTACCCCGACAAGCCGATCACGCTGATCGTGCCGTGGGCAGCCGGCGGCACCACCGATATTCTGGCCCGGGCGATTGGGCAGCAGCTCAGCCTGTCAATGGGACAGCCGGTGCTCGTGGAGAACCGGGCCGGTGCGTCAGGCAACATTGGAGCAGCTCAAGTGGCCAAGGCCAGGCCGGACGGCTACACGCTGCTGATCGACACCATGACCACGCTCGCCGTGAACCCCACACTGATGGGCAACCTGCCGTTCAAGGGTGCGGATGATTTCACCCCGATTGCCCTGATCGCCAACGTCATCAACACGATGGTGGTGAATGTGTCTGTCCCGGCAAAGAACGTGCGTGAATTCATTGCCTATGCCAAGGCCAACCCGGGCAAGCTGGCCTATGCCTCCTCAGGCAACGGCTCGACCAACCACCTGGCCGCTGAAATGTTCAAGCGGGCCGCCGGTGTCGAGATGCTGCACGTGCCTTACAAGGGCGGAGCACCCGCCGTGGCCGACACCGTGGGCAACCAGACGCAGGTGCTGTTCTCAGCGGGCACACAGACGCTGCCACACGTCAAGACCGGCAAGTTGCAGCTTCTCGCCGTGACCGAGCCACAACGCTCCGCCCTGCTCCCCGATGTACCGACTGTGGCCGAGTCCTTGCCGGGCTACAGCATGAGCGTGTGGTATGGCGCGTATGGTCCGGCCGGCATGCCCCGTGAACTGGTCGAACGCATCAACGCCGAACTGCACAAGGCCTTGTCCGTGCCTGAAGTTCGCGCTCGCATGGACGCGATGGGGGTGGACTTGGTGAAAAGCACGCCCGAGCAACTCGCCACGACGTTGCGCCAGGATGCCGACCGATACGCCAGGGTCATCAAGGACCTGAACATCAAGCTGGACTGACATGTCGGAACACGCCCCGGACGGGTCGGATCGCGCCGTACTGCCGGTAGCCGTCTGCACGCAACTTTGCGACGCACTCACCCGCGTGGGCATGCCCGATGAGGCGTTGCAGCAGATCGAAGCGGCTCGGCATGCCGTGCTTGGCTACGGCCTGCTGACCGTCAATCTGGATGCAACACAGCCGGACGACCCCCCCGGAGAGATACAGCTCCAGCGCCTGTGGACCTCGAACCCCCAGGCCTACCCGTTGGCGGGCCGCAAGAGAAAAACACCAACAGCCTGGACACGGCAGTTGCTGCACCGTGCCGAAGTCTTCATCGGCGAGGGCGACGCGGCATTGGCAGCTGTGTTCGAAGAACACGCGCACATCGCCGGGCTGGGCCTGCATTCGGTGGTCAACGTGCCGCTGCTCGATGCCGGCCGTTGCGTTGCCACGTTCAATGTGCTGGGGGCACGGGCACACTGGATGCCCCACGAAATCGCCACGATACGGCTATTGGCGCTGCTGGCGGCGCCGTGGGTACTGCAAGGTCGGGCGGCACGCTGAGCCATGCAACGACAGGGTTCAGTATTCGTGCACTGTTACCCATATACTGGCCGCCGCATCCAACATCCCGGGAACTCCACCACGCACGATGCAGCAAGTCACGGCCAATGCGATGTCATCGTCGCGGATGCGGGCAGTGCCGGGTGCCTGGCCGAGGATAGGCTTTAAATCAAGCCCACACGAGCGCAGGGAATGTGCTCGAGAGGTACTGAGCCAAGCCCTGCAAGATGTGGCACGCTTGAGCTCCTTTGTACTTCCCCTTATTCCGGCTCGATATTCGCGTCCTGCGGATGCCGCTCAGGAAGCTGGACATCATGATGTCGGCCACCGTGAAATCGGCGCAGGCGATCCATCCGCGCTCCTGCAGGTGCCGCTCCAGATCGGGCAGCCAGCGGGATGCAAGCTTGGGCAGCTCCGCGTGCAGCGTGGGGGCGGTGGGCAGAAGAATCAACCGTCGGCTGTCACTATTCCAACCACCAGCCCACTATTGGCTCCTCTGCAATTGTTCCAAAATACAGAACGTTAAATCTGTATGATGCAACAAATATCCGAGGAGACATCGTGCCATGGATGCAGACACCGTTTCGCCCGTCGCCGCTCTGGCCAGCGCGGACAAGCCTCCGCTGAGTTACACCGCCACCCATTGGGGCATCTACGAGGTGCGCCGAGAAGGCACCGACGGCATCAGCATGTCGGGTTTTGCGCGTGACCCCTCCCCGTCGCCCATAGGCCTGTCCATGCCGGCCGCCGTGCAGGGCCCATTGCGCGTGCGCAAACCCGTGGTGCGGCGCAGCTGGCTGGAGGCGGCGCGCGGCCAGACCACCGACACGCGGCGTGACCTGCGCGGCCAGGAACCCTTTGTCGAGGTGTCGTGGGAAGAAGCGCTGGCGCTGGTGGCAGGCGAGATCACGCGCGTACGCACCCGGCATGGCAACAGTTCCATCTTCGGTGGCTCCTACGGCTGGGCCAGCGCCGGGCGCTTCCACCACGCGCAAAGCCAGGTGCACCGCTTCCTGAATTTGGTCGGCGGCTACGTGCGCCATGCCGACTCCTACAGCCTGGGCGCCGCGCGCGTGCTGATGCCGCACATCGTGGCGCCCATGGACGAGATGCATACCCTGCACACCAGCTGGGACGTGCTGGAAAAACACACCAGGCTGTTCGTGAGTTTCGGTGGCGTGCCGGCCAAGAATGCCCAGGTGGGCTCCGGCGGCGCGGCCGAACACCTGGTGCCGCAATCGCTGCAGCGCATGGCGCGCGCCGGCGTGCGCTTCGTCAACATCAGCCCGGTGCGCAACGACATCGATACCGGTGGCCCCGTGGAATGGATTCCGATTCGTCCGAACACCGACACCGCGATGCTGCTGGCGATGGCCCATACCGTGTACACCGAGAACCTGCACGCGCCGGATTTCCTGGCCAGCCACTGCGTGGGTTTCGACAAGTTCCTGCCCTACCTGACCGGTGCGGTCGATGGCCAGCCCAAGGATGCGGCCTGGGCCTCGGCCATCACCACGGTGCCGGCCGAGCGCATCGTGTCGCTGGCACGCGAGATGGCCGGCACCCGCAGCATGCTGACCATGGCCTGGTCGCTGCAGCGCACCCACCACGGCGAACAACCGTTCTGGAGCCTGGTCACGCTGGCGTCCATGCTGGGCCAGATCGGCCTGCCGGGTGGCGGTTTCGGCGTCGGCTACGGCACCACCAACGTGATTGGCAATACCAACGCCAAGTTCAGCGGCCCCACGCTGCCGCAGGGGCAGAACCTGGTACGCGAGTTCATACCGGTGGCGCGCATCACCGACATGCTGGAGCATCCGGGCCAATCCTTCGACTACAACGGCGCCAAGCACCAGTACCCCGACATACGTCTGGTGTACTGGGCCGGCGGCAACCCTTTCCACCACCACCAGGACCTGAACCGTCTGCTGGCGGCCTGGCAGTCCAAGCCCGAAACCATCGTGGTGCACGAGCAGTTCTGGACGCCTACCGCCAAGCTGGCCGACATCGTTTTTCCGGCCACCACCTCGCTCGAACGCAACGACATCGGCTACGCCTCGCGCGAGCGTTACATGGTGGCCATGAAACAGGCCATCCCCGCCGTGGCCGAGGCACGCGACGACTACGACATCTTTGCCGACCTGGCCGGGCTGCTGGGTACGCGCGAGGCCTTCACCGAAGGCCGCACCGCGTTCGAATGGCTACGCAAGCTGTACGACGATACGCGGCCGCGCGCCGCCCGCGCCGGCCACCCGCTACCCACTTTCGACGACTTCTGGCAAGGCGACCTGATCGACCTGGCCACGCCGCAAAAAAGTGTCGTGATGTTCGAATCCTTCCGTGCCGACCCGGTGGAATACAAGCTGGGCACGCCCAGCGGGTTGATCGAAATCTACAGCGAACGTATCGCCGGCTTCGGGTATGCCGACTGTCCCGGCCATGCCCAATGGTTCGAGCCGGTGGAATGGCTGGGTGGCCCCACGGCAGCGCAGTTTCCCCTGCACCTGCTGACCGACCAGCCGTTCACCAAATTGCACAGCCAGTTCGACCACGCCGGCTACAGCACCTCCAACAAGGTGCAGGGCCGCGAGCCGATTCTGGTCGGCCGGGCCGATGCCCAGTCGCGCGGCCTGGCCGATGGTGACGTGGTGCGGGTGTTCAATAACCGCGGCAGTTGTCTGGCCGCGCTGCGCCTGAGCGACGACCTGCGTCCGGGCGTGGTGAAATTGTCCACGGGTGCCTGGTTCGACCCCAGCAGCTGGCGGGCCAGCGGGCCCGGCAATACCGAGAAACACGGCAATCCGAACGTGCTCACATTGGACATCGGAGCGTCCAGCCTGTCGCAGGGTTGCATCGCCCAGACCTGCCTGGTCCAGATCGAGCGTTACCACGGCGCGGCCTTGCCGCCAACGCCGTATGTGTTGCCCCGGATCGAAGCCAGGGCCTGATTTCACAACCAAGCGGCTTGGTGCCGCTGCCCGAGGACACACGCATGATTTCCAGAAGAGGTTTTCAATCGCTGGCCGCGGTCGCGGCGTTGGAGGCCACAGGCCTTGGCACACAGGCCGCACTGGCCCAGGACAGTTGGCCGTCGCGGCCGGTGAAGGTGGTCATTCCCTTTCCACCGGGCGGCTCGTCCGACATCATGGGCCGCCTGGTGTCGGACCATATCGGCCGCACGCTCAACGCCACCATGGTGGTCGAGAACAGGGCCGGCGGCACCACGCAGATCGGCACCGAATTCGTGGCCAACGCGGCACCCGACGGCTACACGCTGGAGGTCGCGGCCTCGTTGGCCTTCACCATATTGCCGGCGCAGCGTGAACTGAAGTTCAACCTGGACAGCTTCGAAGTGGCTGGTGGCGTGGCCGACTACGTGGCGATCTTCGCCGTGCGCAATACGCTGTCGGTCAAGAACATGCGCGAGTTCGTCGACTTTGCCAAGAAGAACCCCGGCAAGCTGAGCTTCGGCTCGGCCGGGGAACTGTCGGCCGGCCATGTCTACGGCGGGCAGTTCGCGCGCGACACAGGCATCGACGTGCTGCATGTGCCGTTTCGCGGCTCCGCCGATGCGGTCAATGCACTGGCGGCGGGTGACATCGATTTCGTCGTCGACGGCGCCGCCATGCCCATGGCCAAGGCCGACCGCGTGCGGCCGCTGGCATCGTTCTACACGCTGCGCCACCCGGAACTGCCGAATGTTCCGACACTCAAGGAAGCCGGCTTCGACGTGGCCATGACCAAGAGCCGCGGCTGGGCGTTGGTCGCGCCCAAGGGCACGCCGGCACCCATCATGAACCGGCTGTCCGACGCCCTTCAGAAGGCATTGCTCGACGCGAAGCTCATGGAAGCCCTGGTGCGCGGCAACTCCCTGGCGCTGTACCAGACACCGGCCGAATACCGAGCGGGCGTCGCCGCCGACCGCAAGATGTACGCCGAACTGGTGCCCCAGATCACCAAGAAATAAGACAACGCATGAACCCGACCCTGAAAGCCGCGCTGGCGGTCATGCCCAACCAGACCGTGCGCGAGATCCTGCACCCGAAAAACGTCGCCATCGTCGGTGCCTCGGGCAGCGAGGAAAAATGGGGCGGCCGGTTGCTGCGCTACATGGTCAAGCACAAGCACGATGGCGCGCTGTACCCGATCAACGCGCGGGCCACCGAACTCATGGGCCTGCCAGCCTATGCCACGCTGCATGACTGCCCGGGTCCGGTAGACCTGGCCATCCTGCTGGTGCCGCGCGAACACGTGCTGGCCGCGGTCGAGGACTGCGTGGCCAAGCGTGTCGGCTGCGCGTTATGCATCACCGCCGGCTTTGCCGAAACCGGCCCGGCCGGCCGGGAAGCGGAAGAACATCTGGTGGCCGTGGCACGCAACGGCCGTGTGCGCCTGATCGGCCCCAACTGCATGGGGCTCCTGAACACCCACCACCATCTGGCCGCCACCACCGGTGTGGTGATTGGCTCACTGAACACGTTGCCGGCGGGCGGCATAGGCCTGGCCAGCCAGAGTGGCGCGTTGATGGGTACGATGCTGTCGCGCGGTGTCGACATCGGCGCCAGCTTCTCGTGCATGGTGTCGGTCGGCAACCAGTCCGACCTGGACCTGAACGATTTCTTCGAATACCTGATCGACGACCCGAAAACCGAGGTCGCCTGCCTGTACATGGAAGGCGTCAAGGACGCGGCCCGTTTCACCGCGCTGCTGGCCCGTGCGGCGGCCGTGGGCAAACCGGTCTGCATCTGCAAGTCTGGCCGCAGCGAAGCCGGTGTACGCGCCGCCATTTCGCACACCGCCAGCATGGCGGGTGCCTGGCCCGCGTTCGAGGCCACCTGCCGGCGCTGGGGGGTGTACCTGTTCGAAACCATCTACGACCTGCTCCAGGGTGCGCAGATCCTGCAACAGGGCAAACGCGCCACCTCGCTGGGCGTGGGCGTGTTTTCCGGTTCGGGCGGTGGCGGCGCCCTGCTCGCCGACGCGCTCGAAGCCGCAGGGCTGGAGTTGCCGGAACTCGGCGTGGCCACCCAGGAAGGGCTGGCCGCCGTGTTGCCCGCCACGCACCGGCAGCTTCCGCTGGACTTCGGCATGTTAAACGCCATGGCGGTTCCCGACCCGGACGTCGCCGGTGGCGCAGTCGGCATTGCATTGGACCGCGCCATGGCCGACCCGGCGGTCGGCGTGGGGGTGCTGATGCTGACGACGCAGCCGCAGCAGGAGCGCGTGTTCGAGGCCACCTTGTCGGTGGCCAAACGCAGCTCCAAGCCGCTGCTGTTCATACAGGGCGCTGGCAACCATGGCGACCCGGCGCGCAAGGCGCTGCGCGCTGCCGGCTACGGGTATTTCGACAGCCCGCACGACGCGCTCAAGGTCGCCGGTGTGCTGGCCAAACGGGCCACGCCGGAGCCGCTCGCAGCGGCCGCTGTCGACCTGCGCCTGCCGGATGGCCTGCCGACCGGTTACCTGACCGAACCCGATGCGCGCCGCTTGCTGGAGGCCGCCGGCATACCGACCACCCGCTGGAAACTGGCCACCGACGCTGCGGCGGCTGTGGCAGCCGCAAGCGAACTGGCCTGCCCGGTGGCGATCAAGGCCGTCAGCGGGCGCATCGTGCACAAGAGCGATGTGGGCGCAGTGCGCCTGAACGTGTCTGGCGACGAAGCCGTGCGCGCGGCCTGCATGGCCATAACCGCGGCAGCCCGCACAGCCGGCGTGGAGTCGCTGGACGGTTTCCTGGTGACCGAGATGTGCAAGGCTGATACCGAACTCATCCTGGGCCTGCAGCACGACCCGGACTTCGGGCCCATGGTCATGGTGGGCGCCGGCGGCGTGCTGGTCGAACTGCTCAAGGACGTGCAGCTGGCGCCCGCGCCCGTATCGCATGCGAGCGCACTGTCCATGCTGGGCGCGCTCAAGAGCCGCGCCCTGCTCACCGGCTTTCGCGGCCGGCCCGCCGCCAACCTGAACGCCATTGCCGATGCCATGGTGCGCCTGGGCACGCTGGCCGTGG
This sequence comes from Rhodoferax sp. OV413, assembly GCA_945861785.1. GTDB lineage: Bacteria > Pseudomonadota > Gammaproteobacteria > Burkholderiales > Burkholderiaceae_C > CAISIP01. Next base: position 29,755 of record CAMAWD010000006.1, on the reverse strand, counting down.
CCAGCCAGGGCCGTCTGCGCGAGCTCGACATCAACCCCCTGTTCGTGGCGGGCGACAAAATAGTGGCGGCCGATGCGCGCGCCCTGCTGGCCGACTGAAGCCGGAGCGGCGCGAACCATTTCCCAAGAACCATCCGAATGGAGAACCCGTCTTGACCGACATCACCTACGAATCCCGCGATGGCATTGCCATCATCACCATCAACCGTGCCGAAGCACGCAACGCCATCAACAATGCCGTGGTAAACGGCCTGCAGGCGGCCTGGCGCCGCTTCGCGCAGGAGGACGACCGCGTGGCCGTGTTGACCGCCGCCGGCGAGCATGCGTTTTCGGCCGGCGCCGACCTCAAGGACCTGCCCAAGGACGTGTGGCTGGCCATGCCCAACCTGTCCGTGCCCTGCGACAAGCCGGTGATCTGCGCGGTCAATGGTTTTGCGGTCGGGGCCGGCGCCACCATCGTCATGCTGGCCGACATGGCGGTGGCCGAGGAACAGGCCCAGTTCATCTACCCGGAAGCCAAGCTCGGCGCCTTCGCCGGAGTGATGGCCGGTTTTCCCCCGCGCATGCAGTACAAGGCCGCCCTGGAATGGCTCATGACCGGTGACCCGATGACGGCGCAGCGCGCCTACGAGATCGGCCTGGTCAACCGGCTCGCGCCCAAGGGACACGGATTGAAGGTGGCGCTGGAAGTGGCGGCCAAGATCGCCGGCAACGCGCCGCTGGTGGTGCAGGCCATGAAGTCGATCGCGCGCAGCACCCTGCCGCGTTCGTCCACCGAGCTGTATTACCCGCAACGCGAGATGCTCGAAGGCATCGCCCGCAGCGCCGATTTGCAGGAAGGTGTCGCCTCCTTCAAGGAAAAGCGGCAGGCGCGTTTCACCGGGCGCTGAACCCGTCCGGCCTGACCACACACGCACACATTGGGCTACCAGACCGCATGAACCCCCGCAGACAAGGGCTCGGTCGAATCCATGACCGACCTGATCGGCGGGCGCATCGACGTGGTGTACGACCTGGTGACCCAGCCGCGCGTGAAGGAAGGCAGTCTCAAGGGCCTGGGCATGACCAACCCCGAGCGCAACCCGCAACTGCCCAACGTGCCCACGCTCAAGGAACAGGGTTTCGACATCGACCCGCGCAGCTGGTTCGGCCTGTTCGCGCCGCGCGGCACACCGGCCGAGATCGTGGCGCGCATGGCGGCCGAGACGCAGAAGATGATGGCCTTGCCGAGCGCCCGCGAGGAGTTGCTGATCTCGTCCATGTACCCCGACTTCGAAGGCCCGGCCGGCTTTTCCAAACGCGTGCGCGACGACAGCAGTTTCTTCAAGGACATCATCCAGAAGGAAAACATCAAGGCCGACTGACGCTGCGGGCGTGCGCGGCGCGGCCACAGCCAGACTTCAGGGGCGGTTGGCCTGCCAGCGCGCCATGTCCAGTGGCAGCCACGGAAAGCGCTGGAAATGCGCGGCCGCAAATGCGGCGATGCTGTCGCGCTCGCGCAGCGTGAGGTCGATGTCATCGACCCCTTCCAGCAGGCACTCCTTCCAGAACGGTTCGATCGCAAAGGCATGCGTGGCGGCGCCCGCGCGGACGGTCTGTGCCGGCAGGTCGACCGTCCACTCCGCCCGTTGCGCGAACAGGCCGGCGATGGCTGCGGCGTCAAGCGCAATCGGTAACACGCCGTTCTTGTAGCAGTTGTTGCGGAAGATGTCGCCGAAGCTCGGTGCCACCACGCAGCGGAAGCCGGCGTCGAACAGGGCGTACACCGCGCCCTCGCGCGATGACCCGCAGCCGAAGTTCTCACCCGCCGCCAGGATCGGCGCGCCGGCATTGGCCGGCAGGTTGAGCGGGAACTCCGGCCGGGGGCTGCCGTCGTGCGCATAACGCAGGTCATGGAACAGGTAACCCGCATAACCCGACGCACGCGGGTTGCGCAGAAAACGCGCCGGGATGACCTGGTCGGTATCGATATTGGTGCCGGACAGCTGTACCGCCCGGCCGCTGACGTGTTGGAATGCCTGCATCTTTCAAGCTTTCAGATACGACCGCGCATCGGCCAGATGGCCCAGCATGGCCGTGGCCGCCGCCGTGGCCGGGCTGACCAGGTGCGTGCGCGCGTCGCGCCCCTGGCGGCCTGCGAAATTGCGGTTGGAGGTGGAGGCGCAGCGCTTGCCGGCTGCCACCAGGTCACCGTTCATGCCCACGCACATGGAGCAGCCGGGCTCACGCCATTCGAAGCCCGCGTCCAGGAAGACCCGGTCCAGCCCTTCGGCCTCGGCCGCGCGCTTGACTGCACCGGAGCCCGGGCTGACCATGGCCGGAATCCGCACCCGGCCTTGAATCGCCCGCACCACCACCGCCGCCTCGCGCAGGTCCTCGATGCGGCTGTTGGTGCAGGAGCCGATGAACACCTGGTCCATGGCCAGCCCGTTCATGGCCTGGCCGGCCTGCAGGCCCATGTAGGCCAGCGCGGCGCTGATGCCGGCACGCCCCTGTTCATTGGTGGCAGCGGCCGGGTCGGGCACGAGCGCGGTGATGGGGGTGGCCTGCTCGGGGCTGGTGCCCCAGGTAACCATGGGTTGCACCTGCTCACCCGCAATCGTGAGTTCCTTGTCGAACACCGCGCCCGGGTCGCTCGGCAGGCTGCGCCAATAGGCCAGCGCCTGGTCCCACAACTCGCCCACCGGTGCCAGCGGCCGGCCTTTCAGATAAGCATAGGTGGTCTCGTCGGGTGCCACCATGCCGGCCTTGGCGCCGGCCTCGATGGTCATGTTGCACAGCGTGCAGCGCTGCTCCACGCTGAGCGCTTCTATGGCGCTGCCCGCATATTCGACCACATGGCCGACGGCACCGGCGGTACCGATCTGCGCGATGGTGTGCAGCGCCAGATCCTTGGCCGACACACCGGGTATCAGCCGGCCGGTGACGCGAATGCGCATGGTCTTGGGTCGGACCTGCCACAGGGCCTGGGTCACCAGCACATGCGCCACTTCGCTGGCACCGATGCCGAAAGCCAGCGCGCCCAGGGCGCCGTGGGTGGAGGTGTGCGAGTCGCCGCAGACCAGGGTGGTGCCAGGCAGGGTGAAGCCCTGCTCCGGCCCCACCACGTGCACAATGCCTTCGCGCCCGTCGCCCATGCTCAACGCCGGCACGCCGTAGTCGTGCATGTTGCGCGTGTAGTCCTGCAACACGCGCTGGGCCGAGGGTTCGCCCACCATGTCGAGCGAGCGGCCACGCGTGGGAACGTAGTGGTCGGGGGTGGCCAGCGACAGTTCGGGATGCAGCACCGGCAGGCCCTTGTCGCGCACCCGGCTGAACGGCGTGAACGAGCCATCGTGCAACAGGTGGCGGTCGATGAACAGCAAGGTGCGCCCGTCCGCCTTGCGCGTGACGACGTGTGCGTCCCACACCTTGTCGAACAGCGAGCGCGATGCGGTCATTCTGCAAAAACGCTGCAGCGTTTCTCGAATTCCCACACGTCCTCGAACCCCATCAACGCATGCATTTCCGGGCTGGACAACAGCGGCAGTTCGAGCCCGATCGCGGTGCGGTGCTCCTTCAGGTGCTGGTAGGTGGTGCGCAGGGCCGCGGCCGCGGCCTTGTGCGCCAGGCTGGGATAGATGGCCAGCGCAAAACCGAACTCCTGCAACTGCGCGGACGGCAGCTCGGGCGTACGGGCGCCGCTTTGCACCACGTTGGCCACCAGGTGCACGCCCTTGAGCGCGCGGCCTATTTTGTACAACTCGTCTTCACTCTCGGGGCTTTCGATGAACACCAGGTCGGCCCCGGCGCGCGCATAGGCTTCGCCCCGGCGCAGGGCTTCGTCCAGGCCGAGCGCGGTGCGCGCGTCGGTGCGCGCCACGATCAGCGTGTCGGGGTTGTGGCGCGCCTCGATCGCCACCTTCACCTTGGCCACCATGTCCTGCATCGGCACCACGCGCCGCCCCGTGGTGTGGCCGCATTTCTTCGGCATTTCCTGGTCCTCGATCTGGATCGCGACGGCCCCTGCCTTTTCGTAGCCGCGCACGGTATGGCGCACGTTGAGCAGGCCGCCGTAACCGGTGTCGGCATCGGCCACCAGCGGCGTAGAGGTGCCGGAGCAGATCTGCGCGACCCGGCTGACCATATCGGTATAACTCGCCAGCCCGGCGTCGGGCAGGCCCAGGTGCGAGGCCACCACACCGTAGCCGGTCATGTACAGGCTTTCGAAGCCCATGCTGTCGGCCATGCGGGCCGAGATCATGTCGTAGACGCCGGGGGCCACGACGATGCGGCCCTGGGCCAGGCGCGCGCGCAGGGAAGATGGGGGGGAAGTCATGGTGCTGGTGCTCCGGTGGTGTCTGTCAGTTGGGATCGAGCGGGTACTTGGTCAACAGGCCGTTCAGGTAGGCCGACTCCTTGGCCACGTCGGCCGCGAAACGTTCGGGCGAACTGAACACCGGCTGGCCGGCATTGGATTCGATGGATGCGAGCAAAGCCGGGTTGGTAGACACCGCCTTGACCGCATCCACGATGGCATTGAACACCGGCTGCGGTGTGTCCTTGGACACCATCAGCCCGTACCACGAATCGCCGAACACCTGGTAGCCGGACTCCACCAGAGTCGGTATGTTGGGCATGAGCTTGAAACGCTCTGCCGAGCCCACCGCCAGGAAGCGCAGCCCACCACTCTTGTAATGCGGCAGGCCCGAGGCCACCGCCGGCAAGGCCATGGTGATGTGGCCGCCTAGCAGGTCGGTCATCATGGGCGCGGTGCCCTTGTAGGGCGCGTTGATCACCAGGCCCTTGAGGCCGGCGGCGTCGATGAACTGGTTGCCTATGAGCTGGCCGTATTTGGTGGCGCTGGCCCAACTGCAGGCCGGCTTGGCGGTCTTGCAATAGGCAACAAATTCGGCAATGGTCTTGCCCGGGAATTTGGTGGACACTGAAAACGACAACGGTGAATGCTGGACCATGGACACCAGCTTGAGGTCGTCCATCAGGTTCAGGTTGGGCTGCGCGGCCTTGTACAGCAGCATCTGGTTGACCTGCATCAATATCGTGTAGCCGTCCGCCGGCGCACGCAGCACGCGCTGGGTGCCAATGATGCCGTCGCCACCCGCCGGGTTTTCCACCACCACCGACTGGCCCCAGCGCGCGGACAGGGCCAGGGCCAGCGAACGCGCGATCGCATCCGTTCCGCCGCCCGCCGGGTAAGGCACGACGATGGTGACCTGCCGCGTCGGCCAGGCGGGCGACTGTGCCAGCGCGCCGGCGCAGGCCACGCCCAGCAGTGCTGCCAGCGCGGCAAGCCGGACGAACGCGCGAAAAACGGAATGCATGGTGTTTCCTGTCTGGAAAGGGTGGGAATCTGTGGCCGGCTTTTGACTATTCAGTCAGCGGGTACTTGGCCAGCAGCGTGTTGAGGTAGGTCTTTTCCTTGCGCGCGTACTCGTTGAACTGCTCCGGCGTGCTGAACACCGGCGTGCCGCCGTTGTTCTCGATCGACGCCACCAGCGCCTTGTCCTTCGACACCGCCTTGATGCCCTCGACGATGGTGGCGAACACCGGTTGCGGCACGTCCTTGGCCAGCATCAGTCCGTACCAGGAATCGCCATACACCTTGAGGCCCGATTCGGCCAGCGTCGGTACCGTCGGCACCAGCGGAAAACGCTCCGCCGAGCCGACCGCCAGCATCTTCATCTGGCCACTCTGTACAAAACGCTGGCCCGATGCCACCGAGGGCACGGCCATGGTGATCTGCCCGCCCAGCAGGTCGTTGAGCATGGGACCGCCGCCCTTGTAGTTGACGTTGATGACGTCCGGCAGGCCGGCGGCATCCATCAGGTGTTTGCCTATGAGTTGGGCGTACTTGGTGGCGGTACCCCAGCTGCAGGGTTTGGACGCGGCCTTGCAGGTGGCCACGAAGTCCTGCATGGTGTTGCCGGGGAATTTGGACGAGACCGCGAACGATAGCGGCGCGGTCTGGATCAGCGAGATGAAGCGCAGGTCGCCCACCAGGTCGCGGCTGTTGGTGTCGGTCAGTTTCCACAGCAGCATGGTGTTGAGCTGCAGCAGGATGGTGTAACCGTCGGCCGGTGCCCGCAGCACCTTCTGCGTGCCTATGATGCCGTCGGCCCCCGCCAAGTTGTCCACCACCACGGTCTGGCCCCAGTGTTTCTGCAGCGCCAGCGCCAGGGTACGGGCCACCAAGTCGGTACCGCCCCCGGCGGCGTAAGGGACGACGATGGTCACCGTGCGGTTCGGAAAGCTGCCTTGCGCGGCGGCGTTGCCCACCAGGGCCAGCATGCCAGCGGTGCCCCACAACAGAACAAGGCAGCAGCGAAACAGGCGTGTCATTTTTACTCTCCTCGGGTCATGCGGTGGCCGGCGGCAGCGCCATGCCATGGAAACGGGCCAGCCGCTGCTCGTAGGCAACGAATTCGGGTGTGATGGCGCTGCCACGCAGACCGCCACGCACGGTGCCGGCCTCGACCGATTGGTAGCCGGCCTTCCAGCCCGCGGGCAAGGCCTGGCCTTGCGGCAAGGCCAGCCAGAACCGCAGCAGATGGCGCTTGCGCTCGGGCTCGGGCCAGTCTTCGAATTCGGACCGGGAATGCAGCACCACATGGTTGTTGAGCAGTTGCACGTCCCCGGGTTGCAGTTCCATGGAAAAACACAGTTCCGGGTCGCGCACCACCTGTTCGAACAGTTCGATGGCGGCGTGTTGCCGGGCCGTCAGTGGCGCGAGCTCAGGGAAGTCGGCATGGGCTGCCACCACGTTCTTGCGGTTGCAGCGGCTGGCGAAACGGCCGTCGCGCGTGCCGAAGATCGGACAGGTGAACCAGGGCGCGTCGCCGGGCGCCTGGGCGCCCTGGTAGCTGTAGTGGAACGGCTCGTACAAGGCCTGGAGCAGCTCCGGGTCGCGCCGCGCGATCTCGTCGTGCACGGCCATGGAACTGGTGATGAAACTCTGGCCACCGCGCCGCGCCACGTTAAGGCACAACAACCCGACCAGGTCGCAGAAATCGCAGTGGAAATCCAGCGCCGCGTTGGTGTTGTAGCCACGCCCGCCTTTGCCACGGTAGTTGGCGCCGCCTTCGTCGCGCACATGGTTCATGAAGTCGCTGGAGCGTCCCTGGGTGCGCGCCACGCCGGTGTGCAGGCCCATGCCCCAGAACACCAGCATGGCATCGTCCACGCTCCAGTCACGTACCGGCAGGCCGCGCAACAGGCACAAGCCGAAACCCCGTTGCGTCGCGTCTGTCGCGAGGCGCAGTTCGTCCAGCGCCGCGCCGGTCAAAGGGAAGTCTTCGGGCGACATGCCCAGCATCGGCTTGCCGCAGGCTTTGGCATGGGCCAGCGCCCGATTCAGTCCGGCGATCGCGGCTTTCGACAGCGGCAGGATCCAGCGCGTGTCGTTGGTCAGCTCGCTGCGCCGCCAGGCCGAGGGGCGGGAACCAGCCGGCATGGCGGGAAATGCCGCAGGACTGTGCAGCAACGCACCGGAAAGGGTCCGCGATGGCATGGTCTGGGGTTGTTCAGAAAGTTCCGTTATTTCCATATAATAGAACAGTTGTTTTATATTGTGGATATTACAACGAAACCTCCAAGCCGTCAAAACCGCGCTGGTCGGCAAACAGGAAGGTCTGGGCCGGGCCGGCTCCACCTGCGCGGCGTTGGTACCAATACGCAAGAACACCGCCTGGTGCGCGCGGGCGCCTGAGCAGCGCTCAAGTCCGCGACACGTTGGACGAGACCGCCTTTGCCGCGGCCACCACTTCGCCGGCCAGTTCCTTGATCTGCGCCGACTTGATGCGCGACGACGGCCCGGACACGCCTATCGCCGCCACCACCACACCGTCAGCGTTGGTGATGGGCGACGCCACGCCCCACACGGTCTCGCGCCATTCACCGCGATTGACCGCATACCCGTTGGCGCGCACCCGTTCCAGGTCGCGCAGGAAATCGGCCGGATCGGTGATGGTCTTGGGCGTATGCCGCTGCAGCCGTCCGGCCAGCCCGGACAACGTGGCCTCGGACTGCCAGGCCAGAATGGCCTTGCCGGTGGCCACGCAGTGGGCCGGCGCGCGGCCACCGATCTCCGAATAGGCGCGCACCGGTTCCGGACTGTCGAGTTTGTGCAGGTAGACCACTTCGTCACCATCGAGCACGGACAGGTGCACGGTTTCGCGGGTGTTCCGGAGCAGCCGTTCCATCGCCTCGAGCGCGGCGGTCTTGACGCTCAGGCGCGACGCCAGCGCGCTGGCGACCTCCCACAACTTGAGCGAGGCCTGGTAGGTACCCCGGGGTTCGTTCCTCTGGACATAACCCAGTTCGACCAACCCCTGCAGCAAGCGGTGCACATTGCTTTTTCCCAGCGCCAGCTTCGTTGCCAGGTCACTCACGCCCACCGGCCCTTCGCTGCGTGCCAGCAGCTCCAGCAGTTGCAGTCCCTTGACAAGAGTGTTGTTCATCGCGCGCTGGCGCCGCTGCCGGTCAGGCGCCGGTCGACACAGCGCGGGAAAGTTTTGACAATGGTGCAGGCCATCCTGTAGTATTCCGTATTAGAAAACGATAGTTCTATCTTACAGAACATTGCGAACAATACAACAGCCACCCGGCCTTGACCAGCGCCATGCACAGCACATCTTCCCCACGGCTTCCCCTGACCGGCGTACGCGTCGTCGAATTTTGCTCCACTGCGGCCGGGCCTTTTTGCGCGATGCTGCTGGCCGACATGGGGGCCGATGTGGTCAAGGTGGAACCGCCCGCGGGTGACGGCCTGCGCCAGTGGCCACCGCTGAACAACGGCTACAGCGAGAATTTTGCCTCGCTCAACCGCAACAAGAAGTCAGTGCTGCTGGACCTGAAGGTGCCGCAGGACTGTGCGCTGGCGCGCCGCCTGATCCTGGACGCCGACATCGTGGTCGAGAACAACCGCCCCGGCGTGATGGACCGGCTCGGCCTGGGCTACGCCAATTTCCGCGACGAGAAGCCGCAGCTGCTGTACTGCTCGATCTCGGCCTATGGCCAGAGCGGCCCGCGCGCCGAAGAAGGCGGCTTCGACCTGACCATACAGGCGTCGGCCGGGGTCATGAGCGTCACCGGAGAGTCCGACGGTGCACCCGTGAAATGCGGCGTGCCGATCTCGGACTTCGCGTCCGGCCTGTACGGCGCATTCGCCATCGCTGCGGCGCTGGCCGATGTGCGGACCGGCGGCCGGGGTGCCCATATCGACATACCCATGTTCGGCTGCACACTGGCCATCGCCGCCCTGCAGACCAGCGAATATTTCGGCACCGGCAACAGCCCGCGCAAGCTCGGATCGGCCCATCCGCGCAATGCGCCCTACCAGGCCTTCAAGGCAGCCGACGGGTATTTCGCGATCGCGGCCGGCAACCACAAGCTCTGGATCGAGGTCTGCCGGGTACTCGATATGCCGCATCTGGCCGAGGACGCCCGCTTCACCACCCCTACCCTGCGCGCCGCCAACCAGAAGGCGTTGCAGGTACTTCTGGAAAGCAGCTTGGTGCAGCAGCCGGTCGAGCACTGGATAGCGGCCTTCCGCGCCGCCGGCGTGCCGCATGCGCGCATCAACGACTACGCCGCGGCGCTGGCCGACCCGCAGACGGTGCACATGAACTGGGTTCAGCCACTGACCCTGCCTGGCGGCGAGACCACGCGCACCTTCGGCTCGCCGATCCGCATGGACGGCCAGGGTTTTGCGGTGCGCGACGCCCCGCCCGCGCTGGGCCAGCACACGCAGGAAATTCGCGCGCGTTATGCACCCGCGGCGGAAACGATGTAAGGCCAGGGGCCTGCCCATGTCGCAGCGGCATGAACGCCGTGGCACCCAATGTGAAGGGCATCCGGTGAGCAGCGTGCTGGTCGAGCGCGCAACCAGCACCAGGCAATAACTCCCAGAAAAGGTTCCGTCATGGCACAAATCACCATCGAACACCACGGCAAGGTCACGCTGTTCACCATCAACCGGCCGCAACGCAAGAATGCCATCTGCAAGGACACGGCACTGGAGCTGCAGGCCGGCTTCGCCGAATTCGACGCCTCGGAGCAACGCGTGGCCGTCATCACCGGTACCGGCAACGACGCCTTCTCGTCCGGCGCCGATGTCAGCAACCTGCCCGAACTGTGGCGCTGCATTCCGGGGTCCGGTTTCACGACCGACAAACCCATCATCGCGGCGACCGCCGGCTGGGTGGTGGGCGGTGCCCTGGTGCTGACCATGATGTGTGACTTGCTGGTCGCGGCCGAAAACACGAAATTCTCCTATCCCGAAGCCCGGCTGGGGTTCACCGGCGGCATGATCGCCGGCCTGGCGGCGCGTATTCCGCACAAGGTGGCGATGGACATCATGCTGCTCGGACGCACCGTGGAGGCGCGGCGTGCCTACGCGGTCGGCCTGGTGACCGAACTGGTTCCCGTGGGCAAACAGGTCGAGGTGGCCCTGCAGCAGGCCGAGGAACTGGCGAATTCGGCGCCCATGGTACTCGCCACGATCAAACGCTTCGTCAACCAGCATGTGTTGCCCAAGAGTCCGTCCGAACAGATGTCGGAAACCATGCGCCAGCTTGCCGTGGTGCGCGAAGGCGAAGATTTCAACGAGGGCATGGCGGCGTTCCGCGAGAAACGCAAGCCTGTCTACAGCGGGCGCTGAAGCTTCAGCGCCGCCGGGCCGAACACACGCCGTTCAGGTCCGCCACCAAACCCAGCACGCGCTGCAGCCAGACGGCATCGCCGATCTCCACCGCCGGAACTGTCATGGGTAAACCTTTGGCTTCCTGGAGAGCGATTCCGGTGGCCACGCGTTCAACGCTGCCTCGATGCGCGCGCACTCAGTATCATCAACAGTTCACGAATGAGCTTTTCCACACCGCACCCAACGCATTCAGCTGACACCGGCTCCAAGTCGCCCACACAAGAGCAGCCCGAGTCCAGGTCCGAGTCCGGGTACGAGTCCGATGAAATAGACCCGAAGCTGCTGACCAAGGCCCGTGCACGCCTCGAGTTTCTCTACGCCGAGGTGGCGGAGACCTGGCCCGGCTTCATTGCCCGCCCCGGCCAATACCAGATGATGCACGCCGCCCTGCTGACGTTTCTTTGCGCCAAGGCACCCGAGGATGAAAACCGCCAAGGCAACAACCTGGCACAACTGGAAGCAGGTACCGGCACCGGAAAAACGGTCGCCTATTGCCTGGCGGCGATCGTGGCATCCGAGCTGCTGGAAAAAACCGTCATCGTGTCGACCGCCACCGTGGCGTTGCAGGAGCAGCTGTTCAACAAGGATCTTCCGCAGTTGGCCAAGGTCATTCCTGGGTTGAAATTCGATATCCTCAAAGGCCGCGGCCGGTACGTCTGCGAGAGCCGTCTGGAGGGCGCAATCAATGATGACGCCCAGGAAAACCTCCCGGGCGACGATTTTCAGGATGCCTTCGCGGATTCCCGAGGACCGACCGGCGGCATCCCGCGCGGCGGCCCCGAGCCCATGCGATGGTTCAAGAAGGTGGCCAAGAAACTGCACACCGGGAAATGGGATGGCGATATCGACAGCCTGGAGCGACCGCCCGACCCCCAAGACTGGCGCCAAGTGCAGGCCAACGCCCATGCGTGCAATGGCGGCCAGTGCGAGTTTTTCAAGAGCTGCGCCTTCTTCAAGGCCCGGCGACAGGCGGCCACCGCCAACTTGCAGGTTGCCAACCACGCCCTCATTCTGGCCACCCTAAAGACAGACAGCACCTTGATCGACGCCGGCAACACACTGTTTGTCTTCGACGAAGCCCACCACCTGCCCGGCATCGCGGCAGACCAGTTCTCCCATCGCGCCCGGCTGGGCACCACAGCCAAACTACTCGCCGCGCTTCGGACGGTCGCGCTGCGACACAGCCGCGGCCTGCCCGCGTCAACACGGCCAGATCCCGTGGCATTCGCACAAACGATCGCCGAATGTACCGACAAGCTGGCCATTTTCGAAGGCTATTGGACGCAATCCAATTTGCTCAGTGAAGACAAACCCGTTCATCGATTCCCCAAAGGGCAGATTCCCGACGCATTGATTCCGGAATGCGAGCAACTCGTCGCAATCGTGCGCTCGATTGGTGCCGTGGTGAAAAGTGTGTCAGCCGCGTTGACGCAGCCCGACGAGTCCAAGTCTCCGTCTGAGCGCGATGAACAGATGCGGGCCGGCGTGGAGCTTGGGGTCTACATCTCGCGGTTGGAGACGCTGGAGCAACTGTTCAGCGCCTGGGCCACCCACGACAGGGTGCCATGGGCCAAGTGGATGGAATTTGCGCACAACCAGGTCGCGCCCCCCGGTTCAGCCGGGTTTGCCGGCACTTCCATGCCCGACGCCTGGCTTTGTGCCAGCCCGATGACGTCGGCGCAACTTCTGTCTCGCGGCCTGTGGCGACAGGTCAGCGCGGCAGTTTGCACGTCGGCCACGCTCACCGCCTGCGGCAGCTTTGACTTCTTCGACCGGCTCAGTGGGTTGAACCGCTTTCCCGAGCGCCGAGCCCTGGTCGTCGCATCTCCGTTTGACTACGCCACCCAGGGTGAACTGCGCATAGCGGCGATGATGCACTCCCCAAAGAGCCCCGGATTCTCCGACGAGTTGTGCTCGATTTTGCCCGACCTGCTGCGCGAGCACCAGCATGGACAGTTGGCGCTTTTCACCTCCAGGCGGCAGATGCAAGCCTGCCATGCTGCATTGCCCACAGACTTGCGGGAGCAGGTGCAAGTTCAGGGGGAAAGGTCGCGCACGGAGCTGTTGAAGGAACACAGCCGCCGCGTCGCGAGCGGCAATCGCAGCATCATCTTTGGCCTGCAATCCTTCGGCGAAGGCATCGATCTGCCCGGCCGGTTGTGCGAGCATGTACTGATCGACAAGCTGCCGTTCATGCCACCGAACTCGCCCGTGGACGAAGCGCTGGCCGAGTGGCTCAGCACGCAGGGGCGCGACCCATTTGCCGAGATTTCCGTGCCGCGCGCCGCCATGAAACTGGCGCAGTGGGCCGGACGCGGCGTGCGCACCGTGACCGACCGGGCGATCATCACTGTTTGCGACACGCGCCTGGCAACCATGCGCTACGGTCAAGCAATTTTGGCTGGGTTGCCGCCATTCCCTGTTGTCAGGCCGCCAGCGTGTTGAACTTTGTCTGCGATTGAAACCCCGATGGCCACCCAAATCCCCCCACCTGTGCCCACCTGTGCCCACCTCAAACTCCCGCACCCTGCGCGCGGTGTGACGATGGGCTGATCACCCCGGTTTCGCCGCCTCGGCCAGTACCTGGCAGGACGTTATCAACTTTGCCTTCACCAGCGCCCGCACCACAGCGACGGACCCCACCCCACTGGCCAGCACGTCATCCAGCCGGGTGATGTCGATGCCGCCAATGGCGACCAGCGGGTAGTTGTGCATCAGCCGGGCATAGGCATGCAGGCGGCCAAGGCCTTGGGGAGGGGTGACCATGCGCTTGAGAGTGGTGGCATACACGGCGCCCAGGGCGATGTAGCTGGGGCTGTGGCTGTCGGCGAGCAGCATTTCAGCGTAGCCGTGGCTGCTCACACCCAGGCGCAGGCCCGCGCTGCGGATGGTGGTCCGCTCGGCGCTGCGGATAGCTGTCAGGTCTTCTTGCCCCAGGTGCACACCATAGGCGCCGGCGCGGATGGCCGCCTGCCAATGGTCGTTGATGAACAGCAGGGCAGCCGTGCCGCGCACAGCGTCCACGGCAGCCTGAACTTCACGCTCTGTGGCCTGCGGGTCATCAGACTTGAATCGCAGTTGCACCGTGGGCACCCCGGCGCGCGCCATGCGGCCCACCCAGGCGGCATCGGGCAACACGGCATACAGACCCAGGTTTTTGGGGCAAGGTGCAAAGGCCTCTGCGCGGGGCCAAAGTGGCCTGCGCGCTGGGTTTGATCTTGCCAGGCCAAGGCCACACATTCGGCGTCAATGTCAATAAAGCCCATCGCGTGGCAGGCGGCCTTGGCGGCGCGGTAGACAGGCTCGAAACTGCTGAAGTGCGCCACTTCTGGCAGTGAAGCGGGCAGTGCCACGCGAAAGGCATGGGCGGTGATGATGGCTTGCAGCATCGTGTTGTGGACTGATGGGTTCATACCTGATGCGCTATTCGTGGTGCCAAAACGGGGTGCCTAAAACCGGGGTGCTGGCTTGCGCCGTGTGCTGCTCGGCCATCGCGCCGGAGCGGTACGCATCGCGCCCGGCCTGCACAGCGTTGGCGAAAGCTCCGGCCATGGTGACGGGGTCTTGCGCCAGCGCGACGGCGGTGTTGAGCAACACGGCGTCAAAACCCCATTCCATCACCTGGCAGGCATGTGACGGCAAGCCCAGCCCGGCGTCCACGATCATGGGCACTGTCAGCCGCTCACGCAGCAGGCGCAGGGCATACGGGTTGATGGGGCCCTTGCCGGTGCCAATCGGCGCGGCCCACGGCATGATGGCTTCACACCCCACGTCCACCAGGCGCTGGCACAGCACCAGATCTTCGGTGCAGTAGGGCAGCACCTTGAAGCCATCCTTGATGAGCTGGCTGGCGGCAGCTACCAGGTTCAGCGTGTCGGGCTGCAGGGTGTAGTCATCGCCAATCAGCTTCAGCTTGATCCAGGGCGTCTCAAACACCTCACGTGCCATTTGCGCGGTGGTGAAGACCTCTTGCGCGCTGTGGCACCCGGCGGTGTTGGGGAGCATTGGGATGGACCGCTGCTTCATCAGTTGCCAGAAACTGTTGCCGCCAGTCGAAGTGGTGGCGCTGTCCGGCGACAGGTTTTGGCGGCGCAATGATGCCGTCAGCATCGCAGGCTGGGCGCGTTGCACCGCTGCCTGCAGCACGCTGGGCGACGGGTAGCGCGAGGTGCCCAGCAGAAGGCTGCTGCCAAAGGCCTGGCCGTACAGGACCAGCGGGTCAGGGGCAGGAGCGGTGATCATGCTGTGGTCCTTGAACAACTTGGGCTAACCACCCGTCACGGGCAGAATGATTTCGACGCGGTCTCCGGGCAGCAACAGGGTCAGCCCATAACTTGTCTTGGGCACAAACTGCAGGTTGACCGCCGCTGCAAAGGGCGAAGCGGGCTGCAACAACCCAATCGCCTCGGCCAACGTGGCCCCTTTGGGCAGCTCGTAGTGCATGGGCAACACCAACGCCAAGCCCGTACAAAACACCGCCAAAGCCATGCCCCACGTGCGAATGCTCCACGATGGTTTCAGGCTGTGGCTGGAAACCGCACCTGAGTACACATCACCATACGCGTTGTCGATTTCGTCAATCAAAATCAAACCGAGCGCAACCAAGCCACCTTGGGCCAGTAGCAACGTGGTGACCAGGTTTGTGCCCGGTTCGGCCAGGCTGACCACCATGACACCCAGGGCGTAGCACCACATGTTGGCAATGGCGTAGCCAATCCAGGTGCCCGTCATGGTGCTTTTGCCGTTACGGCCATGGCGCGCGTAGTCGGCCACCAGCGGCAACCACGACACCGGCATGGCGATGACGAGGTCAATGGCCGACCAAAGGCCCATGCCGCCGTTACCAGGCCGCGCCCAGAAAGCATCCATCCCCTTGGCCTGCAACTGCCCGCCAAACTGCCAGGTCAGCCAAAGCAGCGAAGCGATCACCAGCGGCAGCCCAAACCGACCGATGAACTGGCGCACCAGCGCAAGCATGGAACCCGCCATCAGCGCGGTCAACACCGCGCCCCACAGCAAGGTGGTGACTGCGATGCCGCCGGGGCTGTCCAGCGCCAGCCCAAATGATTGCTTGCCAATGGCCGCTGTGCCTTCGCGCATGATGACCAGTTCAAAGGTTGTCCAACCGATCAGTTGCACGATGTTGAGCACCACCGGCAGCCGCGCGAACAGGCTGCCGTAGGTGGCGTGCATCAGGCCAGCGCTGGCCAACCCGGTGTCGCAACCCAGTTTGGCCGTCCAGGCCAGCAGGCCAGCGCCCAACAGCGAACCCAGCACGATGGCAATGGCCGCGTCCCGGGTGCCGACTGCTGGCACCAGGTATGCGCCAATCTGCATAACCAGCAAACCCACGCCCAGGCTGAACCAGAGTGACGCGTGTTGCCGCCCGTTGAATACCCGCTGGCTGGGGTCAACGGCGGCGAGTGCCGCGTTTTTTTCAGTGATGTCTATCGATGCCATATTTTTGCTCCAAGCAAAAAAGTGGCAGGTCGGCATGGTCTGGGCGCGGGTTGTAGAGCTTGGATCTGGCCGGCGCCGGTGAGCGATGTCTGCGGGGAATGCTGTCCGTAGTGCTGACAGCCCCGGCGCACCCCCTCTGCCAGTGCGCCAGCGCGAAAGTATCTCGACACCATGGTGCTTCACAGACTGAAGCAGATAGGCTGAGTCAGGCAAGGGATGGACAAGCTTGCGCGTCGTTGATCGACAGGAGCACCTGAGCGCGAGACTAGCACTTCCAGCTTGACGACGCGTTTCACACAGTTGTGGACGTACGTTCTCCCGGGAAAGTTCTGGCACCCGACTGCGTGTATCTGGCGATAAGAGAACGCAGCCAATCTGCTAAAATCATTCGATAAATTTGGAGGTCAGGATGCGTGATTGGGATTCCCTTGCGAATTGGTGTGTTGCCGTGCGGCGATTCGGAACTGTTCTGCTGCTTGCTGGATTGACCGTTTTCAACACTTCGGCTCAAACCTTGTCGGTGGGTGTGCAGGGACTGCCAGACAGCCTCGACACGGGCGTCAGCAGCTTTGCCTCCCTGAACCTGGCACTGCAGACGATGGACCCATTGATACTGCGCGATGACAGTGGGGCACTCGAACCCGGGCTCGCGGTTAGCTGGCAATCGCCCGACCCGTTGACATGGGTCTTCAAGTTGCGTCCTGGCGTGAAATTCCACGACGGCCAGGCGTTCAGCGCCGACGACGTCAAGTTCACTCTGGACTACATCCTGGCGCCGACCTCGGTTTACGGCTCAAAAGGCCGCATCAGCCAGATCACCAGCATCCGCGTAGTTGACCCGCTCACCGTCGAGATCAAGACGAAGGCGCCGTTTCCGACGCTGCTCAACGGCTTGTCGGATATTCCCATCGAGCCCAAACACTACGTCGAGAAGGTGGGCCGCGCGGGAATGGTCAAGGCACCTATGGGAACTGGGCCGTTCAAGTTCGCCCGTTGGGTACCGGCGGACCGGTATGAGCTGACGGCCAATGCCGCTTATTGGCGTGGCGCGCCGAAGGTCGAACGACTGATACTGCGCCAGATCCCCGAAGCGTCGACGCGTGTTGCGTCGCTAATCGCCGGCGAAACACAGGTCATCGAGGAGATACCCATAGACCTCGTGCCGCAGGTCGAGCAGAGCAAGGGCGTAAGTGTAGCCTCGGTCGAGTCCACCGTGGGCCTGATCCTGACTTTCGATACGCGCAAGCCCCCGTTTGACGATGTGCGGGTGCGCCAGGCGCTGAATCTCGCGATCAACAAGCAACTCATCCTGGACCGCATGTTGCGTGGCAAGGGTACATTGCTGCAGGGTCAGATGCTGACGTCAAATACGTTCGGGTTCAATTCCAAACTGAAGGCAATCGGCTTCGACCTGGCGAAAGCCAAGGCCTTGCTCGCCGAGGCCGGCAAGGGCAGGGGCTTTGAAACATCGATTACGACCCGCTCCGGCAAGTACCTGTCGGACGTCGATATTGCCAACGCCGTTGCCGGTATGCTCCTGGACGTTGGCGTGAAGGCAGGGGTTAACGTCGTCGAGCAGGGAGTCTTCTCCAAGATGACAACGGCGCGCGACTTGGGCCCAATTCATATGGTGGGCTGGTACAGCTTGGGTGATGCGGATTTCGCGACCGTCTGGTTCACTGACAAGAGCGGGCGCGCGTTCTGGAAGAACGATGAGTACGAGCGGCTTTTCCTGGTCGCACGCTCGACCGTCGACAAGGTCGAGCGCGAAAAGGCCTACAGCAGAATGATGGAAATAATGCATGCCGAGGTGCCGGCCATCTACCTTTTCGGCCTGCCGAGTATCTATGGCGTCAGTGGTCGGTTGAAAAATTTTGCACCGCCATCGGACAAGGTGATGCGGCTTTACAAAACAGAAGTCTCTTCCAAGTAGTGCATCGACTCCGCGTGCCTGCTGCCTGCTGCCTTACCGAACGCTAACGCGCGAGCGATCGCCCTGCGCGAGACACCAACTTAAACCAGAGGAGCTCAATACCATGAAGACGATGAACGACGCTATTGGGAACCTGCGCATGCTGCGCGACGCGATCGAATCCGGCCCGTACGACGCAGTGATCGCCGGGTCGCCGGAGAACGTACGCTATACCGGGAACGTGATGATCTCGACGCAGAACGCGATCCGGGATCGGCTCGCCTTCATTGTCTGGGCTAAAGGACGAGACCCGATCTTCATACTATGCCGTGTCGAGGAAGGCTATGTCCGGGAGTGCTCTTGGATCCAGGATATCCGCGGATTCAAGGAATTCGTAACCGCGCCAATCGACATGCTCGCCGACGTGTTGAACGAACTTGGACTGGCCAAGGGCAAGGTGGCGATGGAACTGGAGTACCTGGGCACTAAATACGAACGCCAGTTGATGCAGCGCCTACCGCACTTGGTAATCGGTGCCGCGGAGCCAGTCTTCCATGGCGCCCGCATTCACAAGACCGCAGCGGAAGTGGCAGCTATGCAGCGGGGTTTTCGTGGCACTGCGACGGCGATGCTGGAGACTTTCACCACCGCCAAACTAGGCGAAGACGAGTTCAGCCTGTCGCGCCGGCTGGCCAACGGCATCCTGTTGTCAGGCGCCGAAACCGTGGCATTCAACCATATCAACGCGGGGCCGAACACCGGTTACCCGCATGCGTCACCGACGCAGTACCGGCTCAAGCCGGGCGACATGCTGAAGGCGGATTCTGGCGGTTTTTACAACGACTACTATTCGAACGTCGGTCGAACCGCCAAGATGGGTCAACCGACGGCCAAGGAGATCGACCTGTGGAAACGCCTGCGGGCCATTCACCATGAGGTCGCCGACATGCTTCGGCCGGGCCGCACCGGGCGCGAACTGTTTGCGCGCGCAACCGAACTGCATGCGCAGCACAACATCCCTTTCCCGTATGCGCACAACGGTCATGGCATCGGGCTGTCGGTGCATGAGCACCCGCTGATCAGCCCGCACGAGGAGATACCCTACGAAGCCGGCATGGTATCGACCGTGGAAACGCGTGCACGCTGGGTAGGTGAGGCGGGTTATCACATGGAGGACCTTTACCTGGTAACGGAGGGCGCACCGGTCCTGCTTTCCGACACCTTCGACAACGAAGAGATTCTTGTCGTATAGGTCCAGGGACGTCAGTGATCCACCACATCCTGCGCCGTCTCCTGACTATCCCGCTGACGCTGCTGCTGGTCACATTCGTCGCCTTCATCGTTTTACGGGTGACGGGCGACCCGGTCGAGATATTCCTCGACATCAATGCCACCGAGGAGCAGCGGCAGATACTGGTCGCCCGACTGCATCTGGACGAGCCGCTGCTGCTGCAGTTCGCGCGCTTTCTGGGTGACGTAGCGCAGGGCGATTTTGGTGTTTCTCTGCAGTTCGGGTCGGCGGCGATGCCGGTCGTCATAGACCGGCTGGGTGCGACGGTTCAATTGGTCGGTACGGCGCTGACGCTGGCGTTCGTCATTGGCGTTGGTGCCGGAATCGTTGCCGCGATCTGGAAAGACGGCGTCGCAGATTTCACAATCTCGGGGATTGCCGTCGCCGGGCAGTCAATGCCCAGCTTCTGGCTCGGCATTTTGCTGATCCAGTTTTTCGCCCTGCATCTGCACTGGCTGCCCACGTCCGGCACGGGTGGATGGGAGCATCTGGTGCTCCCGTCCGTCACGCTGGCCACGTTCCTGTTGCCCAATTTCATCCTGATCACACGAACGGCCATGCTCGAGACTGTCAACGAGTTGTACGTCACGACGGCGCGCTCCAAGGGGGCCAGCGAAACCCTGGTGATGCTCCGCCATGTGTTGCCCAACGCCATTAACCCTGTGCTGAGCTTTCTGGGGCTGCAGATGGGGCGGTTGATGGGTGGCTCGATCATCACTGAGGCCATCTTTGCCTGGCCCGGTGTAGGCAGCCTGATGATCAAGAGCATCTTCCAGCGCGACGTCCCGATCGTGCTGGCCGGCATATTCGTGATGGCGATCGCCATCGTGCTGGCCAATTTGGTTGTCGACCTGCTGCAGTCTGTGGTCGACCCGCGGATCCGCGTGGACTGAGCCCATGGCGCGGCACCGCTTTAGCCGGTTGTTCGACCGGCGTCTCAAAATTGCACTGGGCGCGACTATTGTCATCGGCGTGGTGCTGATGGCGATACTGGCTCCGCTGATCGCGCCCTACGACCCCTACAAACAGGACCTGATCTATCGGCTGCAGCCGCCGGTCTGGTCCGACCTTGGGGACTGGAAACATGTGCTGGGCACCGACAACTATGGGCGCGATCTGCTCTCGCGGCTGATCTACGGCTCGCGCCTGTCGATCATGGTCGGCGTGTCGTCGGCCCTGCTGTCTGCAGTGCTTGGCACGGTGCTCGGCATGCTCGCCGGCTATAAGGGCGGGCGCTTCGAGCAGGTGATCATGCGCTTCGCCGATGCACATCTCGCGTTCCCGGAGATCCTGCTGGCGATCCTGATCATCGCCGCCATCGGCGGCAGCGCGCTGAACCTGATTCTTGTGCTCGGCATCAGCGGATGGATGGTCTATGCGCGCGTCATGTACAACCTGACGCGATCGCTGCGCGAACGACCGTTCATCGAGGCGGCGCAGTCCCACGGCGCCAGTGATGCGTACATCATCGGCCGGCATATTTTTCCGCAGCTGGTGCCGGTGCTGACAGTAGTCGCAACCTTGCAGGTGGCACAGATGATCCTGCAGGAAACGGCGCTGTCGTTCCTCGGCCTGGGCCTGCCGCCGCCCACCGCCACCTGGGGCAACATGTTGGCCGAAGGGCGCGACCGGCTGTGGGCAGCCCCATGGATCGCCAACCTGTCGGGACTTGCCATCATTATCGTGGTCTGGGGCATTAACATGCTCGGCAACGGCCTGCGCGAGCAGCTCGACCCAAAATCACGAGAGCGGCGCTGATGGCACTGCTCGAAGTCGATCAATTGCGCACCGTGTTTCCTGCTGCCGTGGGCGAATTCGCGGCCGTAGACGGCGTGAGCTTCTCGCTCGACCAGGGCGAGGTGCTGGGCCTGGTCGGCGAATCGGGCAGCGGAAAGAGTGTCACCGCGTTTTCGCTGATGCGCCTGGTGTCGCCGCCAGGTGACATCGCCGGCGGATCGATTCGCTTCGATGGGCAGGAACTGCTGGCGCTCGATGACCGTGCAATGCGCCGGATCCGTGGACGGCAGATGTCGATGATTTTCCAGGAGCCGCTGAGTTCGCTCAATCCGCTGCATTCGATCGGCCGGCAGGTCATGGAGCCGCTGTTCCTTCACACCGACCTGTCGCGCGCCGAGGCGCGAAAGCGGGCGTTGGCAATGCTCGATCGCGTCTGCATACCCGACGCCTCGAGGCGTTTCGACGATTACCCGCACCAACTGTCCGGCGGCTTGCGCCAGCGAGTGATGATCGCGATTGCACTGGTCTGCGAGCCCAAGCTGCTGATCGCCGACGAACCGACGACCGCCCTGGACGTGACGATCCAGGCGCAGATCCTCGACCTGTTGCGGGAACTGCAACGCGACACCCGGATGGCGATGCTGATGATCACGCACGACCTGGGTGTAGTTGCTGAGGTCGCCGATCGGGTCAACGTGATGTACGCCGGCCGAATCGTTGAGACGGCGCCCGTCGCCACATTGTTCAAGGCGCCTGCGCACCCGTATTCTGCGGGACTGATGCGTAGCCGCCCGGATCTGACGCAGGAACGCAAACGCCTGGTGACAATCCCGGGTACGGTGCCCGCACCCCATCAGATGCCGTCCGGCTGCCGCTTCGCACCGCGCTGCGCGTTTGCCGATCGCGATTGTCAAGCGGCGCAACCCGGCTTGCGCCATCTGGCGCCCGACCATTTCGCGGCCTGCATTTATCCGCTGACCCAAGATGCCTGAATCACTGGTTGAAGTCAGCGGGTTGACCAAGCATTTCCCGATGTCCAGCGGCACGTTCGGCCGCAGGGTCACCGGCGCGATACGCGCGGTGGACGGTATCGACCTGACGATCATGCGCGGTGAAACCCTGGGCCTGGTCGGCGAATCCGGTTGTGGCAAATCGACCGTGGGACGGCTGCTGCTGCGCCTGCTGCGTCCCAGCGCGGGGGTGATCCGTTTCGGCGGGGTCGATATCGCCTCGCTCGAAGGCGCTGCGCTGCGCAGCGTGCGCAGCCGCGCGCAAATGATTTTCCAGGACCCATTTGGTTCGCTCAACCCGCGCATGCGCATATCCGACATCGTTGGCGAGCCGCTGCGCATCGCCAAGCGCCTGCCTCTTGAAGGCTATCGGCAACGCGCGCTCGACCTGATGCAGTCGGTCGGACTCGACGCGCACCATGCCGACCGCTTTCCGCACGAGTTCTCGGGAGGGCAGCGCCAGCGCATCGGCATTGCACGCGCGCTCGCGCTCGAACCCGACCTGATCGTCGCGGACGAACCAGTGTCGGCCCTGGACGTGTCGATCCAGGCTCAGGTCATCAACCTGATGCAGGACCTGCAGGCCCGTCTTGGTCTGACCTACCTTTTCATATCGCACGATCTGGGGGTTGTGCACCATCTGGCGGACCGCATTGCCGTGATGTACCTCGGAAGAATCGTCGAGATCGCCGACAAAAGGACGCTCTTCAGCGCGCCGGAGCACCCGTACACGCAGGCCTTGCTGTCGGCAATACCTTCCGCCTCGCCCGGGCACCGGCGGGGAAGAACCATTTTGCGCGGCGATCTGCCCAGCGCGGCGAATCCGCCACCCGGTTGCCGATTCCACACCCGCTGTCCGATGGCCATCGCCCGATGCCAACGCGAAGATCCGGCCCTGCACACCGTTGGCGCCGGCCATGCGGTCGCATGCCTGCGTGCCGACGAGATTCGCGGCAGACCCGTTTTCCAGGAGACCGATTCATGAACACAGCTGATCAAGCACTCGGAAATATCGAGGGATTGCAACAGGCGATAGACAACAGCGACTTCGACGCCATCCTGATCGTTTCGCCGGAAAACCTCTGTTATGCGGGGAACGTGCAATTAACCAGCCAGATCAAGATCCGCGACCGTTTGACGGTCATCGTATGGCCCAAGGGGCAGGCCCCCATCATGGTGATCTGCGAGGTCTGGGAGGCGTTGATGCGGCGCCGCTCATGGATACAGGATCTGCGCACCTACCGCGAGTTCAATCAGCGCCCGACCGCCCTGGTCGCCGAGCTATTGCGCGAACTCGGGCTCGAGCGGGGCCGAATCGGCTACGAGGGCGAATATCTGGGCGGACTCTACTGCGACGAACTGCGCTCCGGCTTGCCGCATATGCGCCTGGAACCCTGCGACGCGATTCTGAACCGCGTGCGCATGTTCAAGACGGCGCGCGAGTTGGAGGTTCTGCGCATGGCATACCGTGGCACGGCGAATGCATTGCGCGACACATTCAAGTCCACGTTGGCAGGTCAGACCGAACGTGCCATCGGGCGTCGCCTGGCCGACAACATCATGGGTTCCGGGGCGGACATGGTGACCACCCTGATATTCGGCGCCGGTGCCAACACCGGTTTGCATACCGAAGGCACGGACTACCAAGTGCAGCCGGGCGATATCCTAAAGAGCGATTGTGGCGGCCTGTACCATGGCTACTATTCGAACATCGGGCGCACCGCGAAACTGGGGCAGCCCAGCGCCGAAGACCGGTCGATCTGGAGCCGGCTGCGCGAGATTCAACATGGCTTGTCGGCCATGCTGCGACCCGGCATCAGCGGACGCGAGGTCTACGCGCGTTGCGCCGCGATGCACCTGGAGCGGAAGCTGCCGTTTCCATTTGGGCACAACGGCCACGGTGTTGGTCTGATGATCCATGAACATCCACTGATCGCACCGCACGAAGAGATGGTCTACGAACCGGGCATGGTATCGACGGTGGAAACCCGGGTTCGCTGGCCGGGCAAGGTCGGATACCACATGGAGGACCTGTATCTGGTCACCGATGCAGCGCCGGTCTTGTTGTCGGACGCATTTGACAATGAGGAAATCCTGGCGGTATGAAATCAGGACGGATCTTCGGAATGCCGGGTGCCGCGGGTGGTCGTTCTGGCGACCCCTATGGGGCACGACACTGGACGCTTGGAGTCCATATCCGGATCCTGGGGGACCCGACAACGGGCCTTGCCCATTACCCAGATCATCACCAAGGAGAAGCAGTATGAACACACCAATCGAACGCCATCACTCAAACACCCGCATGAGCAAAATAGTCAAGCATGGTGGCGTTGCTTACCTTTGCGGACAAACTTCGGGGGGCACGCCGTTTGTGGAACTGCAGGACCAGGCGCGCGAGGTGCTGGACCGCATCGACGCTCTGCTAAAAGAGGCAGGAACCGACAAAGGCCGACTGCTTACTGCGACCATTTACCTCAAGTCGATGTCCGATTTTGCAAAGATGAACGAATGCTGGGAGCAATGGTTGACCGGGTCGCCGGTGCCTGCGCGAACGACAGTCGAGGCGGCCCTCGCATCCGACAGCCTCCTGATAGAAATTACCGTCTCGGCGGCAGCCTGATGCGCTGTGGATGGAGCACCAGGATTTGCTGGGCCGCCCAGTGTTGGAGGGATGCCACCACCGCGCAGGAGCGACGCGACGTGTAGGCGGCGCTGGCGCGACAGGGGCGCTGGGTGACGGTGTATTGCGGTTGGCGGCCCAACTTGCCCGATGAGGGGGACAACCATTTGATCGGGCTGGCGTTGGCTCGCGGGGCGCAAGCATGAACAAACTGATGGAGCGGCTCAGCGCCCATTCCCTGGCAGCCTGAGACACGGAAAACCATTTCGGGCCATGGCTGCCACCGGGGATGTGTGCAAGGCGCTGGCAGCACTGGATCGGCTCGATGCCGCCGATGCTGTGGCATCGACACCATGAATGGGCCGTGGAGCGGTGTGTTTTTCCTGTTCGACGATGCATTTCGTGTCGGCGAGCACATCCAGGGCGGCAACTACAAGGGCACGGGATTGGTACAGGCCATAAATCCACGCATTGATTGTGGAGATCAGGCAAACAGAGCGGATCCGTCAGAGCCAAGTTAAAATTTTTCCGCAAGATATGCGCCAGAACCAAGGTATTCGCCAGATCATTGGTGCGCCATTCGATACGGCACATCCGTGCTTTCAATTAACAAAGGCAAGGTGGGAGATTATCACTCCTATAATTTCAAATGACCCGAATTGAAGAACTCCTTGTGCAGCGAAAAGCCATTGATGCACAAATTGAAGCTGAATACAAAAGAGAGCGGGAAGCAGCTGCCAGGGGCGAGGCTGATGCGCAATTCAACCTGGGAATAATCTATTACAAGGGGCTAGGCGTACCTCAAAATTTTGCGGGGGCATTTGGCGCCTTTAAATTAGCCTCAGAGCAGGGCAAGACACAAGCTCAGTTTTATCTTGGATTGATGTATGAGCAGGGCCAAGGTACCGCTCAGGATTATCCAGAAGCAGCCCATTGGCTTGAGTTATCTGCAAAGGAAGGCAATCCAGAGGCTCTGAACAGGCTAGGCGCCCTGCTGGAAAAAGGGTTGGGAGTCAAGCAAAACTTTCAAGCGGCAATGCGATGCTACAAACTGTCTGCTGAAAGAAAAAATCCCGCTGCAAATTTTAGTATCGGGTCAATGTACGAACAACACCACGGCGTAGAGCAAGACGATATGGAAGCCATTCGTTGGTACAAATTGGCCGCTGCTCTAGGGCATGAAGAATCGCACTACAGAATTGGCTACCTGTATTTAACCGGCAACACTGTGAAGCAAGACTTTAAAGAAGCCATGAATTGGTTTCGTCTGATTGCCCCCAAAGGACACATCAATTCACAAATCCGGCTTGGAGAAATGTATGACAAAGGCCAGGGCGTAGCAGAAAATTATGCTGAAGCCATGAAATGGTTCAAGTTGGCTGCCAATCAAGGAAGTGCAGAGGCGGAGTCGAAAGTGGGTTTCATGTACGGAAACGCGCATGGGGTCACACTTAATTTCGCTGAATCGTTGCGGTGGTACCTCATGGCAGCAGAACAAGACTTTCCCGCTGCACTGTCAAATTTGGGCTTCATGCACGACCACGGACAAGGCGTTCCCATGGATGAGCAAAAGGCCTTGGCTTACTACAACAAGGCCGCAAGGAAGGGCGATGAATACGCAAAGAAAAATCGTGACATCATTGAGGCTCGAATTGCGAAGCAACAATCAGACGATAACTGAAAGCCCTCCTTGGACAGAGTTCGATCGTCGAGAAAATGGCCACCAGGAATGAGATATCAAAAATCATCTCGCAGGCTCTGGCACGCGACAATGTGCAAATGGTCGTCATCGTTGCTGACCATGACGTTGTAGACCATGCGACTGAAAAGTTCGGCGTTGTCCGCACGGATGACGCTGGTATGGCAATGCTTGCGCACGGCCTGTGCCAGGTCGGCATAGGCCTTGGTTCGCGACGCGATGCATCTCACGGAGAATTGAAGTATCCATGGCTCCGGGTCTTCTGATGCGTTCAGTCAGTTCCTGGCCGCTGCGCTGTCGGCCAAAGACTGGCGCGGTTTCCGCCGGCGGTATCGGAACGGCGAGAAGATTGCCCGTAAAACCTGCAGCGGGTTTTCTGTCTGAGAAGTTCGCCGATCAGGCGATTGGCTGATCGCCGAAACCCACAAACACGGTCGCCTCACCGACAGACTTGCGTTCAGACACGACCGCATTGGCCGGGAAGTTCTCGTCCGGCCAGCCCAGCGCGATGCTTTTCATGATGACCTGGTCGTCGGCGATGCCGGCGTGCTCACGCACCACCGGTGATTGCATGATGCCCTGGCTGTTGATCACGGCGCCAAGCCCGCGCGACCAGGCGGCATTGACCAGCGCGGTCGCCACCGCGCCGCAATCAAAGGGGGCGTCGTCGCTGCCGTGCAGCACGCGGTCGTAGGTCACGATCACGCAGACAGGCGCGTCGAATTGACGAAAACCGCGCATCACCCAGTCCTGGCGCATTTCCTTGTCGTCGCGCTGGATCCCCATGGCGGAAAACAGCTGTTTCGCAACGCCGATCTGCCGGTCGCGGTGCTGACCGGCAAAGGCCGAACCCGTGCGGAATTCGCGCGACTGCGGCACACCTGCCAGCATCCGCTCCGTATTGCCGGCCCGGATCCGATTCAGCGGTTCGCCGGTGATGACGTAGAAATTCCAGGGCTGGGTGTTCATCGATGACGGCGCGCGCATCGCCAGGCCGATGATCTCCTCGATCAGTGCCCTGGGAACAGGGTCGGGTTTGTAGCCGCGGGTGCTGCGGCGGCCAAGGATTACGTCGTCATACTGCATTCGTGGCTCCTGCTGGGGCTGGTGCCGCCCCAACGCCATTGTCGGTGCACTTGACGACGTCCGTCGCGCTGCCGCATGACCAGCGTCAACACAGACGGCGCAGATGTCCCTGAGAATTTCAGTGTTGACCGTACACGCCACCCGGCATTCCTGTTTGGGCACGTGAACCCCAAAACATCCCGATCACCCATGCCAACAATTCACCACTGCCGAACAGTCCAGGCATGACTGTCTTGCAGCTTCTGGCGATCATCTCCGCGGCCTTGTTGCTGCAGGGCGCTGCTGGCATCGGCGTGATCGTCTGGCGCAGGCGGGCCCTGGCGGCACAGCCTGCACGAGAGGCCGGGCCAGCGGCCCGAGCGCCGTCCGCCAGGGAATGGCCGGGGTGGCGCGACTTCCGTGTGGTGCGCCGCAATTTCGAAGATGCCGCAAAGAGCCAGTGCTCGTTCTACCTGCGGCCAGTCGACGGCGCGCCGCTTCCGGCATTCAGGCCGGGCCAGTACCTCACTTTTTCGCTTCAGGTGGGCGGCGGGCCCGGGCCGGTTGCGGGGCGTGTATTGACGCGCTGCTACTCGCTGTCGGATTGTCCCGATCCACAAAACTACCGCGTCACCATCAAGCGCATGCCCTCGCCCGCGGGCCGACCGGACCTGCCGCCTGGCGCGGCGTCCAGCCACTTCCACGACCGGGTGCAGGAGGGTGATGTCCTCAAGGTGAAGGCGCCAGCCGGCCACTTCTTCATCGACGCCGATGCCGCCTTGCCGGCGGTTTTTATCGCTGGCGGAATCGGCGTCACGCCCATGGTGAGCATGCTGCGCTGGTGTGCCATGGCGCAGCCCAGGCGGGCCGTCCATCTGTTCTATGGCGTGCGCAACGGCGCCGACCACGCATTCAAGCACCTGCTGGAAGAACTGGCGGCTACACATCGCACGCTCCAGCTCCACGTGGTCTACAGCAGCCCCGGGCCCGACGACGTCCAGGGCCGCGACTACCAGCACGTCGGCCACGTCGGCCTGGAACTTCTGCGCAGCTGCCTTCCGCACGGCCGGCACCAGTTTTATGTCTGTGGGCCACCAGCAATGATGCAAAGCCTGGTGCCGGCGTTGCGTGCATGGGGCGTGGGCGAGGACGACATCCGCTTCGAGGCTTTCGGTCCGGCCTCGGGGCGACCCGCAGGGCCGGTGACAAGTCAACCATTGCCGGCCTCTCCGACATCGTTTGAAGTACGGCTCGACCGTTCAGGCCGCACCCTGGTGTGGAATGGCCAGGACGCCAATCTGCTCGACTTCGCCGAGCGGCACGGCGCGGCGGTGGACTCGGGCTGCCGCACAGGAAGCTGCGGCACCTGCGAGGCAAGACTCGTCTCCGGCACTGTTCACTATGCAGACAAGCCAGACCACGACATTGCCAGCGGCCACTGCCTGTTGTGCGTCGGCAAGCCGCAGTCGGCACTGGTGCTGGATGCATGAGGCCCGCTGCATGAGTTCCATCAAAGCCCGCCTGTTCAGCCGCGAGGTCGCACCGTTCTACCTGTCGCTGATCGCGCTGGGCGTGGCGGCACTGCTGTGTGATGCGGCGCTGCACCTGCTCGATGCGGTCTGGGTCGGGCGCTGGCTGGGCATTCCGGGCACGCTGCTGATATTGGCGTCGTTCGCCTATTCGCTGCGCAAACGCAAACTTGTCCGGTGGGGCCAACCCGCCAAGCTGCTTCGTCTGCATGAGACCATGGCGTGGGCCGGCTCGCTGATGGTGCTGGTGCACGCCGGTATCCACTTCAATGCGATTCTGGGTTGGCTGGCGGTGTGGGCGATGCTCATCAACGTTGCCAGTGGTCTGACTGGCAAGTTCCTGCTTGGACGCGCGCGGCGGCGGCTCGAGGAGGCGCGCCAGACGATGCGCGAACAAGGCCTGTCGCCAGAGCAACTCGCCGAGCGAACCTACTGGGACAGCCTGACGTTCGACACCGTGAAGCAGTGGCGTTCGGTGCACTTCCCGATCACGCTGGCCTTTGCCGTGCTGGCGCTGGCCCACATCGTGGCGATTTTTCTGTTCTGGGACTGGCAATGAAAGGCAGGTGGCTCTGGATTGCGATCGTCGCCAACCTGTTGGTGCTGGTGGCGCTGGCGTTTGTCTACCCGCACCTGATGGTGAGTCCTGGTGCACTGGCGCCAGGACATGCGGCCCTCGCCACGGACTGTTTCGCCTGCCACGCGCCATTGCGTGGTGCGAGTGTCGGGCGCTG
>CAMAWD010000005.1 GCA_945861785.1 Rhodoferax sp. OV413 | reverse complement strand
CGCGGCCGCCCCACGCCAGAAACCAAGGCGATCGAACCAGCCCCGGACGCCGCCGGTGCCGGAGCTGTCCGCCTTGGTTCGCAGCTTTTGCATGCCGTGGACTTCTCGCTCCGCCGCGAGCAGGTTGTCGATGCGCCGCCACACGCCGGGCCCGGGCGTGATGGCCGGTTGAAGTTCGTTCAACGATGCAATGTGTGATTGCCAGCCCAGCGCGGCCAAACGGATCGTGGGGTTTTGGCGCGCCAGTGTCTCGAAGCGCCGGCGCGCGCCGCCGCGCAGTGTGCCCAGGGGCAGGTTCAACTGCCCCGCAAGTTCGCTGTGGCTGAGGTCACGCAGGTAGGCCAGGCTGACCACTGCACGTTGCCGGTTTTCGAGTCTGCCCAGGCACTGGTGCAGGGCCCCGGTCCGACGCGTATTCAGTGCACCAGGCAGCTATTTCCGACTAACATAAAGGGTCTTGCATCCAGCATGCGTACGGCGGCGGACTAGGTGCAGGAATGCCGGGTTGACGGTCAACCCGCCGTCCGTCCGTGCACCCAAGGAGTCTTCGGGAATGCAAGCAATCTGGCAGGGTGCAAAGCGATGCTGACGCCGGCGCGGTTGTCAGACGTCGATGCGTTGCAGCCGCATTTGGCCGTGCTTGGGCAGGGTGATGGCGTTACCGGGGCGTTCGATGGCCATGAAGACGACCATCACGACGAAGATGCCGTTGACCTGGACCCGGTCCAGGCCATGGCTGCGCCACACGGTGTTCCCTGCAGCCTGGACAACGCGGCCCTGGCGCAATTGCTCGGCCGCATCATGCGCCAGGACGAAGCGGCCATGGCATCCCTGTACGACGCGTTGTGTGGCCGCGTCTATGCGCTCGCCTTGCACATCACCGGCAAGGTCGGCACCGCCGAAGAGGTGTTGCAGGACACCTTCTGGCAGGTTTGGCGCCAGGCGCCCCGTTTCGATGCCGACCGTGGCAGCGCGATTGCCTGGATCATGACCATGGCGCGTTCACGTGCGCTGGACGCGCGCCGCGCCAATGGGCGCGACATGCTGCAGTCGCACCGCCAGGAGGTGGACGAGCACCACGAGTTCGAGGACGGCAGCGCCGCCGACCCGCTGGACCTGCTCGACACGGTTCAACGCGATACAGCGCTGCATGCCACACTGGCCACGCTCGACCCTTTGCGGCGGCAGCTGATCGGGCTTGTCTTCTACCGCGGGCTGACCCATGACGAGATCGCAACCCACACGGGCCTGCCACTTGGAACAGTCAAGTCGCACCTGCGCCGCACGCTGATCACCTTGCGTGAGGCGCTGGGGCCTGATTTCAACGCGGGGCGCCCGGAGGCACAAACATGAAGCCATTTGTCTGCATCCATGCACCAGAAACGAGCGTACTTGTGGGGGAGGCCTTTCTCCTGCAATCTGGCGATCGCCAATTTCATGTACCCAACCCTCGTCTTGACAAGCAGCTGGTGGCTGGCAAGCCCGCCGCTCGATACCTGGCGGCTGGTGGCGGATGTCGCCGGCTGGCCGCGCTGGTGGAGCGCGTTGGCCATCGTCGTACCGGCGCGCGCAGCCGCAGGCGACACCCATCGGACCTTGGCCCGGCCCGTTCCCACCTGGCGCAACCTGGCGGGGCTCCCGCTGCGCCTGCGGGTGCTTGCAACGTCCGGGGAGCCTGGCTCCATGATCGAACTGCGTGTACGGGGCGACCTGCAGGGCGGCGCGACCTGGCTGTTTGCGCCGGCGCACGCGCTGGGCACCGAGGTCACCTGCCGCTGGGAGCTGCAGGTGCCGGAGGATTCCGGGTTGTGGGGCCTTGCCATGCGCGTGCTGTCCGAGCGACGCCACTTTGCACGCATGCGCGGATGTGCCGGTGGCATGGGCCGTATGCTCGGCTGCAAGGTGCAACCAATGCGCGAGTGGTCGGGCTCCCGGCGTGCGTGAGCGCCAAGCGCACGCTGGCGGTGTGCCACAGGGCATATCTGCCTGCGCGATTCGTCGCTGTTCAAGGCGTGGAAGGACGCGCCCACCATGGTGAACACTGAGGACGACGCCCCTGTTTTGCTCGCTGCGATTGCCGAGCGCCTTGCGCCTGGACGGGCGGTGCAGGCGCGCGCGTCAGGCATGCGTACGCAATTGTTCGACCGCGTGCGGAGCAGTGTGCTGGCGCACAGTGACTTCCTGACGGTGCGGCGCGAAGACGGTGCCTGGCATGAAGGCCAGGACAATTTGCTCGCACGAACCCTGCGTTGCGACAGCGTCAGCCGCGTCGAGGTCGTCCGCTTGCGCCCCGGCGCCGTTCTGGCATGGCCGCTCGGTGTCACTGCGCAAGAGATACTGGTGCTGGAGGGTGCACTCGCCGCTGCGGGCGCGGACACTCCCTTGGCCCCCGCTGGTGTTGCGCCTCCGGGGCCGGGTTACGCCTACCAGGTCCGCCACCGTACGGCGAATGGGCCCGCGTTGCTTGCCCAGGGCGACACCACGCTCTACCTGCGCAACCTGCTGGTCGACGTTGACACGTTGCCCGCACTGGAAGCGCATTGGTGGTGCATTCCCGGACCCGCATCGGGCTGGGTTCACACGGGCCGCAAGCGCTGGGTGGCGTCTTCGCCGGGTGTCGAGGTGCTGCCCTTGAAGGGCGACAGCGAGGTGGTGTCGATGCTTGTGCGTTTTGCACCCGGCGCCTCGGTTGCCGACCACCACCATGCGCTGGACGAGGACTGCCTGGTGCTCGAAGGCGAAATGTTCCTGGGCGACATCCTGCTGCGCGCGGGTGACTACCAGCTCGCACCCGCAGGTGGCGGGCACTTTGGCGAAACCAGCGACGTTGGCGTGGTATTTTTCTTTCACGGTGCACTCGACCCCGTCCTGCGGATGAAGGCCTAGCGCCTGCTGGCGGGCGCCCTGGGGCGCCCATCCTGCGCGCAGTGCAGGTGCGTTCCATCGCGGCATCTTTGCTGCGCCAGAACTGAATCCAAATCGCCGTGCATCGCGTATTCCAGTGAGCAGCACCCCGCTGTTGTCTCAACCGGAGTACCACCATGCATTTGAAACCTGGGCGTATCGCCCAAGCCTGTCTTCTTCTCATCACGGCCGGCAGCGCGCTCGCATCGAGCCACCGCGAAGCACCCTTCATCACGACCAGCCCCAAGGTCGACGGCACCGACTTCTACATATTCCGCAGCTACGAAGGTGTGGCCGCCAACGGCAGTGGCGGACGCAGCGACTACGTGACACTCATCGCCAACTACCAGCCACTGCAATCCCCGTACGGCGGCCCGAATTATTTCTCGCTGGACCCCAACGCCCTGTACGAGATCCACCTCGACAACAACGGCGACGCCAGGGAAGACATCACGTTCCAGTTCCGTTTCAACAACAAGCTCAACAGCATTCCATTGACGATCGGCTCCGCCAGTGTGCCGATTCCGCTGATCCAGTCCGGCACTGTCAGCCAGCTCACGGATCCGAGCCTGAACCTGAACGAGACCTACACGGTCAATGTCGTGCGCGGTGACCGGCGCAAGGGCGCGACACAGTCCATCACCAAGGCCAGCGGTGGCGCCAGGGTGTTCGAGAAGCCGGTGGACTACATCGGCTCCAAGACCCTGGGCGACCCGGCCGCGTACGAGACCTACGCACAGAAACATGTGCACGCCATCAAGGTCCCGGGCTGCCCGGCCGGCAAGGACACGGGCTTCGTGTTCGTGGGCCAGCGCCAGGAAGGTTTTGCGGTCAACCTGGGCACCGTGTTCGATCTGGTCAACGCGCCGGTGGCCTTCCTGCTCGACCCGGCCAACCTGGACGCTGCCGGCAACGGCGGCCAGCACGTGATCCAGAAGGCCAATGTCACCACCATTTCGATGGAAGTGCACAAGGACTGCCTCACCGCCGGCACCGACCCGGTGATTGGTGGCTGGACCACGGCCAGCATGCGCCAGGCGCGACTGCTCGACGGCAAACCCTCGAGTGGTCACCAGACCAGCGAGAAGGTCGGCGGCGCCTGGGTACAAGTTTCGCGACTGGGCAACCCCCTGGTCAACGAGTTGGTGATCGGATTGCCTGACAAAGACAAGTTCAATGCGTCCAAGCCGCAGGACGACACGCAGTTCCTGACCTACGTGACCAACCCGACCTTGCCGGCACTGCTGGGCCTGGTGCTGGCCGGCAACCCCGCGGCCGTCGCACCGACCAACCTGCCGCGCACCGACCTCGCCACCGTGTTCCTGACCGGCATCGCCGGAGTGAACAAGCCCGCCACCGCCACCCCATCGGAAGTTCTGCGACTGAACACGGCGATCGCACCGGTGCCGTTCGCAAGCCAGAACCGCCTGGGTGTGGCTGGTGAAGTACTGCGCGTGGGTGGTGTTGCCAACCTGTCGCAGGCCATCGACCTGGCGGGTTTCCCGAATGGCCGCCGACCCAAGGACGACGTGGTCGACATCGCGCTGGTGGCCGTGCTCGGCGGCTTGTGCGTGATCAACGGCGACAACAACGCACTCGGTCTCAACGGCGTGCCGGGCGTGCCCAGCCTGACCTCTGCCTGCAGGCCTTCGAACGTGCCACTGGGTGCCGACTCCGCCAAGATCCACGATGCGGTGGACCAGGCCACGGTGCCATTCCTCACGCGTTTCCCCTACCTGAACACGCCGAACTCCGGTTCCGCGTCGTATTGATCACCAATCAGAGGACACACGACCATGCATACCATGCACAAGTCCGCGGCCACCCTGTTGGGTGCCATTCTTCTCATGAGTGGCTGCGGCGGAGGGGGCGGCGGCAGCGACGCGCCACCTCCCGTCGCGCTTTTCAGCGGTAGCGAGGTGCCGTTGTCGGTCACCCAGTCCGCAGCCGGCGCCACGGCCTTTGTGGCGCAGCAACTGGTCGCATCCAGCGACAGCGCCGACCCGGTGGTGCTGGGCAATGCTGTGCCGGCCACCGACGACAGCGCCGAGCCGAGCGACGTCTGACCATCGGCAAGCCGGTTATGCCCACACACCCTTTCCTGCGCGTTGCCGGCTTGCTGTTGGGTTTGCTGACACCGTTCAGTGCCGGGGCTGTCCAGTTGGTGAAGCCCGGCGCTGACAACGAAGTGGTCGAGGTGTTGCCCACGGTCACTCGGGTGCGGCCCGGGCCTGCCACTGCTGTGGCACCGCCGGGCGACCCCGCCGCGGTGGCCATCCGGGCGCGGGAGGCCATCTCGGTCGCGCGGCAGACAGGTGACACGCGTTACTGGGGCCGTGCACAGGCCCTGCTCGCACCGTGGTGGGACAAGGCTGACGCACCGGCCG
The DNA here is from genome assembly GCA_945861785.1 of Rhodoferax sp. OV413. Classification (GTDB taxonomy): domain Bacteria; phylum Pseudomonadota; class Gammaproteobacteria; order Burkholderiales; family Burkholderiaceae_C; genus CAISIP01. The sequence continues at coordinate 138,401 of CAMAWD010000005.1, read as the reverse complement.
ACCTTGCGGTGCTGCAGGCCACTGTTCAACAGGGCCGCCATGAATTCGCTCCGGCGCGCAAGGTGCTTGCGGCCGCGCTGGCACGCAGCCCGGGTCATGCCCAGGGCTGGCTGAACCTGGCGGCGTTGGAGCGGCTGTCGGCGAGGTATGCCGAGTCGCTCGGGGCGTGTGACGCGGTGGCGCGTGCGCAACAGCCACTGTATGCGCACGCCTGCCGGTTGGAAACCAACTCCTTGCGGGGCGACACACAGGTGGTGACCGAGGGCCTGCGCACATTGCTGGCGCAGGCTGCGCAGCCGGCACAGCGCAGTTGGTTGTCGTCCTTGCTGGCCGAGCACCTGGAGCGGGCGGGGGACGACGTGGCTGCCGCGGCGGCATTCCAGGACAGCCTGCGGCAGGAGCGCGACCTGTACACCGCCATTGCCTACAGCGATCTTCTGCTGCGCACCGGTCGCCCGGCGGCTGCGCTGCGGGTGCTGGTCGAAGCGCCCGAAACCGATGCCGTGTTGCTGCGCCGGGCTGCCGCATGGCGGCGCAGCGGCGACTCCCGATGGACGGCAGCACGCGCCACCTTGCGCGAACGCGCCGCAGAGTTGACCCGGCGAGGTGAGGACCCCGCCCTGCACGGGCGCGAACTGGCGCTGGCGGCCTTGTGGCTGGACGACGATGCTGCTGCGGCACTGGTGCATGCGCGTGCCAACCTGCTGTTGCAGCGCGAGCCTGTGGATTGGTGGGTGGCCATGGCCAGTGCGCGCAAGGCCAACGATCCGGCTGCGCTGGCGCAGATTGGAGCCGCGATCCGCACCGCCGGTTTGCACGATGTCAGGCTCGCACCTGGCGCTGCGGCCGTCGCACCGGCCATGCGCCGGCTGACACCATGAGGCGCCTGCATTTCGTCCGTGCGCGCGGGGTGCTGTGTGCCGGCGCCCTGGCCATGTTGTGGGCTGGCGCCGCTTCTGCCCACAAGGGCAGCGATGCCTACCTGGATGTTCAGCAGTTGGCCCCTGCGGCCGTGACGGCGGAGCCGGCGCCACCTATTGCCGTGCGTGCGCTCCGGTTCACCCTGTCGGTGGCGATCAAGGATCTCGACCTGCTGCTGCCGATGGACTCCAACTCCGACGGGCGGGTGACCTGGGGCGAAATCCGTGTGGCACTGCCTGCGGTGCTGGCGGTGGCGAACCAGTCTGCGGCACTCGACAACCCGAAAGACGCGACAACGGAGTGCGCCCTGCGGTGGCAGTTCGACGGCGTCGAGCGCCGCGGCGACGGCACCTACCTGCGGCTGGTGGCGGGGGCCCGGTGCGCGCTTGCACAGTCACTCGCCTTGCGCTACACCTTTTTCAGGGAGCAGGATGCCAACCACCGGCTGCTGGTTGCCGGGCATCTGGATCGCAAGGACCTGCTGACCACCGGTTCACCCCTGCGCAGTGGCCCTTTGCCCTTGTTGGCTGCCCCGCTCCCGGTGCCAGTGGCCGCTGGGGATGCCAGGCCCATCCCTGCTGCGGCCGACGCGTCGGCAGGCCGCTGGTCGGCCGTTCGTGACTACTTCCTGCTCGGAGTGCACCACCTGTTGGAGGGGTACGACCATCTGGCCTTTCTGCTGGCGCTGGTGCTGCCATTGCGGCTGGCTCTGTTTGCCACAGCTGCACCCGGTGCCGCGCCGGCCGAGCCTGGCCGGTTGCCTCAGCCTGGCAAGGCCGTCTGGTGGTCCTTGCTGCGCACCGTCACTGCGTTCACGGTGGGCCACTCGCTCACACTGATGCTGGCAACCTTCGGCTGGACCCAGACCTCACCGCGCTGGGTCGAGCCGGCGATTGCCGTGTCGATTGCCGTTGCCGCAGCGCTCAACCTGCGGCCGGTGACCTGGGTGCGCACCGATGTGCTGGCCTTGTTGTTCGGCATGGTGCACGGCATCGGTTTTGCCGGCCTGCTGCAGGAGGCTGCGGCCCCAAGCGGTCTGCTGCCGTGGGCGCTGGCAGGTTTCAACCTGGGCGTCGAGGCCGGGCAACTGCTGGCGGTAGGTGCCTGGGTGGCGCTGGTGCAGCCGGTGGTGTTCAGGCGGTGGTACCCGCAATTTGTGGTGCGCGGCGGGTCGGCGGTGTTGATGCTGCTGGCGGCCTGGTGGTTCTGGCAACGAATTCAGTGAGGCTTGAAATTCACCAGAACGGGGTCTGCCTGCAACTGCAAGCCGACCCCGTTCAGACTGTTCAACCGCAAGGCACTGCCGTTCGCCCGTGGCATCCGGCCGGCACTTGGCAATTGCTGCGGTTGAGGCTTCGTGCCCTTCGGCACGGCAGCGCTGCCGTGTCCTGAAACTGCGCCCGTCCCGGGAGCCACCTTGTATCCGTGTGGCCGGGCTACGCCACGCTCAGTTGCGAAACGACGCGGCAAAAGCCGCCTCTTCCTCGCTGTTGTTGTGGATACCCAACTCGTGGCGGCCCACCACCAGGTGGTGCACCTCGTCCGGCCCGTCGGCCAGGCGCAGGGTGCGCTGCTGCGCGTACATCCGCGCCAGCGGTGTTTTCTGCGACACACCCAAGGCGCCGTGCATCTGGATCGCCTGGTCGATGATCAGGCAGACGCGCTCGGGCACCATGGCCTTCACCATGTGCACCCACAACCGCGCCTCGCGGTTGCCCATCACGTCCATGGCCTTGGCAGCCTTGAGCACCATCATGCGCATGGATTCGATCTCGATGCGGGCGCGCGAAATGATCTCTACATTGCCACCCAGCCATACCAGCTGCTTGCCAAAAGCCTTGCGCGACAGGCCGCGCTTGACCATCAGGTCGAGCGCCTTCTCGGCCGCGCCGATCGAGCGCATGCAGTGGTGGATGCGCCCCGGCCCCAGGCGCAGTTGCGAGATCTCGAAGCCCCGCCCCTCACCAAGCAGCATGTTGGATTGCGGCACACGCACGTTGTCAAACAGGATGTGCATGTGGCCGTGCGGCGCGTGGTCTTCGCCAAACACATGCATGGCGCCCAGGATCTTCACGCCCGGTGTGTCCTTGGGCACCAGGATCATGGACTGCTGGCTGTGCGACGCGGCGTCGGGGCTGGTGCGCACCATGGTGATGAGGATCTTGCAGCGTGGGCTGCCGGCACCGGAGATGTAGTGCTTTTCGCCGTTGATGACCCAGTCGTCCCCATCGAGCACTGCGGTGGTTGCGACGTTCTTGGCGTCGCTGGAGGCGTGGTGCACCTCGGTCATGGCGTAGGCGGACCGGATTTCACCGGCCAGAAGGGGCTTGAGCCAGCGTTCCTTCTGTTCGGGGGTGCCTACCCGTTCCAGCACCTCCATGTTGCCGGTGTCGGGGGCAGAGCAGTTCATGCACTCCGAGGCCATCGGGCTGCCGCCCAGAACGGCGGCAATGTAGGCGTAGTCCAGGTTGGACAAGCCTTCACCGGTTTGCGCGTCGGGCAGGAAGAAGTTCCACAGGCCTTCTTTCTTGGCCTGGTCCTTGGCCTCGGTCAGCAGCTCCAGCTGGCCTGGCGCGTACTGCCAGCGGTCGTCGCCGGTGCGGCCTTCGCCCAAGGCCGCGTATTTCACGCTCATCGGTTCCACGGTCTGGGCGATGAAGCGTTTGACGTGTTCGTACAGCGGCATGGCCTTGGCGGACATGCGCAGGTCGTTGAGCGCGTCGCTGGGGTCGAGGCCGAAGGACGACGAGGGATGGGTGTTCACGGGCATGGTGGGTGGTCTCGGGCTGGGCTTGGCCTCACGGCGAGTGCCAAAAGGCACAGTTTCGGGCGACACTTGCGGCGCCGCAATCAGCTTGGCGACAGTTGGCCGTGCAGATTGCACGATGCACCCGGTCTCTGGCAAAACCAGCCGTGCGGGCTGCGGATTTCGCGTTTGCAGACAGCTTGACACTCCGCCCGCTGCACTCGCCGATACTTGCAGATCAAACAGTTCGATATTTTTCAAGGAGACAGACCATGAATACTTTTCCATCCCGCCGCCACGCGATTGGGGCGTTGATCGGTGCGCTTGGCGTGGCCCCGCGGGGTTTTGCCCAGACGCCGGTGTGGCCGGCGAACACCATCCGCCTGGTAGTTCCGGCGCCCGCCGGCGGTGGCATCGACGTGGCAGTGCGGGCGATCGCCGAGCAGCTGTCCGCGGTTCTGAAGCAGCCGGTTATCGTTGACAACAAGGCGGGTGCGGGTGGCTTGATCGGCACCAAGGCGGTGTCGCAGTCACCGCCAGACGGCTACACCATCGCCTATATCCATTCCGGGCTGGTGACGGTGCAGGCGATGAACCCCAAGCTCGATCTGCTCAAGGAATTTCGCCCGGTGGCCAAGCTCTCGCATTCGCCGTTCCTGGCGGTCGTGAGCGCCGACTCCAAATACAAGACCTTGCAGGACCTGATCGCTGCCGTGCAGGCCAACCCGGGCAAGCTCACCTTTGGGTCTGGCGGACCGGGCTCGCCGGCGCATCTGGCGGTGGAGTACATCGAGGAGAAGCTTGGCAACTTCAAGGCGCTGCATGTGCCATTCAAGGGGGCGGCCGAGAGCGCCAATGCCATTGTTGGTGGCCAGATCGATTTCCAGGTGGGCTTGCTCGCGGCCAATATTGGATTGGTCCAGGGTGGCAGGTTGAGGGCATTGGCCATCACCGGCCGCGAACGGGTTGCCCTGTTGCCCAATGTGCCAACGATGGGGGAGGCCGGCTTACCGGGTTTCGTGTTCGAGCCCTGGGGAGGCCTGGCAGTGCCGGCCGGCACGCCGGATGCCGTGCTGGCGCGGCTGCAGGAGGTCTTGCCCGGCGTGCTGGCGTCACCGGCCATCAGGGAGTTGACGGCCAAGCAGGGCTCGGTGGTTGACTACGCGCCGGCGGTCGCCTTTGCCGCCCAGATTGCGCGCGAGATCGAGCTCGACAAGGTGGTGGTCAAGCGCCTGGGCATGGTTCAACAGTAGCTGACCTGCGCCCGCGCCGCGTGCGGTTGCGCATGGCAGGAAGCAGGGGCCGTCAACACACCTGTGGCGCCGGCCCGTCCGATCCCGCGAAGATCCTGGTCTCGCCTGGCTATTTCGGGTGAACTTGATCTTTCGCCCTTGAGGCACGGCGGCTTTCGGCCTTAACCTGTGCCTTCCGACTGCCAATCTGGAGCCGCCATGACAAGTCCCATTCGACGCATCGCCATCTGCACCGGCGGCGGTGATGCCCCCGGCCTGAATGCCGTGATCCGCGCCGTGGTCACCGCCGCGGCAAATCGCGGCTGGGAGACCGTGGGCATTCGCGACGGATTCAGCGGCATCCTGTCACCCGGCCATTACCCCGGCGGCGGGGTGGTGCGGTTGTCGCGCGAGCAGGTGCGTGGCATTGCCCACCTGGGTGGCACCATCCTGGGGACCACCAACAAGGGCAATCCGTTCAGCTTTCCTGTCAAGCTGCCCGACGGCACGACCGGCGCCGTCGACCGCTCGGGCGAGATCCTGGACTACTTCGCCCGCGAGGGCATCGATGCGCTGGTGTCGGTGGGCGGTGATGGCTCGTTGACCATCGCCAACGAGTTGCACCACAGGGGCCTGCGTGTGGTCGGTGTGCCGAAAACGATCGACAACGACCTGGACAAGACCTTCACCACTTTTGGCTTCGACAGCGCGGTGTCCTTTGCCACCGAGTGCCTGGACCGGCTGCACAGCACGGCCCAGAGCCACCAGCGTGTGATGGTGGTGGAGGTGATGGGCCGCTACGCGGGCTGGATCGCCCTGCATGCTGGCATCGCGGGTGGTGCACACGCGATCCTGGTTCCCGAGATCGCGTTCGACATCGACAAGGTGGCTGCCAAAGTGCGCCAGCGTGACGCCGAGGGGCGGCTGCATTCCCTGGTGGTGGTGGCCGAGGGCGCGTTGCCGCACGATGGACACCGCGCGCTGGTGGCAGCTGCCGGGATCGGGCATGCCGAGCGGCTGGGTGGCGCCGGCGAGCAGGTGGCCCACGAGCTGGCGCAGCGCACGGGCAAGGACACACGGCTGGTGGTGCTGGGCCACTTGCTGCGCGGTGGCAGCCCGACCGCGTTCGACCGCCTGGCCGCGCTGCGTTTCGGCACCGCGGCCGTGCGCGCCCTCGACGCCGGACTGTCGGGCGTCATGGTGGCGCTGGCCGACTCCAACGTGAACTATGTCAGACTGGAAGCGGTGGCCGGGCGCATGAAGGCGGTGCCACTGGACTGCGACACGCTGCAGACCGGCCGCGACCTGGGAGTCAGCTTTGGTGATTGACGCTGCAGTTCGTGGCCCGTGGGCGGGGTCTGGCATATGGCATAAAAGCGGAACCTACTGACATGCACAATAACCCGGTCATTCTCGAAGTCGCGATCAATGGCGGCGTCACGCGGCAGCGCAATTCCCATGTGCCACTCACCGCGCAGCAGTATCCTGAACCCATCCAATACCAATGACACCCGCCGAACTGGACCTGATTGCCCGTGCCGAAAGGCTGACCCGCGACATCGTCATCCCGCATGTCGCGCAATGGGAACACGAACGCCGCATCGGCCACGAAGGCGTCCACGCTGCTGCCGCGATCGGGCTGACCCGCCTGCAGGTGCCGGTCGACCAAGGCGGCCTGGGCATGTCGTTTGCCTGCAAGGCCAGAGTCGCGGAGGTGCTGGCGGCTGGTGATTTCGGTTTCACGATGTCGCTCATCAACACCCAGAACATCGCGGCCAAACTCGCCCGCGATGCCAGCCCGGCGATCGCCGCGCGTTACGTGGCGGACATCGTCGCGGGCCGGCGTTTCGGCTGCACCGCACTGAGCGAGCCCGGTGCCGGATCGGACTTTGCGGCCATCACCACCCTGGCAACGCCGTGTGAAGGCGGCTGGAGGATCAACGGCGCCAAGGCCTGGATCGCCAATGCGGTGCAGGCCGACGTGGTGGTCCTGTATGCCCAGACGCAGGCCGGCTCTGGAGGCCGCGGCATTGCGTGTTTCGTCGTCGACGGCACGCGGGCAGGGTTTGAGCGCGAGCCCGCCTTCCAACTGGGTGGGCAACATACGATAGGCACCGGCGGTTTCAGGCTCGACAACTACCTGGCGCACCCGGATGAGATGCTCCATCCGCCGGGGCAGGCGTTCAAGGCGGCCATGAACTCCATCAACGGCGCACGCACCTACATTGCAGCGATGTGCTGCGGCATGGTGGGCGAGGCGCTGCGCGTGGTCAGCGAATATGGCGAACAGCGCAACAGCTTCGGCAAGGCACTGGCGGACCACCAGGGGTGGCGCTGGCGACTGGCCGAGGCGGCGAGTGAACTTGCCGCGTGCAGGCTGATGGTCGCGCACACCGCCACGCTGATCGACGCCAGGGCCGATGCCCAACTGGCGGCGGCGCAGACCAAGCTGCTGGCCACCCGCATGGCCGATCGGCAACTGCCTATCCTCGCCCAGGCGATGGGTGCCGAAGGGCTGCGCGAGCGGCACCCTTTTGCCAGGCACCTGATGGGGGCACGGGTCGCGGGGTTTGTCGATGGCTCGACCGAGATGCTGCTTGAGCGCATTTGCGCGGTGATGCGCCCTGGCAAGGCATGAGCCAATGGCGCGTGGTCCGTACGGCGTCTTGCATGGCGTTATTGAAGGCCCGCCACGCCGGCGGCGGCCCGCATGCGCGCCTGTATTGCCGCTTCGTCCAGCAGCATCGGTGTGTCCGCCGGCTGCGGGCCGGGCTCGATATGAACCGAGTCGATCGCGCCGGTGTAGCGGAAGGTGCCGCGGTCCGCATAACGCTCGCTGATCGGACGGCGCCGGTTGATGCCCACGCTCAGGCCACCGGACGGCAGCCGCACCATGGTGGGTGACAGGTCGACCGCGTCGCGCAACAGTTGCCCATTGACCGAGAAGCTGCCGCGGCCCTTGCGTTCACCCAGCGCGCTGTAACGCAGCACGAAGTCCTGCGCGCCAGGTGCCAGGGGAATTGGTGCGAGTTCCAGCGGGCGGTACCACAACTGGTAGGTGAAATGCAGCGCACCGTCCATCACGAACAGCACCATGCCGCAGAAGTGGTCGCCCATTGCCACCACCACGCCCTCGTTTCCGGGCTGCCAGTCAAAATGTGCGCGCAACACGTAATCGCGGTCGGCGATCATGGGCGACACCACGGTGCCGGGGGTGGGCTGGGTGCCGGGGTAGAAGCTGCGCGGCAGCGACGCGTCGGCCAGTTCGCCGGGTGGCAGCGAGACGGTGCGCCGGTCGTCGCGGTTGTCGATCGGGTAGACGTAGTTTGCGCTGGCCTCGGTCTCGAATTCGGCAACCATGCGGCGCAGCACGTCGGGCTCGGTGCTGGCGAGGTCACGCGTCTCGGTCGGGTCGGAGGCGATGTTGAACAGCATCCAGTTGTCGAAATCGATCGCCTGCACCGGTGTCTGCAGTGAGACGATCTTCCACTCGCCGCTGATGTAGCCGCGGTTGCCCTGGAGTTCGTAGTACTGGCGCTGGCGCTGCTGTGGCGCATGCGCGTCGCCCAGCATGGCTGCAAAACTCCTGCCGTCCAGCGTGCGCGTGCGGTAGCCGTTGAAGGCCTGCGGGTAGCTGGCGCCGGCCAGTTCCAGCAGCGTGGGCAACACGTCGGTCACGTGGATCCACTGGCGGCGCACGGCGCCGCGTTCGGCGATGCCGCGCGGCCAGTGCGCCACAAAGGGCACGCGGATGCCGCCGGCCATGGGGGTGCGTTTGTAGAAGCGGTAGGGTGTGTTGGACACCTGGGTCCAGCCACTGGGGTAGGCCGCGTAGGTGTCGTCGGCACCGACGCGGTCGGCCTGCAGCAGGCGCGCGACCAGGGCCGGGTCTTCGGCGAATCCCTGGCGCCGGTCCTGCAGGTTCATCACGCCGGTGGGGCCGCCGATCGAGTTGGCGCCGTTGTCCGAGGTGATCATGAGCAGCGTGTTGTCGAGCTGCCCGGTCTTCTCCAGCGTTGCGAGCAACCGCCCGACGTTCTGGTCGACGTTGCAGACGAGCGCCGCATAACACTCCATGTAGCGCGCGAACAGCGCGCGCTGGTCGGCGGGCAGTGCGTCCCAGGCCGGCACACCCGGGTTGCGCGGGGGCAAGGTGGCGTTGGCCTCGATCAGGCCCATGGCGCGCTGGCGTTCGAAACGTGCCACACGCAGCGCGTCCCAGCCGGCATCAAAGCGGCCCCGGTACTTGGCCAGGTCATCTGGTTTGGCGTGCAGCGGCGTATGCGGCGACTGGAACGCCAGGTACAGGAAGAACGGCTTTCCCGGCGCGCTGGAACGGTGTTCGGCAAGCCAGCCAAGGGCGCGGCCGGTGTAGTCGTCGGGTGCGAAGTAACCCTGCGGGTAGGCCTCGACCTGCGCCAGCTGGTTGCCTTCCAGCATGCGGTCGGGGTGGTAATAACTGGTTTCGGCGCCCATGAAGCCGTAGAACCGGTCGAAGCCGCGCTGCAGCGGCCAGGCGCTGGTGTCGGCCGAGCTGTGCAGGTTGCGGTCGTAGGTGTTGTGCCACTTGCCGGCGGCCATCGTCGAGTAGCCGCGCGCGCGCAGCAGTTCGGGGATGGTCGGGGCGTCTTTCGACATTTCGCCGCGGTAACCGGGAAAGCCGGGGTCGCTGTGGGTCAGCCAGCCGCAACCCACCGAATGCGGGTTCTTGCCGGTGAGCAGGGCCGCGCGTGCCGGCGTGCACATCGGCACCGTGGTGTAGCCGGCGAAGCGCAGTCCGCCTGCGGCCAGGCGGTCGATGTGGGGCGTGTCGATCTCGCCACCAAAACAGCCGAAGTCGGAAAACCCGAGGTCGTCGAGCAGGATGACGATCACGTTCGGGCTGCCCGGTGCTGCGCCTGGAACCTTCTTCCAGTGCGGCATGGAGTCCGCCAGGGTGCGGCCGATGCGGCCCTCGAAGTGTACGCCGGGGTCGCCGGTCAGGAGAAGGGACGCATCAGGGTTCTGCGAGGGCATCGGTTCTGGCTCCAGGTTGGGGTGTGCCAGTGTAGGGGCTCAGTGCCCGCGGCTTCTGTCAGGCCGACGACACTCCCGTGCTGCAGTGGCAGTTGTGGCCGCAACTGCGGCTCCATCATGCCTGCGGACTACCGTGGCTGCTGCTGCAAGGTCTGCCGTGATTCGGCCAAGGCAGCAGCAACGGCCTGCAAGGCGTCGCCAACTTCATGCTCGACCTTCAGCGTCAACACGGCGTCGGCCCGTGTGCGTCCCCGGTTGATGGCCACCACCGGCTTGCCGGCCGCAACCGCGTCTTCCACGAAGCGGTAGCCTGAATAGACCATCAGCGAAGAACCGGCCACCAGCAAGGCGTCGGACTGGGCCAGCGCAGCACGTACCGCATCGACACGGTCCCGCGGCACGTTTTCGCCGAAAAACACCACGTCTGGTTTGAGCATGCCGCCGCAGGCCGCGCACGGTGGCACATCGAACTGCGCAAAGTCGCGGGCCTCCAGGTCGGCATCTCCGTCCGGGGCGCTCAGGGCCTGCAGGCCCACCCACGCCGGGTTGCGCAGTGTGAGCTCCTGCTGCAATGCGGTGCGTGGTGTGCGTGCCCCGCAGCCCAGGCAACATACGGTGTCGATGCGTCCGTGCAGGTCCACCACCTCGGTGCTGCCGGCTGTGCCGTGCAGGCCATCGACGTTCTGGGTCACCAGCAGTTCGACGCGCCCGGCCGCCTGCAACTGCGCCAGGGCGCGGTGCGCGGTGGTGGGTTGGGCATTGGCCATCGTGCGCCAACCCACCATGCTGCGCGCCCAGTAACGCTTGCGGGCCAGGGCGTCGGCCACAAACAGCTGGAAACGCATCGGCTCGCTGCGTTTCCAGGCGCCGGCCGCGTCACGGTAATCGGGGATGCCGGCTTCGGTGCTGCAGCCGGCGCCAGTCAGCACCAGCAGGCGGGGGTGGCGGGTGGCAAACGCGAGCAAGGGTGCCAACATGTCGGTCATCAGGCAGTCTGCGCTCCGCCGTATTCACTCTTGGGGCGGCCCGGCGAGTTCATGGCGGCAGCATCACCACAGTCGGTGCCTCGCGCCGGATCAGGTAAATGCCGCTGGCAATGATCACCGCTCCTCCGGCCAGTGTGTAGCCGTCTGGCACTGCGTGCCAGAACAACCAGTCCAGCGCCACAGCCCAGGCCAGGGCGCTGTATTCGAATGGCGCGACGGCAGACGCCTGCCCGTGGCGGAATGCCTCGGTGATCGCCAACTGCGCCAGGAAACCGGTGACTGCCAGACCCAGCAACAACGGCCAGTGCGCGGGCACCACGGCAATCCACACCGAAGCCCCCAACAGGCCACCACCCACCGACATGCTGGTGGTGCTCCAGAACACCAGCGTCGCGCTGGGCTCGGTACGGCTGAGCAGGCGACCGATCACGGTGCCCAGGGCGTAGGTCACGGCCGCCGCCAGCACCGCCAATGCGCCAACGGAGAAAAATGCGTTCTGGTCCGGTCGCAGTGCGATCACCACGCCACACAGGCCGACGCCGATCGCGATCCAGTGCCGCGGCAAAACGATTTCCTTGAGCACCGGCACCGACAGGATGGTCACGATCAGCGGCGCCACAAAAGTCAGGGTGTAGGCCTCGGCCAGCCCCATGCTCCTGAGCCCCAGGGTGAACAGCGTCATGGTCGCCACCCCGAGTACTCCACGCAGGAGGTGCAGCCGCCAACGCAGGCGCGGGCTGAAAACGGCACCGAACTCCCGCCGCCATGCGATATAGGCACATACCAGCGGCATCGCCGACAGACCACGCATGGCTGTCACCTGCATCGGTGAATACGTGCCCGCAAGGACTTTGAGCAGCGCATCCATGCACGAGAACATGGCTGCGGCGGCCAGCATCGCGACGATGCTGCGCAGGTTTCCGGACAGGGCTTGCATCGGGTTCGAAAATTTGGTGCTTGGGACCGCGCAGAGGTGCGCGTTGCTTGCTTGGGAGGCACTGTGTTGCAAGCTGCTTTCGAGTATAGATTGGCGCAGTGCAGATTGCCCCGACCGCCAGGGGGGCGGAAGACCGGGCTCAGCGCTTGGTCGGGGCTGCCAACCCAAGCGCACCAGAATCCACAATCACCTTGCGGTCTGTGCCCCGCAGGACACTTTGCAGCAGAGCCATGGCCGAGGGGCTTTCGAACACAGCGGAGTGCGTACCCGGGACGCCCTGAACCAACGCAGTGACATCAAACTCGCACACGTTGTCCCAGACGCCTGTCGGGTCCGCCAGGCCGCTGCGGCCAAGCCGGCGCGTGCCGAAGTGCTTCAAACCAGCCGAGGCGCCCAGCACCTGGTCCAGACCGGTGTAGAGCGCACTGATGCGGTAACACACATTGGCCATCAACGCGCCGTCACTGTCGCCTGGTTTGTCCCTTTGAAACAGGTCGTTGTCGACGTCGGCCGCCACCATGACCAGCTGGTGAATCAATGACACCAGCTGCGGGTTGTTGAGCTTCTTGGAGGCGATCGCCAGCGCGTTCTGCATGACGTAGTTGCCCATGCTGTGGGCGATGACCGAGATCTTGGCGGTGCACAGGGATGTCTGGTCGCGTCCCTCTTCACTGCCATTGCGCAGCTTGTTGATGGCTGCTGCACGTTGCATGGTGATCAGGTGGTCGTGCAGGGTGACAAACAGGTCGGCAATCTGGGGCGCCGACATCCGCGCATCTTCGCGGTCCGGCAAATAACCGGCCGCGTTGCCGTCCGATGGCCAGGTAAACAAGATGGGCAGGCCGAGGCCGTCGGCACCGTCATACAGATCGGCCTTGATCTGGCCGTACCTCTTGGCTGCTTCCTGCCATGAATTGTTGTAACCGTGGATGAACAGGCTCACGTGTTTCTGTTGTCTGTTCTGGTCTTCCGGGATGGCCGGGAACAGGGCGGTCTGTTCCAGCAGCAGCGCAACAAATTCCTCCCGGGTCTTGCTGGCCCAGTTGGACAGCATGGCCAGCTTGTCGCGTTTTTTGTCGCTGACATAGAACCTGAGGTTGCGCAGGTCAGGCAGGTAACTCAAATCCCCATCTGCCAGTTTGCGGTTGGTGATCATGAACGCCTGGGTCATGGAAGCCTCCTGGGTTGACTTGGCGTGGCCAGTGTACAAGCCAGCAAAAGCCAGGTGCCGGGCGCTGCCATGCCATCGCATTGCACAGGCTGCTGGCCGCGCCAGGCTTTAACGGGCAGGCCCCGGGCAGGCGAAACAAAGCCAAGGGTATCCACCATGGGGGCCTCTGGCTGACGGCTTCGCGGCCACGGAGCCAAGCCAGCACGCCCACATCGGGCTGCGCTCGCATCAACTCGCTCAAGATGTTGGCGTCTACCAGTTGCATCGCGCGCTTTCAGTTGGATGCGGGCCGAGGGGACAGCCCCTCGGCTTCCAGCATTGGCACAAACGCGTTGGGGCGTTGAACGGTGTCACGGTCGGGTATCGGCAGATCTCTGGTTCCTGCCTGCTGCAGAGCCGAACGTATTTCACCAAACTGCGCGGTCAAAGACGGCTCCTGCTGCGCGGTGCGCCACTGATTGAAGGACTCGAACTCGGCTGCGCTGATCAGCACTGCTACCTGTTTCTCACGGTTGTAAATAGCCTGCGGCTCTTGGACTGACAAGCGCACGACTTCAGAAAACTGTTGTCTGGCTTGAGCGATATTCCAAGTCATGGCATGTCCAACTAAGAAGGACAAGATGGACATTTTAAATGTCTATCTTGGCTCCAGCAAGGAATAGCTGAGGGAACATGCGGGGCGAAGGACGGATTGCAGTCGGGCCTCGATGCGTTCACAGCCGGGCTCGATCATGTTGGAGTTCTGCAGCCTCGATTTGCCCGAGGCACAGAGCGCCGCACCCAGCAGCGCCATGCCGGCGCGGATGTCGGGGGAAGTGAGCGTGGTGGCGGTCAACTGGGAGCGCCCGCTGTACTGCCTACACATTCAACGTTGGTGTTCAGCCTGAGCGAGGGATCGGCGCTGCCGGGCACCGACACCCGACGACTGTTTCTCTGCGAGCGTACCAGCCACAAATTTGTGCAGGACGCTGGCGATCAGAGTTTGGTACGGCATGCCTTCAGCCAGTGCCTTGGCCTGAATATCGAGCAAGTCTGCAGACGACAGGCGAATGTTCACCCGTTTGTCCTTGATGGCTGTTGCCCTCGCTGCCGTGCGCATGCGCTGTAGTTCAGCCTTGCTCGCAATCGGTTTCAGTTTGCCCGACTCGTAGGCTTCAAGCACTTCAAGTTCGTATCGATCAAGTTTAGACATCGTCGGATTCCTTCGCGATGAAGTTGCGTGTCGCCTTGCGGCTGGGGATGATGGTCTTGAGAAAGAAGTTGTCTTCCTCTTCGACGAACGGAACCAGGAAAGCGTAACCTGCTACATCGACAACCATGATTTTCTGTCGTGGATACTTTGCCGGGTTCTGGTGCGGCACGATTTCCAGCAAGCCACCGGTTTCCACTGCGACTGTGATTTGCTCGAAGGACACGCCTCGCTCCTGCTTGAGCAGGTCATTCTTGGCAGTTGACCATCGGAACGGCTTCATGACTCACGATAGTAACAGTCCGTGTGCCTTCTGTCTTCAAAAAAAGGCTGACATCCTGGCCAAAGCTGGCGCGGTTGAGATCGATCCCGCCAACACAGCGGCGCAAGAATGGACTTCAATCCCGCCGCGTGATCCTCGCCCCCAGCCCCAGCAGCTTCTCCTCGATCCTTTCATACCCCCGCTCGATCATGTTCGCGTTCTGCACCGTGGATTTGCCCGAGGCACAGAGCGCCGCACCCAGCAGCGCCATGCCGGCGCGGATGTCGGGGGAGGTCAGCGTGGTGGCGGTGAGTTTGGAGCGCCCGCTGATCAGCACCCGGTGCGGGTCGCACACCACCGCGTTGGCCCCCATGCTGATCAGGCGGTCCACAAAATACAGGCGCGACTCGAACATTTTCTCGAAGAACAACACATTGCCGGTGACCTGCGTGGCCAGCGTGATCATGCAGCTCATCTGGTCGGTGGCGAACTGCGGCCAGGGCCCGTCGCCGATCACCGGGATCGAGCCATCGTAGTCCCGCGCCACGTGCAGCTCCTGGTTGCCCGACAGGCTGATGTGGTCCTTGTGCAGCTCGATCTTCACGCCCAGGGTATTGAACACGCGCCGGGTCATCCAGTAGGCATGCAGATCGGTGCCCTCGACCTTGATCTCGCCGCCGGTAGCGGCGGCCAGTGCCAGGTAGGAGGAGGCCTCCACATGGTCGTGGCAGACCCGGTGCGTGGTGCCATGCAGCGAAGGCACGCCCTCGATCGTCAGCAGGTTGGTGCCGATGCCGCTGATCCGCGCGCCCATGGCATTGAGCATGTGGGCCAGATCCTGCACATGCGGCTCGCAAGCCGCGTTGCGCATGAGCGTCTGCCCCTGGCTTACCACGGCGGCCATCAGCACGTGTTCGGTGCCGGTCACCGAGGGTTCATCGAAGAACATTTCTGCGCCGGTCAGCGGCCCGTGCATGGCGAAGTCGTAACTGCCGTTGATGGTGACCGTGGCGCCGAGTTTTTGCAAGCCGTAGAAGTGGGTGTCGAGCCGGCGCCGGCCGATCACGTCGCCGCCGGGTGGGTAGACGGTGGCTTTGCCCGTGCGGTGCAGCAGGGGCGCCACGCACATGATGGAAGTGCGCACTTTGTTGCACAAGGCGCGGCTGATCTCGCTGGTCTTGACGCTGGCGACCTGGATACTTACGCGCTCGCCGCTGCGCTCGACACGCCCGCCGATCTCGGTGATCAGCTCGAGCATGTGGCGCGCATCGATGATGTCGGGCACGTTCTCGAGCACCACCTCCTGGTCGGTCAGGATGCAGGCCGCGATCATCGGCAGGATTGCGTTCTTGTTTCCCGAGGCACGCACCGTGCCGCGCAGCGGCACGCCGCCTTCGATTTCGAATGTAGACATGTTTCGTGTGTTTCGTGACTGGAGGGTGCCCAGGCGCTTTCGTTACGGGGCCGCGTCGGCCGATCGGCATGTGGCCCAGCCGGATGGCAGGGCCCGGTTGCCCGCAAAATGCGGTGAGGGAATGGCCGCGATTATCGGGTCATTCCCTGCCCGCGCAGCGCCCGCACTCTTGGCGGGCGCTGCGCGGGTGGCCGGCGCCGTCGCACGCCTATGATGGAGGCTCCCGCGCAAAGCCCCCGTACAGCGGGCGGCTTGTCGATCCATTCCCCAACCCAAAGGCAGACCCGAACATGCGCATCGCCATCGGTGGTTTTCAGCACGAGACCAACACCTTCGCGCCTAGCAAGGCGACGTTCGAGGACTTTTCACGCGATGGCGGGTGGCCCGGCCTGCGGCGCGGCGGCGACATTCTCGACACCATGGTGGCGCGCAACCTTCCGATCGCCGGTTTCATCGCCCAGATGAAGGGGTCGCGCCACCAACTGGTGCCAACCGCATGGGCATCCTGTGAGCCATCCGCCCATGTGACGCAGGATGCCTTTGAGCGCATCGCGACGATGATCGTCGACGGCATCCGCGACGCGCAACCCGATGCGGTCTATCTCGACCTGCACGGCGCAATGGTCACAGAACACCTGGACGACGGCGAGGGCGAGTTGCTGGCACGGGTGCGGCGCGTGGTGGGGCCGCAGACCCCGATCGTCGCCAGCCTGGACCTGCACGCCAACATGACCCGGCAGATGCTGGAGTGCGCGGACACCCTGGTCGCCTACCGCACCTATCCGCATGTCGACATGGCCGACACCGGCGCACGGGTGGCCTACCTGCTGGCGCAACGCTCCGATGGCATGCCCAGGCCCGCAGTGGCGGTGCGGCGCGTGCCTTTCCTGATCCCGCTGTCGTCGCAAAGCACCGACCTGGAGCCAGCCCGCGCAATCTATGCGGCCCTGGCCGCGCTGGAGTCGCACGATGTGCCTACGCTGTCGTTCACACCTGGCTTTCCGGCAGCCGACTTCCCGGAGTGCGGGCCGGCGGTGTTTGCGTATGGCCGCAGCGCGGGAAGTGCCGATGCCGCAGCCGACGCTTTGGCCAGGCTCGTCGATGCATGCGAGGCGCAGTTCGACCTGCAGGTGCTGGAGCCAGAGGCTGCAGTGCGCGAGGCGATGCGGCTGGCGCTGGGTGCGTCCCGTCCGGTGGTGATTGCCGACACGCAGGACAACCCCGGCGCCGGCGGCAATTCCGATACCACGGGCATGTTGCGCGCACTGCTGGCCTGCGGCGCCAGACGTGCCGCGCTGGGCCTGATGGTCGATCCTGCGGCCGCTCTGGCGGCCCATGCTGCCGGCGTGGGCCGCAGCATCACGCTGGGCCTCGGCGGCAAGTCCGGCGTGCCCGGCGATGCCCCATTGCACGCGACTTTCCGCGTCGAAGCGCTGTCGGATGGACGGGTGTTGTGCAACGGGCCCTTCTCGCGCGGGGCGACGATGGTGCTGGGGCCCAGCGCCTGCCTTTCGATCGATGGCGTGCGGGTGGTCGTGTGCACCCACAAGACGCAATTGGCCGACCAGGCGCTGTTCCGGTTTGTCGGCATAGAACCGACGGAACAGGCGATCCTGGTCAACAAGAGTTCGGTGCATTTCCGGGCTGACTTCACGCCCATCGCGCACCAGATTCTTGTGGCTGCCGCTCCAGGGCCGATGATCGCCGACCCGAGCCAGTTTGCGTGGACGCGCCTGGCGCCAGGCTTGCGCCTCAAGCCGCTGGGGCGGGAGTTCAGGGCGCGGTGACCCGATGAAATAACCTTGTATATTGATCACGCATGAGTCAAAATGCAAGAATGATTTCAAGCGCCGATGGTGATTTCCGGTCGTTCGAGTTTCCCCGTGCCCTGACAGGAGCGGTCAAAGATCAACTGGCTTTTTCGCCGGCAGTGGTCTTGCTGGGCCCGCGGCAAGTTGGCAAGACCACCCTCGCGCGGCATATTGCAGCCGTTCATCCAAATGCGATCAGCCTGGATCTGCAGTTGCCGGGTGACCGCGAGAAGTTGTCCGAGGGCAGCGGTTTCCTGCAGACCCACCGGGACAAACTGTTGGTGCTGGATGAAGTGCAGTACGTGCCCCAGGTTTTTTCGCAGCTGCGTCCGGAGATCGACGCTCTGCGCCGGCCTGGGCGGTATCTTCTGCTCGGCTCTGCATCCGGGCGGCTGCTGCAGCAAAGCTCCGAGTCGTTGGCGGGTCGCGCCAGCTACCTGGAGCTGACGCCCTTGCAGGTCGGCGAGGTGATGTCCGACAGCGCAGGCACGGGCGATGCGGCCCTGCAAACCTTGCAGAAGCTCTGGCTGCGTGGTGGTTACCCGGTGAGCTACACGGCGCCGACCGATGCCTTGTCGTTTTCGTGGCGCACTGATTTTGTCGCGACTTTTCTGAACCGGGACATTCGCGAGTTGGGTGTCAACGTGCCGGCGCAAACGCTGCACCGGTTCTGGCGCATGACCGCGCACCTGCATGGATCCCTGTTCAATGCCTCCAACCTCGCAGCGTCCCTGGGAGGTATATCGCATACCACGGTGGCCCGTTACCTGGATGCGTTGACCGACACCATGATGCTGCGCCGGCTGGAACCACACTTTGTCAACATCGGCAAGCGGCTGGTGAAGTCGCCCAAGGTGTATGTGCGCGACAGCGGGCTGCTGCACGCGTTGTTGAACCTGCCTGACGTCGACAGTCTGAGTGGTCACCCCATGGCGGGGCCGTCCTGGGAGGGCTTCGTCATCGAGCAGATTTGCGCGCTGCTGCCCAAAGGCGCAGACGTGGGCTTCTACCGTACTGCAGCCGGGGCCGAGCTCGATGTGGTTGTGGAACTGGGCAGCAAGAAGGTCGGTTTCGAGATCAAGTTTTCCAGTGCCCCCAAACCCACCCGGGGTTTTTGGCAGGCGTGTGCGGACATCCGGCTCGACCATGCCTACGTGGTCGCGCCCGTGGCGCAGGGCTGGCCGCTCACAGCCGAGCAGCCGTTCAGTGTGGACGTGATTTCGCCAACGCAACTGCCTTGGGCGCTGGCCCGTTGACCCCTTTGCACGGATGGAAGATCCGCACCGTGCAGCCGCTGCAAATGCCCGCGTCGAGCCGTTGGTACAGTGTGTGGAACACGTCGTCGCCGAGCTTGAAGAAATTGTCGGCGCCAATCTCGTGGAACGCGCCGCTGCGTTTGAGCATCTCCATCGGCTCGCTCTTGAGGTTGAAGAGGTACAGCGCGCCACCCATCGCCCGCCGGCGCCGCGCTTCCTGTTCCAGCAGGTGGGCGCCAGCCAGGTCGACGAAATTGATGCCCGACGCCACCAGCAGCACATGGCGGTGCGCCGGGTTGCGTTCGTCGATCATCTGCAAGGCTTCCTGCAGATGGTTGACCGCCCCAAAGAAGATCGAGCCGTTGAGTCGCACGATCTTGAGCTGCGGGCAGTCCGGCAGCCCGGTGTCGGTGCTGAATCCCATGATGTGCTGCGGGTCGGCCGGCTTCACGTCCTCCAGCGGCGGGCGCGAGGTGCGGTTCAGGTACAACATCAGCGACAACAACACGCCGATGTAGATTGCAAACTCGAGGTCGAGTGTGAGTGTCGCCACGAAGGTTGCCAACAGCACCGCGGTCTCGGCGCGGCTGGCGTGGAAGATCTCCACAATCTGTTTGCGGTCCACCAGCCCCCAGGCCACCACAAACAGGATGCCCGCCATCGCCGGCAGTGGCAGGTAGGCGGCCAGTGGCGCCAGGAACAGCATGATCAGCAGCAAGAATATGGCCGACAGGATGGCCGCCAGTGGTGTGCGGGCGCCGGCGTCAAAGTTCAGTCCGCTGCGGTTGAACGACCCGCTTGACGCATACCCCGAGAAAAACGCACCGACCAGGTTCGACAGACCCTGGCCGATGAACTCCTGGTTGCCGTCTATGCGTTGCCCGCTCTTGAGCGCCACGGCGCGCGAGATCGACACCGCCTCGGTCAGCGCCAGCAAGGCCACTGCCATGGCGATAGGCACCAGCTTCTGGATTGTCTCGAACGTGAGATCCGGGTGCGAGAACGGGGGCAGGCCAATGCTGAGTGCGCCGATGCTGCCGATGCCGGTGCGCGAGTTGCCGAACCAGTGGTTGAGCAACGCCGCGAGCAGGCTGCCAACCAGCAAGGCAGCGATCATGTGCGGGAACTTCGGCCCCCAGCGCCGCACCAGCACGCTGCAAGCCACGGTGACCACCGCCACCAGGGTGATGTAGGGGTTGATCTGCCCGAGTTGGTGCGCCAGGCCGTCGAGCACCTGCCAGACCGACGCGCCGCGCGTTATGTCGATGCCGAAAAAATTGCGCACCTGGCTGGCTGCGATAAGCAGTGCGGCGCCGGTGGTGAACCCCACCACCACGGTGTGCGACACAAAATTGACCAGCGTGCCAAGGCGCAGCACCCCCAGCACCAGCTGGAAGACACCCACCAGCAGGGTCAGGGTCAACACCAGGCCCACGTATTCGGCGCTGCCGGGTGACGCAAGCGGGCTCATGGTGGCGAAGACGACGATGGAAATCGCGGTGGTCGGCCCCGACACGAGGTGCCACGACGATCCCCACAATGCAGCCACGATGGCCGGCAGCATGGCCGCGTACAAGCCGTATTCGGGCGGCATGCCGGCGATGGTGGCGAACGCCACGCCCTGGGGCACCAGCACCATGCCACCGGTGAGCCCGGCGATGGCGTCGGCGCGGATGGTCTGGCGGTTGAGCAACGGCCACCAGCGCAGGAAGGGCAGCAGGCGGAAGATCCAGTTGGACGTGGGCATGGTGGCTTATCGATTTTGGGTCTGCACGCTGAGCACACAGTTTGTGCGTTCAGTGTGAGCCTGGATGTTAGCGGGTCACTGCCGGTGCTACGATTCCCCCGTGCCCCGTTTCCTCCACACCGCCGACTGGCAGATCGGACGCCAGTACGGCCAGTTTCCGGCCGATGATGCCGTGCCACTTGCGCAGGCGCGCCTGGCGGTGGTCGAAACCCTTGCCCGGCTGGCCGTTGAACACCGGGTCGATGCCGTGCTGGTGGCGGGCGATGTGTTCGACGCCCAGACGGTTGCCGACCGTACGATCCGCCAGTTGTTCAACGCCATGGAAGGGTTTGCAGGCCCGTGGCTGATGATCCCTGGCAACCACGACGCTGCACTCGCCGAGAGCGTCTGGACACGCGCGGCGCGGCTGGGCGTGCTCCCGGGCAACCTGCACCTCGCACTGCAACCCGGCGTGCTGGCTTTTCCGGAGCTCGGCTTTTCGGCACTGGCCGCGCCACTGGCCCAGCGCCACACCTACAACGACCTGACCACGTGGTTCGACGGTGCGCCCACTGTGCCTGGCCAGTTGCGGATCGGGCTGGCGCATGGCAGTGTGCAGGGCATTCTGGCGCCGGACATCGATTCGGCCAATCCGATCGCGCCTGACCGGGCCACACGCGCCCGGCTCGACTACCTCGCACTGGGTGACTGGCACGGTTGCCGGCAGGTGGACCCGCGCACCTGGTACAGCGGCACGCCGGAGCCCGATCGGTTCAAGGGCAACGCGCCGGGTTTTGCTTTGCTGGTGGAGATCGATGCACCCGGCGCCGAGCCCCGCGTGGAACAGATCGCGACCGGGCGCTTCCGGTGGCAAACGTGGGAACACGCACTGGCGGTGGAGAGCGACGTGCAGGCCGTCATCGACCGCCTGGCCGCCCTGGGCGCCGACGATGTGCTGAGCCTTGTCGTCAGCGGCGACGTCGATCTGGCTGGGTTGCAGCGTTTGCGTGCCGCGTTCGGCGTCACCGAAGCCAGGGCGCGCTGCCTCCTCACCGATCTGGCTGCATTGCGGTTGATGCCCACGGAGGACGACATCGCCGCACTGAAGGCCGACGGCTACCTGGGCGAGGTCATCACCGACTTGCGCGACCGCCAGGTCGGCCCTGCGGACACCGCCGCCGTGGCCGCCCATGCCCTGGCCGTGCTGGCCGGGATCTTGTCCGAGCGCCAGGCCATACCGGGCGCCCCCGCATGAGGCTGCAGCGGCTGCGCGTCGAGCAATTGCGGCAGTTTCGCCAGCCCTTCGAGCTTGCGGGCCTCGCCCCTGGCCTGAACCTGTTTGCGGGTCCCAACGAGGCTGGTAAAAGCACCCTGGTTCGCGCCATCCGCGCGGCCTTCTTCGAGCGGCACCGCTCCGCCAGCGTGGACGACCTGCTGCCCTGGGGCGAACCTTCGGCCGCACCGACAGTCGAGCTGGACTTCTCGGTCGGTGGCGCCGACTACCGGCTGCGCAAGAGTTTCATGCACCGCAAGCGTTGTGAACTCCAGGCCGGGGCGCAGCAGCTCGATGGCGAAGAGGCCGAGCAGCACCTGGCCGAACTGCTGGGGTTCCGGTTTGCCGGCAAGGGCGCGAGCCGCCCCGAACACTGGGGAATTCCCGGCCTCTTGTGGATCGAACAGGGTGGCGCCCAGGACATCACCGAGCCGGTTGGCAACGCCACCGACCATCTGCGCAAGGCGCTCGAACAGTCGGTCAGCGAGGTGGCCAGCAGCCAGGGTGACGACGTGATCGACCGTGTGCGCGCCGAGCGCGAGCGCCTGCTCACTTCCACGGCGCGGCCACGCGGTGCCTATGCCGAGGCAATCGGTGAGCGCGATGTCGCCAATGCGCGCGTGGCGGAACTCGACGCCCGAATCGTGCAGTACCGCCACCAGGTGGACCAACTTGGCCAGATGCGTGCCGAACATGCAGCCGATGCTGGCACCAGGCCCTGGGAGGATTTTCGCGCGCGGCAGCAGGAGGCAGCGGGGCAGCTTGCCGCCATCGATGCGCTGAAGGCACGCATCGATGGCGACGCAACGTCGCTCAAGCGGCTCGATGACAACCTGGCGCTGGTCGAAGAACAGATTGCGGGTTACGACGTACAACAGCGGGCCCTCGGGCAACGTGCCTCCGAGCTGGAACAGGCTGAACGCCGGCTGGCGGCGGCAGCGTCGGCAGAGACACCCTGGACGCTGGCGCGCCGCGCTGCCCAGGCTGCCTGTGAGCGCGCTGATTTCGAGTTGGCACTGGCCCGGCAGGAAGAACTGCGCGACGGGCTGTTGCGACGCCAAAACGAAACACAGGCGCGTGTCGCGTCGTTGGCCGATGTCCTGGCACGGGCGTCGGCCGAACTGGAGCAGTTGCACGCGTTGCGCCGGCTCGCTGTGGAATCCGAACTCGCCCGTGCAGACCTCGTGCGACTGCGCGAGCAGCACGCCCGGATCGCAGAACTGCGCATCCGCCAGGAGGCTGCAGCCACGCGGGTGGTTTTCGATATCGCGCCAGACAGTTCCGTCATGCTGGGTGGCCAGCGGCTTTTTGGAGCCGGGGAAAAACTGGTGACTGCTGCCGCGGAGCTGGATCTGGGCAGCGCCGGCCGTTTGCAGATCATCCCCGGCGGTGCCGATCTTGCGGACCTGGCGCGCGAGCAGGAACGCCAGCAGGCGCTGCAACTGGGCCTGCTGCAGCGCCTGGGCGTGCCGGACCTGGACGCGGCCGAGGCCCGTTTCGCCAACCACCAGCAGGCCTTGAAGGACATCGTGCATGGCGAAAAAGCGTTGGCCAACCTTGCGCCCCGCGGGCTGGATGGATTGCGTGGCGAACTTGGTGAAACCACGGCGCGCAGCAGCGAGGCCGGTAACCAACTGGCCCAGCTCCCTGCGCCGCCAGACGGCCGTCCGGCCCCGCTGCTGGAACCTGCCATAACGCAGCAGAAGGCCGCGAATGTCCACCTGGAGCGCATCACACAGCAGGCGCTCGACGCACAGCAGGCGCTGAACACTGCACGCACGCAGCGCGACGCGGCACACCGTGAACACGCCACTTTGCAGGATTTGCTGAACGATCCCGCCCGGCGCCAACGCGAGCGCGAGCTCGGTCGGAAAATGCTGCTGGTGCGTTCTGAGCGTGACACCCTGCAACTGCGCATCAGGTCCGGGCAGGGTGAAGTGGAACAGGCCCGGCCCGATATCCTGGCCCAGGACGTCGAGCGGTTCCGGCGCAGCGCCGAGCAGGCCGAGCGTGCGTTTGGCGAGCGGCAGACCAGCATGACCTTGCTCCAGGGCAAACTCGAGGAAGCCGGCGCGCAGGGCCTGGAGGAGGAACGGGCCGAACAGGCGGTTCGGGCCCAGGCCGCCACGCGCCGCTGTGCAGAAGTCAAGTTGCGCGCCGACGCGCTCGATCTGCTGTTCAATTTGCTGCAGTCCAGGCGCAGCGAACTCACACGGCGCCTGCAAGCGCCCTTGCACAAGCACGTGGACCACTACCTGCAGTTGCTGTTTCCCGGGGCCAGCCTGGACATCGGCGAAAACCTTGCTCCGGGGCAACTGACCCGCGTCGGCAACCGGGGCGCTGAATCCGGCCCGGTGCACAACCTGAGTTTCGGCGCCCGCGAGCAGATGGGCGTGATCAGCCGCCTGGCGTATGCCGACCTGCTCAAGGAAGCTGGCCGACCCACCCTGGTCATTCTGGACGACGCACTGGTCCACAGCGACGACCAGCGCCTGGCGCAGATGAAGCGGGTGCTGTTCGACGCGGCGCAACGCCACCAGGTGTTGCTGTTCACCTGCCACCCCGCGGCGTGGCGTGACATGGGCGCGGCGCCCCGCGTGATTGCGGTTGCCGATGCCGATGGCGCATCCCGGCCGGCCTGACCGGGCCGTGGCGATCAGGCCGCCAGCAGATCGTGCAGTGCGCGTGCAATCACCTTGGTGGCGCGCCGCAGGTCGTCCAGTTCCAGTCGCTCGTCGGCGCGTTTGGCATGTGACTCCAGCACGGTGCGCGGGCCCGCGCCGTAGATCACCCCGGGAATGCCGGCTTCGCAGAAAATTCGCACATCGGTGTACAGCGGTGTGCCCAGCGCGGGGATCGGCTCGCCGAACACCTGTTCACCATGTTTCTGGATCGCCTGCACCAGTGGTGCGTTGCCGGGCAGCGGGCGCATCGCGTTGGCCAGCAGGATGCGCTTGACATCGACGCTCACGCCGGGCCGTGTGGCCGCCGTGTCCTGGATCAGCTTGCGCAGCGTGGCTTCGACCTCGGCCGGGTTCTCCTCGGGAATCATGCGCCGGTCGAGCTTGAAGCTCACACGCCCGGGCACCACGTTGGTGTTGGTGCCGCCTTCAATCAGGCCCACGTTGAGGTACGGGTGGTTGATGCCCTCAACCTGGGACGTGATGGACTGGTACAGGGTGTTCTGTGCGTACAGCGTATTGAGGATGGCCACCGCGGCCTGCATCGCATCGACGCCAGAATCGGGAATGGCGGCGTGGGCCATTTTGCCGTGCACCGTCACCTCCATCTGCAGGCAACCGTTGTGGGCGGTGATCACCTGGTAGCTGAAACCGGCCGCAATCATGAGGTCGGGGTGGATGATCTTGTGCTTGAGCAGCCACGCAGGCCCGACTTCGCCGCCGAACTCTTCGTCGTAGGTGAACAAGAGCTCGACACTGCCCTTGGCCGGCTTCGCCACCGCTTCAAGTGCGCGGGTGGCAAAGGTGTAGGTCGAGAAGTCACACTTGCTGACCGCTGCGGCACGGCCGTAGACCCTGCCGCTTTCCACCACGCCGCCGTAGGGGTCTTTCGTCCAGCCGTCGCCAGGGGGAACCACGTCGCCGTGCGCATTGAGCAGCACGGTGCGCCCCGGACCGTACTTGCGGCGCACCACCAGGTTGGTGACCGACTCCAGGCCGCAGGCGCGCACCTCGTGCGCAGGCACGGGGTGTTGCTCGGCCTCGATGCCCATGTCGTGCAGCAGGGCGGCCGTGCGTGCTGCGTGCGGCGCGTTGTTGCCCGGGGGTGTGTCGGTGGGTACGCGGATCAGCTCCTGGAGAAAGCGGACCTGTTCGTCGAAATGGGCGTCGATCCAGGCGTCGGTCTGTTCGTAGATGGTCATGCTTGCGTGCCTTGGTCGGCCAATTGGTGGAGCAGGTGGGTGAACGCGTCGATGGCCAGCTGCATGTCGTCGCTGGTCGTGGATTCGAGCGGGTTGTGGCTGATGCCGGAATTCTGGCCGCGCACGAACAGCATGGCTTGGGGCATCACTTGGTGCAGCTTCATGGCGTCGTGGCCGGCGCCGCTGGGCATGCGGTGCAGGGGCACGCCGAGGGCGTCTACGGCGGCCTCCCAGCGTGCCTGCCATGCCGGTGCGCTGGGCGCCGCCGAAGCGCGCAGGGTCTCCTCGACCGTACAGCGGGCCCGGCGCCGTTCGCACACCGTGTCGAGGTGGGCGAGGATGTCGCGCACGAGGCAGTCCCGTTGCGGATCTGTTGGCGCGCGCATGTCCAGCGAGAACTGGCAGCGCCCGGGCACCACGTTGATGGAGCCGCCGGGCACCAGCAGCTGGCCCACGGTGGCGACCGAATCGCCGTCCTGCAAGGCGCGCTGCTCGGCTGCGAGCACCACCTCGGCAGCGGCAGCGGCAGCATCGCTGCGCCGGTCCATTGGCGTTGTACCGGCGTGGCAGGCGGTGCCGGTGATCTCGACAATGCAACGCACGCTGCCGTTGATCGAGGTGACGATACCCAGCGGCAGGTCCAACTCGTTGAGCACCGGCCCCTGCTCGATGTGCACCTCGACGAAACCCAGGTACGCCTGAGGATTGCGCCGCAATGCGGGTATGTCTGCGACGTTCAGGCCCGCATGTTGCATGGCAGCCCGCATGGTGATGCCGTCGGTATCCTGCTGCTCCAGCCAGGCCTGGTTGAACTGCCCGGTCAGTGCGCCGGATCCGAGAAAGGTCGCCTTGTAGCGTTGCCCCTCTTCTTCGGAGAACCCGACCACTTCGATCGCGAACGGCAGGCGACGACCGGCACGGTGCAGTTCCCGCACACAGGCCATCGGAACGAAGATTCCCAGGCGGCCGTCGTACTTGCCGCCGTTGCGAACAGTGTCGTAGTGGCTGCCGGTCAGCAGGGCGCGTGCACCCGCCTGCGCCGCATGGTAGCGGCCGACGACATTGCCCACGGCATCAATCGCGACCTCGTCGAAACCGCAGTCGCGCATCTGCGCGCAGAGCTGTGCCGCGCAGGCGCGGTGGGCGTCGGTGAGGTAGGTGACGGTGAGCTGTCCGTTCTCGGCATAGCCCGGATCGCTGTGGACGCTGAGCGCCTCGTGCCAATCCCAGACATCGTTGCCAAGCGCTGGCTGGTAGCCGAACTTGTCGTTCAGGCGGATTTCGACGATGCGGTGGATGTTGCGCAGGCATTCCTGTAACTCGAACTGCGGGTGGCTGAGCAGGCGACGTTCGAAGGTGGTCAGTATCTCGCGTTTGGACAGGCCCGTGCCGCGCGCGCCGCGTACCGCCAGAATGAAGGGAAACCCGAACCGGGCCATATAGGCTGCGTTCAGTTCGGAGATGTGTGCCAATTCATCGGGTGTGCAGCTGGTCAGGCCTGCCTTGCCCTGTTCGTTGGTCGATTCGGCCGTGAGTGTGTTGTCGACCATCGCCTTGCCGGCCAGTTCCGGGTGGGCCCGGATCAGCGCCACCTGGGCATCGCGCCCGGCGTCGGCGAGCACCTGCACCATGCAGTGCTTGAGATGCGCCAGGGACCGGAACGGCCTGCGCGCCAGCGCCTGTTCGGCAATCCACGGGGAATGTTCGTGCAGGCCGGCCAGCATGCGGGCGGCCTCGTCCGCCGGGGCGGTATTGAGTTGGTCCAGCGTAAGTGGCATGGCGTCAGGCTCCCACCGGGAACGGGTGCACCTGCCGCCAGTGGCGTGCGATGTCCAGGCGCCGGCAGATCCAGACCTGGTTGTGGCCCTGGACATGGTCAAGGAACTTCTGCAACGCGCGCATCCGGCCAGGCCGGCCCAGCAGCCGGCAGTGCATGCCGATGCTCAGCATCTTGGGTGCGTTGGCGCCATGTGGGTCGCCTTCGGCATACAACACGTCGAATGCGTCCTTCAGGTAAGTGTAGAAATCGTCGCCCTGGGCAAAACCCTGGGCCGAGGAAAAACGCATGTCGTTGGTGTCGAGCGTGTAGGGCACGACAAGCTGAGGCACGACGCTGCCGTCGGTCTTGCGCACCTGCATCCAGAACGGCAGGTCGTCGCCGTAGTAGTCGCTGTCGTATTCGAAGCCGCCGTAGTCGGCTACCAGCCGGCGCGTGTGGGGGCTGTCGCGCCCGGTGTACCAGCCCAGCGGCCGCTCGCCGGTCAGCTGGCTGATGATGTCCATGCCGATGCGCATATGTTCCCGCTCGAGCGCCTCGTCCATCGTCTGGTAGCTGATCCAGCGCCAGCCATGGCAGGCGATCTCGTGGCCGAGTTCCTTGAATGCCGCGGTGAGTTCCGGGTGCCGCTGCAGCGCCATGCTGACCCCGAAGACGGTCAGTGGCAGTTTGCGGCGTTCGAATTCGCGCAGGATGCGCCACACGCCTGCGCGCGATCCGTATTCGTAGATGCTCTCCATGCTCAGGTGGCGGTCAGGGAATGCGCCTGGGTTGAACATCTCGGACAGGAACTGCTCTGACGCAGGGTCACCGTGCAGCACGGCGTTTTCAGCACCTTCTTCGTAGTTCAGCACGAATTGCAATGCGATGCGTGCACCGCCTGGCCAGCCTGCGTGCGGGACGGTGCGGCCATAACCTACGAGATCGCGCGGGTAGCCCAGGGTGGTGTTGTAAAAAGGGGAGGGCATGTGCGGTCTCTCAGGACAAGGCGGTGGAAATATCGTGGCTTGGCACCTTGCGGTCGAAGGTCAGGTTCTCCTCGACATGCAGCAGGTGCTCGGACATCAGGCGCACGGCCAGGTCTTCGTCGTGGGCGGCCAGGGCGCGCACGATCTCGACGTGTTCGTCATTGGAATGCGCGGCGGCGCGGGGCGTCTGGTACATCAGCGTGATCAGCGCGCAGCGCGAGATCAGCTGGCCTAACAAGTGGGCCAGCACCTCGTTGTCCATCAGTTCGGCCATGCGCACATGGAAGTCACCCAGCAGTTCGGTGCGCCCTGGCGCATCTTCCTGCTCTATGGCGCGCTTCTCTTGCGCAATGTGTTCGCGCAGCGCACGGATCTTGGCCGGCGTGACCTGGCGCACGAAGGCGCGGGTCATCTCGGATTCGAGCATGCGGCGCACCGCGAATACCTGGCGTGCCTCGTCTGCAGATGGGGCAGCCACGAAGGCGCCGCGGGCCGGCTCCAGCGTGACCAGCTGGTGCTGTGACAACTGCAGCAATGCCTGGCGCACCAGCGTGCGTGAAACGCCGAAATGGTCGGCCAGTTTCTGCTCGGCCAGTTTGCTTCCCGGCTGCAGGCGGTGCTCCACAATGGCCTTGGTCAGGGCCGCAACAATGACGCTGGTGGAAGACGCATCCATGAAGCAATGATAGCGCGGCGGCCGAAAAGTGTATACACTTTTGTTTTTTAACTTCGGGGGCGCACCATGGGATTGAGCACACATGTCCTGGACACCATGCACGGTGGCCCGGCCGCGGGAATGGCGGTTGCGCTCTACACCACCATCGGTGACAAGGCAACGCTGGTGCAGCAGTTCGTGCTCAACCATGATGGCCGCCACCCCGGGGGAGCCTTGCTCGAGGCGGCTGAATTTGCCAGAGGAACCTATCGGCTGGTGTTCGATGTGGCCGGGTATTTCCAGGCCAGGGGCGTGGCGCTCCCGGAGCCGAACTTTCTCAACCTGGTTGCGCTGGACTTCGGTGTGGCGCATCCCGACCAGCATTACCACGTGCCGCTGCTGGTGAGTCCGTGGAGTTATTCCACCTACCGCGGCTCCTGAGCAGCGGCACGTGGGGTCAGAGTTGTCCTTCGGTCAGGGTGTCGAGCTGGAACTTCCCGCTTTTGTCCCACAACCAGATATCGGTGTAGGTGACTTTGCCAATGCGCGCCGGCGCAGGGTAGGGGGCGGCCGCCCGCACGGTGCGCACGATCTCCGCCATCACCTCGGGCGCATGGCTGGGCGCCCGGCGCCAGTTGATGCCGGTCACCTGGCCGGCGCGGTCGATGTCGACGTCCAGCACACCGATCGCGTACAACTGCGGTTGCAGCATGCCCTTGTAGATGCGGGCGGCATTGGTGGCGTAAAGATGCCCGGCAGCGTCGCGGCGGTAGGCCAATGGCGTCAGTGCATTCGACACATGGGATGAAGCGAACGGCGGCGTCACGGTGGCGGGTGGTCGGGCGGCGCTTGGTGGCGTCGGTGCCGGTGCAGGTGCTGGTGCCGGTGCCGGTGCCGGTGCCGGTGCCGGTGCTGGTGCCGGTGCCGGTGCCGGTGCCAGTGTCGGTGTCGGTGCCGGTGTCGGTGTCGGTGTCGGTGCCGGCGCCGGTGTCGGTGTCGGTGCCGGTGTCGGTGCCGGCGGTTTCGGCGGCGGCGGCACGCCGGGCGCGGGGGTCGGCACGGGGCTTGGTGCTGTCGGCGGCACGTGGCGCGTCGCGCAGGCCGTCAGTGCCAGCACGGCAGCGGCCATCGCCAGGGAAACCAGTGCCCGCATGTTCATGATCGCCATCGCAGTCTCCTCAGGATGCATTCAGTGTGACGGCCGGGTTCGGCCAGCGCTCCAAGCCATTACTGTGCCTCACAATTTGCCATTTATGCGCCGCCGCGAGCGCAGACAAGGTAAAAATTCATGAATCTTGCCGTGCAAGCCCTGACCCGGTTGCTGCAACAGGCTGCAGTGTGGGTCACCGTCGACACAACCCAGGGATCGGTGCCACGCGATGCTGGCGCCTGGATGGCAGTGTTTGCGGATTCAGCTGTGGGCACCATCGGCGGTGGACGGGTGGAGTTCGAGGCCCTTGACGAGGCGCGTCGCCGCCTGGCCGGTGCTGCCGGTGCGCCGGTGCTGCGTTACCCGCTCGGGCCGGGGCTCGGGCAGTGTTGCGGCGGTGTCGTGCACCTGCGTTTCGAGCCGGTGCAGGCCGCCGACGCGCCGGCACTTCGCAAGAGACTGGCAGGGCACCGCATGCCGGTGGCGCTGTTTGGAGGCGGCCACGTGGGACGTGCACTGGTTGATGTGCTGGGGCGTCTGCCTTTCGCCGTGAACTGGATCGACAGCCGCGACGAGGTCTTCCCGGTGCAGGTTCCCGACAACGTCGTGTGCGAACATTCCGACCCGGTCCACCAGGCGGTGGCGAGCCTGGTGGCCCGCACCCATGTGCTGGTCATGAGTTTCAGCCATGCGGAAGACCTGGACATCGTCGCGCAGTGCCTGCGCCGCCAGCGGACCGATGGCGACCTGGGGCCGATCGGGCTGATTGGCAGCACCACGAAGTGGGCCACTTTCAGGCACCGTCTGCAGGAACGTGGATTCACGCCCTCGGAGCTGGGACAGGTGATCTGCCCGATCGGCTTGCCTGGAATTGCAGGCAAGGAGCCGGAGGTGATCGCGGTGGCGGTGGCCGCCCAGTTGCTGCAGCAACGCGTGATTTGATACGCTCGCCTACAAAGGATGTGACGCATGGAATCGTATTACCTGGATTGGGCCAACCTGCTGTTGCGCTGGGTGCACGTCATCACCGCCATTGCATGGATTGGCTCATCGTTCTATTTCGTCTTCCTGGACAGCAGCCTGGTCAAGCCGGATTCGAAGGAATTGCAGGACCTGGGCGTCGGTGGCGAGTTGTGGGCTGTGCATGGCGGCGGTTTCTACAACCCGCAGAAGTACACCGTCGCACCACGGGTCGTGCCGGAGAACCTACACTGGTTCTACTGGGAGAGTTACAGCACCTGGCTCAGTGGATTCGCCCTCTTTACGGTGTCCTACCTGTGGAGCGCAGGCACCTACCTGATCGACAAATCGCTGATGGATTGGTCCAGCGGTGCAGCCATTGGCGTGGCACTGTCGTTTTTGGTGGTGTTCTGGATCGCCTACGACCTGATCTGCCAGGCATTCGGCAAACGCAAGAATGGGGACGCCATCGTCGGCGCGCTGATCTTCCTGGTGGTGTGCCTGGCGTCCTGGCTGGCCTGCCACTGGTTCGCAGGGCGTGCCGCATTCTTGCTGGTGGGTGCGATGATCGCCACGGCCATGAGCGCCAACGTGTTCTTCTGGATCATTCCGGGGCAACGCACCACGGTGAAAGACCTGCGCGAAGGCCGACCGGTGGACCCGGTCCACGGCCAGCGCGCCAAACAGCGCAGTGTGCACAACACCTATTTCACGCTGCCGGTGCTGTTTTCCATGCTCAGCAACCATTACAGCTTCACCTACACACATGCCAGTAACTGGGTCGTGCTGATCCTGATGATGCTGGCCGGCGCATTGATCCGCCAGTTCTTCGTGATGCGCCACGGCTTCAAGCTCGGGCGCAACGGGCATCCCTGGCCGTACGCGCTGGTGGGGGTGGCGGTGATCGTGGGGGTGATCGTCTGGATGCAACCCGCTCCGCGCGTGGCTGCGGCGCTGCCGGCTTCCACCGCAACTTCCGTAGCGGCCGCTGGTGCCGCCGGCGCGGCGCCCGGCGTGGCCGAGGTTCAGCAGGTGCTGCAGCAACGCTGTGTTCTGTGCCACGGCCCGACAGCCCAGATGAAGAACGTCCGGCTCGACTCTATCGCGGATTTGCGCCAACACGCACAAGGTGTCTACCAGCAGGTTGTCGTCACCCGCGTAATGCCGATGAACAATGCCACCCAGATCACCGAGGCAGAACGCGAACTGATCGGGCGCTGGTTCAACGGTGGCGCAAAGACGCAGTAGCGGGCATGAAATTCGGTCGGGACGGAGCCAGTGCCGGCCGGCCATGACATGGATCAACATGGGCGCATGAGGGCATGGCTAAGCTTGGCCGATCCAAGTTTCTGGAACTCCCGCCCATGCCCCACCTTGAATGGTCAGACGCCCTGGCCCTCGACCTGCCAGTGATGGACGACACGCACCGCGAGTTCGTCGACCTGTTGGCCTGCGTCGAGAGCGCTGATGATGCTTCGCTGCTGGCGCAATGGGCGGCACTGATCGACCACACCGACGACCATTTCTGGCGCGAGGACCAGTGGATGCAAACCACCGGGTTTTCCTCGTCCAACTGCCACAGCGTGCAGCACAAGGTGGTGCTGCAGGTCATGCGGGAGGGTCTGGCCCGCGGCCAGGCCGGCGCAACGGATGTTGTACGCCAGATGGCACTGGAACTCGGCCGCTGGTTTCCCCAGCACGCCCAGGCCATGGACGCCGCCTTGGCCCTGCACCTGCGTGGGGTCGGGTTCGACCCTGCGACCGGTGTCGTGAACATGCCACAGTTGCTGCCGCGCGAGGTGATCCACGGCTGCGGCGGCAGCAGCTGCTCAGACCTGCAGCGCACGCCAGAGCCGGCCGCGGAGGCGGCGTGAGCAACGCACAGCCACGGGCAGCACCTGTGGGCGGGCGCAAACGGCAATGACATCCGCTGCAGCGGCAGCTCACCACTGGCCGCATGAAGACATCCAGGCGCTGGTCACGGGCACCCTTTTCGTGGCGCTGGGTGTGGTCATGTTTGGCCAGGCTGGCTTGCTGACGGGCGGAACTGCCGGCATCGCTTTTCTGATCCGTTACGCGACCGGCATGGATTTCGGGCTCGCATTTTTCCTGGTCAACCTGCCGTTCTATCTGTTTGCCTGGCGGCGCATGGGCGCGGAATTCACACTCAAGACCTTCGCCGCGGTCGCGCTGCTGTCGCTGTTTGCCCATCTGCTGCCACGCGGAATCGCGTTCGAATACCTGTCGCCGGTTTTGTCCGCCGTCCTGGGCGGGTTGTTGTGTGGCGCCGGCATGCTGATGCTGTTTCGCCACCATGCAAGCCTCGGCGGGATGAACGTTGTGGTGCTCTACCTGCAGGAGCGCATGGGGTGGCGTGCCGGCAAGGTGCAGATGGCCATCGACTGCCTGATTGTGCTGGGCGCGCTGTGGGTGACCGACTGGCGCCGCGTGGCTCTGTCGGTGCTGGGAGCCGTGGTGTTGAACATGACGCTGGCGGTCAACCACCGCCCAGGGCGGTACATGGCGGTGTAGCCGGCGGCTTGCTGGACGTGGCGAGAAGTCAGTTGCGCAGTTGCGCCAGCTCCAGCGCCAGTCGGTTGTGCCTCGTGGTCAGTGGGCCCAGTTCGACGGTCGTCAGCCGCCCCTGGCGAACAACGATCCGCCCGTCGACCACCGTCCACGCCGCCTGCGGGCTCGCACACAACACCAACGCCCCCATCGGGTCATGCACCGCTGCCCCTGCAAACCCCAGGGTGCCCAGGTCAAACAGTGCCAGATCGGCACACATCCCCCCCCCGGGATATGCTCTACGTCGCCGCGCCCCAGCACTTGCGCACCGCCGCGTGTTGCCATTGCAAGTGCTTCGCGTGCGCCCATCTCCGACGGGCCCTTGTCGCAACCGAAGGGTTCCAGTGAGCACCCGACGCGTGCCAGCAGCAGCGCCTGGCGCGCCTCGTTGACCATGTGCGCGCCATCCTTGCTGGCGCAGCCGTCCACACCCAGCGCAATCTGCAGCAT
The DNA here is from genome assembly GCA_945861785.1 of Rhodoferax sp. OV413. GTDB lineage: Bacteria > Pseudomonadota > Gammaproteobacteria > Burkholderiales > Burkholderiaceae_C > CAISIP01. The sequence goes on along the minus strand of CAMAWD010000005.1, from coordinate 104,050 downwards.
CGACCCGTGCGATGCGTCATGGTGGGTTTCGATCAGGCGTTGCGAATCACGCAGGATGACGGCTTCGTCCTCCACTACGCTGTCGGGCGGCAACCCCCCTTGTGACTGGCCGACACTCATGCTGCCACGGGTGGCGTTTGCCTTGTCGTCTGCTTGCGGCCAGGGTTTCTCGTCGAGGATGGGTTTCATGGTGGCGTTCGGGGCAGGTTGTCGTCGCGGCACAATGGCGCGAGGAGACGCAATCCATGTCCGTTACCCATACTATCCCGCAACCCGAGGCGCAGCCACGTGCGTTTCTGGAGTATCTCTATGACGTTGCCGTGATGCGGGCTCTGCCGCTGCACTCGATGGCGGCGTTCCTGCCCGAACCCCCGAGTGCAGCGTCCGGCGGCCGCACCCTGGTTCTTGGCGCCGGCAAGGCCGCCGGTGCGATGGCCCAGGCGGTCGAGGCGCTGTGGCCCGCCGCCTCGGCGCTGAGTGGCCTGGTGGTGACGCGTTACCACCATGTGCCGCCGCGACCGGCTGGACTGCCGCAACGCATCGAGGTGGTCGAAGCGGCGCACCCGGTGCCGGACGCCGCGGGCCAGTTGGCTGCGCAGCGCATATTGCGTCTGGCCCAGGGCCTGCAACCGGTTGACCTTGTGTTGTGCCTGATCTCCGGGGGCGCGTCGGCGCTGCTGACACTGCCAGTCGAGGTGCTGGGCCTGGCGCAAAAGCAGGCGCTCAACCAGGCCTTGCTGGCCAGCGGTGCCAGCATCTCCGAGATCAACTGCGTGCGCAAGCACCTGTCACGCATCAAGGGCGGCCGGCTGGCGGCCGACTGCGCGCCGGCGCGGGTCGTCACGCTGGCCATCAGCGATGTTCCGGGAGACGATCCCGCCACCATTGGCAGTGGGCCGACCGTTGCCGACCCGACCACCTGCGCCGATGCGTTGGTGGTGCTGCAGCGCTACCGCATCGACGTGCCGCAGCCGGTGCTGGCGGCGTTGCGGTCTGGCGCACTCGAGACACCCAAGCCGGACCATCCGGCGTTCCGCAACCAGGCTGTGCACCTGATCGCGACGCCCCGGCAAAGCCTGGAGGCGGCGGCCCAGGCGGCGCGTGCGGCAGGCCTGGCGGTTCACATCCTGGGCGACGACCTGGAGGGGGAATCGCGGGAGGTGGGCAAGGTGCACGCGGCGATCGCGCGTGCCGTTGCCCGCCGCGGGCAGCCTTTTGCCCGCCCCTGCGTGATCCTGAGCGGCGGGGAGACCACCGTGACGGTCCGTGCGCGCGCGCCTGGCGCCGCTGCCGGGCGCGGCGGGCGGGCTGGCGAGTTTTGTCTGGGCCTGGCCCAGGCCCTGCAAGGACAAGCTGGCGTGTTTGCGTTGGCGGCCGACACCGATGGCATCGACGGCGTCGAGGACAACGCGGGGGCCTTTGTGGGGCCCGACACCTTGTCGCGCGCCGAGGCGCAGGGCCTGAAGATCAGCCAGCATCTGGACCGCAACGACGCGTATGGCTACTTCGAGCCGTTGGGGGACCTGGTGGTAACGGGCCCCACCCACACCAATGTGAACGACTTTCGGGCGATTCTGGTTTTGTGAAGGTCCGAAAGCCCTGTGTTTGATGTTTCTCAAGGTTAGGGGCGCCAAACCTTGGCACATTGGGGCAATGTTGAATGCCGAGTTTCCTGATCCCGCTGTCGAAAGCACGCTGGCCCGCCAAGGCGAGGTCTTGCTGCAGCGAGGCGCGACACCGGCGTGGGTGGTCTATGTCGATTCCGGGCGCGTTGCGCTGGGCCTGATGGAGGAAACGGCCATGGCCCACCAGTTGGGGACGGTTGAAGGCCCCTTCTGGCTGGAGGCGACTGCCGCAGTGTTGTGTCTGCCCAGCGCGGTGGATGCGGTGGCCGAAACCGATGTGTGGGTCCGTCGCATGCCGTTGCCGGTATTTCGCACCTGGCTCAATGGTTTGCCCGGGTTTGCGCAGGGCGTCCTGCATGACGTGGCCATGGCGCACCGGCAACAAACCGAACTCGCGGTAAGTCGCTTGGCCAAGGACGCCGAAGCGCGTTGCGCCGAATGGCTGCTGGCGCATGCCCAAACCAGCGCCCAGGGTTCGGTGGCTGTCCAGTTGCACCAGCGCAAGCGGCTCATCGCTGCGCAGTTGGGGATTGCGCCCGAGACCTTGTCCCGGGTATTGCGCCATTTGCGCGAGCGCAGCCTTATCAGCGGCTCCGGGCGGGTGGTCAATCTGGTTGACCCCGGCGGCCTTCGTTCCCTCGCCGGAGTTTGACACCCGTCGGGCCTCAAGGCCCCGCACGGATCTGAAGTCTGCCAACCTTCGGAGCAGCAAAATTCGTTGGGGGTTTCCATTGAGGCTTCAATCCTGCGCCGTGGCCGGTCGGTTCGGCGCGACTTGCGTTCAGGGCACCGCCCTGAGAGGACCAACGCCCGAACCCTCAGCCTGGTGCTTGGCGCTGCCTTGCTCTCATTGGTGGTTGGCTCTCATGTCACTTTGGGGCCGACAGTCGCGCCAGTGTCGGAACTCGTCACTGCCGCGTGAGGGCGCGCAGCAGGTTTTCTGCGGTCGCCGGCGCCAGCAGGCGCACCGGCATGCGGTCGCCGGGCCGGGTGCTGGCGACCGCCGCACGCAGCGCCTCGAAAACGCTGATCGCCAGCATGAACGGCGGCTCGCCCACGGCCTTGCTGCCGAACACGTTGTCCTCGCGGTTGGCCTCAGGCCACAGGTCCACCCTGAAATCTTCCGGAATGTCTCCGGTGGCTGGTATCTTGTAGGTGCTGGGCGCGTGGGTCGCCAGGTGGCCCTTGTCGTTCCAGACCAGTTGTTCGGTGGTCAGCCAGCCCATGCCCTGCACGAAACCGCCTTCGATCTGGCCGATGTCGATGGCCGGATTGATGGAGCGGCCCACGTCGTGCAGGATGTCCACGCGCAGCACCCGGCTCTCGCCCGTCAGTGTGTCGATGGCCACCTCGGCGCATGCCGCGCCGTAGGCAAAGTAGTAGAACGGCCGGCCCGTCAGCGTGGTCTTGTCGTAGTGGATCTTGGGGGTGCGGTAGAAACCATCGCTCCAGAGCTGTATGCGGTTGGCGTAGGCACCCTTGACCACCTCGTCGAAACTGCGGCTGGTGGTTGGCGACATGACCCGGCCGCCGGCAAAACGCACGGCGCCCGCACCGCAGTTGTCCAGCCCGGCCACGAATTGCGCCAGGTTGTCGCGCACATGGCGGGCTGCAAACTGCGCCGCGCGGCCGTTCAGGTCGGTGCCGGCAGACGCCGCGGTGGCCGAGGCATTCGGGATCTTGCCGGTGTCGCTGGCAGTGGACAAGACGCGTTCGAAGGGCACGCCGAGTTCGTCCGCCACCACCTGCGCCACCTTGGTGTTCAGGCCCTGGCCCATCTCGGTGCCGCCATGGTTTACCTGCACGCTGCCATCGGTGTACACATGCACCAGCGCCCCGGCCTGGTTGAACAGCGTCGCGGTGAACGAAATGCCGAACTTGACCGGTGTGAGGGCCAGGCCGCGCCGGATGACCGGGCTGGTGAGGTTCCATGCCGCGATGGCGGCCTGCCGCTCCCGGTAGCGCGATGTCTGCTCCAGCTGCGCCAGCAGCGGCGCGAGGATGTTGTCCTCGACCTTCATCTGGTAGTGGGTGACGTTGCGGTCAATCACGCCGTAAAGGTTGCGCCGGCGCACGTCGAGCGGGTCGCGCCCGAGCGTGCAGGCGACATCACCCAGGATGGTCTCGATCAGGATGACACCCTGCGGCCCCCCGAAACCCCGGAACGCGGTATGGCTCTGGGTGTTGGTTTTGCAGCGGTAGGAAGCGATGTCGACGTCGGCCAGAAAATACGCGTTGTCGGTGTGGAACACCGCGCGGTCGGCCACCGGGCCACTGAGGTCGGCGCTGAAGCCGCAGTTGGCGGCCATGACCAGTTGCAGGCCCTGCAGCAGACCGTCGTCATCGAAACCCACGCTGTATTCGTACCAGAACGGATGGCGCTTGCCGGTGACCATGAAATCGTCGTCGCGGTCCATGCGCAGCTTCACCGGTCGGCGCAGCTTGTTGGCGGCAATCGCGGCCCACACCGCCATGTGCCCGGCCTGGGTTTCCTTGCCGCCGAAGCCGCCACCCATGCGCCGGCACTCGACCCGCACGGCGTGGTTGTCGACCCCCAGCGCATGCGACACCCAGTGTTGCACCTCACCGGGGTGTTGTGTACTGGAGTGGACCAGCCACTGGTTCTGTTCCAGTGGCACCACGTAGGCGATCTGCCCCTCCAGGTAGAAGTGCTCCTGCCCGCCCACCTCGAGGGTGCCGCTGAGCCGGTGCTTGGCCGTCTTGAGGGCCTGTGCAGCGTCGCCGCGCCGCACATGGACCGGCGGCAGCACGAAATTCTGCGCTGCCAGTGCGGCCTGCACAGACAGGATCGCTGGCAGCGCCTGCACGTCGACGCGCACCTTGCGCGCGGCGCGGCGCGCCTGCATGACGCTGTCGGCCACGACCAGGCCGATGACCTGACCCACGTGCTCCACCGTGCCAGTGGCAAAAATCGGTTCGTCCCCGATGAAGGACGCCAGCATCGGGTGCCCGGGAATGTCGCTTGCCAGCACCACGCCACGGACCCCGGGCATGGCCAGCGCTGCGGCGCCATCCACGCCGAGCAGGCGCCCGTGTGCCACGCTCGACAGGATCGGAGCGGCATACAGCGTGCCGCGCAAGACCGGCATGTCGTCGACGTAGGTGGCCGCACCGGCAACCTGGGCCCGCGCGCTTTCGTGCGGTCGTGAAACTCCGGCTGCCGGTGACGATTCTGCAGTGCCCGCGAGCTTGTCCGGTGCGTTCATACCACCTCTCCGGCCGTCACTGGCCAGGATTCGAGGTTGATCGCCTGCACGCCCTGGCTTTCCAGCCACAGGCGCTGCAACAGATTGCCCAGCACCTCGGTGCGGTAGGCAGCGCTGGCGCGCATGTCGGAGATCGGCTGGAACTCCGCGCGCAGGACGGCCGTTGCCTTGCGCGCCGTGTCTTGCGTCCAGGCCTGTCCCGACAGCGCCGCTTCGGTGCGACGGGCGCGCACGGGGGTGGCGGCCACGCCGCCGACTCCGACCGAAGCCGAGGTGATGCGCCCCTGCGCGATGCCCAGGCGAACCGCAAGGCAGACTGCCGAGATGTCGTCGTCGAAACGCTTGGAGATCTTGTAGACACGCAGGAATTCGTCCGGCGTGGCCAATGGCACCTTGATCCAGGCCAGCACCTCGTCGGGTGCCATCACATTCTGGCGGTAACCCGTGTACAGCGCCTCCAGCGGCATCTCGCGGTGGCCCCGCGCGCTCATGAGCACGATGTTTGCGCCCAACGCAATCAGCAGCGGCATCGAGTCGCCGATCGGCGAGCCATTGGCGACGTTGCCACCCAGGGTGCCCGAATTGCGCACCGAAAGGCCGGCGAAACGTGCGCTGAATGCATGCAGCTGGGGCCGGTCGTCCACCAGTGCGGCGAAAGCGTCGGCCAGCGGGACGGCCGCCCCGATGGCGATGTGGTGGGGATAACGCTCGATGCGGCGAAGTTCGGCGACGCGTGTCAGGTCGATGATGTGGTCGAACTGCCGGTGCATTTTGGTCACCCACAAGCCGGCGTCGGTGCAACCGGCAACCAGTTGCGCCTGCGGGTTGCGAGCGCGCAGTTGCAGCAGTTCGCCGAGTGTGCGGGGCGCGCAATAACCGGCATCGGGGTTTGTCGTCGCTGCCGGAAGGGCGATCTGGTGCAACTGGGCCCGCAAGGCGGGCTCGTCCACGACGCTGCGGGGGTAGTCGCCCATGCGCTGGGCGGCGTCCAGGATCGGCCGGTAGCCGGTGCACCGGCACAGGTTGCCCGAAAGGTCTTCCTGGGCCTGGGCCCGGGTGATCACCTCGCCGTGGCAGACCCGGCCCTGGTACATGGCGAACAGGCTCATGACAAAACCCGGGGTGCAAAAGCCGCATTGGGACCCATGGCACTGCACCATGGCCTCTTGCGCCGGGTGCAGGCCACCCTCTGTGCCTGCGAGGTCCTCGACGGTCCACAGGGCCATCCCGTCGACGGAATGGGCCAGGCGGATGCAGCTGTTGACAGCCCGGTAACGGACGGTGTCGCCCTGGGCTTCGCCCAGCACCACGGTACATGCGCCGCAGTCGCCTTCGCCGCAGCCCTCCTTGGTGCCGGTGCAGGCCAGATCCTCGCGCAGGACATCGAGCAGGGTGCGGTCGGGGGGCACGTCGTGGAGCGTGACGGTTTGTCCGCGCCGGATGAATCGGATTTCCTGGGGCTTCATGCCATGGTGTCCTTGCAGAGATAGCTGCCTTCAGGCGCTAGGGTAAAACAGGTGGTCCGCCGCCAACATACACGCTAGCATATGCGTCCAATGTCCTTGCCGGTATGAGAGACCCCACAATCTTCGACAAGATCGACCTTCATTTGATCAGGGTCCTGCACACCGTGTTGACCGAACGCAGCGTTTCACGAGCCGCCATCGGTCGTCCATGGCCGGTCGGGTTTGCGCGCATGCGCTACATCCAGCTCTGGCACGAGCGCACGCATGCTTGGGCATCGGCGCGCTGGTTGCGCAAGCGGGTCAAGGCTGTGGCATCAAAGTTGCTAGACGATCCCGCAAGTGTTGCGGCGAAAAATCGCTGACGGCCCGCCCCTCGCCACCAACCCGCCCGCGCAGCCACCCACAAAAACGAAGAGACGCCCCAGCATGACCATCCCCCGACTGCACCTGTCCGGCATCACCAAGCGTTACCCCGCCGTGGTGGCCAACAGCGACGTGTCGCTCACCGTCCTGCCCGGCGAGACCCATGCGGTGCTGGGCGAAAACGGGGCTGGCAAGTCCACGCTGATGAAGATCATCTACGGTTCGGTCAAGCCCGACGCCGGCAGCGTCATGTTCAACGGCGCCCCGGTGCATATCCGCAACCCGCAGGAGGCGCGGGCGATGGGCATCAGCATGGTGTTCCAGCACTTCAGCCTGTTCGACACCATCACGGTGGCCGAGAACGTGTGGCTGGGCCTGGCCAAGACGCTGACGCTCGACGAGGTCACGCACAGCATCACGGCGAAGGCCCAGGAATACGGCCTGGACATCGACCCGGCACGACCGGTCCACACCCTGAGTGTGGGTGAGATGCAGCGCGTGGAAATCATCCGCGCCTTGCTGACCAACCCCAAGCTGCTGATCCTCGACGAACCGACCTCGGTGCTGACACCCCAGGCGGTCGAGAAGCTGTTTGTAGTGCTGCGCAAACTCGCATCCGAGGGCTGCAGCATCCTGTACATCAGCCACAAATTGCACGAGATCCGCGAACTGTGCACCGCCTGCACGGTGCTGCGTGGTGGCAAGGTCACCGGTGTCTGCAAACCGGCCGACGAGTCCAATGCCTCGCTCTCGAGGCTCATGATCGGCGTCGAACCGCCGCAACTCATGCACCGTGCCCAGACCCCGGGCGCCCCCGTGCTGCAGGTGCGCGACCTGCAACTGGCGCGCGAGGACCAGTTCGGCGTTGACTTGCAGGGCGTGTCGCTGCAGGTGTGCGCCGGCGAGGTGGTCGGTATCGCCGGTGTTTCGGGCAATGGACAGCGCGAATTGCTGTACGCGTTGTCCGGGGAAGACTGCCGGGCGGCAGCTGGATCGATCCGGCTGGGCGACGCCGATGTGTCTGGCGCGCACCCGGGGAAGCGGCGCAAGCTCGGCCTGCATTTTGTGCCCGAGGAACGGCTCGGGCGGGGTGCGGTTCCCACGCTGGGCCTGGCGCACAACCTGCTCCTGACGCGCAGCGAGGCCCTGTCCAGAAGATCCGGCTGGATCAAGGTCAAGACGCTTCAGGCGCAGGCGGCCGGGATCATCCGGCGCTTCAACGTCAAGGCCGGCGGGCCGGACTCGGCGGCGCGTTCCCTGTCCGGCGGCAACCTTCAGAAATTCATCGTCGGGCGCGAGATCGACGCCAACCCCCGGCTGCTCATCGTGTCGCAGCCAACCTGGGGCGTGGACGTCGGCGCCGCAGCACAGATACGCGGCGAGATCCTGGCACTGCGCGACAAGGGGTGTGCGGTGCTGGTAGTGAGCGAGGAACTCGACGAATTGTTCGAGTTGAGCGACCGTCTGCACGTGATTGCCAAGGGACGGCTGTCGCCTTCGGTTCCGATCGCCGACGCCACCATCGAGCGTATCGGCGAGTGGATGAGCGGCTTGTGGCACGAGGAAGTCCAGGCCCATCTGGGCCAGCAGCCGGAGGCATCCCATGCTTAAGCTCGAAGCGCGCGCGCAGCCCTCGGCCTTCTGGAGTTATGGCTCGCCGCTGCTGGCGCTGGTGGTCACGGTCGTGATCGGCGTCATGTTGTTTGTCGCCCTGGGAAAGGACCCGATCCGCGGGCTGGAAATGTTTTTCTGGCAACCGATCCGCAACGGTTACGCGCTGGGAGAGCTGATGGTCAAGGCCACGCCGCTGCTGATCATCGCGCTCGGCCTGGCGGTGTGTTTTCGCTCGAACGTGTGGAACATCGGGGCTGAGGGCCAGTACATCATCGGCGCGATCTTCGCAGGGGGCGTGGCGCTGCTCGCCGACAAGGGCACCGGCGCGTGGATCGTCATACCCGTGGTGCTGGCGGGCATCGTCGGTGGCATGGCCTGGGCGGCAGTGACGGCACTGTTGCGCGACAGGTTCAACGCGAACGAAATTCTGGTCAGCCTGATGCTGGTGTATGTGGCCGTGCAACTGCTCAGTTACCTGGTCGGCGGCCCCTGGAAAGACCCCCAGGGTTTCAACTTTCCGCAGACCAGGACCTTCGATGCCGCGACCCGGATTCCGCGCCTGTTCGAGGGCTCGCGAATGAGCATCGGCGTGGTGCTTGCGGTGCTTGGCGTGGGTGCCATCTGGGTGTTCCTGTTTCGCACCCGGGCCGGCTTTGCGCAGCAGGTTGGCGGGTTGGCGCCGGCCGCCGCGCGTTACGCCGGTTTTTCGTCGCGCCAGGCCTTGTGGACCGCGCTGCTGATCTCCGGTGGCGCGGCCGGCCTGGCCGGCGCGCTCGAGGTGGCCGGGCCGATCGGGCAGCTGACCGCCTACGTGCCGGCGGGTTATGGGTTCGCGGCCATCATCGTTGCCTACGTGGGGCGGTTGCACCCGGTCGGTATGGTGTTTTCGGCCATCCTGATGAGCATGTTCTACATCGGTGGCGAGATGGCGCAATCGCGCCTCGGCCTCACCAAGTCGCTGACCGGTGTCTTCCAGGGGCTGCTGCTGTTCAGCCTGCTTGCCTGCGACACCCTCGTGAATTACCGGCTCCGGGTGGGCCGCTCCGGGAGCAAATGATGGAGTCCTATTCGCTGTTGATCGCAGCCACACTCAATGCCGGCACCGTGCTGGCCCTGGCATCCCTGGGCCTTCTCATCAACGAGAAGGTCGGCATCGTCAACCTGGGCGCCGAAGGCATGATGTTGTGTGCGGCAGTCGCAGGCTTTGCCTGCGTCGTACATACCGGCAACGACTGGCTCGGCTTTGCGGCTGGCATGGCGGTCGGCGCCTTCCTGGCGGCTTTGTTCGGCCTGCTGGTGATCTGGCTCAACACCAACCAGTTCGCCACAGGCCTGGCGCTTACGTTGTTCGGCACCGGTTTTTCGGCCTTCGTCGGCACCGGTTACGTCCAGGCCAAGATCCCTGAACGCCCCAGTTTCGGCATACCTGGGCTGGCCGACATTCCCCTGGTGGGCCCGGCCCTGTTCCGCCACCATCCGCTGGTCTACATCACCGTGCTGCTGGCCCTGGTGCTGATCTGGTTCATGTACCGCACCCGCAGTGGGCTGGTGATGCGAAGCGTGGGTGAAAGCCCGGAGTCGGCCCATGCGCTGGGTTATCCGGTGCGCCTGATCCGCCTGCTGGCGGTGGTCGCAGGCGGCGCCTTGTGTGGCCTGGCGGGCGCCTACCTGTCCATCATCTATACCCCGTTGTGGGTCGAGGGCATGGTGTCGGGCAAGGGCTGGATTGCGCTGGCCCTTACCACCTTTGCCACCTGGCGCCCGGCGCGCGTGCTGCTCGGCGCCTACCTGTTTGGCGGCGTCACCATGCTGCAATTCCACCTGCAAGGTGTGGGTGTCGAAGTTCCCAGCCAGTTCCTCACCATGCTGCCCTATGTGGCTACCATCGTCGTGCTGGCCCTGATTTCACGCAACCCGCAATGGATACGGATCAACATGCCCGCATCGATTGGCAAACCCTTTTATCCCGGCTCATAATGGGTGTTTTTTTGGCGACCCACCCCAGCCTGGCACATGCGTCATTTGCGCCAAAGCTATTTGTTTTGCAACCCCGAACTGAAGGACTCCCATGACGGATTTGAATAAACGATCACTTTTCAAGCTTGCCGCGCTGTCGGCAATCGCAGCCGCGGTGCTCGCAGGCTGCGGCAAGAAAGAAGAGGCCAAACCTGCTGCGGCAGCGCCGGCAGCGTCGGCACCAGTGGCTGCGGCTTCCGCGCCACCCAAGGCCGAGCCGCTCAAGATCGCATTCGCCTATGTCGGCCCGGTGGGTGATGGAGGCTGGACTTTCGCGCACGACACTGCGCGCAAGGCGCTCGAGAAGGAATATGGCGACAAGATCGCCACATCCATGGTCGAGAACGTGCCTGAGTCTGCCGATGCCGAGCGCGTTATCCGCGACATGGCCGGCCAGGGCAACAAGCTGATCTTCGGCACCACCTTTGGCTACATGGAGCCGATGCTCAAGGTGGCCGCCGACACCAAGGGCGTGATGTTTGAACACGCCACCGGCTACAAGCAGGCCGAGAACATGCGCACCTACGACAGCCGCACGTATGAGGGCGCCTACATGGCCGGTGTGATCGCCGGCAAGATGACCAAGACCAACACGCTGGGTGTGGTGGCTTCGGTGCCAATCCCCGAGGTGATCCGCAACATCAACAGCTTCACGCTGGGCGCGCAATCCAGCAACCCGAAGATCAAGACCAAGGTGGTATGGGTCAACGAGTGGTTCAGCCCGCCCAAGGAAACCGAAGCCGCCACCTCGCTGATCAATGGCGGCGCCGACGTGTTGTTCCAGAACACCGACTCGCCGGCCGTGCTCAAGACTGCGCAGGACAAGGGCAAGCGCGCGTTCGGCTGGGATTCGGACATGACCGCCTATGGCCCCAAGGCGCACCTGGGTTCGGCCATCATCAACTGGGCGCCGTACTACATCAAGACCACCAAGGACGCACTGGACGGCAACTGGAAGGGCGGCACCGGTATCTGGTGGGGCCACAAGGAAGGCGCCATCGACATGGTGTCGATCGCCGAAGATGTGCCGGCCGAGACCAAGGCCCGTATCGACGAGATCAAGGCCGGCCTGAAGGCTGGCACCTACAACATCTGGAAGGGCCCGATCCTGGGGCAGGACGGCAAGCAGATCCTGGCCAAGGATGCGGTGGCCGACGACAAGTTCCTGAGCGGTGTCAATTTCTACGTCAAGGGCGTCGAAGGAAAGATTCCCGGCGGCAAGTAAGGCGCTGCTTGATGCAAAACTAACAAGGGTCGCCCGCAGGCGGCCCTTTGTGTTGGTGCGCCCAGCATGGGCGCACTTTTGGAGGTGCAGGTCCTCCCGCGAGCTGGTCGATATTTCCGGGCCCTCTTCAGCAGGTGTTTGCAAAGTGTGCTTACTCCCAAATTGTTGCAATTGCCTCGTTGTAGTGATGTAATTGCGCCATGAAAACACAAACCATCTCTGCCAAGTCCTCAAGTCGCAGTGCTGCGCTCGCAGCCCTTTGGGCGATGCTGGACGCGCCAGAACAGGGCCAGTCGCCACCGGCACCAACACGCGTTATGGTGGGTCCACGGCTGGCGGGCCTCTCCAGCGTGGGGGCTTGCAAACTGCTCAGGCGGGGCATTTCCAGTCAAGCCATCGGCCCGCTTGGCACCTATCTTGGCCTTGGCAAAGCGGTGGTCGCCGAGTACCTTGATCTGGACCGAAGCACTGCCAACCGTCGGGTGGCCAAAGGGCAACTGTTGCCCATCCACTCGGCTGAAAGTGTGTTGCGTTTGCTCGAACTCGGTCAGATGGCAGCCGACACCTTTGAGACCGACGACGAAGCATCGGATTGGCTGCGCCGAACGCACCCAATGCTCGATGGCGATAGCCCGCTGGAGTCGGCCAAAACCAGTTTTGGGGCACAACGCGTGAAAGACATACTGATCGCTGTCCGGTATGGCGGTGTGGTTTGACCACGGTCTGGCGAATCGGATTTTGCGATAACCCGGCACTGGCCTCGTCCGCCATTCTTTCCGCGCTGGGTTTCGGCTCGACCTTGGGCAATAGCCGCTGGCATGCCAGAGGGGCGCAACAGGTGGTTTATGCGGCATCCAACCGTGCCCTGTGCCAGTTGGAAAAACGCGTCCACTGCAATGGGGCCAACCCGAAAAATCAGGCCTTGATGCAACTGGAAATCCCGGGTGACAGCCCCCTCATGGCGGTGAGTGATTGGGGTCTGCCTGCCGACTGGCAAAGCAGCGAGGCGGCAACGCAAGGCATTGGCTTGTCCTGGCTCGCATCCTTGTCCAGCCTGGGGCTGTGGGTGCCGTCCTCGATTGAGCCTTCAGAGATGAACCTGCTGATCAATCCGGCGCATCCTGACTACCGCAGGATTGTGCTCACCGTGGAGCGTTACCCTTTCCGGTTTGATCCGCGCCTGTTTTAGGGGGGAAGTCCGAAACAGTGCATGCATGTCAAAGGGAAAAACAATGGCACACGGCTACAAAGAGCGTGATTGTCAAAATGGCGTCTCCATCCCCTGACTCCCGACATCGATTATGCAGAGGAGCAATCAATGAAAGTCAAACCGATCGCCGCCGACCGGCTGCACGCTTTGCTGCGGGCCATGCCCAAGGCAGAGTTGCACATGCACATCGAGGGCTCTCTGGAGCCCGAACTCATCTTCGCGCTGGCCGCGCGCAACCGGATGGATTTTCCGTACCCGGATGTTGATGCGCTGCGCCGCGCCTACGTGTTCGACAACCTGCAGAGCTTCCTGGACATCTACCACGCAGGCACCCAGGTGCTGCGCACCGAGCAGGACTTCTACGACATGGCCCGTGCCTACCTGGTGCGGGCCCATGCCGACAACGTGTTGCACGCCGAAATCTTCTTTGACACGCAAACCCACACCGGGCACGGCACCGATGCCGGCGTGGTGATCCGCGGTCTGCACCGGGCGTGTGTCGACGCCGCCGCCGAGTTCGGAATGTCGGCCTCGCTGATCCTGTGCTTCCTGCGCCATCTCAACGAACAGGCCGCCTTCGAATGCCTGGAGCAGGCCATGCCCTACCGCGAGAAGTTGGTGGGTATCGGCCTGGCGTCCAGCGAACTGGGCCATCCACCGGAAAAATTCGCCCGCGTGTTTGCGCGCTGCCGGGAACTGGGGTTCCGGCTGGTCGCGCATGCCGGTGAGGAAGGCCCGCCCGCGTATATCTGGAGCGCGCTGGACGTGCTCAAGGTAGAACGCATCGACCACGGCGTGCAGGCCATGAACGACCCCGCGCTGATGCAGCGGTTGGTGCAGGACCGCATTCCGCTCACGGTGTGCCCGCTGTCCAACCTGAAACTGTGCGTATTTCCCACGTTGGCGCAGCACAACCTGGGCCGGTTGCTGGACGCCGGCATCGTGGCGACGGTCAACTCGGACGACCCGGCCTACTTTGGCGGCTACATCAACGAGAACTTCGCACAGACCTTTGCCGCACTCGGGTTGTCGGCGCAGCAGGCCTGGCAACTGGCCCACAACAGTTTCGAGGCCAGTTTCATTGACTCTGGTCTGCGCCGGCGCTACCAGGATCGATTGCAGTACACATTTGAGACGTTCAGCTGAAGCCGGGCTGGCCTGCGTGCAACCACCTTCGGGTTAGTTCCCAACAAACAGCCGGTACCACAAGCACACACTGGGAACCGAAAAGCGGGATCGCAGGGGCAGGTCTCAAATGCGGACCTCATCTGGTGTCATTGCGGGCCCGACCCGCAATCCAGTGCGCTCCGGCCGCCGAACACGTGACCCGTATGTCCAGTGTTTTGAGAGGGGGGCCGTGAGGCTTCTTCTTATCCCGATTGGGTGTTCCAAGGACCCGCTGTCGCAGTTGGCTGCTTAGAATCAACTACCCTACTGGAGGTGAACGATGGCTGACCGTGTATCAGAGCTTGTTGAACGTGGCAAGGCTCTCTCGACACAAGACAGAACCCGACTGGTGGAGCTGCTGCGCGAGTCGCTCGACGAGCCGGTAGATCCGGGAGTCTAGGAAGCGTGGCGTGTGGAGATTCGCAGTCGTACCGCAGCCTACGAACGGGGCGAAGCAACGCTGTACGACGCGGATGAAGTGATCGCCGAAGCAACCCGACTCATGCAGTGAAACCACTGCGTGCCGACTCGGCTGCTCGCGCTGAGCTCCTGCACGAGTCACAGTATCTGGAACATGCCCGCGCTACCTGCCCGTGACAGCAGTCATCACGGATTTCGCAACGATTCGCATGTACGGGCTTCAACTGGAACCGGCAGTGGCTGCGCTGGTCGCTGAAGGCGCACTGCCAGCAAACCGCCTGAATGCAGTCGTTCCCATGATTGAAGAAGCTTCTGCGTCGGGCGACTATTACTGCATCGTGACCATGCACGTAGTCTCAGGCCTTGTGTCGCGCTGAGTCTATGCCCGCGTTCAGACAACGAAAGGCCTAACGTCGAACGTGGCAAGGGCTGCTGCCGTGGCTGGCCGGTTGGTCACAATTTCGTGGCGGTGGTATACCCTTGCAGTTATTCGGCACCTGTCTGTAGTAGGAGTCCCATGCCAAGCATCACCTCGCCCCCCGAACCGGCGCCCAGGTTGTCAAGTAGCCCCACAACCGGCAAGGCGCTGCGCAACATCGCCGATCTGCCCGGCCCCAAACGATGGCCCTTGCTGGGCAACCTGCCTCAGATCAAACCGGCGCAGTTGCATCTGCAGCTTGGCCGCTGGGCGCGCGAGTACGGGCGTTATTTCCAGATTCGCCTGGGCAACCGTCTGATACTCGTAGTTGCCGACCATGAAGCGGTGGCGTCGACCCTGCGCGACCGCCCGGGTGGCTTCCGGCGCACGGAGCGGCTGGAGGCGATCGGCCTCGAGATCGGCATCAAGTCCGGTCTGTTCGGGGTCAATGGGGAAGTCTGGCAACGCCAGCGTCGCATGGTGATGGCGGCCTTCGACCCGGGCCACGTCAAGGCCTACTACCCGTCGCTGGTGAAGTGCGCCGAGCGCCTGGCCGGTCGCTGGTCGCGGGCGGCGAATGCCAACACCGTCATCGATCTGCAGGCCGACCTGATGCGTTTCACGGTCGACGCCATCGCTGGGTTGGCCTTTGGCACCGACGTCAATACGCTGGAATCCGACGAAGACATCATCCAGCAGCATCTGGACAAGATCTTTCCCAAGCTGTTCACCCGCATGATCAGCGCCTTGCCGTACTGGCGCTACTTCAAGCTGCCCTCTGACCGGGCGCTGGACCGTGCCATGGTGGCGGTAAATGCGGCCATCGATGGATTCATCATGACAGCCCGCCTGCGGCTTGCGGCCGACCCTGCGCGCCGCAGCGCGCCACAGAGCCTGCTGGAGGCCATGGTCGCTGCCGCCGACGCGCCTGGAAGCGGCATTGACGATGACCAGGTGGCAGGCAACGTGCTCACCATGCTGCTGGCTGGTGAGGACACCACCGCCAATACGCTGGCCTGGTGTATCTGGTTGCTGCACGAGCACCCGGGCGCCCTGGCACGCGCCACGGCCGAGGCGCGTTCGGTGCTGGCTGACAGTGCGGCTGTGACGCTGGAGCATCTGTCCCGGCTGGAATACATCGAAGCCTGCATGAACGAGACCATGCGCCTCAAACCCGTGGCGCCGCAACTGCCGTTGCAGGCGCTGACGGACACTGCGGTGGGCGACGTGGCTGTGCCCGCCGGCAGTGTGGTCATCAGCCTGATGCGCCACGACAGCGTCGACGACGCCTTTGTGCCAGAAGGCCGGGCCTTCAAACCCGAACGCTGGCTTGGCGAGAGTGGCCTGTCGGCGGCGTCGGCCAAACGCATCTCGATGCCCTTTGGCGCCGGGCCGCGCATGTGTCCGGGCCGTTACCTTGCGCTGCAGGAAATGAAGATGGTGCTGCTGACATTGCTGGCGCGTTTCGACGTCTCATTCGTCGGCACGGCCGATGGCCGTGAGCCGGCCGAGCGCCTCATGTTTGCGATGGCGCCGGTGGGCCTGCAAATGCGACTCACGCTGCGCGACAGTGCGGGTGTCAGGTTGTAGAGCTGGCCGCTGACCTGGTTGACAGCGGCGTCGCCTGCCAGGGCCGCAGGGTGTGCCTGCGAGTCCACGGCTAAAATCCGGCCCAGGCCGCGCTGCTCCGGCACAGCCTGATTCCCGTATTTCGGAGCCATGTAGAGGACCACCATGTACAAAAACCTCGTAGCCGCGCTTGCGGCCGCCTGTTGTTTTTCCCCCGTCTTTTCCGCCGACAAACCGCCGCTCAAGGTCGGATTTGTGTACGTCACCCCGCTGACCGACGCCGGGTGGGTGCGCCAGCACGACCAGGGCCGTCTGGCCATGGAGCGTGCGCTGAACGGCGGCGGCAAGCCTGGGTCGGCGCCGGTCGTGCAAAGCACCTATGTGGAGAACGTGGCCGAAGGCCCCGACGCGGAACGTGTGATCCGCGATCTGGCGCAGCAGGGGCACCAGTTGATCTTCACGCCCAGTTTTGGCTATATGGAACCCACGCTCCGGGTGGCGAAAGACTTCCCCGGCGTGCGTTTCGAATCCATCACCGGTTACAAGACAGCCGCCAACGTGGCGGTGGCCAATGCGCGGTATTACGAAGGGCGTTACCTGGCGGGCGTGGCAGCCGGGCGCATGACACGCACCGGCATGGCCGGGTATGTGGCCGGTTTCCCCATCCCCGAGGTGCTGCAGGGCATCAACGCGTTTGCACTGGGCATGCGCTCGGTGAACGCGAAGGCGCAGGTCAAGGTGGTCTGGCTCGGCACTTGGTTCGACCCGGCGCGTGAGCGCGATGCGGCGATGACATTGCTCAACCAGGACGCGGATGTGCTGGCTTTCCATACCGGCTCCAATGCGGTCATGGTGGCGGCGCAGGAGCGCGGCAAGATGGCAGTGGCCTACCACTCCGACATGCGCGCCGTGGCACCGCAGGCCCAGATCATCGCCGTGACCCATGACTGGGGCGACTACTACACCCGCCGTGCGCGTGCCGTGCGCGATGGCAGCTGGAAACCGGGCAGCGTGTGGGGCGGCGTGAGGGAGGGCATGGTCCGGGTGGGGGATTTCGGTCCCCAGGTGCCGGTGCAGGTGCAGCAGGAAGTGCTGGCCCGGCAAAAGGACATCGCCGCCGGGCGCCTGCACCCGTTCCACGCGCGGCAGGCGGTGCGCGACAACACCGGTCGCGAAGTCATCGCAGCCGGCAAGACGCTGACGGATCCGCAGATCCTGGATATGCAGTGGCTGGCGGAGGGGGTGCAGGGCAAGTTGCCATGACACCACACGCACCAGGTTTCTTGGATAAGCTCTGACCCCATGAAGTGTTACCGCGCTGCGATCCTGCGTTTTGGCTCCGATGGCCAGGCCCTCTTTGAGCAGGACGGCTTGCTGGCGGTGGGGCCGGATGCCACCGGGCGGCATGTGGTGCAGGCCGTGGGGCCGTTTACCGCGCTGGCCGATCATTTCGAGGGAGTGCCGATTGAGCACCTGAACGGCCGCATCATCGCGCCGGGATTCGTGGACCTGCATGTGCACTATCCGCAGATCGATGTCATCGGTTCTCCGGCCAGTGGTTTGTTGCCCTGGCTGGAGAACTACACCTTCCCGCAGGAGGGCCGGTTTGCCGACCCGGTGCACTGCGTGCAGACGGCGGAGTTCTTCCTGCAGGAACTGCTGCGCAACGGGGTGACGACCGCGCTGGCATTTGCAAGTTCCCACCCGGCTTCGGTCGATGCGCTGTTTGCCGCATCGGCCGCGCGGGGCCTGCGCATGGTCACTGGCAAGGTGCTGCAGGACCGCAATTCGCCCGATGGCGTTCGGGACCAGACCGAACAGAGCCTGGTCGACACCGAAAGCCTGATCCAGCGCTGGCACGGCAAGGGACGGCTTGGGTACGCGATCACGCCCCGCTTCGCACCGACGAGCAGCGAGGGCCAGCTGCGCGGCGCAGGCGAGTTGGCGGCGCGGTACCCCGACGTGTGGATCCAGTCCCATGTGGCGGAGAACATGGACGAAATCCGCTGGGCGCGCGAGTTGTTCCCGGCGTCGCGCTCCTACCTGGCGGTGTACGACGACTTCGGCCTGATGCGCGCCCGTGCCGTCTATGCGCATTGCATCCACTTTGACGACGAGGACCGCGCCCTGATGCGCGCCACCGGCGCTGCGGCGGCCGTCAGCCCTACCAGCAACCTGTTCCTGGGCAGCGGCTTCTTTGATTACGCGGGTGCCGACCGCGTGGGTTTCCGCTACGGGCTGGCCAGCGACGTCGGCGGTGGCACGTCGCTGTCGCCCTTTCACACCATGCTGGCGGCCTACTACGTCGGGCGTGAGGGCCAGACCAAGGCCGGCCTGAGCCTGACGCCGCAACACCTGTGGTGGCAACACACGGCCGGCGCCGCCGCCGCGCTGGGCCTGGACGGTGTGGTGGGCAACCTGCAGGTCGGGTGCGAGGCGGATTTCGTGGTGCTCAATCCGCGCTGCACGCCATTGGTGGAGCGCCGCACCGCCGCCGCTGCCAGCCTTGATGAACTGCTGTTCGCCATGATCGTGCTGGGTGATGACCGTCTGGTGGAGCGCACGGTGATTGCCGGCATGTCCTGAATGCCACAACCCGCCATCGGGTGGGGCCCTGCCTACAATCGCGGCCAGGGGCAATCACTCTCCGAAGGCGCACGCACATGACAATCAAGAGCGACAAATGGATCCGCCGCATGGCCGAGACCACCGGCATGATCGAACCGTTCGAGCCGGGCCAGGTGCGCCAGCGCGATGGCCACAAGATCATCAGCTACGGCACCAGCAGTTATGGTTACGACATCCGCTGCGCGCCCGAGTTCAAGGTCTTCACCAACATCCACAGCACCGTCGTCGACCCGAAGAACTTCGACGAAAAGAGTTTTGTGGATTTCAACGACGATGTCTGCATCATCCCGCCCAACAGTTTTGCGCTGGCCCGCACCCTGGAATACTTTCGCATTCCGCGCAACGTACTCACGATCTGCCTGGGCAAGAGCACCTATGCACGCTGCGGCATCATCGTCAACGTCACCCCCTTCGAGCCCGAGTGGGAGGGTTTCGTGACACTCGAATTCAGCAACACCACCCCTTTGCCGGCCAAGATCTACGCCGGTGAAGGCTGCGCCCAGGTGTTGTTCTTCGAGAGCGACGAGGTCTGCGAGACCAGCTACAAGGACCGCGGCGGCAAGTACCAGGGGCAACGCGGAGTCACCTTGCCCAGGGCCTGAGGGTCTTCGCATTCATCCGCCCACGGGCTCGGGCGCGGCGTTCGCGCCCAGTGCCTCAGTGTGTCGTTCCGGCCGCCAGCGCGATGTCACCTTTGCCCGTGTGTTCCAGGGCGGCGCGGATGGCCGCCTTCAGCCCCAGCACCATATCGTCCAGCGCCATGCCTGCACCCACACCTTGCGCGGCGGTCTGCTCCGGCAGGCAGGGCAGGTGGATGAAGCCACCCCGTGTCTGTTTGTGGCCACGCCGGGTGGCCAGCAAGTGCATCAGGGCGTAGAACACGTGGTTGCAGACAAAGGTGCCGGCGGTGTTGGACAGTTCACCGTCAACCCCGGTGCCGCGAATTGCCAGCAGCATGGCCTTCACCGGCATGCGGGTGAAATAGGCGTCTGGCCCGTCCGGCACGACCGGGGTGTCCACCGGTTGCTCGCCAGCGTTGTCAGGGATGCGTGCGTCGTTCACGTTGATCGCCACACGCTCCAGGGAGATTGCCGTGCGACCGGCCGCCAGGCCCAGGCACAGGACCAGGGCCGGGCGGTGCAGCGCTACCAGGCCTGCCAGTTGTTGCGCCGAGGCGTTGAATGCGGTCGGCAATTGGGCCGCCACGATGCGGTGGCGCACGATCTGGCACCCGTGCAGCGCGCGGGCAGCGAGCCAACTCGGGTTGGTGTCCGCGTTGTCGAACGGTTCGAAGCCGGTCAGGAGGACTGTGGGGCGCAGGGCGAACATGCCCCTAATTTACCGCGAACCGTGGCCATGGTTATGAAAGGGCGCAAGCATGAGGTGCGAAAGCAACCGCGCATCGGACAACGTGGAGGGCCGCCTGCTGTTGTTTCGGGGTGCCACACCCACCGCCTGTGGCACCGGGCAGACCGCCATGGGCCGGTTCTATTGCCCCGGCGACTTCGCAAAGGCCTGCGTTTTCGGCCAGGAACTTATAGGAGGATAATGTCGGTTTGCCCGATTCTTGGGGCTCCACCCGCTCCGGCGCCCAAAACAGGCCCGGTGGCAAATCCTCCCGCAGGTACTGATGAGCGACGCCGTAACCACACCGATTGTTCCCGAGCGCATTGACGCTTTTTCCCAACTCCAGCTTGCAGCGCCCCTGGCGCGGGCCGTAGCCGAACTGGGCTACGAGTCCATGACGCCGATCCAGGCGCAGGCGATTCCCGTGGTCTTGCAGGGGCGCGACGTGATGGGCGCCGCCCAGACCGGCACCGGCAAGACAGCGGCGTTTTCTTTGCCGTTGCTGCAACGCATGCTGGCCCACGAGAACACCTCGACCTCGCCCGCCCGCCATCCCGTGCGTGCGCTGGTTTTGTTGCCCACACGCGAGCTGGCCGACCAGGTGGCGCAGTCAATCAAGTCGTATGCCAAACACACCCAGTTGCGCTGCACGGTGGTGTTCGGTGGCATGGACATGAAACCCCAGACCCTCGAGCTCAAACGCGGCGTCGAGATCCTGGTTGCCACGCCAGGGCGCTTGCTGGACCACATAGAGGCCAAGAACGCAGTGCTCAACCAGGTCGAGTATGTGGTGCTCGACGAGGCCGACCGCATGCTCGACATCGGTTTTCTGCCCGACCTGCAGCGCATCCTGAGTTTCCTGCCCAAGCAACGCACCACCTTGTTGTTCTCTGCCACTTTCTCCCCGGAGATCCGGCGCCTGGCCAACAGCTATCTGCAAGACCCCGTGACGATCGAAGTGGCGCGCCCGAACGCCACCGCCAGCACCGTCGAGCAGCATTTCTACAGCGTGGCCGACGAAGACAAGCGCCACGCGTTGCACCAGATCCTGCGCCAGCGCGGCATGAAGCAGGCATTTGTGTTCGTGAACAGCAAACTGGGCTGCGCCCGGCTGGCGCGTTCACTCGAGCGTGAAGGCCTCAATACCACGGCCCTGCACGGCGACAAGAGCCAGGACGAGCGGCTCAAGGCGCTCGACTCGTTCAAGAAGGGTGAAGTGGATCTGCTGGTGTGCACCGATGTGGCGGCCCGCGGGCTGGACATCAAGGACGTGCCGGCAGTGTTCAACTTCGACATTCCCTTCAACGCCGAGGACTACATCCACCGCATTGGCCGCACCGGGCGCGCCGGGGCGTCCGGGCTGGCGGTCAGTTTTGTGTCCAAGTCCGATGGTCGCCTGATGGCCGACCTCGAAAAACTGCTCAAGGCCAAGATCGAACTCGAACCGGTCGAGTTCGAGGAAGACGCACCCGACATCCGCAAGCAGGGCCGCATCAACGATGGGCGGCGCATGTACGCCGCCGATGAAGTGCCCGACGAGCCGCGCGGCCCATCCGCCGGGCGCGGCCGTCCCGAAGGCGAGCGCCCGCGCGATACGCAGCGTGCCGAGCGGCCACCCCGGCGCGATTACGCGCGCCCGCAGCCTGTCTCGCGTGATCCGTTTTTCGACAAACCCTACGAAGCGCCGAGCGCCAGCCAAGACAACGCACCCGCGTGGGAGCCGTCGGTGGCACGCCCGGCACGCAGCATTTCAGCAAACATCAAGCCCAAGCGGCGCGTGGCAGCGTTGTTCAAGACCGATCCGCTGCCTGAACCGGTGCCTGAAACTGTGCGTGAATCCGCGCCTGAGACCACGCACGTTTGAACCGGCCAGCCAGTTCAAAGGCCCGGTACCTGGGCCTGTGTGCATGGCACCTGAATCAGTTCACAGGAAGGAAACGCCGAGCCGCCGACGTCCGCATGCACGCGGGCCGCACTCAGCGACCCACCCCAGACGCAACCGGTGTCGAGCGACAACACATCGCGCCGGCCCAGCCAGCCCAGAGTCGACCAGTGGCCGAAAGCAACGCTGCAATCGGCGGTCTTGCGCCCGGGAATGTCGAACCAGGGCAGAAAGCCACTCGGGGCGGCCCCAGCCCCTTCTTTCGTGTCGAAATCCATCTCGCCGTCCGGCGAGCAGAAACGCATGCGCGTGAGCACGTTGACGATGCAGCGCAAGCGCTTGTTGCCGCTCAGGTCGTCGCGCCAGCGTGCCGGCTTGTCGCCGTACATAACCGCCAGGAATTGGGCCAGATCGGGGCCGCGCAGCACCTGTTCTACTTCTCCCGCCAGTGCCAGCGTCTGTTGCGCCGTCCATGACGGCATCACACCCGCATGCACCATCAGCAGCGTATGGCCTTGCAGCGTTTCCAGCAGAGCCATGTGCTGGCGGCGCAGCCAGTCCAGCAATGCCCCGCGCTCCGGCGCTGCCAGGATCGGCGCCAGCGTGTCATTGCGGTGGGGCGGGCGCGCACCGTGCGCCACCGCCAGCAAATGCAGGTCGTGGTTGCCCAGCAGGCAGCGCGCCGAACTGCCCAGCGCCACCATGCGCCGCAACACGGCCAGTGAGTCCGGCCCGCGGTTCACGAGGTCGCCGAGCACGACCATGGTGTCGCGGCTTGGTGAAAACGCGATCTTGTCCAGCAAGTGCTGCAGTGCGTCGTCGCAGCCCTGGATATCGCCAATCAGGTAAAGTGCCATGGTGTTGATTTTGCCCCCGGTTCCATGGACATATTGCTGATCGCGTTGCTGACGCTGCTCAACGGCGCGTTTGCAATGTCGGAACTCGCGCTGACGGCCAGCCGCAAGGTGCGCTTGTTCAACATGGCCGAGGCCGGCGACAGGGGGGCGCGGGCGGCGCTCGACCTGCTCGACAACCCGACCCGGTTCCTGTCTTCCGTGCAGGTCGGTATCACCTCGATCGGCATGCTCAACGCGATTGTGGGCGAGGCGGCTTTCAGTGCCGGGGTGGCTGGCTGGCTCGAGGGCCTCGGGTTGTCGGAGCGCGCAGCGGCATTCACTGCCACTGGCCTTGTGGTGACCGCCATCACCTTCACCACCATCGTCTTCGGCGAACTGGTTCCCAAACGCATCGGTCAACTTTATCCGGAACCTGTGGCGCGGCTGGTTGCGCGGCCAATGACCTGGGTCGCCACGGGCGCCAAGCCGTTTGTCTGGTTGTTGTCGGCGTGCACCCAGGGTGTGCTCAAGCTGTTGCGCATCGACACCGCCGGCAACCGGGCCGTGACCGAGGAAGAAATTGCCGCCAGCCTGGAGGAGGGGGTGGACGCCGGTCTGATCGAGGAGCACGAGCACCAGATGGTGCAAAACGTGTTTCTGCTCGATGACCGGCCCCTGACCTCGATGATGCTGCCGCGGGCCGACATCAAGTGGCTGGAGGCGACCGACTCCGTGACCGACTGCCTGCGCAAGGTTGCCCAGGACGGTGACCGCGGCACCCACTCCTGGTACCCGGTTTGCCGGGGGTCTCTCGATGACGTCGTTGGCAAGATCAGCGTCGGCCAGTTGCTGCACCTGGGCATCGCAAACGAAGGCAGCATCGAAACCCATGCGCAAAGTGCTGTGTTCGTGCCCGAGACCCTCAGCGGCATGGAACTGGTGGAGCAATTCCGGGCCAAGTCGACCCGCATGGTGTTGGTGGTAGACGAATACGGCGTGGTGCAGGGCCTGATCACACCGAACGATCTGCTGGAGGCCATCACCGGCGAGTTGCAGCCGCATGCCCAGGTGGATGCCTGGGCCACGCTGCGGGACGACGGCTCCTGGTTGGTGGACGGCGCCATGCCGGTGGGCGAATTCAAGGCACGGCTGGACATCGAGGAACTCCCTGGCGAAAGCCGTGGGCGTTACAACACCGTGGCCGGCCTGCTGATGGCCGTCACTGGCCGCCTGCCTGTCACCGGAGAAAAGATCGACTGCGCCGGTTGGTGTTTCGAGATCGTCGACCTGGACGGCCGGCGCATCGACAAGGTGTTGGTGAGTCGCCTGGCGGGCTGAGCGCGTCGATGTTGCTCAGAGCTTGCCGAGCAAGCGGTAGGCGTCATAACCCAGCAACTCATGCAGTGCAACCGCCCAGAGACGAGGGCCGTAATGCGGAGAAATGTCCAGCCAGTCCACATCACCAGCGGTGTTGTAGTCCACCGGGTAGGGCGTGACGTTCCAGCCAAGCTTGCGGAACACACCCATCGAGCGCGGCATGTGGCTGGCCGAGGTCAGCAGCAACCAGCGGTCTGACTTGTTCACGCCCTTGACGGTCGCGCTGAACAGCGCGTTCTCGAACGTGTTGCGCGACTGGTCCTCGTACAGCACCTGGGCAGAATCCACACCCATTTCATCGAAGAATTTCCTGGCGCGGACGGCTTCCGTCAGCCCTTTGGACGTGATCGTCGCGATTCCTCCGGTGAACAGCACTTTCAGATGGGGATGCTTGCGTGCCAAGGCCACCGCAGCGGTCATGCGCTCTGCGGCTTCGTTGAGCGCGATCTGACCGGAATCCTCCCACAACTCCGAACGAGACAGCGCACCACCGAGCAGCACCACCCCGACGAACTGGCGCATGTCGGTGTCGGCAGGGAGCTGTGGATAACGCGACTCCAGATAGTGCAGGTACATCAGCGGAACCGGTGGCCACGTGCTGAGCAGCAGGGACAGGAAGGCGGACCAGACGACGCCGGCGCCAAGGCGCGGGCGCCGCCGCAGCAGCAACAGACCGGCCAGCAGCAGGACCAGCACCCAGAACAGCGGCTCGACTGCAAAGGCGAGCAGTTTGGATGCCAGGAACATCAGCGCGCCATCTTTGGCACCTGCGCAGCGCGCAGCCGGAAGGCATCCGGCATGCCGGAGCCGAGCAGGGGGCGCAGGTAAAGCCGGAAGGCGTCTGTGACGCCGGTGCCGTCGTCGGAGATGAAAGCCTCGTCCATCACGCGGGTCTTGCCGGCGACAGCGGCGAGTGGCAGCAGTTCGTAGTCCACCGAATAGAAACCGGTGCGTTTGATCGCCACCGAGCCGTCCTGCGTGCCCCACATCGCAAACTGAACCGCCTTCTCGCCGACCTCGCGCGCCTCACGCTGGTCCACGTCGGACACACAGCCTATGAACGAACGCTGCAGGTACCCGAAGGTGTCGCCCCGTACGCGCTTGATGCCGAGCTTGCTGCGAATTTCCTCGCACAGCAGGTCGGCCAGGGCACCGGTGCCGGAGAGCTGGACGTTGCCGTGCGCATCCTGTTCCAGCTCCTTGGCCAGCAGGCCCAGCATGGGTACGCCGGCGGCGTCGTGGATGCCTTCGGACACCGCCACCACACAACGTCCGTAGCGGGCATAGGTTGCTTTGACATCGGCCAGGAACTGCTCCAGCACGAAGGTGCGTTCGGGCAGGTAGATCAGGTGGGGGCCGTCGTCGGGGAACTTCTTGCCCAGCGCCGAAGCGGCCGTCAGGAAACCTGCATGGCGGCCCATCACCACACCGACGTACACACCGGGAAGTGCGGCGTTGTCGAGGTTGACGCCGGCAAACGCCTGCGCCACGAAACGCGCTGCGGACGGGAAACCTGGCGTGTGGTCATTGCCCACCAGGTCGTTGTCGATGGTCTTGGGAATGTGGATGCAGCGCAGGGGGTAGGCTGCCTTGTGCGCCTCCTCGCTCACGATGCGCACCGTGTCGGACGAGTCGTTGCCGCCGATGTAGAAAAAGTGCTCGATCTCGTGGCGACGCAGCACCTCAAAAATCTCGTGGCAGTACTTTGCGTCTGGCTTGTCGCGGGTGGAGCCCAGCGCCGAGGACGGGGTGGCGGCGACCAGTTCGAGGTTGTGGCTGGTCTCTTGCGTCAGGTCGACGAAATCCTCGTTCACGATGCCCCGCACCCCGTGGCGCGCCCCATAGACAAGCTCCACCTTGTGGTGTCGCCGCGCCTCCAGCGCCACCCCCACCATGGACTGGTTGATCACTGCCGTGGGGCCGCCGCCCTGGGCGACCAATATTTTTCCGGATGCCATTGAATTCTCCTGCGTGCCAAGTTTCACCAAACCGTGATCATAGGCGTGCTGGCGCAGCCCAAGGTAACATACCCCGAAAAGGAGCCGTCGATGATTCGAGACCAGGAAACGTTGAACGCTTTGCTCGCCAGCGTGAGCCGGTTCGTGCGCGAGCGCCTCGTGCCAGCCGAGAACGAGGTGTCCGAAACCGACCGCATCCCGGACGCCATCATCAGCGAGATGAAGCAGCTCGGACTGTTCGGACTGACCATTCCGGAGTCCTACGGCGGCCTCGAACTGACGATGGAGGAGGAGGTGCTGGTGATGGTCGAGATGGGCAAGACATCACCCGCCTTCCGGTCGATCTTCGGCACCACGGTGGGTATCGGGTCCCAGGGCATCCTGATGGACGGCACGCCGGAGCAAAAGGCCGAGTACCTGCCGCGCCTGGCCAGTGGTGAATTGATTTCGTCTTTTGCCCTGACCGAACCCGATGCCGGCTCCGATGCGGCATCCCTGCGCACGATGGCCATCCGGGACACCGATGACCGGGGCGACCACTACATCGTGAACGGCACCAAGCGGTACATCACCAATGCACCGCAAGCCGGCATATTCACGCTGATGGCGCGTACCAACCCGGCCGACAAGGGCGCCAGTGGTGTGTCCGCCTTTATCGTCGACGCGCGCTCGCCCGGCATCAGCCTGGGCAAGATCGACAAGAAGATGGGCCAGCGCGGTGCCCATACCTGCGACGTCATTTTCGACAACTGCCGTGTGCCCGCGGAAAACCTGATCGGTCACGTCGAGGGCCGGGGCTTCAAGACAGCGATGAAGGTGCTGGAAAAAGGCCGAATCCATATTGCGGCGGTGTGTGTGGGCGTGGCCCGGCGCATGCTGGACGACGCGCTGCGTTATGCGATGGACCGCAAGCAGTTCGGCCAGCCGATTGCAGAGTTCCAACTGGTGCAGGCGATGCTCGCCGACAGCCAGGCCGAGCTGTACGCAGCGCACTGCATGGTGCTGGATGCCGCGCGCCGGCGCGATGCGGGCGAGAACGTGTCGACCGAGGCCTCGTGCTGCAAGTTGTTTGCGTCCGAGATGTGCGGGCGGGTCGCCGATCGGGCAGTGCAGATTTTTGGTGGAGCGGGTTATCTGGCGGATTACGGCATCGAGCGGTTCTACCGCGACGTCCGCCTGTTCCGCCTGTACGAAGGCACCAGCCAGATCCAGCAGATCGTCATCGCGCGCAACATGGTGCGCGCCGCCCGCTGACGATGCGTGTGTATTGCCGATCGGTTGCGGCGGGTCTGGACACCGCACGATCTGATGGAGACCGACCAGGAGGGCGACCGCTCCTACCGCAGCCTGCTCGAATACCACTGCCCGGAAGCGCGTTACCGCACCCTGCAGACGCTGTACTTTGCAGGGCCCATGGCGTCAGGGCGTTTGACCGGGCGCTCCGGCTACCCAAGCGCCTGGCGCGCCGTACAGCCAGCGTCGGTCAGTGCATCGATCATGGCCGCGGTTTGCAGCCGCCCATGAGGGACGTGCCTCACGGCATCCGGCAAACCCACTGTCAATCCACGCATCGCTGGAACACAGCGCAGACAGAGGCTTGGCTCAGTCGCCAACACCAGGTTGCAGGCCGTCAAACAGGGCGGTGATGCCGGAAAGACACTCGCGGGCCAGTGTTTCGCCGACGCGGGCTGCCACGGCATTCATCAGGTCGGGGCGGGCGTACCACAACTCACCGATATCCTTGGCAAAGAGCAACTTGCGTTCCAAGGCGATGGACTGCGCGTCGCTGGACTGTTCCAAGGCCGCGAGCATGGCCTTTCGCACTGCCTCGACACGCTCCGCCGGGGCGGCCGGCGTGTCATGACCCAGCCAGCCGAAAAAGCTGTTTCGCAAACTTGTCTTGGCCCAACGCATGCCTGAAACTGCCGATGGTGTTGTGAAGACGGGGATTGTCTACCATCGTCGACGTCCTGGCAGGCATTCTTGATGCTGGAACAGTGAAAAAATGAGGGTTGTCAATGCCGGCGGATGTCGACTGTCGTCACTCTGAGCGACATCGTGGCGCATTGCCGTTCTTGGCAGACACCTGCCGCCGTGACCATGCCGTCCCCGATGGCAATGTCGCCCGCCACTTTCTCGGGGCTGTTGGCGTTGACCGCGGCCCGCAGGACATCGGCAAATCGCCGGACCTCGTCAACCGGCAGACTGTAGGGCTGTACCACCTGTTGCCCCATGGCAGGCAGGGCCACCGCCAGAAGGCAGACCTGAAAGGCAGCAGCGACGACCAGGAGCCGCCGTCGCGTTGAAGGCGGGTTGGTGGGCCCGGTGGCTTGACTGCGGGTGTGCATGATGGAAGGTTATTGTGTTCCAACTCGCGGGCCGAGTTCAGTTCTTGGGGCAAGTCGACGCTGTCCCGCCATGGTTAGGATCTCGAAACTCACTCCGGCATGAATCATTTGCAAGCGCGTGCGCGGTGCTTACATGGGAAAAAAATTAAGGGTTTGCACTGGTGCCGTATTGTTGACACTGCCGAAGGCGGCTATTTCAACGGATGCCTTCTAATGCGGGCTCGTGTCCGTCCACTTTACCTGACCCGGACCCTAATCGTTGCCACTGACCAGTCGATTTATTGCGGATCCAGATGGGCCGATCCGTCTGGCAGGGGCGCAATCAATGCGCTTTCTGCTTCGCGTGGATGATCACCGGCGAAGCGCTTGTCAGCGCTATGCAGGCGTTCTCCAAACGCGGCTCCAGCTTCAGCCCGGCACCTATCCATGCGTTGTCGGGATCATTCCGGCTGGAAAATGCAGCGGCGTCCCGCATGCGCAGGAAAAGCGAGAGCGTATGTGACGCGGATAGATCGATTGCAAGCGCAAGAAAATGGCTGCAGCCGCTGGTGCCGCCCATCAGGTCCTGCACCTTGGCGCGAAAGCCCGGGCCTATGGCAATGCCCACCATCTTGCGCACGGGCGCGAGACTTGCACCACACGCGGCATAAGGATGGTGGGACGCATGGGGCTCTATGCTGCGTATCACCAGATCGGGCAGGGAGATGGTGCCCTCGATCGACAGCGAATGGATGATCTCCCCGCCGGCATCGTCCTGGCTGGTGTCCTCCAGCGAAGCACGAAAACGCAGCAGCGTGTCGTCCACCGGTTCGATCTTGAGCTTTTTGACACGCTCCGCGGTGCGAGATGGGGTCATGAAATCTCTCCCGGATTGTTGAATCGGCTAATAAGGGAATGGCCAGACGCGCGCATAGTGTTCGCCGCGCCGGTACAGGTGTGCAAGGCCTCTTGGCTGGTAGATGAGAAACACGATGATGAGCGTGCCCAGAACGACGTTGACCATCGGGTAGGCAATGTCCAGGCGGGCTCCGGGAAGGACACCGGCCAGCCAGGGCCCCATCAGGGTCAGCAATTCCTGCACCAGGCGCAGAGCGGTCGCACCCAAAACGGCCCCGAGGACGGAGCCCAGGCCACCAACTATGAGCATGCCCAGGTACCAGATCGATTCGAACAAGGTGAACTGCTCAAAATGGGCCAGTTGGTTTTCATACGCCAGCAGTCCACCGGCGAGGCCGGCGAAAAAGGACGCCATGCCGAACGCTACGACCTTGTAGTAGATCACGTTGATGCCCGTCACCTCCGCGGCCAGGTCGTTGTCGCGCACCGATATCAGTGCGCGCCCAACTCGGCTGCGCAGGATGAACAGCGCCGCGAACACCGCCATCAGTGCAAACGGCAGCGTCATGAAATAGAAACCCTGCGCGGACTTGATCGTTACGCCGAAGATCACAGGAGGGGCGACCGTGATTCCCGCCGCGCCACCAAACCATGACTCCGGCAACCGCACCACCGAAAACTGGAAGACAAACTGTACGGCCAGCGTGGTCAACGCCAGGTAAAAGCCCTTGATGCGCGCCGCCGGCAGCCCGAACAATATACCCACGATGGCCGCGCCGCTGGCGCCAACCAGCAGTGGTATCGGAAAAGGCAAATTCAGCTTCATCGCCGCAATGGCCGAGAAATAAGCGCCGATTCCCATGAATGCGGACTGCCCCACGCTGACCTGGCCCGCCAGCCCCACCAGTATCTGCAAGCCCAGCACGGAGATGATGGTGATCCCGGTGATGGTGGCGAAGCGCACCCAGGCAGACGGCGCGATGAAGGGATACCAGACCAGCGCGACCATCAGCAATGCCAGCGCCAGCCACTGCCATCGCGTGCGGATCAACGCCATGTCGTTGTTATAGGTCTCAGAGAAGGAACCGCAGGCTCTGTACATGTCAGATTCTCTCCACGCGTTTCCAGCCGAACAAGCCCTGCGGACGCAGTATCAGGATGACCATCATGAGCGCGAAGGGGAACAGCAGCGATGCGCCGCCTTCCGAATACGGGTCCAGATAGGCGGCGGCCAGGCTTTGGCCAATGCCCACGATGACTCCGCCCAGCATCACGCCTCCTATGCTTTCCAGCCCGGACAGCAGCACCACGGGAAGCGCGACAAACGCAATGCTGGCAATGTCGGTGCTGACGCTGCGCCCGCTCATGAAGGCCACCGCCGCGATTGTTACCACCACGCCCGAGATGGCCCATGAGAGGCCGATACTTCGGCGGACATTGACGCCCAGCGAACGGGCTATCTGGTGGCTTTCCGCAACCGCGGTCATCAGCAGGCCTGTGCGCGTGGCGCGGAAGAACCAGTGCAACCCGGCGACCACACAGGCGATCAGCAGGGTTCCGATCACCAGCGACTGCTTGATCCGTATCGGCCCCAGTTGCCAGCGCTCCGTTCCGAGCACCTCCGGGAACAGCCGCGGCTCGGTTCCGAACACGATGATGCCCAGGCCATTCAAAACCAGCAACAGGCCAATCGTGGCCATGAACAGCGCCATTTCGGACTGCCCCACCAGCGGCCGCAGCACGAAGCGCTCAACCCCCAGACCAAGCGCCGCCATGACTACGGCGGTGAGGAAAATGGCCACCCAATGGTTCATGCCCATGTCGAAAAAAGTCATGGACATGAAGATGGCGATCATCAGCATCTCGCCCTGGGCGATGTTGAACACCTTGCCGGAGCGGTAGATGATGCTGAAACCCACCGCGATTGAGGCGTAGATGGCTCCGTTGGCAATGCCGTTCACCAGCACGCGAAGCAGCGTATCGAATTGCATGGTTGTCCTTGACTGCCTTTTCGCTACCCCAGCCAACGGCGGCGGCGGCGGTATTGTTTGATGTCCCTGAAATTCCTGCGCTTGCCGCTGGCGCTGATGCCAAGATAGAACTCCTTCAGGTCCTCGTTGTTCAGCAGTTCGTCGCGCGTGCCTTCCATGACGATGCGCCCGTTCTCCAGCACGTAGCCACGGTGTGACACACCCAAGGCCACCTTGGCGTTTTGCTCGACCAGCAGGATCGACGTGCGCAGTTCGCGGTTGATGCGTGCGATGGATTCAAAAATCGTCCACACCAGCAGTGGCGACAGGCCCAGCGAGGGTTCGTCCAGCAGCAGCAGCTTGGGCTTGGCCATCAGCCCACGGCCAATCACCAGCATTTGCTGCTGGCCGCCCGAGAGGTAGCCCGACTGCCGGTCGCGGAACGTGCCCAGCATAGGGAAAATTTCGTAGACCGCATCGATAGCCTGGCGCAGTTGCGCGCGGCTGGCCTTGATGGGGGCGGACGCGACGATAAGGTTCTGTTCCACACTCATGTGCTCCAGCACACGCCGCCCCTCCATCACCTGGACCAGACCGCGCCGCACGGTGGAGACCGGATCCTGGTTCTGGATCTGCTGGCCCAGAAACAGGATCTGGCCTTCCGTCACCCGGCCTTCCTCCGACTGGATCAGGCTCGATATGGATTTGAGAGTGGTAGTCTTGCCCGCGCCGTTGCTGCCGAGCAGCGCGACGATTTCGCCTTCCCCCACGTTGAGCGAGACATTCTTGAGTACAAGAATGCTTCCCTGGTAACGCACCTCGACGTTGTTGATCGCCAGTATGGATGCCGCCGGCGCCGCCACGGTTGCAATCGAAGGCGCTACAGGCTGATTAACTATCGCTTGCATTGTCCCGCCTGAAAGAGAATGACCCTGCATTGGCAGCGGCCCGCGTAGTACGCCGTGTCACCCCGGCACATCTGGCGGGCACGCGCCCGCCTCTTGGCCTACTTGACGAGCGGCAAGAGGTCGCCCACGCGTGTGATTTTCCCGTTAACTTGTCTGAGCATCACCGCGGAATCGACGCCTTGCGTCGGATCGGTATCCACGTCGAACTGGATTTTGCTGAGTAGACCATATCCATTGAAAGTTCCGGCCCTCATCTCCGCGTATACCGCCGCCCCGGTGACAGGTGCCTTGCCGGCTTTCACCTGAGCGCGTTCGATCGCCTCCAGCAGCACCATAACGGATGGGAAATGCAGCAGTGTGTCGGCGGCCCAGCGTGTGCTGTACTTCGACTGGCGTGCCGCGTAAATCTTGTAGGCCTCAGTGCCCTGGTCTACGTAGTTCTCCGTCGTTACTTCGTAGGTGCCTTCGTAGGCATCCTTCGGAACGCCCAGCAGTTCCAGCAGACCCAGACCCTCGTGCTGGGAGTTCACCACCTTGCCCATGTCGAACTTGTTGGCCTTCAGTTCTTTCAGAATCGCGGGCTGGAGCTGGTCCGTCGTTGCGAGGAATACCAGATCGGGATTGGCGGCAATGATGTGTTCCACATTGGCCGCCACGTCGAGTGCCCTGGGCGAAACGAATTCAGTCAGCGTCACCTGGGCATTCATGCCCTTTATCCTATTCTGTACGCCCTGTGCCCAGTCGCGGCCGGAGCTGCCGTCGAAGGTCACGAAGGCGATCTTTAGCGGCCGTGACTCGGTCCAGGTTGACAGCCGCCATTTCGTGGCTGCCGCGAAGTAACGCGCGTAGTCGCCAAGTGGCGCGAAGACCCAGCTTCCGGGCTTCATAAGACTGTACGCGGGGCCGCCGTGCACGGCGGGAATCTTGTCCTGGGGGAGGCGGTTCTGAATCGCGATTACATTGGGAGAGCCGAAGGTTACGATGCCCACCAGGCTCTTGTCCTGCAGTGCGCGCTCATAAGCCTGCACGGTTTTTGCCTGGTCGTAACCGGTATCCACCGGCTTGAACTCCAGCTTGATACCCGCCTTGGGCCCGCGAGTTTCGTTGAACCAGTCCACCAGCAGCCGCTGCATTTGCTCCACGGGCTTTCCGCGATTGGCGAATGGGCCCGAATAGTCGAGCAAGCTCAATATGCTGTACGTCTGCACCGGCTGGGTTTGCGCCTGTGCGCCCATACCGAAGCCGACACAGGCGGCAAGCGCTGCCCGCGCCAGGGACCTTCTGGAAAAGTGGAACATCTTGTCTCCTTCGTTTGTGAACGGAATGGGTGTCGCGCTTGTGATGCGCCGAACCGCAGCCAGCGCGACGGACCGAATCTAATCACGTATTTAATTTGTTGTCAACGTATACGTTGAAAAAATATGGCATTGGCTTTTGTGTCCATGTGCACCGGTAATCATCACCGGGTTCCCAGCCACGGGCACCCCCAGAAAATGGCGTTCCTCACACAACGGGTTACGCAATCAACATTCATGTTGACTGAAGTCTGCGCTGTCTTTAAAATGGATGCGTCTCCCCTAGGGCGTCTTGTCTCTTGGTGCGCCGGGGCAGGTCTGGATAAGGAAACTGAAAAAATGGATACGAGCATCATCGGTGCGATGGATTCGCCTGCCGCCATCTTCGCGAACTGGCTTTCACGTTTCGGCGACATTGTCCAGCGGCGCGACGTCAGCGCCCTGGCCCGACTCTTCCTGGCCGACGGGTATTGGCGTGACATCCTCGCGTTCACCTGGGAGCATCGGACTTTCGCCGGGCCCGATGAGGTGCGTGATGCCTTCGCGGCTTCGGCCCATCGGGTCGGAATGAAAAATGTGCGCCTCGCCGCCGGCCGCGCTGCTCCGCGCGCGATCCGGCGTTCCGGACGCAGCCTGGTCGAAGGGTACTTCGATTTCGATACAGAGGTGGGTTCGGGCGTCGGCTACGTGCGGCTCATGAGCGACCCCGGAAAGCCGGGCGACACGCCGGTCTGGCTGCTGTTGACAACGCTGCATGCGATACGCGGCTTTGAAGAGAAGGTCGGCGCCAACCGGCCAACGGGCGAGGAATACTCCCGCATCGCCTCGCCAGAAAACTGGCACCAGGTCCGCGAACGGGAAAAGCAGTACGCGGACCGCGACCCTCAGGTCGTGATCGTTGGCGCGGGCCAGGGTGGACTCATCCTCGCCGCGCGATTGCGGCAAATGGGCGTGGACACGCTGGTCATCGAGAAAACCGAACGCGTGGGGGACGTCTGGCGCAAGCGCTACAACAACCTGACCCTGCACAACGAGGTGATCGCCAACCATTTCCCCTACATGCCTTTCCCGGAAACCTGGCCCTTCTGGCTTCCCAAGGACATGCTGGCTGGGTGGCTGGAGTCCTATGCGGAGTCCATGGAACTCAACGTCTGGACTTCCACGCAACTGGAGGGAGCGCACTTCGATGAAGCCGCCAAGGAGTGGAATATCTCTGTCAAGCGCGGTGGCGGAGAGTCTCGCTCGATGTCTTGCAGTCACTTGGTCATGGCATCGGGTGTTTCCGGCGGCGCGCCGCGGCGCGGTACGTTCGCGGGTCTGGATGACTTTCAAGGCACTGCCATGCATTCCAGCCAGTTCAAGTCGGGAGCGGCCTGGGCGGGTAAACATGCCATCGTTGTCGGAACCGGCAACAGCGGCCACGACGTGGCACAGGACCTTTACGTCAGCGGCGCCGCTTCGGTGTCCCTGATGCAACGTGGAGCTACTTGCGTGGTGAGCCTGGACCCCAGCGCGCGAATCAGTTACTCCATTTATGCAGAAGGCATATCGGTCGAGGATGCGGACTTGATGACCGCATCATTGCCTTTTCCGGTGCTCGAGAACACCTATAAATGGGTGACCAAGATAACGTCCGAGTACGACCGCGAGCTGCTGAGGAAGCTTGATGAAGCCGGATTCAAAACCCACAGCGGCGAAGATGAAGCCGGATTCCAGATGCTGTATCTGCGCGGAGCCGGTGGTTACTACATCGACGTCGGTTGCTGTGGACTGATCATCGACAAAAAGGTGCGCCTGCTCCAGGCCTCGGATGCGGAGCGATTTGTTGCCGGCGGCCTGCAGATGAAGAACGGTGATGTTGTCCCGGCCGACCTGGTGGTACTGGCCACGGGATTCGAGGGCATCCAGCACAGTGTGCGGACGCTTCTGGGCGATCAGGTCGCCGACAAAATAGGCCCGGCGTGGGGGTTCGACCAGGACTATGTGATGCGCAATATGTGGCGTCGCACCGCGCAGGAGGGTTTGTGGCTGATGGGGGGCGCCATCGTCGAGGCACGGCTGCAGTCGCGTTTTCTGGCACTGGAAATCCGCGCCGCACTGGAGGGCCTGCTGCCCGACCGCGGCGCCATGCCGCTGGTCAAGCGCCCGGCAAGGAACTGAGGCGCTAGAGGGAGCAGACCGCGACGTCGGCCTGGATGACGCGCGAGCGGCCGTCCTGGAACTTCACTTCGACGGAGCAGGACACGACGTCCTGCCCGCTGTAGATCGCGTCTATCAGCGTCGCGTACTTCTGCTCGACAAAGGTGCGACGGATTTTGCGGCTGCGCGTGAGTTCACCTTCGTCGGCGTCGAATGACTTGAAGAGATTGACGAAACTGCTCACCCTGCAATGCTCGGGAAGCGTGGTGTTGATGCGTTCGAGTTCGGTACGCACCAGTTCGAGAACCTCTTTCTTCTGCGAAAGGTCAGCATGGGCCGAGAAGGATATCTGCCGTTCCTCGGCCCATTTCCCGACCAGGTCGATGTCGATGTCGATCATGGCTCCCACGAAGTCGCGCGAGATATCGCCGATGGCAATCGCATCTCGGATATAGGGGCTCAGGCGCATGCGGGTCTCGATGAATTGCGGTGCGATGGTCTGTCCGGTGGACAGGTGGCGCAAGTCGTCCAGCCGGTCGAGGTAGACCAGGTAACCGTTGTCATCAAAGTAACCGGCGTCGCCGCTGCGCATCCAGCCATCCGCCGTCTTGCGGGTTTCCATTTCATCTGCCTTGCCGAA
The DNA here is from genome assembly GCA_945861785.1 of Rhodoferax sp. OV413. GTDB lineage: Bacteria > Pseudomonadota > Gammaproteobacteria > Burkholderiales > Burkholderiaceae_C > CAISIP01. The sequence continues at coordinate 67,565 of CAMAWD010000005.1, read as the reverse complement.
ATAGCCTTGCGAGATCACGCCGCCGCGAACCTGGATTTCGGAGTTTTCGATCCGGATTTGAAGCGGCGTGTTTCCAAGCTGGCTTTCCAGCGGTTTGCCCACGGTGCCGAACTGGCGTTCGCCTCGCGTCGCCGCCACGATGCCGACCTCGGTAAATCCGTAAACATTGCGCAGGCTCACGCCCAGGGCATGGAACAGGTCGAACACTTCCGGGCTGAGCACACTGCCCGAGTTGACAGCGGTCCGCAGGTATTTGAACCCTAGCCGGTCGCGCATTGGTTCGGCGATCAGGATTTCTGCCAGGCGTCTGCCCAGCCGATTTCCGAGGCTTGGCGATTGTTCCGGCACCGCGGTAAGTTTCTTCATACCCCAGCGGTATACCTTGCGGGCGAACCAACCGGCATCGCGCATGCGGGACTCACTGGAGGAAACGATGGCCTCCCACTGGCGCGGGCTGAAGAATAGGAACTCCGCGCCGATCTCGCGCGTGTCGGTGGTGACGGTCTCCGGCTCCTCCGGGAAGTTGATGATCATGGGCATCAATACCCCGAGTGTCAGGCCCAGGTATTGCTCGGTAGCCCAGGCCGGTGAGATGTAGCTGACGTAGTTGGCAAAAGGCCGCGACTCGAGAACGGCGTTCCAGCGCATCGCGCAGTCCAGCAGATAACGATGCGTACCCATGACGCCTTTTGCATTGCCCGTGGTGCCCGAGGTATAGATGACGATGGCGAGATCGTCGGGGCTGCCCTGCGCAATACGCCGGTCCACCAGGTCCGGCTGTGCCTGCAGGGATGCGCGGCCCTTCTCGACCAGAGCGGCGAGGCTGATGACCCGGCTGTCTTCATAAGCGCTCATGCCCCGGTCGTCCCAATAGATGACTTTCTTCAGTCCTACCTCGTCGGCAATCCCGAGCAGCTTGTCGCATTGTTCCTGGTCTTCGGCAAATGCCACCTGGGCGCCGCAGTCGCGCAGCAGCGTCACCAGTTCGGCCTGGGTCACGTCCGGGTAAAGGCATACGGCGGCGTTGCCGATCGCCTGCACCGCGTACTCAGCCCAGAACAGTTCGGGCTCGTTATGCCCCAGCAGGACAATGCAGGGGTTGGCGCCCAACCCTTCGGCGATCAGACCGGCGCTGATGCCGCGCACTTCGTCCAGCACCTGCCCCCATGTGATGCGTTGCCAGATTCCCAGCGTCTTGCGGCGCATGGCCACCTGCGACGGCGTGGCGGTTCCGTTGCGCAGCACGCATTTGGCCAACGTGTTGTTGCTTTCGTCGATCTGGATCATTGCACCGACTCGCTTCCGAGATAGGCGGCGACCACTTCCGGCAGGCGCAGCACCTCGGCCGGTTTGCCGATCGCAACCACCTGGCCCCAGTCGAGCACCAGGACGCGGTCCGCGATGTCCGAAACGACCTGCATGTCGTGCTCCACGATAACAATGGGGATACCGGTCGTGCGCTGGACCTCCAGGATGAAACGTGCCATGTCTTCCTTCTCGTCCATCGTCATCCCGGCCATGGGCTCGTCCAGCAACAGCAGTTTGGGTTCCATGCAGAGCGCGCGCGCCAGATCGACGCGCTTGCGGATGCCGTAGCCGAAGGTTCCGACAGGCGTGTTGCGTTGCGCCTGGAGGCCGAGAAACTCCAGCACCTTTTCCACCGCCTCACGCTGGGCTACTTCCTCTTTCATTCCCCAGGGGCGAATGAGCGCCTTCAGGATGCCGCCGTTCATGTGGATATGTCGCCCCGCCATGAGGTTGTCCAGCACCGGCATGCCCAGGTACAGCTGCATGTTCTGGAAGGTTCTGGCAATGCCGAGCCGGGCCACCTGGTTGGGCCGCAGGCCAACGATGTCAGCGCCGTTGAATTTGATCTGTCCGCTGCGCGGCTTGTAGAAACCGTTGACTGCGTTCAACAGCGAGCTTTTGCCAGCGCCGTTCGGCCCAACGATCGCAAAAATCTCGCCAGCGTGCACGGTTGCACTGACGTCGTTAACCGCGACGATGGTTCCGAACTGCACCTTCACATCGAGAATTTCCAGTACCGGTGCCTGCCCCGTCGTGGGCGCCAAATTCTCCACGTCAGCCCCCGGTCGCAAAGCGGCGGTCGAGTAGACGCGGTCCGCCGTCCGGCAAACTCTCGACGAACTTGAGCGCCAGCCGGATCCGCAAGGCACTTTCCACCTTCGTTTGAAACTCAGTCGGGTCCTGGAACGGCTCCCCAGCAATTTCCAGCGATAGTTCATCGCGGCTGCCTTCAAGCCTTTCCACAACCAGCCGGAAGGGCCGCTCGAGTCCCTGAAGCTGCATCACATCGGCGACCAGGCGCGGGACGATGAACATGCCCTTGACCTTGGTGATCTCACTGGACCGGCCAACAATTCGCGTGAAACGGGGCGTCGACCGGCCGCAGCTGCATGGCTCGCGCATGAGGCCGTCGACAAGATCGCCGGTCCGCAGGCGGATGATCGGCATGGCCTGCCGGTGCAGGTCCGTCACCACCAACTCTGCCGGACTGCCCGGTTTTGGCTCAACCGCGTTGGACTGTCCGGGACTTATGAACTCCACCAGAAGGTCGTCGCGCAGATGCATGCCGTTGCCGACGGCGCATTCCCAGGCAACGGCGCCGACGTCCGCGACACCGTAGAACTCGCGCACGGTAAGACCATAGGTGTCATGCATCCGCTGCTTGGCTTGCGGATCTCGCAGTTCCCCCATCACGGCTGCCTTTTTGAGTGGCAGGCGATGTCCGGAGGTGGAAGCCTGCTCGAGCACGTGTTCCAGAAATGTCGGGAAGGCGACGATGGCCGTGATGCCAAGCTGTTTGATGACTTCGATATGACGCTCCGACTGCCCCACGCCACCGGGTACGACGCCACAGCCAAGCTTGAGCAGGGCCCGGTCCAAGGCGGTGGCCGCGATGACCCAGTTGTACATGGTGGTCTGGTCCACAAGATCGTCCGACGTGAGGCCGCAACCGGCCAGCGCCTTGGCGAAAGAGCCCGCTAGGACCTCCATGTCGGCCATCGTGAACGGCATAAACAGCGGGCCCGGCGCCACGAAGACATGGGCCAAGTGCTCGGGCGCCACATTGAGCCTGCCTCCGTAAGGCAGTGACGTGCGCGCGGCATCGACCAGCGCTTCCTTTGACAGCATCGGCAGGCGTGACCAGGTTTCCACACCTATATCGCCATCAGAGATGCCCGCACCCGCCCACTCCTTGCGATATGCAACCGTCGCAAAGGCGCGCCGCGCGGCTTCCACGGCAGCGGCCTTTTGGGTGGCCTCACAGACCTCCCAAGGCGAAAATTCGTCAACGAGGTCGAAATTCATTCAAGTGCCCCACCATCTGTTTATTTGAAACATCTCGCCATCATCCAAGATTACCAAGTACCCCGTTGCCTCGGCGGGCTATCGGCGCGCGCAAGGGCGGGTCAATTTTAGGGGGGGGGATACCGTTTCGTCAACGTGTATGTTGATCAATTTATCTAGTGACCGATTGCATCACTCCTTCAGTGTTCCATGTGCATAAGTGGTTGCAAAAAATCAATGACCCGGACGCTTTGCTGCGTCTGATGCCCCCGAAATACCAGGAAGCGTGTAAGACGGAGTTCGCGGCGCAATGGATGCTGGCCAAGCCTGGCTGCAACGCCGACGGCACTTTCTCGGAGAAGGCGCTCGCCGACACGGTGAACTTTGCGAAAGCGGTCGGTGTTCTGAGTGTGCCCGACGGCACGCCCTTCGATCCAAAGAAGTTTTTCGACAACACATACGCCGAAAAGTCGCTTGCCAAGACACCAGCCGCAAACCGGTGGCGCGCTGAAGCCGCCTCCGTCTCCCGGGCCAGCTTGCATGGCCCGGGATCTGCTCGCCGACACCATCCAGCGCCGCCTGCCTAAGGCACAATCGCTGCTTGTTTGGTCAGATGAAGTCGATATGGCCGAGTTGTCGCGTTAAACAGGGAAACAGACATGGCTGGAACAAAAATTGGTCTCAGACGCGTCGCCAACGCCAAGGAGAGCAGCGAGTTCTATCAAGAACGCCGCAAGGAAATCCTGCAGAAAGCAGCCGAGGTTTTTCTGGACAAGGGCTACCAGGCGGCGACCATCGCGGACATCGCGGAAAAACTTGGAACCGACCGCGCATCGCTGTATTACTACGTCGGTTCCAAGCAGGAGCTGTTCCAGCAGGTGGTGCGAGAAGCCGCCACGACCAACATCGCGGTCATCGAGGCGCTCGCCAACGCCAAGACATCGGCGGGTGACAAGTTGCGCCTGGCTTTTACCGGCTTGATGGAAAGCTACAGCGACTCCTTTCCCTATCTGCATGTTTTTCTCCAGGAGAATTTTCCGACGCTCTCCAACGAACGGAATTCCTGGAGCAAGGAAATCAAAGGCTGGTCCGAGCGCTACTACAGGGCCATGCGCAAGATCCTCGAGCAGGGCATCAACGAAGGTGAGTTCACGCTGCAGCTGCCTATCGGCGTCGCGACCATGGCGGTCATAGGCGCAATTAACTGGGCGCACCGCTGGTACCGGCCCGGCGGCGGCGAGCTGCGGCCGGATCAGATCGGCGAAGGTTTTGCCGAGATTCTTCTAAACGGTCTGCTGGTCAAGCGCAAACGCCGACAGGCCAGCGAATAGCATCTGTCGACTACGGGTCGGCCCGCGCGAGCGGGTCCAACCGCGCGCTTACTCTTCCACGATGTTGATCGCTGCCATCGGGCAGGACATAGCCGCTTCGCGGAGTTCATCCAGCGTGGCCAGGCCCACGCCCTGAAACTCGGCCTGTCCATCCTGATTGAGCCTGAAGGCGCGCGCAGCTGCCTGCGTGCACATCGACGTGCCCATGCACAGGTGATGGTCTACTTCGGCGCGCGGTACGGCAGCGTGCTGATCGCTCATGATTCGTGAAACCTTACGTTGAGTTGCTTCAGGCTGCGCGACACGATGGTCGGGTTGTATTCCAACTTGGGCGTGGTGACCTCTATCGACACAAACTCGCCCGCCAGATAGGTCAGCGCTTCCTGCACTTCCATGCGGGCCAGCGGCGCGCCCATGCAGGTATGGATGCCCTGGCCAAAGGCGGCATGCCGATTCGGCCAACGCGTGATGTCCAGTTTGTCGGGTTCATCGAAAGCTGCCGGATCGCGATTCGCGGCATGCTGCACCAGCAGAACACGGTCTCCCTGCGCGATACGCTGGCCCGAGAAGTCGAACGACTCCTTGGCCCAGCGGCCGAGTCCGCGGATGGGGCCGTCGAATCGCAACATCTCCTCGGTCGCCTTTGGAGCCAGTGTCGGATCCTTGCGAAGCATTTGCCATTGGTCGGGAAACTGGTGGAACGCCACGATGCCGTTCGCCAGCAGATTCATCGTGGTTTCATGACCGGCAAAAACCATCAATGCGGCATTGGCGATGATTTCGTCTTCCGAAAGACGCTCCCCGTTTTCGTTCGGCTGCGCAAAGGCGGACAGAACGTCTTCCCGCGGCGCCGCGATGCGGTCCTGCACGATGGGCCGCAGCAGGTCCGCGAGTTTTGTCATCGCCGCCTCGCCGCGCTTGAGCTTTTCATCGTCATGCCCGCGCACGAAGATGACGGCCCCCAGATCCTCCGACCATGCGTGCAGATCGTTCCTCGCCTCCTGGGGGACGCCCAGGAACTCGGATATGACGATGACGGGCAAATTGAAAGCAAATCGGGAAAGAAAATCTACCGGTTCGCCGCCCCGTAGCGGGTCGGCCAACTCACGTACCAACTTCTGGATGCTCGGGCGTATAACCTCCAGATTCTTGGGTACGAACGCCCGGTTGACCAGTGCCCGTGCCCGCGTGTGGTACGGAGGATCCTTCCAGACAAAGAATTTCGACAGAAAGCCCAGCAACTGCTGGCTGCTGGATTCCGCGTTCCGCAACTCGGCTCCGAACGGACCGGAAAAGCGGTCGGACGACAAACGCGCCGCGTCGCGATACCCCGCCAGTACCGCTTCGTGGCTGGTCACTATCCAGCCTTTCCAGCGCTTGTTCCAGAGCACCGGGCTCTTCTGGCGAAGTTTCGCGTAGTACCTCTCCGGATGGTTGATGGCCTCATCGCCCAGCAGATCGTCCAGGTCGATATCCGGGGCAACGGCGCTTGTCATGTTCAACTCCAGTAATCCAGTTCCAGCCAATTCAGAATTCAATCCAGCCGCATCATACGTTCGCCATGTTCGGCCGTCAACATAAATGTTGACGATTGATTGAACTGACGCCGTTGAACAGCTGACGGCCCCCTTGGCCTTCAACGGCGTTCAGCCTGAGAATTTCGGCGCCCGCTTCTCCACAAAGGCACGTACTGCCCCGTGGTGGTCGGGCGTCATGTGGGCGATCGCCTGGTACCCGGCCGACAACTCCAGCAGCGATTCGAGCGAACTGCGCTCGCCTTCGCGCAGCAGGCGCTTGGGCATGCGCAGCACACCGCCCGGATTGGCGGCAATCTTTCTTGCCAGGGACATGGCCTCCTCGAGCAGGGCATCGGGCGGCACAACGCGCGACACCAGGCCACACGCCAGCGCCTGTGCGGCATCCAGCGCTTCGCCCGTAAAAGCCATCTCCGACGCCTTGGACATTCCCACGGCGCGCGGCAGCAGCCATGCCCCGCCATCGCCCGGAACGATGCCGACCTTGACGAAACTTTCCGCGAAGGTTGCCTTCTCGGACGCGATGCGGATGTCGCACATACAGGTCAGGTCGAGGCCCGCGCCGATGGCCGGCCCATTGATTGCCGCAATCACCGGAACGTCCAGGTTGTAGAGCGCCCCGGGAATGCGCTGTATGCCGTTGCGGTACTCCTCGCGAATGACGTCGGGCATAGGCTTGAGCGCCTCATACCGCTGCATGTCCTTCACATTGCCGCCGGAACTGAATACAGGGCCTTCCGCGGTCAAGATGACAACACGCACCGACAGGTCGCGACGGATCGTCTCGCAGGCCTGCACGAACTCGTCGGCCGCCGTATTGCCGGTCAGCGCGTTGCGCGTCTCCGGTTGACTCATGGTCAGTATGAGAATGGCGCCGTTGCGCGCTGTTTTCAGGAAGGTTGTCATGCATGAACTCCGAGCCGCCTGCAAGTCCCACGCGCCAGGCACCTTGCTGGCGGCCTCCCAGATGTCCAGCGGCCATTCCAGATGGGCATTTAGACAGAAGCCGCTGGCTTGCAATTCTGCCGATGCCGGGGGCAATACCCTGTAGTCGCCAGAGCAGTTGACCAGAATCCACTCGGACACTTTTGCACCTTGAACGGCGCCACAGATCAGCCTTTCCAGCGTCAGGCGGCCGCTTCCAAAACTCATGGTCCCACGCGGCGGAGTAACACCCGCTGAGGACAACACACCGCGCGCCAACAACGTCTCACCACGCGGAACCGGCAGCGCAAATTCGCCGCACAGCTCCAATACCGCATAAAGGTCACCAAGGCCCATGCCGGCGCCGCCTGCGGATTCCGGCACCAATGCATCGGCATAACCGGCATCTTCGAGATGCCCCCAAAGGCCCGCGCACGAGCCCCCGGCTTCGATGGCGCGCACCACGTCCGGTGTGCAGCGATCAGAAAGCAACTGGCGGACGGCGTCGGAAAAAAGATCTTCCACGGTATTGATTCCTTTCAGCGCAAACCGAGTCCACGCGCGATCATGCCGCGCAGGATATCGCGCGTGCCGCCTCGCAACGAATAACTCGGGGCCACCTGTGTCACGTAATCCAGCGTGGCGAGCAGTTCCCTCGGAACCGATGCCGCATCGCGCGAGAGCAGATCGTCTGCAATTGCCGCCGGAATCAGCTGCTCGACCCCGGTTCCCAGGTCCTTGACCAGAGCGGCTTCCACTGCGGGGCTTTCGCGGCGCGCGAGTTTCTCCATGATGGAACCGGACATTGCGCGCAGCGGCGCCAGTTGCGTTATGAACTTCCCGGCCAGGCGCTGTGCATGCGGGGTGCGCCCGGTGGGCGTCGCCGCTGAGGTCGGTGATCGGGCGCACGGTAACACCGGGCCGGGACAGATCGACAATGATTTGCGACAACCCCTGATGCCGATCCTGCGGGTCGCCGCTAGTGCGCACCAGTGCAATCATGTAGTGGCAGTTGTGCGCGTTGGTGGTCCAGATCTTCTGCCCATTCAGCAGCCACCCCCGGTCGTTGGGCAATGCACGCGAACGCACGCTGGCCAAATCCGAGCCCGCATCCGGCTCACTCATGCCGATGCAGAAGTACGACTCACCGCGGCAAATTCCGGGCAGATAGTGCCGCTTCGGCTCTTCGGTACCGCAACGAAGTATCAGTGGGCCGCTCTGCCGCTCTGCCGGTCAGCGATCCAGTGGCAACCAACCGGGGCGCCTATATTGAGGAACTCCTCGACCAGCACGTAACGCGCAAACGGCGTACGGCCACCGCCTCCGTACTCCCGGGGGAAGGTGATGCCGAGCCAGCCACGCCCGCCGACCTCGCGGCTAAAGGCGGGGTCGTAGCCGGACCATGGCCTGGCGCGTACGTGGGCGGGAGTACAGCGCATGGCCTGGACGAGGAAGGCGCGGACTTCACCACGCAATGCTTCATCCTCTGGCGGTATGCCAACCGGATTCAGGGAACTGAGCTGATTCATGCATGCACCTCGCGGTGTGTGACGTTGTCAACATTCTTGTTGATCAACACGAACGTTGATGGTAGCATCGGGCCAAGTTCCGCGAAGCCGTTGAAGCAGTCGATCCACCGGGACAGGCTAAGCCGCAAGCTGGAGACACCATGACCGATCCCGTTTCGAAAGTCGCCATCATCACCGGCGCCGCCGGTGGCCTCGGCAGTGCCATCTCCCGGCTGCTGCACGACCAAGGTTACAGGATAGCCGCGGTCGATCTCGATGAAATGCGGCTGGACGCCCTGGGCAAGAACTTTCCGAAGGATGCGTTCCGCGCCATCCGCGCCGACGTGGCAAACGCGAAGGCCGTTCAGGCGGCAGTCGAGACAATTGCCTCCTCGTTTGGCGAGCCGCTGGTGCTGGTCAATAACGCCGGGGTGACGGACAACGCAGAACGGCTGGAGCATTTGTCCGAAGAAACCTGGAACACCGAGATGTCGGTTCATGCCACTGCGTCCTTTCTCTGGACGCGAGCCTGCTTTCCCCGTATGCGCGAAGCGAAGTGGGGGCGAATCGTGAATATTTCCTCTATCGCCGCGAGCATGGGGGACTTCGCCCACGCGGCCTACTCGGCCAGCAAGTCGGCGTTGCATGGGCTGACGAAATCGACGGCACTTGAAGGCGCGCGTTTCGGCATAACGGCCAACGCCGTATTGCCGGGACTGATCCTGACGCCGGCATACGACCGCATCCGTGACGACATACGCGCACGGGTCGAGGCGCGTATTGCCATGAAGCGTCCCGGCAACCCGAATGAAGTGGCGGCTCTGGTGGCGTTCCTGGCGTCCGCCGATGCGTCCTACGTCACCGGCCAGCTGATCACGGTGGATGGCGGCTTGGGACTCTTCGTGTTCTGACACATTGATCAACGCTTATGTTAAAGATACTATGGCCGATACGGGCAGCACAGGCAGACAACATATGAAACCCAGGCAGGTATTCGTCCAGGGGGCGGCAGTTAACATGAGCTGGGCCGACGCAAGCAAGAGCCTTGAAGAGTTGATATTCGCGGGTGTCAGCAGCGCGCTGGCTACTTCCGGCGTTGCCATCGAGGCGATCGACTCCGTGGTGCTGGCGGCGCACGACATGATTGACGGGCGGTCGCTTTCCAGCATGGTCACCGCGCCCGCCGCTGGTGCCTACCTGCGCGATGAAATCAGGCTGGCGGAAGACGGGCTGGTTGCGCTCTCGCTGGCCAGTGCGCGGGTCGCCGCGGGCGAAACAGAGTTTTCCATTGTGGCCGCCTGGGGTCGCGCGAGCGAGGGAGACTACCTCAAGGTATCGCAGGCTTCCATGGACCCGTTCATGGAACAAGCCTTCGGCCTGACGGAGGCGGATGTCTCGGCCTTGCGACTATCGCGCTGGCTGGGTGCCCACGGAGAGCAGGCCACAGCCCGGGCGCATGCAGCTGAAATCCGGCGTGGGCGTGCAAAAGTCAATCCGAGATCAGTGGGCGCTTCTGCCCCGTTCATGCGCCTTAACCTGCCGCTTCAGGAAGCGGATGCGCCGCGTTACGCGGACGTGGTGGTTGCCGCGATTATCGGCGCCAGGGCAAGCCCCTTCAGGATTGCCGGCATCGGGCACGGTACCGACGCGACATTGCCGGGTGACCGCGATTGGCTGGCCCGCCCCGCATTGCGTACCGCGGTCGATCGGTCACTCGATGAAGCAGGTGTCACGCTGGCCGACATCGACCTGTTCGAGATCGACGGAATGACGCTGGCCGACGAGGTCATGAGCCTGGAGGCATTGGGACTGGCCCCGCCCGGAGATGGTTTCAACTCGTATGCAAGTTCCAATCGGATCAACCAGTCAGGCGGCTCGGCGGCGGGATGGTGTTATCCGGCCATGGGGCTGGTGCGTTTTGCCGAATGCCTGTTCCGGCTTGAGGGCGCACGGCGGGCGCTTGCCGTGGGCTCGTCGCCCATCGGCGGCCAGACGCAGACTGCGGTTATTGTGGAGAAATCATGAAAGAGGCCGCCGCAATCATAGGCGTGGGTCAAACCCAATACCGTCGCCGCCACCAGGACCTCAACACGGCCGAACTGGTCCGGCAGGCCGCCATGGCCGCACTGAATGACGCAGGCCTGGGTCTGGACGACATAGGCCTGATCGTTGGCGGCGTGGCGCCGGACGCGCTGGCCGGCATCAACCATCTCGACATGCACGCCATACCGCGACCGGGCATTCCGTACTTTCGCGTCAATACCGGCGGTGCAACCGGCTCGTCCGCATTGCTGGCTGCGCTGTCATGGATCCATGCCGGCCGCTGCAAGGCGGTGCTGGTGGTCGCGGTCGAGCGCATGGGACATGCCACCACGGCGGCCCGCATATTCAACTCCATCTTCGACCCCATCTACGAGAAGGACATTAGCATGTCCACTATCAGCATGGTCGCTTTGCGTGCAACGCTGCTGATGCAGAAATACGGCTATACCCTGGAGCATTGGGCCGGGCTTGCGGCCCGGAACTCGGCTGCGTCCCAACTGAACGATACGCTGGAACACCCGCGTTTGTTCACCGCCGCCGAAGTGCTGAAGTCGAAGTTCCTGGCCTGGCCGATCCATAGCCTGGAGGCGTGCCCGACCAACGAAGGCGCCTGCGCGGTTGTGGTGACCGCGGCGAGCATGGTCGGGCGGCGCAACGCGGCCTGGATTCTGGGCGCGCGGGGCCTGAGCGACACCTATGCCATGGGTGACCGCATGCATCGGCCCGAAGGCTCGCTGGTGGATTTGCTTACCTTGCGGCGTTCCGCGCAGGCGGCTTACAGCGACGCCGGCATCACCGACCCGCTCAAGGAACTCGACGTAGTGGAAATCCAAGCACCTTTTGCCAGCTCGGAAGCCATGGCCTATCCGTCGCTCGGCCTGTGCCAGGCCAGCGATGGTGTGGCCTTCACCGAGCGCGCGATCGAGCAGAAAGCGGGCATCAGCATCAACCCTTCCGGCGGGCCCCAAGCCAGCAACCCGGTCAGCGCAACGGCCCTGATACGGATCGCGGAATGCGCGCAACAGGTCCGGGGGCTTGCCGGCAGGCGCCAGGTGGACGGTGCAAGGAAAGCCATCGCCACGGGACAGGGGGGTGCTACACAATTTTCCACCGCCGTTATCCTGAGCAACGAAAAACCATGAGGAATGGAAACATGAGCACGGACCAGGACCTGATAACCATCCCCGCCAAATGGGACTTCGACTACCGCTACTTCGCGGGTAAGACGGCCAGTCGTTTCTTCGCCGAAATTCGCGACAACCGGCGCATCATGGGAACCCGCAGCGCAAAGTCCGGCCGCGTGCTGGTGCCGGCGCGCAGTTTCTCCGACGCGGACTACGCACCGACGACCGACTGGGTCGAGACCGGGCCCGGTGGTGTGCTGGAAGTGTTCACCATCATCGGTACCAAGTTCCCGGGCCTGCCCGATCCCCCGTTCGTACTGGGTTACGTCACGCTCGACGGTGCCGACACCGCGATCCTGAATTACGTCTCGGGCATTGACCTGAGCGACCTCAACACGGCGGCGCACACGCTCATGAAACAGCCGCGTGTCACCGCCGTATTCAAGGAAGCGCGCGAAGGGCGCATCACGGACTTTCACTTCGAGCTTGAGCAGCCGCGCTGACATGCCAGAAAGGTTCATACGCAAGTGGGGACCGCTGGACGAATGTGGCGCCCGCAATCTGGTGGACGAGAAGGCGACCCTGCGCGGCCTGGCCTCGGTCAAGACTGGCCGTGTGATGTCGCTGGGCGTCGAAATCAAGGGTGGCACGCGCGGGCCGGCGGCGCCTAACCGCGCACCGGTCCAGCACTTCATGCTCAGGGACGGCGGAGACTATGCGGCCGGGTTGGAAGAGCGGCATGGCTTTGGCTTTTCGGACGACGCGATCCTGATTCCTACCCATGGCACAACGCACATAGACGCCTTGTGCCACGTGTGGCAAAAGGGCAGGATGTACAACGGCTTTGCCGCCAGCGAGGTGAGCAGCCGCGGCGCCGCCAAATGCGGAATCGACAAGCTCCAGCCCATCGTCACACGGGCCATTTTTGTGGACATGGCGGCTCTTGCGCAGGCGGCGCCGGGTTATGCGATTCGTTGCGAAGACCTGGTAGCGGCAGTCGAACGATCCGGCATCAAGCCGGAGCCCGGCGACGCACTCGTAGTGCGCACCGGCTGGCTTGCAAGCTGGCGCGCCGGCATCGGCCAGCCGCTGGTGTCGGCCGGGCTGCACCACGATTGCGCGGACTGGATCATCGACAGCGGCTTTGCGCTGGTGGCGGCGGACAACCCCGCAGTGGAAGTACTCCCATCGAGAGACCCGGACTCGGCCGTGCCGCTGCACATCCGGCTGCTGCGCGACAGCGGAATCTACCTGGCCGAACTGCTGGACCTGGACGAGTTATCGCGCATGGCCCGCTCCAGCTTCATGCTCACCATTGCCCCGCTGCGCATTCAAGGCGGTGCCGGCAGCCCGATAACGCCTGTTGCGGTCCTGTAGCGGGCGCAGGGCAAACACACACCCCGCATGGAACGTCTTGAAGGCTTGGGGCCGCTGCCGGACCTTCTGGGTCAGGGCAAGACGCTGGTATTGCACTCCGGTTGCGCCGAGCCACCGTACCTCAGCCGCCTTCTGGCCAGCCACGCGGCGGACCTGCGAGGCACGCGGGTAATTACCTTCATGCCCATGGGCGACTCACCTTACGGCGAAATGGCTCCAGCGTCGCAACTGAAAGTCGAGACCTTTTTCCCAGGGAAAGGTTTGCGCGCCGCACTGACTGCGGGCCGGGCGCGGGCGCTGCGTTACCCCGTATCCGTGATGCCGGTCCTGTTCGACAGCGGCGAGATCAAGTCCGACGTGGTGATGCTTCAGGTTTCCCCGCCCGACGCGAGCGGCACGGTCTCCTTAGGTGTCTCGGTGGACTTCATGCATGCGGTGCTGCGCCAACGTCCCCTGGTCGTGGCGGAGATCAACCCACGCATGCCGCGCACCAGTGGTGTCAGCACGTTGCCGGCGGCGTCCATCGACTGGTTCGTGGAGGCCACCGACCCGCCGCAGGAAATGCCGCTGACCACGGCCGATGACATCGACGCGCGCATCGCCAAAAACGTCGCCGGCCTTATCGGTGACGGCGCGGTCATCCAGCTTGGCATAGGTTCGCTGCAGGACTGTGTGCTGGGGCAGCTCGGGCATCTCAGACACCTGGGCCTGCACACCGGCATCGTGACCGATGCGATACAACCCCTGATCGAGTCGGGCGTGATCGACAACAGCAGCAAACGCTTCATGCCGGGGATTGGAATCACGACCATGGCCGGCGGTACGCAATCCTTCTACGACTTTTTGCACCACAACCGCGTACTGGAGTTTCACCCCTGTTCGATTACCCACGGCGCCGAGAGCCTGGCGAAAGTCGAACGCTTGTGCGCCATCAACAGCGCATTGCAGGTGGACCTGGCCGGCAACGTGAACTCCGAGAACATAGGCAGCCGCAAAATAGCGCTTCCAGGCGGTTCGCTTGACTTCTCCACCGCCGCCGTCAGCGTGCGCGGCGGCGCCAGCATCATTGCGCTTCGCTCCACCTTCGGCAAGGACGCTTCCAGCAACATCCTGCGCTCGCTGGATCCCGCAGCCCCGGTGACCGTGCCTGCATCGGCCGTCAGCTTCATCGTCACCGAATACGGCGTCGCGGCCCTGCGCGGCGCGAACGAAGCAGAGCGCGCCACGGCGATTGCCGCCATCGCGCACCCAGCGCACCGCGACATGCTTTTGAAGTCCAGAACTGCCGGATAGAGCTTCAGCATCTCAACCGCACCGGCGATGAACCGATGACCAGGTGACGCTGGAGATGGTGGTGCAGGCCAGGCGCGCGCACTCAGGCGTCGAGTCGGCGATCAACGCGCTGGAAGTGCACGGCCTGGACCGCTGCCCGGACCACGGCATCAACGGCTTCAAGCGCTATGTTGCACTGGCCGTGGTGGCAAGAAATAACCACCGCATTGGAGCAATCCTTTGGCAACATCGCGCATGGCGACCGCGAAAATGCACGCCCGAGCCCTTGCGAGCAGGACAATTCCAGAAAACCACCTCGGGCTTGGAATTTTTGGGTCGGCAGTTTTTTCAAAACAGGGGTTTTCTGCCAGGCACTATTTATCGATGACTTGCCAGCGGTGAAAAGCAGCAGTGCGGTTGCTTTCAACCGATCCGGATTGCCGCAGTGCCCTGAACCGTTCAATTTGCCTTCGCCCCCGAAATCCGGATCACCTCCCCAAGACGCTGTGTATCCCGGCGCATGCGGGCCGCGAACGGGGCGGCGGTACCGCCCAGCACATCAGCTCCGGCGGCCTTGACGATCTCTGCGAAGCTGGGGTCCTTCAGGATCTTGCCGATCTCCAGAATTGCATGCTGATCTCGGCCTGAACAGCAGTTGGTATCAAGTGACGCAGGTTGGTGACGGCAGATGCGCCGCCAAGGCAGAAGGGGCCATCGGGCTTCGCAAATTGGCCCTTGGAGACAATTCCCGTGTCGCTGATACGTGCCTGAGAGCGGCTGGGTGACCGCATTTCAGTGTAAACCATGTGGTCATTTTGTAACCGCAAAGACTTCTTAATTACCAAATAGTCTACATTAGCGACGTGCCACATTTTTGGCGCGGCTGCAATGGCAGCATTCACACCGGAGACTCTCATGAAGAAAACCCTTATCGCTTCTGTTCTGGCCATGGGCATGGCCTTTTCTGCACACGCCAAAGACATCGTCGAGACCGCTGTTGGCGCTGGCAACTTCAAGACCCTGGCGACCGCTCTGACGGCCGCCGGCCTGATCGACACACTCAAGGGCAAGGGCCCGTTCACGGTGTTCGCGCCAACCGACGCGGCATTTGCCAAGATCCCGAAGGCTGATCTGGACGCATTGCTGAAGGACAAAGCCAAGCTGACTGCGGTGTTGACCTACCATGTGGTCGCGGGCAAGGTCATGGCGGCAGATGTCAAGGCCGGCAAGGTCAAGACTGTCCAAGGATCGGAGATCACAGTTGCCACCACCGGTGGTGTCACGGTGGACGGTGCCAAGGTCAGCGCCACCGATATCGTTGCCAGCAATGGCGTGATCCACGTCATCGACAGCGTGATCCTGCCGAAATGATGGAGAAGGGCGGCGCCGACATCGCGCCGCCCACCCAGCCTGCCGATTTCCGGTGACCCACCGCGATGACCATGAAGTTTCTGCTGGGTGGCAGCTCTTTGTAGTGGGGCAGGCTGAAGTCGGGACATGGGCCGAAATCGCTTCGGCGCCAACAAAAAGCGACTAACGCATTTGATTCGGTAGCCACATAGTCAGCGCCGGAAATAGAACCAGAATCAGCAAAGCGACCAGATGTGCCACGACGTGCGGTGCCGTCCCCCTGAACACCACCTCGACCGGCATCTTCGCGTACCTGGAGACCACAAAGCAGTTGAGCCCGAGTGGCGGAGTCACCATGCCAAGTTCCGCCGTGACGATCTTGATGACCCCGAACCAGATGAGGTCAAACCCGAGCGACGATACCAAAGGCGCAACGATTGGAACTGTCAACACCAAGATGGCCGTCTGATCCAGGAAGCAGCCCAATCCGAGATAACCCAGAATGAGGATTCCGATGATCACCCAGCCGGGAACCGGCAACGCACCGACCCATGCGATGATGGATTGTGTTGTCTGTGTCAGCGCGAAGAACGTGGAGAACACGTGGGCGCCGAGCAGGATGATCGCGACCATGCACGATGTGCGAGCTGCCCGCCCCAGCAGATCAACCACCTCCGCAGGTGCGCGGTGCCCGCGCGCAAAGTAGAGGACGGCGGCTGTCAGCGCACCCAGCGCAGATGCTTCGGTCGGAGTCGCAATGCCGGAATAGATGACTCCAGTGACGGCCGTCATCAACAGGAGCATGGGGCCCACCAGCCGCAGCATCTGGATCTTCTCCTTCAACGCAACTTTCGGAGTCATCGGCGCTCTTGACGGGTCTTTGACTGCAAGATAGTAAGTCGTCACCATGATCGCGGCTGTGACAAACCCCGCCGGAACGATGCCTGCGATAAGAAGTTTCGCAATATTCACGTCCGCCAGCAATCCATAGATCACCATGGCAATGCTTGGCGGAATCAACATCGCCAGGGTGCCTGAAATCGCAACGACACCCGCGGCCATCCCGGGTTCGTAGCCTCGATTCAACATGGCCGGCAACGACGTCGCAGCCAAAGTTGCCGCTGAGGCTGTGGAGGAGCCGCAAATCGCGCCGAATCCGGCTCCTGACAACGCAGTAGCCATCCCCAGGCCACCAGGTATTCGCCCGCACCAAGCGGCTGCGGCGCGGAAGAGATCGTCGGCCACGCCTGAACGCAGAACGAATTCCGCCATCAGCAGAAACATCGGAATGGTGAGGAATTCATACTTGATGGCCAGTTCGTGGGGGGCCGACGAAAGCACGCCAAAGGTCGCAGTCAGTCCTGCAACCCACATCAATCCGACAGTTCCGCAAGACAGGAGCGTAAAGCCGATGGGGGCACCCAGGGCGAGCATCACCAGCATCAGCAGCACAATGATCGTCGCGGTCATTCGACTCCCTCCTTCTGACCGTGGGCCTCTGACACGTAGGTGTCGGCACCGTCTCTGAGCAGCGTCACCAGATGGTGCGCCAGTCGAAGGCACAAAATGGCGGTCCCCAACGAAATCGGTGCAAATGAAAGCCAGATCGGCCAGTTGAAGTAACCGGGGATGTACTCGTTGCTGATCGCGGCATGGACCGAGACTTTCAGGGCAAGGTATCCGATCATGCTGAACAGGACGACGAAAGCCGCCGCAAAGAACGCGTCGATCCAGGCGCGCAGTTTCGCCGGAATTCGACGATGCAGGATGTCGATGTTGATGTGGTCACCCATCGAAAACGTGGATGAAATGCCGAGATATGCGGCACCGACCAACAGATATTGCGAGGTGACATCGAAGGCCCATGGCCACGGTGACCTGAAAAGGTAGCGCATGACCGTGTCGCCCGCCGTGACCAGCATGACGCCGCAGATGCACAGGGATGCGAGAGCCAGGCCCGCGGTTTCGGCATGTCGGATGATTCGGTTCATCATGGTGCCGCCTCAGTAACACATGAGGCCGGCATCGACAGCCAGCGTGCTGCCGGTCATCAACGCCGACAGGTCGCTCGCACAGAACAGGGCAACCCGCGCGATGTCGTCCGGGACACCGATTCTTCCCAGGGGAAGATTGGCGGTAACCAGCTTCTCCACGCTGCCTGGGCCAGTGCCCGAACTGGTTTGTGAGCGTTCGGACTTCTGCCATTGCGCCATTCCCGGTGTCGAAACGAGCGGGGGCGCGATGCCCAGAACCCGGATGCCCTCCGACCCCCATTCAGCAGCGAGGCTCTTGGTGAGCCCGACAACCCCGTGCTTGGAGGCCACGTAGGCTGACATCCCGGGTCTGCCCCTGAAGCCGGAGACAGACGCGATGTTCAAGATGACACCGCCACGCCCTCCGGCAATCATGCGCCGCGCGGCCTCACGACAGGCAATGAACACGCCGCGCAGGTTGAGTGAATGCACCCTGTCCCACTCGTCTGCAGTCATCTCCAGGGCCGGCCTGACCGGGTAGATGCCTGCGTTGTTGACGAAGGCGTCCAGACGGCCCAACGCGCTCACCGTTCGATCTAGGAGGGCGATCACCTCCTGCTCCACCCGCACATCCGTCGTCACGCCCAGAGCCGGGACGCCGTACGTGTGGCTCAACATCTGCGCGGCTTCGTCTACCTGAGACTGCTGCAGGTCGGCTATCACCACCGATGAACCGGCCTCTGCGAAGCGCTTGGCAATTGCCAGCCCGATGCCACCCGCTCCGCCCGTCACAACCGAGACCCGGCCAGACAAGGACATGAGGCTCGGCAACGGGCTTGCAGAAAAATCAGGGGCAATCATATGGCGATTCCAACGCTTCTAACAAGGTAAGGTGTTCACGACTACCGCGTACGAGACGCTATTGCAGGTTGGTCGAAGACGCTCTGCGCATGGCATCCAGCAATTGCTTTCCCGGCTTTCCGGCAGCGTCCATCTCGGCCGCCCACTCATCGGCTACCCCGCTGACCTTGTCGTTCCACACCTTGGCCTGTGCAGGCGACAGCGTCGTGAGTGCCAGGCCTTTCGCCATCACTTCCTTGAGCGCAATGCCCTCGGCGTCGTCCAGATACTTGCACAGGCTCTTTTGGACCTCGGCGCCGGCGCTGGTCAGGATGTCGCGCTGCGACTGGGGAAGCGCTTTCCAGGCCTTGTCGTTCATTCCGAGCACCCAGGTGCCACTGCCAAGCTGCGGGCCGGCTATCCCATGCCGCAGGAAGTTGTCCAGCTTGTACTGCTGGATGGATGGATAGCCCTGGAAAACGCCATCGATCGTTCCGCGTGAAATGGAATCGTAGAGCTCGCTACCGATCATCCGGATCGGTACGGCACCCAGTTTGGTGAGCATCTTGTGCTGTGCCGCGCCGTTGGCCCAGATTTTCAGACCCGAGAGGTCTTCGACCTTCTCCAACTTCTTGGAGACCGTATTCAGGCTGTACGGGACCAATGTGCTGACAAAGAAGACGTGAATGCCGTGCTGCGCATACTCGAATTTGTCAAGAAGTCCACCCGGCTTGGCGAGCTCCCAGGTTTTTGACGTTGCCGCGCACGCGGTGGAATACATCCCCGGCAGTTCCGTCACCGGCGACAGCGGGAACTTGTCCGGGTTGAAACCCGTGATCATCATGGTGACGTCCGCCAGGCCGGACTTGAGGATGGCGAATGCGTCCTTGCCGAGTTGCGACGCCGGATATTCTTCGAATTGAATCTTGCCCTTTGTGCGTTCCGTGACCGCATCGGTAAAGACCTTCGTGCCATGCGTTATCAGATAGTGACTCGCCGGCAGGGGATGGGAAATTTTGAGTTTGATCGTTTCCTGCGCGCGCGCTGAAATGCCTGCCGTTGCCGTCGCCAGGGCGACCAGGGCCAACAAGATATTGGGAACAGATTTCTTCATTGCCTTGTCTCTTTTTTAAAAAAATGATGGCTTGCCATAGGCTGCCACCGGGGGTTGATCTGCAAGCCCGACACAACAACGGGCTTGCGCATTGCGTCGATGACGCTCAGTGCCATGCGCACGACAGCGTTCAAATTGGTCCAGCCGGGTGTTGGGCCGGGTGTTGGTGCATCAGGCTGGCCTGTCGGAATCCGACACCCCGGTAATGCGGGCATACGGTTCCTGCTTCATTTCGTTGTCTCCGTTGTTGGTGGCGTATTGAGCGGCGCCTTGCACTCCGTCGATCTCAACAAGATCAGTTCCGCTTTGTGAAACACTCCAACTGTCGGTCGGAAATTCGACGAAGCGGCGCGTTGTGCTCGGGCCGCGGAGCCTCTGTCGCCGTCAAAGTGGCGGGCGCCGGCTTTGAGCGAGCGGCACGTTATCTGGAGTGTGGCGTGTACGTGCATTTCACCGAGGCGTTGTGTTCGAACGCAGCACTGGACGCAGCGGGTCACAGGTTCGCGTCGCGAATCATGTTCCGCGCGATCACGATCTGCTGGATCTGCGTGGTTCCCTCGAAGATTCTGAACAGGCGGGCATCCCGGTAGAAGCGCTCGATCCCGTATTCGCTCATGTAGCCGGCGCCGCCCAGAATCTGCACCGTCCGGTCGGCGACCCGACCACACATCTCGGATGCAAACATCTTGGCGCATGAAGCCTCCGTGCTGACGCTGCGCTTGTCGTCGCGCCGGCGTGCCGCGTCCAGCACCATGCAACGTGCGGCGTAGGTTTCCGCCTTGCTGTCGGCCAGCATCGCCTGCACCAGCTGGAATTCGGCGATGGGCTTTCCGAACTGCCGCCGATCCAGCGCGTAGGCCAGGGCGTCGGCAAGCATGCGCTCGGCGACCGCCACGCAGATGGCCGCAATATGGATGCGGCCCTTGTCAAGCACCTTCATCGCGGTCTTGAAACCCTGGCCCTCTACGCCTCCGATCAGGTTCGCGGCCGGTACACGGCAATTCTCGAAGATCACATCGCAGGTGTGGGCGCCCTTTTGCCCCATTTTCTTGTCGCGCTTTCCGAGGTGGATGCCGGGCGTTGCGCTCTCCACAATGAATGCGGAGATTCCCGCGGCACCATTTTCGGCCGGGTTCGTGCGCGCCATCAGTGTGAAGATGCCCGCTTGCGGCGCGTTGGTGATGTAGCGCTTGGTGCCGTTGATCACATAGTGGTCGCCATCCTTCGTTGCCCGGGTCCTGAGCGAAGCCGCATCCGAGCCTGCTTCGGGTTCGGTCAGGGCGAATGACGCGATGAGTTCTCCTGTTGCCAGCCGGGGAAGGTACTTCTGTTTCTGTGCCTCCGTGTCGTCCAGCAGGATCCCCTGGGAGCCAATGCCCACCGTCGTACCGATCAGCGATCGAAATGCGGGGGAGGCCCGGCCGAGTTCCAGCATGGCCATCACCTCTTCCTCCATGGTCAGTTCGAGGCCGCCAAAGGCTTCGGGGATGGTCAGGCCAAAGAGCCCCATGTCCTTCATCGCGGAGACGATTTCCGCCGGAATCTCGTCGGACTCGGCGACCAGATCCTCGTTCGGGATGAGGCGCTCACGCACGAAGCGCGCGATGTTTTCAACCAGGGCGTCCAGTGTTTCTTGGTCTCGGATCATGATGAAGGGAAAAGTTGGAAGGTACGCGATGATCTTTGCGGTGGCGTCACCTCGTCAATTGGGCGCCCAAACTTGTTCCGTACCTCGGGGGCTGCCGCCTCAACCATCTGCTGGAACCTTGAGCGACGCCTTGCGCCAGTTTCGCCTTGCGGAACATGCGGGCGCGGTTTTGACCAGCCCGGCGCTTGTCAGGCATAGTCTGACAGCTCTATCGGCTCAGCGGAGACCTGTACCCATTGCACGTTGACCCCAAAGTGGCGCGTGGTGCCGGTTTCGAGCGCCCGATCCTGCATGGCATGGCGACGGTGGGTTTCGCGGCGCACGCGGTGCTGCGTACACTGCTTGGTTGCGAGACGCAGCGCCTGAAAGCCATGCGCGCACGTTTTACCTCCCCAGCAATCCCCGGGGACACGCTTCGAACTGAATTGTGGGTGGACGGCTCGGTCGTCTCGCTGCGCACGACTGCGGTGGAGCGAGGTGTCGTGGTTCTGGACAATGCCCGCGTCGATGTGAACTGAACAAGGAAAAACGAATGGACATGGGATTGAAAGACAAGGTGGCCATCGTCACCGGGTCGGCGCGTGGTCTCGGTGCGGCCACTGCCCGCAGGCTGGCCGAAGAGGGCGCAAAAGTGGTCATCGCGGACATCTCCGCGGAACAGGCGCAGGCTACCGCGGAGTCTCTGCGCGCGGCGGGCCATGCTGCCCACTGCGTGGTGGGGGACATCACGAAATCCGGGGACGTGCAGCGACTGGTCGGTGAGACCATTTCTGTCTTTGGCGGGGTGCATATCCTGGTCAACAACGCCGGCTTTCCGCGTGACAAGTACCTGGTGAAAATGACGGAAGAAGACTGGGACCTGGTGATGGGCGTGATGCTCAAAGGCGCGTTCCTGGCGACGAAGGCGGTGATGCCGCATTTGATTGGGCAGGGTTGGGGTCGGGTGATCAACATCAGCTCGCGCGCGCATCTCGGCAATCCGACGCAGGCCAACTACTCTGCCGCCAAGGCCGGGCTGATCGGAATGGCGAAGGCACTGGCCATCGAAGAGGGCCGGTACGGCATCACCGTCAATTGCATTGCCCCTGGTTTCATGGAAACAGAAATGGTGCGGGCCTTGCCAAGCTACGAAACCATCAAGGAGCGCGCGATCCAGATGCAGCCCATCAAGCGCGTGGGGCGACCCGACGACGTCGCCGATGCGGTTGTCTTTCTGGCCAGCGAGCGTGCCGGTTTTATCAGCGGTGAAGTGTTGCACGTCACCGGCGGGCGTTACGGCTGAACCCAAATAAGGACATTGATCATGAAGAGAGCGGCTATCGTTTCCCCGCTGCGCACGCCGATCGGCGCGTTCGGGGGGGCACTGAAATCGGTCCCGGCCGAGGAACTGGGCGCCACCGTGGCGCGCGCGATCGTGCAGCGTACGGGGATCGATCCCGCGCTCATTGATGACGTGGTCTTTGCCCAGAGCTACATGAGTGGCGAGATGCCCTGTACCGGGCGGTGGGTGGGATTGCAGGCGGGTTTCCCGGTGGCGGTGCCTGGCATGCAACTCGACCGCCGCTGTGGCGGTGGGGTCCAGGCCATCGTCACCGCAGCGATGATGGTGCAGACTGGCGCCGCTGATGTGGTGATGGCGGGCGGCGTGGAGAGCATGAGCAACGTGGAGTACTACACCACCTCGATGCGCTGGGGCATCCGGGCAGGCTCGGTGCCGTTGCACGACCGGCTCGAACGCGGGCGTGAACGCTCCCAGCCCGAAGCGCGCTTCGGGCGTATCAGCGGGATGATCGAAACGGCCGAGAACCTCGCGCGTGACTACGGCATCACGCGGGAGGCATCGGACGCGTTTGCCGTGCGCAGCCACCGTCTGGCTGCGGCGGCCTGGGCGGAAGGCAGATTCGCGGACGAAGTCGTCGCCGTCACGGTTCCGCAACGCAAAGGAGACGCCGTGCTGGTGGAGCGGGACGAAGGCGTCCGAGCGGGCGCGTCGATGCAGGACCTGGCGAAATTGCGGTCGATAAGCAAGGATGGCGTGGTCACGGCAGGCAATGCATGCCAACAGAACGATGCGGCAGCCGCGTGCCTCGTGGTTTCGGAGGACAAGCTCAAGGAACTGGGCCTGGAGCCGATCGGGTGGCTGGTGGGTTGGGCTGCGGCCGGATGTGAACCGTCGCGCATGGGCATCGGGCCAGTCCCTGCCGTAGAGAAGCTGATGGCCCGCAGCGGCCTGCGGTTCGACCAGATGGACCTGATCGAGTTGAACGAGGCGTTTGCCTGCCAGGCCCTGGCCTGCATCAAGGGCTGGGGCAGTTCGATCGAGGAACTGGAGTCGCGACTCAACGTCAATGGGTCGGGGATTGCGCTCGGGCACCCGGTCGGTGCGACGGGTGTGCGCATCATGACGAGTCTTCTGCATGAATTGCAGCGACGCAAGGGCCGGTATGGCCTGGAGACGATGTGTATCGGAGGCGGCCAGGGCATCGCCGCCATCTTCGAGCGGGCTTGATGGCGGCTGACGTGGTCAGTTGGCCGCAACACCTGGTCCGCCCAGCCCATGCACATCAACCGCAAAGCAGCGCTGACGATGCGGAGAACAACCCGGCGGCCAGTCGGCCGGACCCTCCACGCCGAGCTGCCAAGCGCATCGCCGTCGTTCCGTTCGCGCGGGCATTGAGCCTGTTGGGCGCGTTCCATTCGCAGGACCGCTGGCTGGGTAACCGTGAGCTCGCGGACCGAACCGGACTGCCTCCCTCCACGGTGACGCGCATAGTGCAGTCGCTCATGACGCTGGGCTACCTGCACCACGAACCGCTGTTGCGTAAATACCGCCTCGCGTCGTCGGTCCTGGCACTCGGGTATGCCGCGGTTGGCAGTTCCGAGATCCAGCAGGTGGCGCGTGCGCACATGAAGGCGTTTGCCTGCGATAACAAGGTGGATGTGTGCCTGTCTTCGCGGGACCGGCTCGATATGGTCGTGCTCGAGACCTGCCGCGGCGGGGACGAACCCCTGGGGCTCAACCTTCGTTACGGAGTTCGCTTCGGCGTTGCTTCATCGCCCTCGGGCTGGGCCCTTTTGGCTTCGTTGCCTGAGCCGGAAAGGTACTACCTGCTTCACCATTCCGAAAGGTCTCCGCTGCGCGATGGGGCGCGGCAGCGGCGTCGCGCCTCAGAGGCTATCCGGCAAGTTCAGGAGCTCGGATTTTGCGTGTCGACCTTGCCAGCCGATGCATCCGTCAGCATCGTCGCTGCGCCGCTTCTCGTGGTGGCTCAGGGGCCGCTTGTGCTGGCCTGCCTCGGTGGTAGCGAACGGATGTCGAGGGCACGGATGGAGCGGGAACTAGGCCCCCGATTGATCGCGATGACCCAGTGCATCAGTCAACAGATGATGGCCCGATGACGCAGGCCACCGATGTACAGGACTGCACGCGGGGTCCCTGCCGCGCGGGTGTGTTGACGGTGCAGCGCGGGATGCAGGTTCTGCGGGCCTTCAGGTCGGACAGAATGCCGCTGTCCAATGCGGAGATCGTACGCCGAACGGGTTTGCCAAAGGCGACCGTCTCGCGGCTGACCAGCACGCTGATGCAGCTGGGCTTTCTGCGACATGTCCCCGAGGGACGGGAGTTCGAGCTGGGGTCCGCAGCGCTCGACATGGGGCATGCCTACATCGTCGGCAGTCAGTTGGCGGCGCTGGCGAACCCTGTGCTGCAGGACCTGGCCGACACACTGGGAATGTCGGTGGCACTGTCGACCCGCGATGGTCTCGACATGCTCTATCTGGGCTGCAAGACCAGCGGTCAGGTGGCGACACTGCGCATGGGCGTCGGGACGGTATTGCCGATGGGTGTGACTGCCGCAGGGCATGCTTATCTGTGGGGCCTTCCGGTGGCCAGGCGTGAGCAGCTTCTCCTGGAAGTGCAGCGGCGAGCGGCCGACTCTTCACGGCTGTCGCGGATTGTTCGGGCAAGCTTCGCAGAACTCGACGACGTCGGAACTTGCGCAGTGTTCGGTGAGTACCAGCGGGATGTCTACGCCGTGGCTCTGCCGGTTTTCGTCGGCCGGGAACGCGTCGTGATGGGGCTCAGTTGCGGCCGGGCAGTGCTGAATCCGGATCGCGCGCTGGAGCGCAAGCGCGTCGCGCCCGTGCTGCGCGAGGCATCGGTGCAACTTCAGAAGACGCTGGCGGAACTGATTCAGCCCGCCTGAACCAGCCCGGACGCCCTGTCCTGGTCGCAGCGGCATAGCGCTGTTGCGCAGGGTGGAACATGCGCTGGAGCACTTCGGCGGCGCGGGCCTTTGTCGCATGATTGGGACCAAGGCCGGACTGCTCCGAGACGAGTGCTTCACTGTGTTGGATCGGTAGACTGCGGATCAACTCTTCACCAATGAGACACCCATGAAAGACTCTGTACGCGTCGGTTCTGGCGGCGGATTCTGGGGCGACGCGCTCGACCCCGCCCTGGAAGCCCTCGGGAAGGGAAAGCTCGATTACCTTTCCTTTGATTTTCTCGCCGAACTCACCATGGCGCTCCTGCAGCGCCTGCGAAGCAAGAACCCGGACGCAGGGTATGTGCCCGATGTGCTGGACTACATGCGGGCGACGATGCCGGCCGCGCGCCGTGCCGGAACCACGCTGATCTCCAACGGCGGCGGCGTGAATCCGATGAGTGGCGGCAGGCAACTGGCCGCGGTTGCCCGGAAGCTGGAACTCCACGGCACGAAGATTGGCGTCATCGAGGGCGACGATGTTCTGCACCGGCTGGACGAGATCATTGCCAGCGGCGAGAAGCTGGTGAATCTGGATACCGGGGATACCGACTTTGCGCGTGTGCGCTCACGTGTGGTGGCGGCCAACGTGTACACGGATGCTTCCGGCATCATTGAATCTCTGGAGCGGGGCGCGAACGTCGTCATTGCCGGGCGCGTCTCTGACAATGCCCTGTATGTGGGTCCGGTGATGCACGCGCTGGGGTGGAGTTACGAGCCCGCCTTTGTCGACCGGGTGGCTGCTGCCGTGACGGTGGGACATGTGCTGGAGTGCTCTGCGGCCTGCAGCGGAGGTCTGAGCTCCCGATTTGCCGAGATGCCCCATATGGGACGTGTCGGCTTCCCGTTTGCCGACTTCTTCCAGGATGGCAGCGCCGTGGTCAGCAAGGTGGAGGGCAGTGGTGGTCGCGTGGACGAGTTCACGATCAAGGAACACTTGCTCTACGAAATCAACGATCCGCGCCGGTACATCATGCCCGACGGTGTTGCGGATTTCACGGCCCTGTCGCTGCAGGAGATCGGACCTGATCGTGTGCGACTCTCGACCATGAAGGGAACAGGAAGGCCCGACACCCTCAAGCTGGTGATCGGCTACGAGGACGGCTGGATTGGTGAGGGCATGTTGTTCTTCCCGTGGCCGTATGCGCTGGCCCGAGCGAACAAGGCGAAGGAGACGTTGCTGGAGCGGTTTGAATGCCTGGGCCTGAAGGCAGACGAAGTACAGTTCGACTTCATCGGAGTTGACATGCTCCATGGCCCGGCAGCCGGCAAGGCGGTGATCGACCATAACGAGATCGGATTGCGCGTGGCAGTGCGTACCCGCACCAAGGATGAAGCCGAAAAGGTGCGGCGTGCCTGTGCCCACATGTGGATCATGGGCCCTGGCGGCACCTCCTTCGGGACGCCCATGAAGCCGCGCCCGGTCGTGTCGCTGTGGCCGACCTTGATTCCAAGAGAATTTGTGACTCAAAAGGTCACGCTGCTGGAGGTTTAAGCCATGACCCAACTGCTCAAAGACATTGCCTATGTACGCTCCGGCGACAAAGGCGACACGCTCACCATCGGCGTCATTGCCCGCACGCCCGCCGACTACGACACCCTGCGCCGTTCGGTCACGCCCGCGGCCGTCAAGCAGCTTTTCGGCGACTGGGTCAAGGGCGAGGTCAGTGTCTACGAGGTCCCCAACCTCCATTCCCTGAGCGTTTTCATGCGCAATGCGCTGGGTGGCGGCGCCACGCGCACATTGCGCCTGGACCAGACCGGCAAGTCCATCGGCAACGCGATCCTGCGCTTGCCGGTGGTCGGCCCCTGAGCAAACCCCCATCGCCAGGGGTGTGGAGAGCATCTCGCTGATTCGAACCCGCGCCTCCGACACCGAAGATGGTGGCATTGACCCGTGGATCGCCCAGCACCGGCCAGCGATGCAGATACCGACGATCGACACCGCGGACATCGTCGCAAAGGCCTCGTTCAGTTGCCTCCCAGGCCTTCTATTGCCAGCAACGCCTCGGCATTCCGGATGACCGGTTGACCGTGAATGGGGGTGCCATCTCGGTGGGGCACCCGTTCGGCATGACCGGCGCGCGCTTGTCCGGCCACATACTTCTGGAAGGGTGCCGGCGTGGCGTCCGTTATGGAGTGGTCACCATGTGCATCGCGGGAGGGATGGATGCTGCAGGGCTGTTCGAGATTTTCCCGGCGCCCGCCTGTCGCCTGTCATGACACTGCATACAGCTTCACCGCCTGTGCCATTGTCGCCCGGGCCATGGCGACAATCCAAAGATTGCGCCTTGGCACAGCCCGTGTCCTTCAATCCAGCTTGATGTTCGCGTCGCGAATCAGCTTGCCAAACTTCGCTGAATCGGCCTTGACCCGATCAGTGAGAAGTTCGGGCTTTCCGCCTGCAGGCGTGTAGCCCATGTCAAAGATCTTCTTCCTGACATCCGGCATTGCCAGAATGGTTTGCAACTCGGCGTTCACCCGATCGACAATCGGTTTGGGTGTGTTGGCCGGAAAGAAGAAGCCGAACCAGATGCCGATGTCGTAGCTGGATACCCCCGATTCCATCAGGGTAGGCAAGTCCGGAAGGATGTGGGACCTGCTCGCCGTAGAAATCCCCATGGCCTTCAGCTTCCCGGTTTGAAAATGGGGCAACAGCGTCGCGGGTGAGTTGAAAACCATGTCGGTCTGCCCCGAAAGCACGGCGGTGGTCGCCTCGGCTGCACCCTTGTAAGGCACATGGAGCAGGTCGAGTCCGGCCTGGAACTTGAGGTACTCGGCCGCAAGATGGTTTGACGCACCGACTCCGGATGAAGCGATCGAGTACTTGCCGGGATTCGCCTTCACGAGGGCCAGCAACTCCTTCATGTTGGTTGCTGGCACGCGTTGCGGATTTACCGTCAGCACCAGGGGCAGGTTTTCGATCAGCCCGATCGGTTCAAAATCCTTGACAGGATCGTAAGGTGGCTTGCGCAACTGGGGGTAGACAGTGAAGGCGTAGTCGGATCCCAAAAGCAGCGTGTACCCATCTGGGGCGCTTTTCGCAACAGAGTCGGTGCCCTGCAAACCGCCAGCACCTCCCTTGTTTTCAACAACGACCGGTTGCCCCAGCGCAGCACTGAGTTTTTCGCCGAACAGGCGGCCCGTGATGTCTGCTCCACCACCCGGTGTGGACGGAACAACCAGTTTGATAGGCCGCGTGGGCGTCCAGTCCGATGCCCATGCGACATTGGACAGGATGGGTGCTATGGCTAGAACGGCGGCGGCGGCGAGGACAATCCTGCGCCTCAGGGTACGTGCGTGACTCATTGGAGTCTCCTGCAAAATGGTATGAAAGGGGAGAAGCAAGGCCATCCGTCTGCATGCTTGGGCCTCAGACTTCCGAAAGCGTTGGCACGGGTGTGATGGTCGCACTCTGAATTGATTGTTCCAACTTGCTTGGCTTGGTTCCGCCATGCAAAACTGCCAGGGCACCAGCACGGTCCTTCGTGGCTTTAAAGACCTTGGCCAACGCTCTGGCACCTTGTGGTGGTTCGCGCCGTTACGGGCTGTTTTGCAAGGTGGAACCGGCGCATCCCCACTTGGCTGCCGGCGGATAGTTGCGGATCATCCAGGCGAAGCTGCCGACGTCGGGAATACTCTGGCGGATGATGACCACAAGGCGCACGGCGCAGTCGGTTCCCAGGAAGATTTCGCGCTCGGAAACTTTACCAAAAGATAGGAAATGCATTCATGAAAGTTGGTTTCATCGGCCTCGGCCGCATGGGTCAGGGAATGGCGCGCAACCTGCTGAAGGGGGGTGTATCCCTGGTGGTTTATGACACCAACGCCGAGGCCGTGGCCAATCTGGTCGCAGACGGCGCAGGCAAGTGCACGAGCATCGCAGAACTCGTACGGGATGTGCAGGTCGTGTTCACGTCGCTGCCCGGCCCCGCGCAGGTGGAGTCTGTTGTGTGTGGGCCTGGCGGTATTCTGGAAAACATGCAGCCCGGTCTGGTGCTGTTCGACATGTCCACGAGTTCGCTCACGCTGTACCGTCGCCTCGAGGAGGCGTTCAGGGCCAAAGGTGCCTACATGCTGGATGCCCCGGTCAGTGGCGGCCCGCCAGGCGCGGCCGCCGGTGATCTCGCCATCTGGGTCAGCGGCGACCGCGCTGCTTTCGATCGCCACGAAAAGCTGCTCAGGATGATGGGTGACAAGACCAGCTTCGTCGGCGCGATCGGTACTGCGACAGTGGCAAAACTCGCGCAGAACCTCTCTGCGTTCATGATCTGGCAGACGATGGCGGAAGTCTTCTCGATGGGCGTCAAGGCGGGTGTCGAGCCCCTGGAGCTCTGGGAGGCCTTGCGGCTGGGTTCAGTGGGCCGGCAATCCCCCTTGATGTTGCTGGTCAACCAGTTCATGCCGGGAAAATACGAGCCTGCGGCTTTTGCCCTGAATCTGGCGTACAAAGACATGAAGCTGGCCATGGATTTGGGCCGTGAGCTGGGCATCCCCATGCGGCTGGCAAGCTTGACGATGGACGAAATGACGGAAGCCATGGCACGCGGTTGGGGCGACAAGGACGCCCGTTCCATGCTCAAGTTGCAGTTGGAGCGCGCCGGCGTGGAGATTGCTGTAGACCCGCAGCGGATGAAGGACGCGGTCAACCGCAAGTAACGGTGGGGCAAGACCCGCAATCCATTTCATTATTTTTCAACCGAGGACATCATGACCCAAGCACAACCAAGCAATTCCGAACAGTTCCAGGCCGCCCGCAAGCTCTATCGGCAACAGCTCGGCGAGATCGCCCCCAAACTCGCCGAGCTGACAGACGGCGTTCTGTTTGGCGAAATCTGGGAGCGGCCGCAGCTATCCAAGCGCGATCGCAGCCTGATCACCTGCACGGCCCTTGTTGCCCTGGGCGGCACCGAGCAGATGGGAACGCACTTTCCGCGTGCGCTGGTGCACGGAGTGACCAAGGAAGAGCTGATCGAGATGATCACGCACATGGCGTTCTATTCCGGCTGGCCATCTGCCGTGTCGGCAGCCATGCGCGCGCGGGAGATTTTTGCGCAAGAGTAAGTTCCGCAGGACTGGAGGAGCATCGTGAACAATATATCGTCTGACTACCCGGCTTTTCTGGCAAATCCGGAAAAGCAGATCTTTATCGACGGCCAGTGGGTCGCACCGCTGGAGGGCGGTTTCATCCCGACGCACAATCCCGCCACCGGGGAAGTATTGGCGCAGCTGGCCCGCGGACGTGCCGCAGACGTCGACCGGGCCGTAATATCCGCGCGCCGCGCATTCGAAGGCCCTTGGAGCCGGTTCACACCGGCGCAACGCCAGCAGGTGATCATGCGGTTTGTCGAACTGCTAGAGCGGCACTACGAGGAACTCACGATGCTGGAGTCGCTGGACATGGGGGCTCCCTTGCACGGCCGGCTGCGCCCGGCAAAGGGCGGGTTCGTCCAGACGCTGCTGTATTACGCCAGCCAGGCACGGTCGATCCACGGAGAAACCATACCCAATTCCTTGCCCGGCAATGTCACCACACTGATCCTGAAGGCGCCTGTGGGTGTGGTGGGCGGGATCATTCCCTGGAATGCCCCGCTGTTCGGCCAGTTCAACGTGATCGGGCCGGTATTGGCGACCGGTTGTACGGCGGTACTCAAGCCGGCCGAGGACGCTTCCTTGTCGGTTCTTCGCACCGCCGAGTTGCTGGTCGAAGCAGGTGTGCCGCCCGGCGTGGTCAATGTGGTTACCGGTCTGGGCAGCGAGGCGGGCGCGGCGTTGGCAGCCCATCGCGACGTCAACCGGGTGGCTTTTACCGGCTCCACGGCAACGGGCCGCGAGATCATCAAGGCATCCGCCGGCAACATCAAACGCCTGCAACTGGAGTTGGGTGGCAAGTCGCCGGACATCGTGTTTGCCGATGCCGACCTTGAACGGGCGGTTCCGGGCGTCGCGATGGGTGTGTACAGCAACAGCGGCCAGATATGCTTTGCGGGGACGCGGGTTTTCGTCCAGCGCAGCATTTACGAGCAGTTCATCGACGGTTTGGCCGCGTACGGGAGATCTCTGAAAGTCGGGGATCCCCTTGCAGTGGGTACCCAGTTGGGTCCGCTGATCTCGCAGCGGCAGCTTGACCAAGTGCTCGGTTATGTGGCCAAGGGCCCGCAGGAGGGCGCGGCTCTGGTGTCGGGCGGCAAGCGCCTCGGTGGTCCGCTCGCGGGCGGCTACTTCGTCGAGCCAACCGTCTTTGGCAATGTGACCAACACGATGACGATCGCGCGGGAGGAGATCTTCGGGCCGGTGGCCTCGGTGATTCCCTTCGACACCGCCGACGAGGCACTCACCCTGGCCAACGCCACCGACTACGGTCTTGGAAGCGGCGTCTGGTCATCCAATCTGGGTACCGTTATGAAGATGGTGCATGGCATCCAGGCCGGCACGGTCTGGGTCAACTGTTATGGCCTGCTCGACCCGGCCGTTGGTTTTGGCGGCTGGAAGCAAAGCGGCTACGGCTGGAAGGGGGGCACGGCCCAGATCGAGGGGTATCTGGCCCAGAAGGCAGCGTACATCGCCTGACGATCCACGCTTGAGCCTGGCAGAGGCAATAACGCCCCGTCCGAGCAGTGGGCGCCTCACGGCTTCAGCCTCCCGGTCAGCTCATCAGGAACGGCTCCGGCTCCGAGTCGGCATAACTCAGCCAGTAGCTCTTGCTCTGCATGAATTCCTCCAGCGCCCAGCGGCCGTTTTCGCGTCCGTGCCCACTGCGCTTCATGCCACCAAAGGGCACCATGGCGCCGAACGCGCGGTAGGTGTTGATCCAGACCGTGCCAGCTTTGAGCTTCTCGGCTGCGTGCATGGCCCGGCGTATGTCGCTGCTCCACACGCCACCGGCAAGCCCGAAGGGAATGTCGTTGGCAATCGCCAGTGCCTCGTCGTCGTCGTCGAACGGGATCACAGACAGGATGGGGCCGAATATCTCTTCCTGGGCGATGCGCATCTTGTTGGAGACGCCACGAAAAACCGTTGGTTCGACGAACCAGCCCGGTCCGACGACGGACGGGTCGGGCATCTTGCCTCCCAGGGCAATCTCGGCGCCTTCGTTGCGGCCGATGTCGAAGTAGCTGAGCACTTTCTGGTGCTGGGGTTGGGTGCCGATAGGCCCCAGCTGAGAGGTTGTGTTCATCGGGTCGCCGATCCGGACCTCGCCCGCGTAGTGCACCAGGCGCTCGACGAATTCGTCGTACACCGACCGGGCGACCACGGCACGCGATCCGGCAGCACACGCCTGACCGCAACTGGAGTAAATGCCGGAACTGACCGCCTTGACGGCGTTCTCCAGCTTGGCATCGGCAAAAACAATGTTGGCGGATTTCCCGCCAAGCTCAA
This sequence comes from Rhodoferax sp. OV413, assembly GCA_945861785.1. Taxonomy (GTDB): domain Bacteria; phylum Pseudomonadota; class Gammaproteobacteria; order Burkholderiales; family Burkholderiaceae_C; genus CAISIP01. The sequence continues at coordinate 34,569 of CAMAWD010000005.1, read as the reverse complement.
ACAACGCGGGTGTGAGATTTCTCGCGGTGGCAGCCGCGATTCTTGTCGCGGCGATCTCGCCGCCGGTGAAGGTGATCTTGGCGATGTCGGGGTGGCTGACCAGGGCTTCACCGACTTCGTTTCCGAAGCCCGTCACCACGTTGATGACGCCGGGTGGGAATCCGGCCTGTTCGACCAGGCGCATGAACTCGAGCGTGGACGCGGAGGCGAACTCCGAAGGTTTGACGACGACCGTGTTTCCCGCCGCCAGAATGACCGCCAGCTTCCACGTCAGCAGCAGGAGCGGCGAGTTCTACGGCGTGAATGCTGCGATCACACCGAGCGGCTCGTAGCGCGTGAATGCCAGCAGGTCGCGTTTGTTGAGTTGCGGCACGGAACCGTCCATCTTGTCCGCCATGCCGGCGTAGTAGTGGAACCACTGTGGCAGGTGCGTCACCTGCTGGCGCGCCTCCGTCAGCAGCCGGCCGTTGTCGGTGGTCTCGATGGTGGCCAGGTGCTCGGCTTTTTCGGTGATCAGGTCGCCCAGGCGCCGCAACAGGGCGCCGCGCCGGCTGACCGGCATGTCTGCCCACTCGCCTTTCTCGAAGGCCATACGAGCGGCGCGGACGGCGGCGTCAACATCCATGCTGCCGCAACGCGGAATCAACGCCCAGGGCAGGGTGGTGTAGGGATTGACGGTTTCAAAGACCTGTCCGCCGGCGGCGTCCACCCATTTGCCGTTGATGAAGGTTTGGTATTTCTGCAATTGGATTTCCTGAAATTTCTTTGAAGCGCCGGGGCACTCTTCAGCGCCCGTGAATCAACGGCCACAGTCGTTGTACGACCTCCCGATCGCGGCGCGGTGTGCATTCAGGCAGCGGCATGTGGGCGTACTCCTTGCATCAGATGATTCCCGAGGTCTGCAGGCCGGCGAGTTCGTCGTCGGACAGGTTCAGCAGCTTGCGGTAGATCTCGTCGTTGGACACACCCAGCTCCATGGCGGGCTGGTCGAATTGCGCATGGCTGCCTGAAAAGCGGATAGGCAGACCCATGCCGACAGCGCCAGTGTCACCGTGGAGCGGATGGCGCAGGTTCAATACGGCTCCGCTTTCATGCAGCAGCGGATCATGCACGACCTCGTGCGGTGTGCGGACCTTTGCCGCAGGTACGCCGCGCTTTTCCAGCAGCTCGCGGACGACCACATCCGAACTGACGCTGCGCGTCCACTCCTGGATCACCTCGTTCAGCGCATCCGCGTTCTGCAGCCGCGGGCCGCGCGTCGCAAAGCGCGGGTCCTGGGCCAGCTCCGGACGGCCCGCGACCTCCATCAGCGACTTCATCCAGTCCGGCTGGAACGCGACGATCGCCACGAAGCCGTCCAGCGTCGGATACACACCGAATGGCGCCAGTCGATGCAGAAAATTGCCGGTGCGGGTGGGCCGCCCGGGTTTGGCCAGCACATCGAAATGTTCCTCGGCCACCCAGGAAGCCAGGCAATCGAGCATGGAGACCTGCACGTGTTGCCCCTGGCCTGTGCGCCCACGCTGGATCAATGCCGCCAGCACCCCCTGGACGCAGAACATCGGGGCCAGCAGGTCAGCCACCGGCAAGCCTAGACGGGTGGGCGGCCCGTCAGGGTAGCCCGTCGCGTCCATGACGCCGCTGAGCGCCTGGACGATGATGTCCATGCCCTTGAGATTCTGGTAGCCGCTGGGTTCGCCAAATGCCTTGATCGATGCGTAGATGATGCGCGGGTTTGCCTGGCGGACGTGGGCGTAGTCCACCTTGAGGCGGGCGGTGGTCCCCTCGCTCATGTTCTCTGCCACGACATCACATTCGGCAACAAGCCGCATGAAGAGCTCCCGGCCCTTTTCCGATTTCAGGTCGAGCGTGATGCTTTTCTTGTTGCGCGCGCGGTTGAGGGTGGTGAGCGCCATGTCCCCCTCGTTGTTCGCGCCGAAGTTGAGCCCCTTCTTGCCGACAAAGGGGGGGTTGGTGCGGGAGATGTCGCTTCCTCCGGGCGCTTCGACGCGAATTACTTCGGCGCCCAGGCCCCCCAGGATCATGGTGGCGTACGGACCTGACAGGGCGACGGTGAGGTCGAGAATGCGGATGCCCTCCAAGGGGCGGGAGAAGTCCATGGCCATGCTGGTCATTGTCTTCCGATGTCCCGCAGACCCGTAGTGCCGTGGTGCCGGTCTGCGTGTTTGTAGCCCAGGGCATCCTCAGCGATGATAATTCTCTGCACGTTCGCGGAACCTTCACCCGTGAACATCATGTCGGCAAAGCACTTGTAGCGGGAAATGCGGTATTCCGTGGACAGGCCGTAACCACCGAAGATCTGTTGCGCCTTGTCGGCGCAGAGCTTTGCGGTGCTCGATGCATGGAATTTCGCCACTGAAGCGAGGCGGTTTGTCGGCAGGCCGGCGTCCATGTGCTGCGCTGTCTTGTAGAGCAGCGCGCGGCTCGCCTCGATCGCGACCGCCATCTCCGCGATGTCCGCCTGGATCATCTGGTAGGAGCCCAGCGGACTTCCGCGTACAAACCGCTCGTTGGCATAACGCACGGCATCCTCGAAGCAGGCGCGGGCAATTCCGAGTGCGAGCGCGCCGACAACGACGCGCCCGGACTCCAGCGCGCGCATGATGATCTTGAATCCTTCGCCTTCGGCACCGAGTCGGTTCTCCACTGGCACAATGAAATCATCCAGATACAGGGCCGCCGTGCGGAACGACTTCGAAAGCCCCATGGTCTCGATCGGCTGCGCGGTGAAACCCGGGTATTTCTTCGGCTCCACGATGAAGGCCGTCACGCCCTTCGAGCCCGCATTGGGGTCTGTCTTGGCCAGCAGGATACCCGCGTCGCATTCATTGCCGAGCGAGGCCCACATCTTGGAACCGTTCAAGCGATAGACGTCCCCATCACGTCGGGCCGTCGTTTTCATGTTGCCTAGCGGGTCGGACCCGCCACCGGCTTCTGTGAGCGACATCATGCCGATGATGTTGCCAGCGATCAGGCCGGGTACGTATTTGTCGATCTGCCCAGGTGTGCCCGCCAGGTAGATGCCTGCGGGACAGGTTCCAGATTGTTGGTTGCTGCAACACGCAAAACGAACGTCCAGGCGGGCCATTTCCTCGAGGACGACCATGGCGGCAAGGTGGCCGGCATTCGTGCCGCCAACGCTTTCCGGAAACAGTGACCCGAACAGGCCGGTGGCGCCCGCCTTGCGCACGAGTTCCCGAGGCAGTTCCCGGCGTGCCTCGTAATCATCCATCACGGGGACGACCTCTCCTTCCATGAAGCGAATCACACTGTCGCGGATCGCCTCCACATCGTCACTATGCAATTCGGCCACTTTGGGATCTCCTCGTGATTCACTGCGGCCGGCCCTGCGCCAGCAACATGGGCTGCATGATGGCGGGCCTGTTGGCAGAGTGCCAATGCCTGTCGTGCCGTTCCGCCTTGTAAAACCGAAGGCCTGCAACTTGCACGCGTCGGCTCCTGGACCCTGCGGGTCCGCAGCCTTCAAAAAAGCAGGAGGGCTGCTTCCAAACACGCGAATTGTGGCTGGGCGCACGACACGGCAACATGTCCGTCATGGAAATCAATGACTCTTCGACAATCGCGCCGGAATGGATGAAACGGTTGCATGCCTGGAAAGGGCGCAGCGAAGTCGTCGACGACGAGATTGCGCGGGCACCTCTGCGAGGCTTGGCGGCGACACTGGGCCGTGCGGACCGGGGCATTGACGCGACGTCAGAAGGTGGCGCGGTGCGAAAGGGCGACCGTTACGTGGTGAGCGGACAAAAGGTGTGGATCTCTCGCATTCAGCATTCGGATCTGGTGATCCTGCTCGCCCGCACGACGCCACTGTCCGAGGGCCGGAAAAGGAGCGAGGGAATGGGCATCTTCCTGGTAGACCTTCACCAGGCGATCGGCCGGGGCATGACCGTGCGGCCGATCATGAACATGGTGAACCATGGGACCAATGGGGTGTTTTTCGATACGCTCGAGATCCCCGCCGGGATCCCGACCCGAGAGATTTTCCAAGGCGTTGGAATCCGGTGCGGTCTGTGTCATCCTCGATCTGGAGGATGCTGTTGCGCCACAGGAAAAGGCGGTTGCACGCCAGGCGGTGACCCAAAGTTTGGCCGCGCTGGAACCGGCACAGCGTGCGCGCACTCCGTGGATCGCGTTGCGGTCGACGCGCGGCGCGCCAGCACCATGGGGGGTCGTTCAGCCTGGAGGGGCGGATGGTCGATCTGCCTGTGGTGCGCCTTGCCGAGCGCCCGCTGCAATGCCTATCGGGCCCGGACACCGTCCGTAGATTGCCTGGAATTCAGGCGCCTGTCTTGAGCAAAAGCATCCAATTTGCCGGGCGCCAGCGGATGCGTCGAGTTTTGAAGTACGGAACGCCGGGTTTGGCCGGTTGACAATGGAGGGCGATGCCCGGATCATCCCGGCATTAGAGCCAGGCGCGCGGAAAGAAGGACGGCTATGACGACACAGTTGGAGACAAAATACAAGGTGCAGTCCCTCGAAAGGGGCTTGTCGATCCTGCGCGCTCTCCGAGTGTCGAATGCGCCGGTGAGGAACCAGGATTTGGTGAACCGCACGGGGTTGCCGAAGGCGACTGTTTCGCGCCTGCTGAACACCCTGACAGCGTTGGAATGTGTGCGGCGAATCGACCAGGGCAGCTACGTGCTCGACCATGCGAGTGGACGCAGTGGTCGGGCCATGATCGGTAGCCTGCGGCTGCAACAGTACCGCAAGTTGTTTGTAGGCGCCCCCGGCCCGGTGTACCTGGAGGCCGTTGCAGGTGGGCAGCGGGTACCCGTATACCGATGGTCTGGTTCGTGCGGGCCGCTCTCGAACGGTTGTATTGCAGCGATTGGACCGGCAGAACATCGCGGCGCGGATGGTGGGGACTACTGGGATGCCGACACCGCGACCTGGTGGTCCTGGATGACATTTCATCTCGGCGGTGTGGGTGCCTTCGTGCTGACGGTCCAGGTCCCACAGCGAACTGCACCCGCAAGCGAGCAGCTCGACGGCGCCCATGCCTTGCTCGAGCGCGCCATCGCAGCCATGACCCTGGGGGAAATGCAATGACACACCATCCGCTGCAATCCATCTGGAACTCGCGGGCCAGCGATCTCCCTCAGCCATTGTGGGCCGGGGTCGTGACACGCACCCACACTATGGAGGGGCCTTCCCCAAGCCCGACTGCGAAAAGAAGAGTGGCCGCCCCGCGGCAAGCGCCGTCTGACGACTTTGTCGGCGCTCTCGGCCATGGAATTGCACTTCTCAATTGTTGGACTGACTCCGATGTCTGGTTGACGAATTCCGACCTTGCAACGCGCAGCGGCCTGACAAGGTCAACGGTGTCCAGGCTTTCATCCGTGTTGGTGGATCTGGGCTACTTGTCCCGCGAATGCCAGCGCGGCCGGCTGCGGCTGGCCGCGGCAACGCTGGAACTCGGATTTGGCAGCCCGTTTGCGTCCGAGCCAGTTGCCGGCGTCCATTCCGAATTGGCGAGGCTTGCGAAAGATCTCGACGTGTATGCGTCGCTGGGTATCCGCCGAGTCGACAAGATTCAGGTGCTGGACAATGTGCCAAGCCCGCTGCATCCACACGCGGTTGCGCTCGATGTAGGGGGCCTGCTGCCGATCTTCAGATCCGCCTCCGGGCTGGCGGCGTTCTCCGCTCTGCCGGACTCAGAGGCATTGCCCCTCATGGAGCGGGTGCGGTCGCACTACGGTGGTCGCTGGAACGCCTTGCAGCGGCAGTTGAGCACCACCAAGCTCGAATACTCGAGCAAGGGCTACTGTAGTTTCGTTGCCGGTCTGTCGCGGGACGTTGCCGCTGTGGCGGTGCCGATCGTTCCTGCTGGTTCCGAAGATATCTTTGTCCTTGGCTGCGGTATGGCGGCCACCGATTTTCATCGCGAACGCGTCGAGCAGGTCATCGTGCCGCAAATGCTGCGGGTCGCCAGCGGCCTGGCCGAGGCACTCGACCGTTGAAGCGGCAAGTCTAGGTGCCGGTCCAGCGCGGGGCGCGCTTCTCGACAAAGGCGCGCATGCCCTCCTGGGCATCTTCGCTGGCATAGACCCCCGCATAAATGCGGCTGGCTTCGTCGAGCCCGTCATCGACGCCCACGGCTGCGGCCCTCAGGATGCTGGCCTTTCCTGCGCGCACGGACAGCGGTGCGTTGGCCTCGATGCGCTGGCCCATCTCGAGTGCCTTGGCACGCACGGCGTCCGGCGTATCGGCAACATGGTTGACAAAGCCGAGTTCCCGCAGGCGCTCGATCGCAACAAACTCGCCGGTAAGTGTCATCTCCATCAAGACGGCCTGCGGGAGCATCCAGAGAAGTGGCATGGCCCACGGGGACCCGCGGCCTACCTTTGCCTCGGCAATGCCGCCTTGGGTACCGGCGAGGCCGATGCGCAGATCGCAGTTCAATGAAAGCATCATGCCGCCCGCGGTAAAACTGCCTGTCATGGCGGCAATCAGGGGAACTCGCACATGCCGCATCGCACGCTGGAACGGGTCCTTGATGAACTCCATGATGTCCCGACCTTCGCTTTTCTTGAGGGCAGCAGCTTCCTTGAGGTCCATGCCTGCGCAAAAAGTGCCGCAATCGGACGAGGTGAGGATGACGACCTGGATGCTTTCGTCAGCATCGATGCGCTCCCAGGCGGTTGTCAAGCCATTGAAGACGGCAACGGACATCGCATTGCGCGCATGCGGCCGATCGATGCGGACCTCGACCAGGCCGGGCGACAAGCGCGTCCATAACAAGCCGTCGGCCAGGATTTCTGCTGTCGGGGTCATGATGCTACTTTCCGTGATCCGATTCAAGTGGGTCAACAAGGCACTCAAGGCACCCCCCGCAAGAGCCTGGGCCGGCGTTGACGGATCCAGCGATCGGCATCACCAGGCTTCCTCAAGAACGTGTTGAACCTGTGTGACGTCTGTGATGGCACGGGGATTGTTTTGCAGGTACCAGTCGTCAAACGAAATGGCCGCCAGTTCGGCGAGAGCTGGCCGCGTCACACCCACATCGCGCAGTCGCCGTGGCAGCCCCAGCGAGGAGAACAGCTTCTCGAGTGCAAGCACCACTTCCACAGCCGCGACACTGCCAGGCACCCGGCGCGCATCGAGCGCAATAGCGATATTTTCCAAGCCTGACTCGGCGGCCTCGGCGTTGAATCGCACGACGTGCGGCAGCATGATGGAGTCGGACAAGCCCATTTCGACGTCGAACCGGGTGCTTATGGCGTGCCCGATCGGAATGGCCATCCCTGCGCCGGTGTAGTCGGAGCCGTGCCCGCACAGGATCGACGCCATCATCAGTTGGGAGCGGACGTCCAGGTCGTCGTCCGTTGCAGCGCGTGGCAACAAAGCCGCCAGCAGACGGGTCGCGTGCATGAGCATCGCGTCGGACATGGGGTCTCCCGCCCGTGACATCAGCCCTTCGAGCGCCAGTGCCAATGTGTTCAGTGCGGCACTGACAAAGAGCTGACGGGGAGCGCTCTGAACGAGTGCTGGGTGGATGAATACGGCGCGCGCGCGTGTCTTGGGGTCGTAGAGGGCGAGACGCTTTCCTTCACGGGTGTCCAGAACCGCACTGCCGGCTTTCACCGTGGCCGTTGTTGGTGTGGTCGGGATCGCGATGATCGGCAACTTCGGCGCCAGCAGCTTCGGGCTATGCAGTTTGCCCGAGGCTTCCCGCCGGGTGCAAAGAGTGCGAATGTCCCCTTTCTCGCTGAGCAGGATGTTCACGGCGCGTGCCATCGTGATCGCCGAGCCGCCGCCGACCGCGACGATGGCATCTGCTTCCAGCCGCTGCAGCCCGAGCACGGCTTCGTGGACGTCCGGCAAGGGAGTGTCGGCCCTCGCACCCGGATAGACCGCCGCGAGGCGGCCCCCCATGGCCTGCCGAACCAACTCCAGTTGCGACCCCGCACGTGCGAGCGTCGAACCGCAGAAGATCACCGCACGTCGACTCTGCAGGCGCTCCAGCTCACCCTCAATGGCATCGAGGCAGTCGGAGCCCTGGTAGATCCGCAATTGCGGAGTGAAGTGGCGGAACGATTTCATCATCGCCGCAATCATAGAACCGGCGCGCTCGATGCATGGCGGCACAGTCGCCTGTTCCGGCTTGCGAAACTTTGTTTGATATGCCAACGCACACAGGTTGATGAATTTGTCCATTGATTCGCAATGCCGTCCCCACCAGCGAAAGGCCGGTGAAGGTTGGCGCCCAATCGATTGGACACGCGCCAACCGACGCGGCATTTGCCAAGATCCCGAAGGCTGATCTGGACGCATTGCTGAAGGACAAAGCCAAGCTGACTGCGGTGTTGACCTACCATGTGGTCTCGGGCAAGGTCATGGCGGCAGATGTCAAGGCTGGCAAGGTCAAGACTGTCCAAGGATCGGAGATCACAGTTGCCACCGCCGGCGGTGTCACGGTGGACGGTGCCAAGGTCAGCGCCACCGATATCGTTGCCAGCAATGGCGTGATCCACGTCATCGACAGCGTGATACTGCCGAAATAATGGAGAAGGGCGGCCCAGCCTGCGCCCATTTTCAAGCGGGCACAGGCAGGCGTTGCTCTTGACGTTGCTGGGGTCGCCGTCGGGGATACCTTCAAAGCGCCTGCGATTCTCGAAAACCTGCCGAGCAACACAAAGCGCACCGACGAGATTGAAGCCGCCCAGTTGCCCGGTTGGCGGCAGGGCGTAGAGCATCTGGACAACCGCACCACCAGCGTGTACCTGCGTGCCCTGGTTCTGACCGGTGCGCGTCGAGAAGAATTGGCCGCTTTGACGTGGGCGAATGTCGATTTTCAGTGGCGCATGCTGACCGTTGCCGACAAGGTAGGCCAGGCCCGCACAAACCCGCTCACGCCCTATCTGGGTCAGATTGAAGCGCACATTCTGGAGCGGGCCAGCATCGTGTTCGACGCCGCCATGGAGCCGGGCAAGCTGCACATGGTGGCCGGTAAAATCAAATTCAGTGCAACTGAAAAATACAAAACTCTATATACTTTTGCAATGAAAACGGTTGAATTCAGGGGCGCATCGCTGGACGACTTGCGGAGCTTTCCGCAAACCGCAATGCGCGATGCCGGATATCAACTCGACAAGGTGCAAAACGGGTTGGCCCCTGATGATGCCAAGCCCATGCCAACTATCGGTGCTGGTGTGACTGAGTTGCGGGTGTGGGACGAGGCCGGGACTTTCAGGGTGGTGTACGTGGCCAAGTTTGAAACCACCGTTTACGTGCTGCACTGCTTTCAAAAGAAAACCGGGCAAACAGCCAAGCGGGACATTGAGCTTGCTCGCAAGCGATTCAAGGAATTGGTGAAGGAGCTTTCAAAATGACACAACGATTTTCTAGCGTGTGGGACGCTATCGAGGACACCCCACAACAGGCCGCTTGTATGCGTGCACGCTCTGAACTGATGATGCGCCTGACTGAGGTCATCCGTGGCCGTGGCATGAACCAGGGTGATGCTGCTGAATTGTTTGGCGTCACACAACCGCGCATATCCGACCTGATGCGAGGGAAGATAAACCTGTTTTCGCTCGACACCCTGATTGATATGGCTGCTGCTGCTGGCATGTGTCCAACGGTCAAAGTAACCATGCCCAAGCTAAAGCCGCGCAAACATGTGAAGCGTGAATCGGAAGCCGCATAACAGTATTGCCCCAGCTAGACCCGCTTCGAAACCGGGTTGAAAAGTCGGACATCCTCGCCTCCGGCGTCGCCCGGCTGCGACATGGCCTGGCATGCCTGCGCATTGGCCGCCAGCGCCGGCGCGCGTCCGTTAGCATTCGCAGGTATCCAAGCCATCCAATCCAGGAGATTCCATGCAATTCATCGATTCCAGCACCACCTTTCCCATCAGCTCGGCCGTTGTCCACAGTGGCCGCATCTTCGAGGCGGTCGTAACCGGCATCCCGGACGGCGAAAAGACCCCGGTCCCGGGTGGCGCTGCCGCCGAAATGCGCGAGGCGTTCCGGCAGCTCGACGTCCTGTTGCAGCAGGCCGGCGTCGACCGCCGGGCCATCTGCACCGCCCGCCTGTACCTGCAGGACGTGCTGGCTGATATCGGCGAAGTGAACCAGGTCTGGAGGGAGTACATGGGCACACACCCCGTGGTGCGGCGCGCCTACGGCGTGACGCTGCAATCCGGGATGCGCGTCGAGGCCGCCTTCACGGCCGAGATTCCCTGAGGCTGGCTGCCAGCTCCCCCAAGGCGAAAAATAGTCCCCGTGAACATTTCGCCCATTGAAACGATTCCGGTTCGAATCCCTCTCATGGCCGAGCGCCGGATGGTCACGGCACCGGGCGTGCACGATGTCTCGGAGTACGTGCTGGTCCGACTCACCACCGACACCGGCCTGGTGCAACACCCGTACCCCGGTCCCTGTCTACATCGAAGACTGAGTTCGGGCCGCAAACGTGATCACTTTTTTTGATTCAGTTCGCGCAACACGCGCTCGGCATGAGACTCATTGCTCGGCTCAGCCGCTGGCGCCGCATCTCTGCCCGAGGTCGTCGGCTTGGCCCTGCTCTTGTCCTCGGTGATTAGCTTCTGTCCCACGCTATCACTGATTTGCTTGACCGTCTCCCGCGGCGTCGCATCGCCGCTGTACCACCGCTGCAACGCGGGAAAACCGATGGTGAGCACTGCCACGACCACGATGATTCCAATGAGTTTGAACATGCCGGTACCTCCTTATGCATCGTACTTCGCTAAGAGCAGAAGCGCCTTGAGGGCTTTCACATCGGCCATGTCCTTGGCCGGGTCGAGGCCCACTTTGGCCAACATGGTGCCGTCCTCTTTCATCACTGCGGTATTGAACGTGTCAAATAGCAGGATTATCAGTTGCACCATGTAGCGGGTGTCGTAGTCGGGCAGGCGATCGAGCATGCGCTTGGGAAGTGCATTGCTCACGATCATCTGGATCTTCTTGTCGAACACCACCCGGTTGTGGATCATGTGAGTGGCCTTGACCATGAACGACACGCCCCGCGTGTAGACATTGTTGGCCGCGTTGGAGTTGTCAAGAATTGAAAATGAGCGGTGGAAACTCAGGTCGATACCGATATCCAACATGTCATCGCTGGCCAGTTTCTTGATCAGGTCGCCGATGTCAAGCATCCGGTCGAACTCGAGCGCCAGGCTGCGGGCAGTGGCATCGGTAGCTCCATAAGGCACCACCGATAGCCCGCCCGTTTCGGCCATGGACACGCCAAAGGCACGTCCCAAGAAGTCCGCGCCGACGCTGCGTGCGATTCCCAACTGCGCATTTGACTTGATGGCCTCGGGTGAGAAGCTCGCAGTGCGCACCTTCATGCGCTTGGGAACGCCTTTTTCGCGGAATTTTTTGCCACGCAGGTAGTTCCCGAACGTGCTGGCCAGGTTCGGTGACGCACTGGTCAGGAGTCTGGCGAATATCTTTTCCTGCTCGGGTCGGTTCTTGGCGGTCAGAGTTTCGAGCGACTGCACCCGGAACGGGAAGCTGTAGAGGATTCGCAAATCCCCGGGGCCCCCGCCGTATGGCAGCTGCAAGTACATGACCTGTGCATTCGCGTACACGAAGGACACCTGGATATCCTTTCCCGGCGTGTCTTCGCTGGGGACCGCGAACATTTGCTCGTAATCGAGCGAGACGTTGAACAAGAGGCCGGGGTCATCCTTCACTTCGTTCAACACTGGTTTCACCACTCCTGCCGAATAGTGGGTAATCAATTGCTCCAACAGGGCCTGCTTCAGTTGCGGAAAGCCGCCGAGTTGGTTGATGGCTCCACTGACCATCGGAAAATGGGTGGCCACCTCCGTGGCCGGCACAGAAAAGCCCAAGCCGCCCCAGAACACCTTTTTCGCCTGGGCTTGGCCTGCCAGAGGCCAGAGCGCCGCAGGGAGCGTCACGAGGCTGGAAGCCCCGAGCATGAAACGACGACGAGCATTCACAGCATCGACTGACCGAGCTTGGTCTTGTCTAACTGCGGCTCGGGAATCCCGGACTGTTTGGCCACTTCCACCTGGCGGTTGATCAACTGGCAAGTATTGCGCGCGTACTGGTTGATGTACTGGCCCGTCTCGACAGCGCCGCCCACATCGCCGCTCCAGAACTTCATGGCGAGTTCGAAGGTGATACCGTAGAAATTGCCCAGATTGTCGGCCTTGATCCGGTTTGCTTCGGCCAACTTCGCCTTGGAGGCATCGTCCATTGCAGGCGCAGCCGCCGCCATCTTCATGATTTCGAGCTTGGCATCATCGGACGCACCCACTTCAACCTTGATCAAGTTTGCTTCGCCGCTGGCTTCCTTGCGCAGCATCTCGGCCTTGGCCTTGATTTCGGCGGCCTTGGGGCCTGCGCCCAGCGCCTCCAGGGTGAGGAGGTCGGCGAGATTGCCTTCGCGCATTAAGGCCAGAGCGCGCCCGTTGAGGTCGGTGCCACGTGCTGCCTGCTGCTGGTTCTGGAATGACTTCTGCATCTCCTGACTTTGGCGCATGAGATCCAGGTACTGCTGGCGATAGCGCCAGTTGGGGAGCTTCTCCAGGGCGAGGAAGATCGTGCGGTCCGCCAACTTCACTTGGTACTTGCTTTGCGCCTGACCGATGTAGTTAGAGAACGCGTTGATATCTTGTGCGGCGTAATCGCCGAACAAGTGACTACGCGCCACGAATGTACGGGCAAGCCCGGAATCGCGACTTTGCGACTGCTTGAGCAACGGGAGCACAGCACCTTTGTCCAAAGTCAACTGGGGGTATTGCATCATCATCATCGCCAGTAGCGTTTGCGCCTCGGTCTGCTCCGAAGGTCCGTTCTCCGGCGTGAAGCCATCGCCCCCCTCGGCATATGCAATGACCTGCGCCATCATCGGAATCGACGGGTTGGCCAGGTAGGCATCGACCAACTGTCGAACCACGATGTCCTTCAGGTCATCGATGTGGAGTCGCAACGAGTTGAAGGTGCCCACATGCGCTACGTAGACGCCGTCGGCCAGGATCTTGTCTGTCTCGGGTGAGATCTTGAAGTACTTGCCCACGATCGCTTCGGGCTGTGCGCCCAATTTTTTTTGTTTGAACGGCTTGCCAAAGAACTGCTGGCAAAACTTCCCTCCCACGACCTGGGAGTTGCCGGAAGCTGGTACCGTACTGCCGCCACCGCCACCGCCACCGGTGCCGGTCAGGCTGGAGGACTCCATCTTCTTTTGTAGTTTCTGCAAGAAGCCCTGGGCATGCACAGGCGCGATACAAGCCATGGCGAGCGCGAGCGCGGTCAGGTAGGAAATTTTTTTCATTTCAAATCACTCTTCAATGGTTTTCACGGAGGAAGGCCTGGTCTTGGCCGCAGGCGCCGTGACCGGGGTCGAAGCAGGGGGTGTTGTTCGCGAAGGGAGCGTCACGACGGACGCCACTGGGGTGGCCTCAGACCTCACCCAGCTGACTTTGGCCAGGTCAAAAATGAAAGCGATCCACTCCGCTTGCGGGCACCGGATGCGCTGGGGTCGGGCCGCATTGCGAACCTGCAACTGCCCGCTGTTCACTGGTGATCGCTGGGTAAGGTAGGCGGTCAGCGACTCGAGCGCGGCATCCTCCGCTACATCGATGTAAGTGTCCACCCCTTGGGGGGCCGGCAGCTCCAGGAGCTGGCGGCGGGTACGAAACACGAAGTGCTCACCCGATTCGCGCACGACGGCCCACTGCCCACGCGCTACCGCCTGATACTTTAAGTCACACCACTCGGACGCCAAGACCCCAGGAGTCACACCCGACAAAACCAAAACCGCGAGCAACTTCAGCACTTCCCGGAACTTGTTGAAGGACGGGCACTCCTGCATCAGAAGTCGTCGGCGTTCTTATTCTTCTGGATGAAGTTGCGCTGGTTCATAGGTCCGATGGTCTGCGCTGCCGGGCCGGCCGGCACCGCTGTCGCCGGTACTGCGCCCCCACCCGCGACGCCCGCCGCTGCGCCCGCATTGGCACGGGCTTGCGAACGCGCCGCAGCCGCTTGGCTCTTGCAGCTCACGCCGACCTTAATGGTGACGGCGCGCTGGTTCCAGTCGACGGAGCGACCGAGCACTGCAACGCCCGTGAGCATGGCCTCAGAGCTTTGGGTGCGGACCTTGGTGATCAGGCGCGCGGCGCTGTTTTTCACATCGTTGCCGCCCGCCGCGTTGCTTTGGCTGGAGCTTGATGACACTGACTGGATCGCCTGTTCGGCCTTGACCTTGTTGGAATAAAACTTGGTCAACGCGGCTTGAGCCTCGGACTCCGCCTCGTCGGTGGCGTCCTGCAGGTCGGTTCCCGTGTTGCCAAAGAGCTTGCCCACGCCCTTGCAGGTGATACGCTCCTCACAACCGTCCTTCGCTGGCGCAAGCGTGCAGCCCGGAAATCCGCCCAGTGGACGGTCGTCCGGCGCATCAGCGGCTGTCGGTAGCTTTTCTTGACCGGAGGCTAGGCCCATGCAGGCCAAGCACGCCAGGGCAATCAATTTTTTCGCGTTCATATGAAAACATCCTTCAAAAAATGAGCTCATTCGTTGTCGTCTTTGTCAGTCGCAAACAGCTTGCCGCCCACCTTCTTGCCATCGGCGGCGCGACTGCCCTCTGCCAGGTCCGCGAAGAAATCGCCGCTCGACTCGCCTGTGCGGGCGACTTGGTATTTCCTGTTCGAGACCTGTTTTTGGTCTATCGGCACCTGACCGGTGAGCTTGGCCTTGGTGATGCGCGCGTCGACGTAGGTCACCTCGGCACGGCCGATATCTGAATGTTCGTAGCTTAGGAACTCACCCGAGTGCGGATCGCGTAGAGCATTGCCCATGCGCTTGACCACCAGCTTGTCACCCATGCTGAAAAAGTCGGAGCCCTGAGCGATGGAGATCTCGTTGTCCTCGTAGCCGACCACCGTGGGTGGGTAGACAGTCTGGAGCACAGCGCGAGACAGACCCTTGGCCAGCATCGCTACACGGCGGGCATTCGAAGCCTCATCGTCCGGCTTCAACGGGAAACTCTTTTTCTCGGAAAACTTTACCTGGCGCGTGGCGTAGTCCACGATCTCCAGCCGCCCGACCAGCGCCTGGCGGGCCGAGCCCTTCCCCATCCACTCCGTGGTCACGATGGCCAGATAGTCCGGCGCGACTTCGGAGATAAGGCGAACCCGGTCCTCGATCGCACCGCCACCCCGGGCAATTCGCTGCATCTGATCGGCGATCGCTTCATTGTTCTTGCGGTCCATGATCGCGAACTTGCGGCTGTTGGTGAGTTGCTGCACAACCTCCTCAGCCAGATGCGCGGTGAATTTCGGATCGCCGCCGCGGGAGGGCACCACCGCCAGCTTCATCCGACTGAGTTGCTGCGAGCGATTGAGGACAGCCACGTTGACCGACGCCGATGCCGAGAAGCCGCCCCCAGCGGCGGGCTCGAGAGAAATCTTGCGCCAGGACTTGACCACCCCCTGCGTGTGGCGGGCGATATCCTTTTCGATGGTGCGCTCGCCCGTCGAGCCAGCCTCACTGGATGTGGAAGTCGACTTGACCCGCATCGAAGCCGCAACAGCCTCGCCGTTGACTTGGGCCACGCCATTGATCACCGCGCTTGTCATCGCTTCGGGCTCGGTCTTGCCAAAGCCGTTGGCCGTCACGGAGACGATGGTGATTTGCTGGGCCCCCACCAGGGAGGCCGTAGCCGCCAGCAAAAGGCCGAAAGTTATGCGCAAGAGCGAGGTCATGGGATGAGTCACAGCGCTTTGCCTTGCCTTGGTGCTTATTGCAAGCCCTTGGCCCGCAACTGGCTAACGATGACTTGGGAGGCTTCTTTGGCCGACTTGAGCAGTGCCTGGTCGATGGCGCCTTCCTCTTGGCGATCCAAGCCGTCGAAGAAGACCGGACCGACCGACACGACTACCGGATTGCGGGGCCGCTTGATGTCATGGACTTGGATGTTCACAGCCACGCGCACGCGCACACCACCGCTGCCACGATCCTGCTCAATGCTGTCGATGTCCATGGTGCCGATGGCGAAGAACTTGTAGTCACACTTGCGGGCGGCAGAGAATACGCCAAAGCGCACCTCGGCGCTGATCTCTGCGGTCTCCGAGGTCAGGAAATCCTGTTGCACATCGCGGAGCTTGAAAGTCGCCGCGCACTCCGGGTCCGAGGCAATGTCGTCGTACGACGACGGCTCATAGCCCGCTTCGCTCAGGTACTTGACCACAGAGGCGTTGACGTTCTTGGAGTTGCCCAAGCGCCATTTGGCCTGCTGCGACTTGCGCGTCGTGGCACCTGACGTCTTGGCCGATGCCGACATGGTCACCTTGTTGCCTTCGATGTTGCGCTCTGAGGCACCACCGTCACTTTCCTTGACCTGGTCGGCCAACACACGCTCCGTGACCAGCTTGGTCGTCGATGTGGCATTCTTGGTCACCGTGGCGTCGAACGATTTGGCGTCCGATTGCAAGCGCGGCAGGATGAGGAAGCCAAAGGGGCTACCCTGTCCCGAGGCTACCTTGGGGCCGCTGGCGGCGAGGACAGCGCTCACGATGTTGTCGTTGACGGTTGCACGCACAGTGATGCGCAGACGACGCGTGTCCTTAAGGACCTGTTCGTCCAGGAATTCGATGTTGGTGACGATGTCGTCCAGGCGACGGTTGATCTCGTCGCGATTACGCTCAACCAACGTGACGGTCGACGAATCCGCGCGACCCAGGTAGTTCTTGAAGATTTCCTGCTTGACCATGGGCAGGATGCGGCGTCGGGTTTCGTCATTGGGCTTGTCGGAGAACAAACCCGTTTCGTAACCCACTTCAAGCGTCACACGCAGGCTGGCCGCAGAACCGGTAAGAGTCACAGCAAGGCCCAACAGGACGGCAATTAGGAATCTCAGCATAGTAGGTCCAGAGGTTCAGGATCAGATTTCGAACTGGCTGGTCAGGCGTGAGGCCGCCGAGTTCAGCACGGCAGCCTTCCCGATTTCGGGATTCACGGCACAACGGGCCATGGTTTCGACTGCCGTTTAACAAAAACTGCAAGTTGCGAAAACATATTTACAAAGGAAACTTTGCCAGAGTCCCGCGCAATTACGCGAGCCGAGGCCTGCTTGACAAGTGACTGTTGAATCACTTTATTCCGCATTTTTAAAGACCATTTTTATCATATTGTAACATATTTTGACAAATGGTTAGAAATTTTGACAAATAATTAGTTGTGGTCGGCGGCCTGAGCCAGTCCATTCGGTGAATTGCTCATGGAGCAAACTGGCCCCCTTGTGCCAAAGAGCTTTACGGAAACTCAGCGTCAGCAGGCGAGGGAGTTTGTTGAAACGTTGCCGCAGCTAAACCGGGCCCATCCAATGGTTGCCTCTGGTCGGCTGGGCGCTCCCGACAAATTGCCGTGACGCAAATTGACAGGAGCGGGCAGGGCGGGGTGCCGTGCAGGTGCAGCAGCAGACAAGGTATATGCCAATCGTCTGGACATGAGGCATATTTCTCAACCTGTCGCTTTCTTTTGTCAACGGTTGTCTGAGCAGCCCTTCGTTTCAAATAGCCGCGCCAGAATGCACATCATGTCCAGAATTCCAAACTCTACGCCCCAAGTCGCCAGTCAAACTCCATACCCTCCGAACCGTTCAACGGTGAACCGCGAGGCCGGGGGTGGAAAAGATGAGCCCCAAAAAGTTGTCCGGTCGGGACTACCCACGCCACCGCCCTTGGTTCCTTCAAAAGCCGCAGGCTCCAGGGAGTCGCAGAAGGCCGAGTTGCGGTCTGCGTATGAAGCAGCAGAGAAATCCAAGGAATCTGAGCGCTCTACATCGTCCAAACAAACAGGCTACGAGACGAAACCACGCCCCGCGAGCGGGAGCTACGTCAACACGACTGCGTAGGATTGCGCCATTCATCGCCGGCTGGATGCAGATGGCGGGGTAGGGTGCCGCCGCCCTGACGATGGGGGATTCGAGGGTCGAGAGAAGTTCTTCGAGATGCATGTGTTTCTTGGTTCTTTCGCAGGGACGCTCAGTCCTGCACTTCAGTTTGATTCAATTCCGACCCACCCATCCAATAACAGAGCAACGGGGCTGGTATACGCATGATCTGTGTCGCGGTGTCGCCGCCTTGTGGCATTCCGGTCATGAGTCCAAAATCGTCAAGTGACTTGGTCACCACATAGCCACGCGTGATTTTCTTTAGCTCACATAACTCGATCAAACCCTTAAGCTCACGAGCACCGGTATGTTGCGCGCGATACTTGACTTCGAACGGAATAATCTGGCCATCAACCTCAGCTACCAGATCGACCTCGCGGTCTTTCTTGCCACGCCAATAGGTGAACCGAACGTTCTGTGCGTAGTACCGTGCAAACAGATGCTTGAAAACGGCTGTTTCAGTAGCCACACCCAGCGCAGCGGGGTCTTCCAATATGGTTTTCCCCTTGAGCATGACAGCTGGCGCAATGGCAGCATCCGCCAAGTAAATTTTGAATCTTGCACGCAACACGTCCTTGCCGTAGCCATAGGGCGGCAAGCGGTATATCAGATGCGTAGATTCAAGCAATTCGATGAAATTTTGTGCCGTAGGTCGTTTTACTTCCAGGTTGGAGCAAAGGTCAACCATGTCCAACAGACCGCCATCGTGCATGCACAGGTAGAGAAATGTGTGTTCCAGGTCCAAAACCCGACGTACGCCGAACAGCGCAGTCATGTCACGCTTGAGGACCTTGTCAATAATGTCCTCACGCAGCAGGCGTTGTGCTTGGGTGATGCTCTCCACCTGGGCTGTCTGCGGAAATCCACCACGTACAAGATATTCGTGGAAATGGCCAACGTACGACGCAGCCGCCTCGGTCACACGATAGAAGTCAGCCTGCGGCCAATCAAACAGATCACACAATGACTTGATTTTTGGCAACGGCGGCAGAGTCAAGTTCTTGATCTGCAGGTATTCATAAAAAGAAAGTGTTGTCAGTCGAATGGTGTGCCAACGACCCACGCCGGATTCCTGCCCCACCTCGACCAATGGCATTGCAGAACCGGTGAACGCGATGCGCCTACTTTTTTGGAAGTCAACTTGGAGTTTGACCCAAGTTCCCCATTCCCGGATGAACTGCGCCTCGTCAAGGAATAAGTACTCCAAACCATCTGCCTTGGGCTCGCGTTCACGCCATGCGTCCAGCACAGCATCAATGCCAGCAAGCTTCAAAACAGGGTGGTCAAACGTAGCGTAAAGGATGTTGCTGGGTGGCGTGCCTGCGCGCAAGACCGAATCAACTGCCTGAAGCATCAAAGTCGTTTTGCCAATTTGACGTGCTCCTGAAAGCAGTACCGCGCGCGGCGCGGGTGGACTGGTTGTCCAGATGTGCAACTCGCGAAATGCTGCGCGACGCCACTTTGGCAAGTCAGGAATAGCCTCGCCTCGCCACCAGGGGTTGAACTGGGACAAAACGGCAACAAGCTTTTCTTTTGATACCTTCATGCGAGACATCCTAACAAAATATTTACTTTAATGTCTTTATGGTTTAACTAAAAGTGATTTTTAACGTTATTATTTGGTCTTCTGGGCGGTTGGGAATTAATTCGCGATTGGCCGCAATGGCCTCTATACCCAGGGCCACAAAGGCAGAAATCGCGCAGGACTGATTTGTTGGACAACGCAGCATGCCGTGCTGACGTATGCCGCCCAAAACACCAACGGCAAGATCACTTGGTTCCCTGGCAACGTCAAAGGTGGTGCCCCGCCAGAAGGTGCTCCCCGGCCTGTTCAATCGCGCTCTGATCACGAGCGACGGTGCCGACCATTTTGTCACTGCCGAGGGTTACGACGCGCTTGGGTTAACGCGGCCAACAACGCCGGTGGACAGCTTCTGCGGCGTGGTCAGAATGGTCGCGATGGTTTTCTCGTTGTCCTGGAAGTCGCGCAGGTACTGGTCACCCAGCGCGCCGTCGTTGGCTGTCATCATCTCGGTCCGGCAGAAGGCAGCGGTGTTTGGGAACTCGGGGGGCCGAAGATAAAGGGCAGGGCTACGCAGCGCAAATCCAGCGCGCCAATAAAAAAGCCCGCTATCGTCTTGATAGCGGGCTTTCTCAATTAAATCGACGGTTTATGTTGGTGCCGTATGGCTGACACTACCGAAGGCGGCTTTTTCAACGGATGCGGCCTGGTGCGGGCTCTTGTCCATCCAATGCCAACGCCACCTTGCCAAAAATCGGACGCGCAAGCAGCGCTCAGTGACTGCGCAATTTTTCCTGCAACCAGACCTTGATCAGCGACTGGTACGGGACGTCGCGCGCATTCGCGGCGCTCTTGATGGAGTCCAACAAATGCTGGGGCAGTCGAAGAGAAATCGTCTTGGTCGTGGGTTTCAAGTTCGGCAGCGTCGCCTGCTTGGCCTTTGACCAGTCAAGGTGTTCGGTCGAATCATGTGATTCCCAGTACGCGCGCTCCTGCGCCTCGGTGGCAAACTTCGGAATCGCTCTAGTTTGCTTGGTCATAGATGGCCCGTTCCTTTCTGTGCATATCCCTGGCGGAAATCACCCGGATCAATAGAGCCGACTGGCGCAGGGTGAACGTGATGTGCAGTGCTCGCCCATCGTCCGTCTTGCCCAAAGCATGAATTCGGGGCTCCTGCTGACTATGCGCAGCATCCTCCAATAGTAGCAACGGCGAGTTGAAGAATATCTGTTCGGCCTCCGCCATGGACACACCGTGCTTCTCGTTCTTTCGAGTGTTGCCGTCGTCCCAGTTGAACCCGGTGATCTTGCTCAGATCAATCATTTTTGTATATTACCATCATGTACGTCCAAGCGCGATCAAAAGCCTTGTCCAACGAAGTATGAGCCTGAAGGGGGCGCGTATTTCCAACGAGAGATGAGCCTGAGAGCGGGACGAATAGCCGAGCCCCCACCGGCCTGCTGGTGGCACCTATTGCGGGTTACACGGGGGTGCATGAATGACATGTGATTTGTCGCCGATTGATTGGACGTTCTGGCGGGCCATACGAAACGTCAAGCTGTGGCAAGCCTGCGCCCTGGTAGTGGGCTTAGGCCCCGATTCCGGTGCCGGCTGCACGGTACAAAATCCTGTACCACTGTCTGCAAAAGTCTGTACAAGCCCAGAAACAACAAAGCCCAGCGGGTGAGGCCGGGCTAAGTCATTGATTTCATTGGTGCCGGAGAGATGAATCGAACACCCGACCTTCTCATTACGAATGAGCTGCTCTACCGACTGAGCTACACCGGCAACGGGCGCGATTATAGCCCGGCGTGGTAGCCGGTTATGCGCTCGACCTCGTTCCTGCCGCCCAGCACCACACTCACGCGCTGCTGCAGTTGGGTGGGGGTGATGTCCAGGATGCGCTGGCGCCCATCGGTGGCGGCACCACCAGCCTGCTCAATCAGCCAGGCCATCGGATTGGCCTCGTACATCAGGCGCAGTTTGCCGGGTTTGCCAGGTTCGCGCTGCGCTGTTGCTCGACCAGGTAACGGGTCAGGGAAATGGCGGCCGCCATGGTCTTGCTTCTGTGGCTATTCTGACAATGCGCGGGTCACCACCTCACGCACGTCGTTGCTCAGTTCGGTTTTGGCGGCGACCCGTGTAATCGCTTCGCGCGCAGCGCTGCGGTAGGGTTCGGCCAGCTTTTTCCAGCGGTCCAGTGCGCGCGCCAGCCGCGCAGCCACCTGCGGGTTGAACGCATCCAGTTCGAGCACCCGCTCGCTCCAGAATACATAACCGGCGGCGTCCGGGCGGTGGAAGGCGCCGGGGTTGCCGCTGCAATAACTGAAGATCACACTGCGCGCCCGGTTGGGGTTGCGGATGTGAAAGTCCGGGTGGCTCAGCAATTGGCGCACCAGCGGCAGGATGTTGCCGCCGCGGTCCGGCGCACCCGCCTGCAGCGCGAACCATTTGTCCAATACCAGTTCGTCGTGTTTGAACATCGCATGAAAATGGGCGGTGGCCTGTGTTGCCAGTTCATGTCCCGCGCCGACCAAGGCGGCGAGTGCGTTGAACCGGTCGGTCATGTTGCCGGCAGACTTGAAGCGCTGGTAGGCCCGCCCTGCCCAGACGTCGCTGCCTGGCGCCGCTGTGTCGTCGACCGCTGCGCGGCACAACATGGCCAAGGCCATGCCTGACAACGCGCGCCGCCCGGTGGACACCGGGTCGGCGCGGTAGGCGCCGGTATCCTGGTGCGTGTCGAATGCCCATTGCCAGTCGTCGCGCAGCGCCAGGGCGAGCTGCAGCCGCATTGATTCGCGCACCGCATGGACCTGTTGCGGGTCCACCACTGCCAGTTGTTCCGCGATGTAGGTTTCGGAAGGCAGTGTCAGTACCAGTTCCTTGAGCGCAGCGTCGAGCTTGTCGTGCCGCAGGATGGTGCGCATGGCCTCGAGATGGGCGGCACCCAGCAGTTGCGTGGTGCTGCCAGTCGCAATTGCCTGCAGCGCAGCGCGCATGGCCAGCCGCTGGCCGGCCTCCCATCGGTTGAAAGCATCGGAGTCGTGCGCCAGAAGGTGCAGGAGTTGCGCGTCGGAGTAGTCGAATTCGAGCACCACCGGTGCGCTGAAACCGCGCAGCATCGAGGGCACGGGCAGGACGTCGACGTTGATGAATGTGAGCGTTTCTTCAGGCTGGCTGACCACGAAAGTGCGCGACGCCGCACCTGGCAGTGTTTCGTCAGACAGTTGCAAAGGAAGGTCCTGGCCATCCGGCCCTACCAGACCCAGGTTGAGCGGGATCACAAAGGCTTGCTTGTGGTCCTGCCCTGGGGTGGGGCTGCAGTTCTGGGCAAGCGTGAGCGCATAGGTGCGCGCCTGTGCGTCGTAGTGGCCGCGTGCCGCCAGGTGGGGCGTGCCGGCCTGGCTGTACCAGTGCTTGAACTGTGGCAGCAGCGCCGCCAGATCCGAGCCAAGATTGGCGTCGGCCTGCGCCTGCGCAAAGTCATCGCAGGTGACGGCCTGGCCGTCGTGGCGCTCGAAGTACAGCTTCATGCCGCGCGCGAACCCTTCGCGGCCCACCAGGGTCTGCATCATGCGCACCACCTCGGCGCCTTTTTCGTAGATGGTGACGGTGTAGAAGTTGTTGATCTCGACATAACTGTCGGGGCGCACCGGGTGCGCCATCGGGCCGGCATCCTCTGGGAACTGCGCGGTGCGCAGCACCCGCACATCCTCGATGCGCTTGACGGCGCGTGCCGATGCCTCGTGGCAAAGATCCTGCGAGAACTCCTGGTCGCGAAAGACCGTCAGGCCTTCCTTGAGGCTGAGCTGGAACCAGTCGCGGCAGGTCACGCGGTTGCCGGTCCAGTTGTGGAAGTACTCATGGCCCACAACCGACTCGATGTTGGCGAAGTCGGTGTCGGTGGCAGTTGTCTGGCTGGCCAGCACGTACTTGGTATTGAAGATGTTGAGGCCCTTGTTCTCCATGGCGCCCATGTTGAAGTCGCTGGTGGCAACCACCATGAAGCGCTCCAGATCGAGCGACAGGCCAAACCGCGCCTCGTCCCAGGCGATCGAGGCCATGAGCGAGTTCATGGCGTGTTCGGTCTTGTCCATGTCGCCGCGGCGCACGTAGATCTCGAGCAGGTGGTCGTTGCCGGCGCGGGATGTGATGCGCTGCTGGCGGCACACCAGTTGGCCTGCCACCAGGGCAAACAGGTAACACGGTTTGCGGTGCGGGTCGACCCAGCGCGCAAAGTGCCGCCCCTGGTTGCCCTCGCCCTGCAGGTCGCCCTGTTCGACCAGATTGCCATTGGACAGCAGCACCGGGTATTTCGCCTTGTCTGCCCGCAGCGTCACGCTGTAGCTGGCCATGACGTCCGGGCGGTCCAGGAAGTACGTGATGCGCCGGAAGCCCTCGGCCTCGCACTGCGTGAAGAAGGAGTCGTTGCTGACGTACAGCCCCATCAGCTTGGTGTTTTTTGCCGGTGTGCAGATGGTGAAGATCTCCAGGTCGAACGCACCTTCCCCGGCTGCCGGGAGGTTCTCCAGCACCAGTTTGCCGCCGTCGATCTTGAACGACGCACCGCCACCGTTGACCAGCACCCGGGCCAGGTTCAGTTCATCGCCATCGAGCCGCAGCGGCTGGGC
The DNA here is from genome assembly GCA_945861785.1 of Rhodoferax sp. OV413. Classification (GTDB taxonomy): domain Bacteria; phylum Pseudomonadota; class Gammaproteobacteria; order Burkholderiales; family Burkholderiaceae_C; genus CAISIP01. The sequence goes on along the minus strand of CAMAWD010000005.1, from coordinate 10,488 downwards.
CGGCACGTCGGGGTTGCGCCGCACCCGCATCTTGTTGAGCACCCGGGTCTTGGCCGGGTCCAGGTCGAAGGTCAGGTCGACAGTGTCGATCCAGTAGGCGGGAGGCTGGTAGTCGAGGCGTTGGACGCTGACCGCCTGTCCCTGTCCGTCACGGTTGCTTGGCATGGAGGTTCCCCAGAAAGTTGGATTCGATCAGTTCGTGGTAATTGCGCACACTGGCCACCACATGCGGCCCGGCCAGTTGTTCTGCGGTGTGGCTGGTGCATACGGCGACTGCCCGCATGCCGGCGCGGCGCGCGGCTTCAATGCCGAACGGTGCGTCCTCGAACACGATGCAGGACTCGGGCGCGGCGCCAATGCGCCGTGCCGCCTCGAGAAAGATAGCCGGCTCGGGCTTGCCTGGCAGGCCCTCGTCGCCTCCCACCACTGCGTGGGGCATCGGGTGCATGGCGAGGTGCGAGAACGCAAATGCGATGTTGTGTTTGTCGCCCGCTGTGCCCACACCCACACGCAGGCCGCGGGCGATTGCGTCCGCGCTGAAGGCCCTGAAGCCCGGCACCTCGGCAAACACCGGGGCGAACAGTGCACGGTAGATTTCTTCCTTTTGGCGCACCAGCTCCCAGCACTCCGTGGCGTCCATGGAGCGGCCGAACAGCAGTTCCATGCATTCGGCGCCGGTGCGCCCGGTGGTCCGGCGAAGCAGCTCGTCCACCTCGATCGCCAAGCCATGGCGCCCGGCAAACTCGACCCAGCTTCGCGCATGAAACGGCATGGAGTCGATCATCGTGCCGTCCATGTCAAAGATGATTGCCTGTGTGCGCACGGCCTACACCCCTTGTTTCAGCGAAGCTTCGATGAACACGTCAAGGTCGCCGTCCAGCACCTTCTGTGTGGCGGAGACCTCGACATTGGTGCGCAGATCCTTGATGCGGCTGTTGTCGAGCACATAACTGCGGATCTGATGGCCCCAGCCGACATCCGTCTTGCTGTCTTCGAGCTTTTGCTGTTCTTCCTGGCGCTTGCGCATTTCGTGGTCGTACAGGCGGCTGCGCAGGCGCTTCCACGCCACGTCCCGGTTGCCGTGCTGGCTGCGGCCGTCCTGGCACTGCACGACGATCCCGGTGGGCAGGTGCGTCAGTCGCACTGCGGAGTCGGTCTTGTTGATGTGCTGGCCGCCGGCGCCGCTGGCGCGGAAGGTGTCGACCCGCACATCGGACGGGTTGATATCGATCTCGATCGAGTCATCGATCTCGGGATAGACAAACACGCTGGCGAAACTGGTGTGCCGCCCACCCGATGAGTCGAATGGGCTCTTGCGCACGAGGCGGTGCACGCCGGTCTCGGTGCGCAGCAGGCCAAAGGCGTATTCGCCTTCGATCTTGATGGTGGCGCCCTTGATGCCGGCGGTGTCACCCGCGGACTCGTCTTCGATGGAGGCCTTGAAACCTTTGCGTTCTGCATAACGCAGGTACTGCCGCAGCAGCATGCTGGCCCAGTCGCAGGCCTCGGTGCCGCCCGCGCCAGCCTGGATGTCCAGGAAGCAGTTCATCGGGTCGGCCGGGTTGTTGAACATGCGCCGGAACTCCAGCTGTTCGATTTCGGTGGCGAGCTTGTTTGTCTCCGACTCGATGTGCAGCAGGCTGTCGGCGTCGCCTTCGTCCTTGCCCATCGCGTAGAGCTCGGAGTTGTCGGCGAGTTCGGTCGAGAGGCGGTTCAGCGACAGAACGATGCCGTCGAGCGACTTCTTCTCTCGGCCCAGTTCCTGCGCCTTCTTGGGGTCGTTCCAGACCGTGGGGTCTTCGAGCGAGGCGTTGACAGTCCTCAGGCGTTCGGCTTTGGCATCGTAGTCAAAGATACCTCCGTAAATCTTCCGTGCGTGCGCTCAGGGAGGAGAGCTGGGTGCCGATCTGGTTGATGTGTTCTGCGTCCATGGGGGTGTCCTGCGATGGGTGGTACTGTGGGGGCGAGCGCCCAAACCGTCTATTTTCTCACGGGCGGCGCTCAAGCCAGAAACTCCTCCAGCAGGCGTGCCACTGCGTGCGGCTGGTCGTGGTGCAGCATGTGCCCGGCATCCTGAACCACCTCGATGCGGCAGTCGGGGATAACGCCGAGACGTTCGTGGTATTCGTCCTTGCTGAACTTGCCTTGCCACCATTCGGGCAGGGGATCGTCGCTGGCTTCGATCGCCAGCACCGGCATGCTCAGCTTCTTGTACATCTCGAGCATTTCGTCGACCCGGATCAGGTTGGCGCTGATGATCTTGTGCGCCGGGTCGCCCATGATGACCCATTGGCCCAACGCGTTCTGCCTGGCCCAGCGTGTTGCGAGCCACTCGGCCTTGTCGCGTCCGGCTTGGTCGCGTGCAAGTCGTGGGTTGGTCTTGGACAGGCGCCGGGCCACTCCGGCGACGGTGTCATAGGGCCGCAGATCGAGTTCACCTCGCAGGTGCGACTTGAGTTCGTCGATCCACCTGGCATACCGCCGCGGCGCCTGGTCGGGGCGGGATTTTGGGCCGCCGAATCCCTCCAGGTTGACAAGCCGGCGGATGCGCTCTGGACGGATGCCGCTGTAACACATCACCACGTTGCCGCCCATGCTGTGGCCAACCAGGTCGACGGGGCGGTCACCCGCATAGTGGTCGAGCAGCAGTTCAAGGTCTGCGAAATAGTCGGGGAACCAGTAGTTGTCGGTTTCCGGGCCGGTGGTCAGGCCGTAACCGCGCCAGTCGGGGGCGATCACCTGGCGCCCTTTCATGAACGCGTCTGACAGCGCATCCACCACAAACTGGTAGGACGCGGCGACGTCCATCCAGCCATGCACCAGCACCAGCGCAGGCTGCTCCGGGCTGGGTTCACCCCAGGTCCATACGTGGTAGTTGTGCTTTCGGATCGGGACAAATTCGCTGCGCGAGCTTCGGATGACTTGGTACATTAATGCGATGATAAGGAGGCTCCCCGTGCCACGCAGTCAACTGAATGACAGGCCCACCAATGACTGGCACGCGCGGCCATGCGGTGGGGTCAAATAGCAGGCATGGCACGGCGCGACCACGTATCCGAAACCCCGGCGACGCGCTTTTTGCGCGACAGCCAGGTGGTGTTCTCGGAGCATGTCTACGCGTACGTTGAACATGGCGGCGCGCAGCACAGTGCCCAGGTTCTCGGTGTGGATCCCTTCTGCGTGGTGAAGACCCTCGTGATGCAGGACGAACGCGCTCGCCCGTTGCTGGTGCTCATGCATGGCAACCGCACGGTGAGCACGCGCAACCTGGCGCGTCAGATCGGCGTGAAATCGGCCACGCCATGCACACCGGAGGTGGCGAACCGGCACAGCGGTTACCTGGTGGGAGGCACTTCGCCGTTCGCCACGCGGCGAGCCATGCCGGTGTTTTTCGAGCAGTCGATCCTCGATCTGGCGCGCATGCTGGTGAATGGCGGACGGCGTGGTTACCTGGTCGAACTAGACCCCGCTGAGTGCATGCGGCTGCTCGGTGCCAGGCCGGTCCAGTGCGCGCTGGCAGAATAGCGCGAAAGCAGCGTCACCACGACGCACTGCGCCGGAGACCCCGATGGATTCCCTCAAACCGCTGTTTCCCTTCCTCGCCATGCTGGCGGCATACGCTGTTGGCTCCTTGTCGTTTGCCGTGATAGTCAGCCGGCTCATGGGCCTGAACGATCCCCGTACCTATGGCAGCAAGAACCCAGGGGCCACCAATGTGCTGCGTTCAGGCAGCAAGCCAGCCGCAGTGGTGACCTTGCTTCTCGACGCTGCGAAGGGCTGGCTTCCGGTGGCCCTGGTAGCCTGGCACGGCAAGGCGTTCGGGCTGGAGGACGCCACACTGGCAATGGTCGGGTTGGCAGCGTTTGTCGGCCACCTGTTCCCGGTTTTCTTTCGCTTCCAGGGCGGCAAGGGTGTGGCCACGGCGCTTGGCGTGCTGTTCGGCATTCACTGGGGGCTGGGCCTGGCGACCGCCGTGACCTGGCTCATCATTGCCTGGTTCTTTCGTTATTCTTCGCTCGCGTCGCTGGTGGCTGCCGTTTTTTCGCCGGTCTACTACATATTTGGCGACGGCGTGGCCTGGTATACCGAAAAGAGCGTCCTGCTTGCGGTGGCAGTGATGGCGCTGCTCCTGGTTTGGCGCCATGCGCTGAACATCAGCCGTCTGGTCAAGGGAACGGAGTCGCGCCTGGGCACCAAAAAAACCTGAGCCCGCAGGGTCAGGGTTGTTGCGCCGCATAGGCGCCAAGCTGCAGCACCAGATGGTGATTCAGCCGTGCCCGCACGCTGGAGGCGAGCAACGCCGAGCGAATCTGCGGGTCGCCCTGCGCAGTGCGGTGCAGGCGCGGCTGTGGAAGCAGTTCACCGACCGCGTTCAAAACGATCGCCACATGCGGATGGTTGGGTTTGCTGCTTCGGCGCATCACCACCGCGATGTCGCCGATGTCCATGCGGGCATAGGTGCCAGGCGGGAACAGGCCCACGGTGCGCACCAGCGAATGCCCGATCAGGTCCGACTGGTCCCCGGCGTCGTTGATGATGGAGCGAACAGAATCGCTGGCGGTTCGTCCGACCCGGTTCTTCCGCGGGCTGATCATGGCGGCATAACGGTCGACCACATGGACGATGCGCGCCAGGCGCACAGCCGGCGTCACCTGCCACAACTCTCCCTTGTCGACCAGGCCGTTGTGGTGGCTCGTCACGATGTCCAGCCACAGACCGTCCAGAATGCCGAGGTTGGCCAGCACCATCCCGCCCTTGACCGGGTGGGCGCGGATTGCGTCCTGCTGCATCGGCGAGGGTTTTTCCAGTTGGTTTGCCAACTCGTCCTGCAACTCCGTCATGCCGATGTTCATGGTGAACGCGGCATGCACCAGGCTGTCACGTTCGCCCTGATCCAGGTTGAGCTCCACTGCAATCAGGTGGCACAAAACGGCGCATACCAGGGCATGTGAGGCGCTGTAACCTACCGAAGAGTTGGTGGCCAGTTGGAACAGCAGGTACAGACCGACGTCTGCGTCGCGCTGGAGCAGGTCCTGCATCCAGCGGTCGTATTGCCACACCCGCGACTGGAACTCCTGCACGCTGGAGGGGCTTGCCAGGATGACCGCCAACCCGGCTTCGAGGTCGGACCACAGGCTGAGCAAGTCTTCGTACTCGCTCTCGGTCTGGACGTTCACGTCAGTAGCGCCTCTCGAGAACCATCTGTTCGTTGGTGCGGTTCATCTGGAATCGGGTCAGAAAAGTGTTGCCCAGCAGCACGAAGGGCATGGCATTGGGGGTCACGACCGCCTCGACCTCCCGCACCTCGACATCGTTGATGCGCACCGAGGCCAAGCGGATGCGCCAGCCGCGCGCGAGGCCATTGGCCGTGCCCACCTGGACCGGTTCGCCTTTTTTGTAGTCCAACCCGATACGGTCCGCGTCCGCGATGCCGATGCCGATGGCGGTGGCGCCGGTGTCTACCAGGAAATGAACGCTCCGGGAATTGATGGTTCCCTGGCTGAGAAAGTGGCCGCCCGAGTCGGCCGACAACACGATCCGCGCGCCAGTGCCTGGGCCGACCGGAACACCCACGCTGACGGGCGCGCCGCCCACGCGCAGTGTCTGGCGCTGGCCGCCGATCTCCAGCACGGCGTTGTCGTCCTGGGCCGAGATGACCTTGACCCCGCGGTGGCTGTCCCCCGGCGCCACGGCTTTCGGAGCCCCACCGTCCACCACCAGGAGCGCTTTGGAGCCGAGAATGCCGGCGAGGGCGACAAGCGGCACTGCCGGCTGGGTCTGCGCATGGGCCACTGGTGCCCACCACTGCAAGACCAGCGCGCCGGTCAGGCTGACAAGTGATGCCCGCAAAGCATGCCCGGCCATGCGCCTAGTCCCGAAAATTGTTGAAGCTCAACGGCAGATCGGCGATGTCCTTGCGGATCAGGGCCATGGCCGCCTGCAGGTCGTCACGCTTGGCGCCGGTCACGCGGACGGCATCGCCCTGGATGGCCGCCTGGACCTTGAGTTTGCTGTCCTTGATCAGCCGCTGGATCTTCTTGGAGACCTCGGTCTCGATGCCGTTGCGCACCTTGATGACCTGTTTGACCTTGTCACCGCCCATTTTCTGCACATCACCGCGGTCCAGGAAACGGATGTCCACATTGCGCTTGGTGAGCTTGTTGCGCAGGATGTCTTCGACCTGTCCAAGCTGGAATTCGGCATCACCGACCAGGGTGATGTCTTTGTCCTTGAGTTCGATCGACGCAGCCGTGCCCTTGAAATCGAAGCGCGTGCCGATCTCTTTGGAGGTGTTGTCCACGGCGTTCCTGACTTCCACCAGGTTGGCCTCGCAAACTGTGTCAAAAGAAGGCATGTTGTTACCAGTCAAAGATCGAATCTGCACCTTGGGCCGATGCGACAATCCCGTCATGTTAGTCGAGAAAAACGTCCCGCTCCAGCCCTGCAACACCTTTCACATTGTTGCCAAGGCGTTTTCGCTGGTTCGCGTGACCCAAGTCACGGATCTGCTGGAGGTCCTGGGCGACGCCCATCTGCGCGCACAACCCAAGTTCATCCTCGGCGGCGGTAGCAACATCGTTCTTACCGGCGACGTCAAGCCCCTGGTCCTCAAGGTCGAGATCATGGGCAAGCGCCTGCTGGAAGAAAACCCGCGTGGTTTTATCGTCGAAGCCGGAGCCGGCGAAAACTGGCATGAACTGGTCGCCTGGACCGTTCAGCAGGGATACCCGGGGCTTGAAAACATGGCCCTGATTCCGGGCACCGTCGGTGCGTCTCCGGTGCAAAATATCGGCGCCTATGGGGTGGAATTCCAGGACCGGTTCCACTCGCTGGACGCCATCGACCTGCAAACCGGCCAGGAGTTGCGGCTCGATGCTGCGCAATGCGGTTTCGGTTACCGCGACTCCGTGTTCAAACACGCGAGTTCAGGTGGCTTCGGGCTGAAAGACCGGGTGATGATCATCCGGGTGCGGTTCTTCCTGCCAAAAGCCTGGAAGCCGGTCCTGGGTTATGCCGAACTCGACCGCAAGATGGCGGAGCAGGGCGTAACCCATCCCACGGCGGCCTGGATATTCGATGCGGTCTGCGCCATTCGGCGCCACAAGCTGCCCGACCCTGCGGTGCTTGGGAACGCAGGCAGTTTCTTCAAGAATCCCACAGTCACGCCGGAACAATGCGCCGACATCATCCAGCGCGAGCCGCGCATCGTGCATTACCGCCTCGATGACGGCGCAGTCAAGCTGGCCGCCGGCTGGCTGATCGAGGCGTGTGGCTGGAAGGGCAAGTCGGTCGGGAATGCGGGTGTGTACGAGCGTCAGGCGCTGGTGCTCGTCAACCGCGGGCAGGCCACCGGCGGCGAAGTCATGACCCTGGCCGGGGCTATCCAGACCAGTGTCTATGAGCGTTTCGGCATCAAGCTGGAGCCGGAACCTGTGGTGGTGGGCTGACAGGCGAGCTGCGTCTGGATTGCGGGGCGCTTGTTGTCAGGCCCATCCGGTGGCACATGGCATGGGCCGTCAGCAGCCGTTCGCGCAACTCCTGGCGCGCTGTGCTGCACTCGGTTGCACTGAAGCCGCGGCCTGCGGTTTCCACGTGCTGGGCCGCTTGCGCCAGCGCCTGAAGGCCCAGGCTGGCCGCCGCCCCCTTGACCGAATGGGCTTCGTGCGGCAGGTTGGCCGTTGTAGCGGCCTCCAGCGATGCGCACAATGCAGCGAAACCACCGGTTTCGTCGCCGAAGAAGCTCTCCAGCAAGCCGCTGTAACCGGCCAGCGAGACGGCGATGCAGACTTCGCCGACCTGGTTCATGTCCAGATGGTGGGCCACATCCCCTGCGCGAAAGCGTCGTCGCGGTATCTTGGTGGCCGGCGTTGCTGCCATGGTGTTGGCGGGTGGCATTGCCGCCATGCCTGCCCCGCGCGCACCAAATAGCCGGGTCAGAAGGGCTTCGATCTGGTTGCTTCGCACGGGCTTGGTCAGAAATCCGCTCATGCCGGCCGCGCGGGTCCGTTCGAGTGACTCCTGGAACGCGTCGGCCGTGAGGGCCACGATGGGCACTGCTGCTGCGCCGTCAAACCCTTCGCGCAGCATGCGTGTAGCCTGCAAACCGTCCATCACGGGCATGTGCAGGTCCATCAGTACGAGGTCGGGAACCACGCGTCGGGCCTCGGCCACGGCCTGCGCGCCGTCCTCTGCAAAACGGGCTTGGTGTCCCAGCCGCCGAAGCAGCCCTTCCATGTATTTTCGATTCACCGGGTGGTCTTCGGCAACCAGAATGTCCAGGGCCGGCAAGTCGCCGGTGCGCCGCGCCGCGACTGGTGCGGCACCGTTCGGCACCGGCTCGGGGCTGTGTGGAAGGCGAAGAACCAGCGTGAACACGCTGCCAGCGCCAGGCTGGCTCGACACCGTGATGTCGCCGCCCATCAGGCGGGCCAGCTCGCGCGAGATCTCCAGCCCCAGGCCGGTTCCGCCAAAGCGCCGCGAGGTGCTGCTGTCTCCTTGCGCGAAGCGCTGGAACAGGCGCGACTGCGCCTCGCTGTCCATGCCGATACCCTGATCGCGCACTTGTACGGTCAGCAGAAAACTGGCGCCAGCGGGGTCGACGTCAGCCGGCCCGGCGTCCACCGACAGTGTCACAGTGCCCTCGCGACTGAACTTGATCGCGTTGGACAACAGGTTGAGAATGATCTGCTTGATGCGGGTGGCATCGGCGTGAATCCATTGCGGCAGTTGCGCCGGCAATGCCATCGCGAAACCCAGACTCTTTTCGTTTGCCAGCGGCCGCATCAGGGCCTCTACGTCCATCAGCAGGGCCGGCAAATGCACGGGCGCCGGTGTGATCCGCATCTTGCCGGCCTCCAGCGCCGACACGTCGAGGATGTCGTTGAGCAGCGTGAGCAAATGGGCAGCCGATGCCTTTGCCGTCACGACATAGTCGCTCTGCTGCGCGTCCAGGGGGGTGTCTTTCAGCAGGCTGAGCATGCCCAGCATGCCATTCAACGGTGTGCGCAGCTCGTGGCTCATGTTCGCCAGGAACTGGCTCTTGCTGCGGTTCGCGTCCTGTGCCTGCAAGTTGGCCTCGCGCAGGTCGCCAGCCATGGCTTCCAGCGCCTTGCGTTCCTGTTCCTGCCGGCGTTGCCAGGCGGCCAGCGCGGCGCCGGCTGCAAGCAGCATGATGAACTGGGCCAGCGTCAGCCAGACGATCCTGTTGTTTTGTTCCAGCATCGTGGCGCGCTGGTGTTCCAGCAGCGCGGACACGATGCCGTTCGATGCGACGCTCAGCGCCTGCACGTCCGGCCCGATCGTGTTGTAGTCCTGCAGCAGCAGCGCCAGCTCCTGGCGCTGCTGCTGCGCTTTGCCGAGCACGGTATCGCCTCGGGCCGCAAGGGCGTCGAGTTTGGGCAGAACCACGGCGTATTCCCGGTGCTCCTTCAGCAAGGTCGTGCTGGGGGTGTCGCGCAGAAGTTGCACCCGGCTCACGAAAATGTCGTGGCGCAGGTTGAGGGTGTCCGCGTCGGGAGGCGTGGGACTGTTGACCGCGCTGTCCAGGGTCTGGCGCATACGCAGGAACTCCCGCTCGAGCTGGAAAGTCAGGGCCGTGATCGAGTCCGCCTGGAGTTCGCTGCTGGCGCGGATGGCGCGGTTCTGGGTCAGCTGCAACACCAGCAGAACGGCCATCACGATGGCCAGGCAGCCCGTGCCCAGCGCCAGCCAGAGCAGGTAACGCCGGTTTTCCAGGCGGTCGACCACGGGTCGTCGCCTTATTCGACGGTGAGGGATTTGAGCTGCCAGGCCGAGCGTTCGTAGAAACGCGTGGATTGCAGTTCGGCCTTTGAGTCGAACGGGTAGACGATGAACAGGGGCCCCTTGGTGCGCACGGGAATCGGTTTGTCGTTCATCCGATGGGCGACGATCATGTCGTATTGCTGAGCGTCTTGCAGCGGGATCGCCGTCTTGTAGTCGTTCAGCGCCAAGGCGTTGATCGTGGTGCCGCGGGCCTTGGCCGCAGCCAGTACGTCACGCAGCAGCGGGCCGGTGAATTTGATGGCTTGCTTGTCCCAGGGGGTCTTGGTCGAGAAGGTTTGCTGCGGGAGCATTTCCAGCATGGCCAAGTCGAAGACTGCGGCATCGGCGGTGTTCTTTTCGGCCACCTGGCCGGAGATCGTGAGGATGACCTTGCCAGTGGCGGGCTGCAGGGCGGCGGCCGGCAAGGCGGCCGCCAGGGCAGCACTGGCGACCAACGGAGCAAGAAGACGGCAGAAAAAAACGTGGGTCACTCGGGACTCCGGTTTGGTTTCGGAGCCGGGAGTATATTTTAAATATTAAGGCTCTTCGCGGAAGAGTGTGGGTGATTTTTGACCATTTCAGAGTTTCGGCAACATGCAAGTCAGAATTTTCAGTCGCAAATACTCTTCATCTCGCAAGCCGTATGCACGGCGTTGGATGACGCGAATTTTGTTGTTCAACCCTTCCACGAATCCGAGCGAGACC
>CAMAWD010000004.1 GCA_945861785.1 Rhodoferax sp. OV413 | reverse complement strand
CGGTCGGGCGCTGAACGCGCCGACTGCCCTGTGGTGCTCGCCCGAGGGTCGGGCCGCAGAACTCACTGCGCGCCCTGCAGGCGCTTCGTTCGGACAACCGCGGCCAGAATGATGACGAAGTGCGCTGCGCGCACCGACCCTCGGGCTGCGCTCCTCGGCGCCCCAGAAATCGCCCCCACCGAGCGTCCGTGGGGGTCAGGTCTTGTTTTGCCGTATCGCAATGCAAGACCTGACCCCCACCCCCGCGCTCTGGCGGGGGGTTTTGGTGCGCGGCGTTCCAACGACTTTGCAGGACCAGGTCGGCGGTGCGTTCGGCGCAGCGGCATAAAGGAGGAGCCCGCAGGGCGGGGGACAGCCGCGGAGCCGAATGCGCCGTCGACCTGGTCCCACACCAAGCCGCCGGTATCCAGGCTGTCATGTTTTCCGGAAAGACCCACAACGACCGCAAAGGGCAGAAAACAGCCATGGCCGTTTGCGCAGCCACACTGGCCGACCAGCAGATTCCGGATTTCAACTTCACTTGACGTCGTCGCAGGCCACCGATTTCGAATCCGGGTAAGCTGAACACGCTTATCGGGCATACGCTCTGGGGATATTCATGGACAAGCATTTTTTGACGCCGCTTTTTTCTCCTGCCTCGATCGCAGTGTTCGCTGGGCGGGAAGAAGATCCGCCGTCGAGGACCACCCATGCCCGCGCCTTGCTGGAGTCGCTCACTGCCCAGCGATACACCGGCACCCTGACCTTCGTGGACATCCATACCAGCGGTACGCTGGCCGACCTGGCCCAGACGCGGGCCGACCTGGCCGTGATCGCACTGCCAGCGGCCGAGGTGGCGGCCGCGCTGGAGATCGCCGGGCGCATCAATTGCCGTGCCGCTCTCGTCATATCCAGTGGTATCGATGCCTCCCTGGCGGCAGAACTGCACAAGCTGGCCCGGCGCGACGGCATCCACCTGCTGGGTCCCAATTCCCTGGGTTTCCAGCGCCCCCATATGCAGCTCAATGCCAGTGTGGCCGGGGCGTTGGCCACGGCCGGCCCGCTGGCGCTGGTGTCGCAGTCCGGCGCGCTGACCTCGTCCATCATCGACTGGGCGCGCAAGAATGCCGTGGGGTTTTCCACCGTGGTGTCGCTGGGCCCCAATACAGCAGTCGACATGGCGCAGGTGCTCGACTTTCTGGCTGGGGACGCACACACCCACAGCATCGTGGTCTACATGGAAGGCATCACCCAGTCACGCCGTTTCATGAGTGCGTTGCGGGCGGCAGCCAACTCGAAGCCGGTCGTGGTGCTCAAGGCCGGCCGCAAACCGGCCGGCAACCGCGCGGCCCTGACACATTCGGGTTCTATCGTTGGCAGCGACGACGTGTTCGACGCCGCCCTGCGCCGCGCCGGTGCGGTCCGCGTCAACTCGTTCGTGCAGTTGTTCTCCGCTGCCAAGTGCCTGGCGTCGCGTTATCGGCCGGTGGGTCGCCGGCTGGCCATCGTCACCAACGGTGGCGGGCCTGGGGTGCTGGCAGCCGACTGGATCAGCGAGATCCGCCTGGAGCTGGGCAGCCTCACGCCGGAGCAGGCGCTGGCCCTCAAGCCGCAGTTGTCGCCCCTGGCCTCGCTCAGCGACCTGATAGACATCTCGGAGGAGGCCGGCCCGGAACAATTCCAGGCCGCCATCCTGGCCGCCGGCAAGGCAGCCCAGATCGATGGTGTGCTGGTGATCCATTCGCCCAAATACGGCGTCGACGGCGGCTTGGTGGCGCTGGCGATTGCCGCCCTCAAACCGCAGATCGGCAAGCCCCTGCTCACTTGCTGGATGGGCGACTCGTCGGTGGCCGACGCACGCAGCATCTTCAGCGAGGCGGCCATACCCACCTTCCGCACGCCCGAGGCGGCGGTGGACGCCTTCGGCAATATCGCGTCGTTCTACCAGAACCAGCTGCTGCTGCAACAGACTCCTCCGCCGCTGTCCGAACTCACGAAGCCCGATGTCGAAGGGGCGCGCATGTTGATCGAAAGCGTGCTGGCCGAGCGGCGCAAGGTGCTGACCGAGATGGAGTCCAAGGCGCTGCTGGCCGCCTTCCACATCCCGGTCACCCGCACCATCCTGGCGCGCAGCGTCAACGAAGCCATCATGATCGCCGCGCAGCTCGGGTTTCCTGTGGCGCTCAAGATCGACTCGCCCGACATCAGCCACAAGTCCGACGTGCAGGGAGTCGCGCTCAACGTGCACAACGCGGTGGGCGTGCGCGACACCTACAACCAGATGGTGCAAACCGTCGCCCGTTTGCAACCCGATGCGCGTATCAACGGCGTGACGATACAGAACATGTCAACCCAGCACCGCGGGCGCGAAGTGTGTATTGGCATGGTCACCGACGACCCGTTCGGTCCGGTGATCACCTTCGGCGCCGGCGGCACCATGATCGAGTTGATCAACGACCGCGCCATGGAGCTGCCGCCGCTCAACCAGTACCTGGCACGCCGCCTGATCGAGCGCACACGCGTGGCCGAAACCCTGGGCGAATGGCGCGGGGCCGCACCGGTGCGCATGGAGGCGCTGGAGCAGATCCTGCTGCGGGTGTCCGAGATGGTCTGCGAGCTGCCCCAGCTGCGCGAGATGGACATCAACCCGCTGATCGTGGACGAATCGGGCGCAGTGGCGGTGGATGCGCGCATCGTGATCGACAGCGCCGGGCCATCGATGCGCAACTACAACCACCTCGCCATCCTGCCCTACCCCTCGCACTGCGAACAGCTCTGGCCGCTGCGTGGCGGTGGCCAATACGCGGTGCGCCCGGTGCACCCGGACGACGCGACCATGCTGCAGGAGTTCGTGCGCAAGCTGTCGCCCGAAAGCCGCTACTTCCGCTTCGTGTCCTCCATGCAGGAACTGCCCACGACCATGTTGTCGCGTTTCACACTGATCGACTACGACCGCGAGATGGCGCTGGTGGCGGTGTACCACGAACGCCAGCAGGATGCCAATGGCGAAACCACGGAGACGGCGCGCATCGTGGGTGTATCGCGTTATGTCACCAACCCGGACCGCACCACCTGCGAGTTCTCGCTGGTGGTGGCGGATGACTTCAAGGGACTGGGCCTGGGTTCGCGACTGATGCTGTCGATCATGGACTTCGCACGGGAAAAAGGCCTGACAGAAATCGAGGGCCTGGTGCTGACGCACAACTCGGCCATGCTCAAGCTCATGCGGGGGCTGGGGTTCCAGGTCAAGCCGTTTCCCGAGGACGCCGACTTCCGGCTGGTCACGCACCTGCTCTGAGTCCGGGCGCCCCATCGCGCGCGCAGGGTCTCGCTCGCCTGCGCTGCCCGAACCCTCCTGTGGAATCGTCACTTCCGCAACGGTTGATTTGACACAGATCAAACGTGAGGTTGACATCAATCAACACGACGCGTGTTTCACCAAATTGTGGTGGATTCATTCACGCAAGCGCACTACGCTGCAATCGGTGAACGCCGGTAAGCAGATGGGTTGGTTGTATGCAGATGGTCCGGCGGATCGGCGTGCAACACGGTCGTGTTGTCGATTCATCCATTCAACGCGCGGAGTGCTCCTATGAAGATGATCAAGTGCTTGTTGGTGGTCGCCATGCAGTGCGCCTTGCTGGGGGGCTTGGTCTGCGCCACCTCTGTGCAGGCGCAGGGCACGGCAAAGGACCTGGTGCTGACTGGCGACGCCAAGTGCACGAAATGCCATGACGAAACCGACAACGGCGCGTTGTTGGCGATCGGCAAGACCAAGCATGGCGTGCGTGCCGACGCCCGCAACCCGACCTGCACCAGTTGCCACGGCGATAGCGAGACACACGTCAACAAGCCGGCGGGGGCCCAAGAGCGACCGAGGCCGGATCGGACTTTTACCAAGCACAGCACGACGCCAGTCGGCGCTCGCAACGAAACCTGCCTGACTTGCCACCAGAAGGATGCCAGCCGCTCCCATTGGGAAGGCAGCGTGCACCAGGCCCGCGACGTGGCCTGTTCCTCTTGCCATCAGGTACACGCGGCCCGTGACAAGGTGCGAGAAAAGCTCACTCAGCCGGAAGTCTGTTTTGCCTGCCACAAGGAACAGCGCACGCAGATCAACAAGCCCTCGCACCACCCGATCGTCGAAGGCAAGATGACCTGCTCGGATTGCCACAACGCCCACGGCTCGGTCGGTCCCAAGCTGATGAAGCGCGACAGCGTGGTCGAGACCTGCTACACCTGCCACATGGAGAAGCGCGGCCCGTTCGTGCACAACCATGAACCGGTCAGCGAGGACTGCTCGAACTGTCACAACCCGCACGGCACGGTGGTGGAAAGCATGCTCAAGGCGCGGCCGCCCTTCCTGTGCCACCAGTGCCATACACCGCACGGCGGATTCATCCCGCAACTGCGCGGCGCACAGGTTGTGCCCAGCACCGCCACGCAAACGGGCAAGAGCACCACCAACCTGACCCAGGGGCGCAGTTGCATGAACTGCCACACGCAGGTTCACGGCACGAACAATCCTTCCAGGACAAACCCGACACCGCAGTTCAACTTCCGCTGAACCCGACGGCCCCCCATGCATACGGCTAGAAATGGTGATCCATCATGAACATCGAAAATGAGCATCCAGGTTTCCGGCAATCACTGATCGCGCTGGCAATTCTGGCGGTATGCGCCGCGGCCCACGCCGACGACAGCGACATATCCCAACTGACCCAGCCGCAGAGTTCCGTCGGCATTGGCGTGTGGAATTCGAGCGGCGCCCTGCGCGAGCGCGGATTCTTCGGCCAGTACAACGGCATGCGGGACCATCGGACCTCCGCCCAACTCGAAGTCGACATCAACAAGCGCGACGAAGCGACCGGCACGTCGATGACGTTGCGGGGGCGCAATCTCGGCCTGGACGACCGGGACTTGAGCTTTACCCATGAACAGCAGGGCGCATGGAAGTACTCAATTGACTACTCAGGGTTGGTCCGCCATGAGGTGCGTACACTCAACACAGGAATGCTGGGCGCGGGCACCACGACGCCCACGGTCGTTCGCTTGGCCGCTCCCGGGACAGGTACGGACCTGAACTTCCAGTTGAAGCGGGTCGGGCTCGGCTTGGCCGGTGGCATGTGGATCAACCCACGTCTGCAACTGGAGGTCAATTTCAAGACCGAGGACAAGGACGGTGCGCGGGCGTTCACCCGCGGCTACGCCTGTGCCGCCTATGTCTGCACAGGAGCGCAGACCGCGACCAACCAGACCTGGGCGATCCTGATGGCGGCCGAGCCGATCAATTCCACCACGCGCCAGATCGAGGCCAAGCTGAACTACAGCCACCCGGACTTCAACCTGAACGCGGGTTATTACGGTTCTTTCTACAGCAACGCCAACGGAAGTATCCGCTCAACCGTGCCGGCGGCCTTGAACAACCCACTGGGTGTGGCGGCAACGCTGGCGCCTGCTGCCGGGGCAGGGGTCATCGCAGGCGGTGGCACGAGCCTGCAGAATGTGCTGCAACTGCCGATTGCGCTGCCGCCCGACAACCAGGCGCACCAGATCTATGTTTCCGGCAACTACCGCATTTCACCCACGACCAATGGCACCTTCAAGTATGCGTACACACATGCCACGCAGGACGACAACTTCGCCAACGCCGGCCTGACCAATCCGCCGCCTGGTGTAACCAGCCTGCATGGCGTGGTGAACTCCTCGCTGCTGCAACTGGGCCTCAATGCGCGTCCCGTTCCCAAGCTCAGCCTGCTGGCCAACCTGCGCTACGAAAAGGTCAACGACAAGACGCCTGAGGAGTTGTACAACGTCGAGGCCGGAACCTCCGTCCCTGCCACTGTCCCGCCGAACACCAACCGGTTCTGGAACAACCTGCACATCAACTCCACCAAGGTGGTCGGGAAACTGGAGGCGGGTTACCAGCTGCCGGCCGACCTGCGGGCCACTGCGGGCCTGGATTTCAATTCGTACAAGCGCCCTGTGCCGGTCTCGATCACCGAAGAAGAGTTGGCCGGTCTCGGCGCGGTGCGGGCAAGCAACCGCGAGACCGGTTACCGTCTGGAACTGCGGCGCACAATGTCGGAAACCCTGAGCGGGGCATTCAGCTACGGCCACAGCAAACGCACCGGCGGCGACTGGACCAGCCTGAGCACCAGCGCGGCGTTCGCGGCGGCAGGCCTGGGTTACGGGCAGACGGGCTCGGCCAGCCAGTTCATCGCACTCAATGCCGGCAACGCATTCCCGATGAACATGGCCGACATCGACCGGCAGAAGATCAAGCTCTCGGCCAACTGGTCTCCCACGGAGCTGATCGACGTGCAGTTCAGCGCCGATGACAACCGCGACAAGAATGCCACGGCGTTCAGTGAAGTCGCCCAGGGCAAGGGCTGGAGGGAGACCGGCCTCAAGAGCTACAGCGTCGACACGAGTTTTGCGGTGTCCGATAACTGGAAACTCACGGGTTACGCCTCCCAGAGTCACCAGAACCTGAAAATCAACCACAGCACGGGTTACCAGGCCGATCTGAATACACGCAGCGACGGTTTCGGCTTCGGCGTCAGTGGCAACCCGACCAGCAAGCTGGAGGTGGGCGCGCAGCTAACCTACCTCCAGGACAACACCAAATATGGGCTGGCGGCCGCTCCTTCGAGCGCAGCCGGCGCACCCCCGACCGCCACCAACCTGGCCCAGGCTGCCCTCGGCCTTCCGGATGTGCGCTACCACATGACCCGGCTCAACCTGACGGGCACCTATTCGCTGGACAAGACCGCCTCGGTGCGTGTGAGCCTGATCCACCAGCGCACGAAGCTCGACGAGTGGTCCTACGGCAACAACGGCGTGCCCTACCTGTTCTCTGACAACACCACCGTCACGCTCAACCCGAGGCAGACGGTCAACGTGCTCGGGGTCATGTACATCTTCAAGTTCTAGCCCCCGGCACATCGGCACCCCGGCCGCCGGCGCGTTTCTGGCAGGCGGTCGCCACCCGCGCTCGGGTGCCACGGCACCGAATCCGCGCCGGCGCGCGTTTGCCCAGGGGCCATAATCCCGATGCAACCGACCTGAAGCCCCCGTCTTGAAAACCCTTGAAGTCTCGAATCTGAAATGTGTCCGCGGCGAGCGCCCCCTGTTTGACGGGCTCGGTTTTCGCCTCGAAAGCGGGCAATTGCTCTACCTGCGCGGGGCCAACGGCGCCGGCAAGACGAGCCTGCTGCGGCTTTTGTGCGGCCTAGCCCGGCCCGAGGCTGGTCAGATCCTGTGGAATGCCAAGCCCATCGACGACCAGGCAGGTGTGTTTCGCCAGGATCTGTTCTACCTGGGGCACCACAACGCCCTGCAGGAAGCCCTGACAGTCGACGAGAACCTGGCCTTCTATGCCGCCCTGGCGGGGGCGAAAGCCGACCCGGCGAACACGTTGAGCGCCCTGGAGCGCATGGGCCTGCGCGCTTGCCAGCGCCGACTCGTGCGGCACCTGTCACAGGGGCAGAAACGGCGTGTGGCCTTGTCGCGCCTGATGCTCAACTCCGCCAGCCTGTGGGTCCTGGACGAACCCTTCGTCGCGCTCGACCAGGATTCGATTGCCCTGCTTGCCGGCGTAATCTCGGCACACCTGCAACGCGGCGGCATGGCAGTGCTCACCAGCCACCAGCAGGTCGACATTGCGGGTGCAACAGTCCAGACGCTGGAGTTGTCCGCGTGATCTGTCCCACAGTTTCCGGCGCTTGCAGCGGTGCAGTGCCCCGCATGAAAGTTCGATCATGACCCGCATTGGCTGGACCAGCGTCTTCATGGCGGTGGTGCGGCGCGAAGTGGCGTTGGCCATGAAACAAAAGGGCGATGTGCTCACGCCGCTTTTCTTCTTTGTCATTGTCGCGAGCCTGTTTCCGCTGGGTGTCGGGCCCGAGGCCAAGCTGTTGCTGCGCATGGCCCCGGGCGTGTTGTGGGTTGGCGCCCTGCTGGCGGCCATGTTGTCACTGCAACGCCTGTTCTCGGCCGACCATGCCGACGGAAGCCTGGAACAGATGGCACTCTCGGGCACCCCCCTGACACTGCTGGTGATGGCCAAGGTGCTGGCGCACTTCCTGCTGTCGGGCCTGCCGCTGGTGCTGATCGCGCCGGTGCTGGGCGTGCAGTTCGGGCTGGACGCACGGGCCCTGCTGGTTTTGACGTTGAGCCTGTTGCTGGGCACGCCCACCTTGAGCCTGATCGGCGGCATCGGCGCGGCGCTGACACTGGGCGTGCGTGGCGGCGGCGTGTTGCTGTCGCTGTTGACGCTTCCGCTTTATATTCCGGTACTGATTTTCGGCGCCGGTGCGGTCGAAGCCGACGCCGCAGGCCTGGGAATCAGCGCCCACTTTTCCCTGATGGGCGCTTTGTTGTTGTTGTCCTGTGTTTTTGCCCCGTTCGCCATCACCACTGCACTGAGGATCTCCCTGGAATGAACAACCGCGTTGCAAACTGGTTCCGGTTTGCGTCCCCCCAGAATTTCTATCCACTGGCCGGGCGGCTGTGGCCGCTGTTCGCCATGCTGGGCACGGTACTGGCCGCCATCGGCCTGTGGATGTCCTTTTTTGTCGCACCCACCGACGCCCAGCAGGGCGAGGGCTACCGCATCATCTTCATCCATGTACCGGTGTCGTGGATGTCGATGTTCATCTACCTGGTGATGGCGGCATGGGCCGGCCTGGGGCTGGTATTCAACACCCGGTTGTCGGGCATGATGGCCTCGGCGCTTGCGCCCACCGGCGCCCTGTTCGCCTTTCTGTCGCTGTGGACCGGGGCCCTGTGGGGCAAACCGATGTGGGGCGCATGGTGGGTCTGGGATGCGCGGCTCACCTCGGAGCTGATCCTGCTGTTTCTGTACCTGGGCTTCATGGCGCTGCAGGCCGCCATCGACGACCCGAGGCGCGCCGACAAGGCTGGTGCCGTGCTGGCGCTGGTCGGTGTGATCAACGTGCCCATCATCTACTTTTCCGTCAAGTGGTGGAACACGCTGCACCAGGGCGCATCGGTTTCCATGACACGTTCACCCTCGATGGCCACCACCATGTTGTGGGGCATGCTCATCATGAGCCTTGCCGCGTGGATGTACGCGATTGCGGTGGCGCTGCTGCGGGTGCGCTGCATCATCCTGGAGCGTGAAAGCCACGCAGATTGGGTCCGCCATGCAGTGGAATAACGCCGCCGAGTTTTTCGCCATGGGGGGTTATGGCGTCTATGTGTGGGGCAGCTTCGGCGTGAGCGCGCTGGCACTGGTCGTGGAGGTCTGGCTGATCCGCCGGCGGCGCGCCGCCGCAATCCACGCAATCCAGGGCAACGACCAGGAAATCTCCAGCGCGCGGTGAAGGCGACAAGCCGCGCGCCGCGGGTTCAGCGCACCACACCTGCCCCGCGGCTGACCTCGAGCAGCCACGACTGGAACAGCGCCACGACAGCGCTGTGCGCCGGATCCCGCAAGGCGCGCTCCCGCGGCTCGACAAACCAGTAGCCATGGCTGCCGGTCAGTTCATGCACGCCGATTCGACGCAGGCGGTTCTCCGCCAGATCACGCTCTGCCATGGGGGCATCCACCACGGCCACACCAGCACCGGACACCGCCGCGTTGATCGCCTGGTCCATGGTGGAAAAAGCGATGCCCGGTCGTGGGTCGATATGGCGGATGCCCAGCGAGGCGAACCAGTTCTCCCAGATCTGCAGCCGCTTGGCACCAGCCAGCACATGGAGCAAGGTGGCGTGGGCCAGGTTCGGCTCGGCGCCATCGACCCACAGTTCAGGGCTGGCCACCGCCACGTAATGCTCCTGTCGCAGCAGTCGGCAATCCCCCTTGGCCCAGGGCTCCTCCAGGAACATCACCAGGCAGTCGTACTGCTGGGCATCACGCAGATTGGTGACCGCCCCGGTGGTGATGGACAGGTCGATATCGGGGTGGCGCCCGTGAAAACCGCGCAAACGCGGCGCGAGCCAACGTGATGCGAAGGTCTCGGGCACGTTGACGGCAATACGTTGGCGTGCGCCCAGGTGCTGGATCTGCTCGACCGCATCCTGGATGGTGCCGAACGCGGCGTCCAGGCCCTTGGCCAGCACACTGCCGGCCGGCGTCAGGATCAGTCCCTGGTAATGGCGCACGAACACTGATTTGCCTAGCCAGTCCTCCAACTGCTTGATCTGCCGGCTGATCGCACCCTGGGTCACGTGCAGGGCTTCTCCGGCCCGGGTGAAACTGCCAGTGCGCACGGCCGCATCGAAGGCACGCAAGGCATGGAGGGGTGGCAGGCGCTTCATCGGGCTTGACTTTAACTTTGCGGCTGGCGCAAAACCTCGCCCGCACGGCCCTGGATCAGGGCTGGACGCTGTCGATCGTGATCGTGAGCTTGGTCGAGCCGGTTTCGACCGGGCCGACCTGCCCTACCAGGTCACCAGTGCGTGGCATTGCGTCGCCGGAGCGCGAAACACGCGCGCCCACGACCACCATCGGGAACTTCGAGAGTGTCATCTCGGGCGACATCGCGCTGCTGTCGTCCAGCGTGAAGGTCAATGGCAGGTCGCTGACGCGCATCTTGAGAATTGCCAGCGGCATGCGCGGCCCCTGGGCGGCGCGCGCAAACACGAACAAGGTGTCGCCTGGCGCGGCCTTGGCCGCAAGCGGCCCGGCCAGCTGGACGACGCCGCTGACCTTGCCGGAGCCGGTGGCCGCCTTGGCCTGGTCAGGGGCGGCCTGGGGGACTGCCGGCTTGGGACCAGCCTGAACTGCCGGTGCCGGCGCCATGGCAACTGCCGGCGCGGCGCCAGGGGCCTGGCCCCCGGCGGCCTGCGCCTGCTGGATGCTGCCGTCCAGCCCCGATGCGAATGCGCTGCCGGGTTCGGCCAGGGACTTGGCCTGGCCCCAAAACTTCAGCGCGGTGGAAAAATCCTTGCGTTCGAACGCCGCGCTGCCCGCCAGGGCCAGCGCCTTGAGGTTGCGCGGATCGATCTCCAGGGCGCGCATCACCAGCTTGGCCGGCTCGCCGGCCACTGTCTGGCCTTGCAGCATCGCCAGCACATCGGCATGGTCGGCAAGAAGCTGGGCGTTGTCGGGTGCCAGGCCGCGCGCACGCACGAAGGCGCGGCTGGCTTCGGGGAAACGCTGCAACACGGCATAGGAGCGCGCCAGCATCGTCCACGCCTCGGCGTCTCCAGGCTGCGGGGCGGTCTGGGTTTCCAGGCGGTTGGCCAGCTTGCTGACCATGGCATCGATCTGTTGCGCGGTCACGCCGCCGGTTTCGGCTCCGTTCCCGTTTCCGTTGGCTGCGGCCTGCGCCGGTGACCGGCTCAACAGCGCCTCGGGCGTGCCCAGCCCGCCATACACCACGAAGACGAACAAGGGTACAAAGGCCCCAAGGGCAATCGCCGTCTTGCCGGCCCGGGTTGCCACGGCAGGACGAACCACGTCCTGCTCTTCTTCCAGAGCACGCCGTTCAACTTCGGACCGCGCCAATTGGTGCTGGCTGGCATCGAGCGCGCCGCTGGCATGTTCGGCATCGAGCGCCGCCAGTTGTTCGCGCAACACTTGCAGGTTGGCGCGCCGGGCTGCGTCCGCAGCAACGTCTGCCGCAGGCAAACGGGTGGCACGCAGCAACGGCGGCAGGACAAAAACCAGCGCCAGCGCAATCAGGCCCGCAAGGGCAACAAGAAACACACTCATGGACGTTCGCCGCCTTCTGATAACAAGTCACGGGCGCGTTGCGCCTTGTCGGGCGTCCATTCGGTGGCATCGGTTGCACGGCGACGCCGGCGGATGTTCAGGGCCAGCACCACGCCCGCCACCAGCAACAAGGCGAAGGGCCCGAACCACAACAGGACGGTACGGGCGTTCAGGGCCGGGCGGTAGAGCACAAAATCACCGTAACGCGCCACCATGAAATCCACGATTTCCTGCTTGGACTGACCCGCCTGCAGCTTGAGTGCGATCTGCTTGCGCAGGTCAACGGCCAGATCGGCATGGGAGGCGGCAATGGTTTCGTTCTGGCACACCAGGCAGCGCAGTTCTTCCGCTATGGCCATGACCCGCGCCTCCAGCGCCGGGTCGGCCGCGGTCGGTGGCGCCTCCTTGGCGAACACCGGCACCACCGCAAAGGCGAGCGACCAGGCCCAGACCACCAGCACAATCCGCATGCAGAGGTTACGCACCGAGCTTCCTCACCAGTGGAATGATGTCGTCGCGCAGGACTTCGGGCGTCACCGGGCCAATGTGTTTCATGCGGATCACCCCCGTCTTGTCGATCACGAAGGTTTCCGGAACACCATAGACGCCGAAATCGATGCCCACCACCCCGTCGGTATCCGACAGGGAACGGGTGTAGGGGTTGCCGAACTTTGCCAGCCAGCCAATGGCGTCGTCGCGCTTGTCCTTGTAGTTCAGGCCGTAGATCGGCACTGTGCCGGTCTTGGCGAACTCGACCAGCAGCGGGTGCTCGATGCGGCAAGCTACGCACCAGGAGGCCCAAACGTTCAGAATCCAGACCTTGCCTCGCAAGTCCTGCACGGAAATCTTCTGTTCGGGAGCATCAAGCGCCGACAAACTGAACGCAGGCGCAGCTTTGTTGATCAGCGGCGAGGGGATTTCGCGCGGGTTTCGGGTCAGTCCGACAGCCAGAAAACCAACCAGGACGATGAAGATCAGCAGGGGTATCAGCGCTCTTTTCATCGGGCGCGCGCTTTCTTGGCCATGGCTGGCCGCGGCGGACGACTGGCCGGCCCGGTGCCGGCTGCCGGGGCCGCCGGCTGTGGTGCCGCACTCGTCTGACGCCGATAGCGCCGGTCCAATACGGCCAGCAGTCCACCGCCGGCCATCAGGAGGCAACCGATCCAGATCAGGTTGACAAACGGTTTGTGGTGCAGGCGCACGCTCCAGGCGGTTTCGCTGACAGGGTCACCCAGCGCCACATACAGGTCACGCGTGAATCCGCGATCGATACCGACTTCGGTCATCGGCATGCCACGCACGGTGTACACGCGGCGTTCTGGCGACAACGCGGCCACCGGTTTGCCATCACGGGTGGCACTGACCGCCGCACGGGATGCGTCGTAGTTGGGGCCGCGCACCTTGGTTACCGCGTCCAGGCGAAAGGTGTAACCGGCTACCGTGGCCGTGTCACCAACCTCCATGCGCACGTCGGTCTCGCTCTGGAAACCGCTCACGATGGTGACGCCGACGATGAACACCGCCACGCCGAAATGCGCCAGCAACATGCCGTAATAACTGCCGGGTTGCACCGCGAACCGCTTCCAGACTGACGGCGCCGGATGCTCGCGCACCCGCTCCACCAGATTGAACACGGCGGTGCTTCCCACCCACACCGCCAGTGCAAGGCCCAGGCCGATCATCGGAGTCCAATGCCCAAGCGCCACAAATGCCAACACGGCGCTGGCCAGGCTGACACCGATCGCCCATCGCAGGCGCCGCGCCAGATCGACCACGGTGGCCTGGCGCCAGCGGGTCATCGGGCCGACACCCATCAGAAACAGCGCGGGCGTCATGAGGGGGACGAAAACCGCATCGAAATACGGCGGGCCGACCGACAACTTGCCCATGCCCAGGGCATCGATCACCAAGGGGTACAAGGTGCCCAGCAAGACGGCGGCCGCGGCCACGACAAGCAGCACGTTGTTGGCCAGCAGCATGGATTCGCGCGACACCACCTCGAAACTGCCGCCCATGCCAACCCGCGGCGCGCGCCATGCAAAAAGCGCCAGCGAGCCACCGATCACCAGGGCGAGGAAACCCAGAATGAAAACACCGCGGGCCGGATCAGTGGCAAACGCATGGACCGAACTCAGAACGCCGGAGCGCACGATGAACGTCCCCAGCAGCGAAAGCGAAAAAGCCATGATCGCCAGCAACGCCGTCCACATCTTGAACCCGCCGCGTTTTTCCGTCACCGCCAGGGAGTGGATCAAGGCGGTTCCGACCAGCCAGGGCATGAAGGACGCGTTTTCAACCGGATCCCAGAACCACCAGCCACCCCACCCCAGTTCGTAGTAGGCCCAGAAACTACCCAGCGCGATGCCGCAGGTCAGGAAGCACCAGGCCACGGTGGTCCACGGGCGTGACCAGCGCGCCCACGCCGCGTCGAGACGGCCCGACAGCAAGGCCGAAACCGAGAACGCGAATGCCACCACGAAACCAACGTACCCCATGTACAACATGGGCGGATGGATCACCATGCCCGCGTCCTGGAGCAGGGGGTTCAGGTCCTGGCCATTCGCTGGGGCTGGGAAAACGCGCTCGAACGGGTTGGACGTGAACAGCGTGAACATCAGGAAGCCGCAGCTGATCAGCCCCATCACGCCCAGCACACGGGCCAGCATGCGCTGGTCGAGTTGGCGCGAGAAGATCGACACGGCCATCGTCCAGCCAGACAGGATAAGGGCCCACAGCAGGATGGAGCCTTCGTGGTTCCCCCAGACCGCGGTGATCCGAAACACCAGCGGCAGGGTCGAATTGGAGTGGTTGGCAGCCAGCGCCACCGAGAAGTCATTGGTGACAAACGCATGCGTCAGGCAGCCATAGGAAATCGCGAGGAAAAGGAACTGTCCACGCGCCGACGGTTTTGCCAGTGACATCCACGCCAGATTGCCGGTCTGGGCGCCGATGAGCGGGAGCACACTTTGCGCCAGCGCCATCGTGAGCGCAAGAATGAGGGCAACGTGGCCCAGTTCGTAGATCAAGGTTTGGCTCCTGCGGCTGGCGTTTTGGCCGGCTGTGTGGATGTTTCGGTCGACAGGGTGGATATGGACTGCTGCGCGCCGGGTTTGGCATTCTTGAGCGCCTCGGCGGCTTCTGGTGGCATGTAGTTTTCGTCGTGCTTGGCGAGCACCTGGTCTGCCCGAAACACGCCATCCGGCCCCAGTTTGCCCTGTGCCACCACGCCCTTGCCCTCCTTGAACAGGTCTGGCAACAGGCCGGTGTAACTCACCGGGATCTTCTGAGCGCGGTCGGTCACGGCGAAACGAACGGTCAGGCCCTGGGCCTCGCGCTGCAGGCTGCCTTCTTCGACCAACCCGCCGATACGGAAACTGCGTTCGCGCGGGGCTTCATTGGCAAACACCTGGGATGGACTGAAAAAGAACACGAGGTTGCTGTTGAAGGCATTCAACACCAGCGCCGTGGCCACGGCCAAAGTGGCCAGTGCCCCCAGCACGATCAGCGCACGCCTGGTTCTGGGTTTCATGCGGCGGCCTCGTCGCGTGGTGCGCGCTTGGAAATCGACAATGTGGGCTGTAGGCTGGCAATGGACATGTGAACTGTGGAATTTACTACAGTGGTCAGCGCCCCGGAACTGCGCAAGGTCATCAAAACCGCATCGGGACCGAAGTCAGAAATGACTCTGACCCGGTTGGTCGCACAGCGCTCCCTTGGGCCAGCCCCCAAGTACAAAAAATCTGCCGGCAATCGAAGCCACACCGTCCGTGCCACCAGATTATGCAGTGCGGCCCTGCCTGCGACCGCGGTCTTCCACGCCGTCCGGGCCGTTGTGCAGGTTGGTCAACACATGCTCCTGCTGGACCAGCCGCCAGGACAACATCTTCTGCGCCATCTCCAGCATGACCGTCTGGTGGGCCGGGTCGCGCGACAGATCGCGCATCTCCCAGGGATCGTTCTGCAGGTCGAACAGCAGGGGCGGCAAGGCCGCGAAAAATACGTACTTCCAGCGGGCGCCGCGCAGGATCGCGAGCTGGCACTGGTCGGGCTCCAAGCCCAGGGCGTTCTGGCCGTCGTTGCTGCCGTAGGGGCCGGCCCGGAAATCGAGCTCCATGTGCGCCTCTTGGCGCCAGTTCACCGGCAAGCCGCCCGCCAGAAACGGCAGCAAAGAGCGCCCATCGCATTGCGCGGGAACATCGGCCTCCAGCCATCGCAGCATGGTGGGCATCAGGTCGACCGACTCCGTAAAGGCGTCCACCTGGCGCCCGCGCCCGGCATCCGCACTCTGGCGGGGGTCCCGGATGATCAGCGGGATGTAAAAGCTCTGGTCAAAGTACAGCTCCTTGCCCCAGGTGTAGTGGTCGCCGCCCATTTCGCCGTGGTCGCAGGTGAACACGATCAGCGTGTGTTCGTATTCGCCCGTGGCCTTGAGGTGGGCGACGATCCGGCCTACAGCGTCGTCCACCTCGTTCATCATGCCGTAGTAACAGGCGCGCATCTGGCGCAACTCAAGGTCCGGCATGTCCACCAGGTTGTTGGGGTTGTGCTCGTCGTACTTGCCGGACCGCTGAAAGGTCTTGATCCACTGCGCAAGGTGGGGATGCTGCGCGGCTTCGTCCTCCGGCGTGCCCTTGCGCTGCGGAAACGGCACGTCGGACGGGTCGTACATCGCGTTATAGGGCTCCGGCGTGATCACCGGCGGATGCGGGCGCAGGAAGACGCAATGCATGAACCAGTCCTGGGTGCGGTGGTCACCCAACCAGTCGAGCACCGCGTTGGCCATGAAATTCGTGTCGCTGTCCTGGGCCTTGAACAGGGTCGGGATGAAGCGGTGGCCCCGGTCCCCGGGCTTCCGGAAGCCGGGCTGGGGCTGGTACACGTCGCGCCGACCCTCGAACTGGTACCCCTTTCGTCGAAGGTCGTTCATCCAGGCTGCCATGTAGTCCGGGAACAGCAAGCCGATGCGGTAACCGGGCAGCGGGCCTTCGAAGGTCCTCAGGGCCGGGTCCGCCGGGTCCAGGCCGCGCGGGTCGGCGCTGGTGTCGGTATAACCAAACAGGACCGGGTCCAGGCCAATCTTGCGCACTTCATGTGCAATGTTGGTGTGCCGGCGGTCGAGCGGCGTGCCGTTGCGCCCGGAGCGGTGGTTCATCAGGTACAGACCGGTCTGCATGCTGGAGCGCGACGGGCCGCACGGAGATGTGACCGCGAAGTGTTTGCGAAACAACACACCGTCTGCCGCCAGCGCGTCCAGATGCGGTGTCTTGACCACCGGGTGTCCGAGCGCCGAAAGGCACTCGCCACGCCATTGGTCGGCCGAGATGAAAAGGACTTTGCGAGGGCGGGTCATCGGGCATCCTGGGTTCGTGGCGCGGCGGACGCGGCGCACAACAGATCACCATTTTCGCAACAACCCGCGCGGCGGACCGAAAACAGCCGGGCCGATGTCCAGGCAAGCGCCTCCGATCTGGCCGAACAGCCAGGCCTGCGTCCTGGACTGTGCGAGCCGGCCCGGCACCGGCCAGACCCCACTTGCGGGGCTGACCGCGCCGAACTTTGCCTACGCGGCCTTCTTGACCCAGGCGCTGCACCACCCAGCTGCAGCGACCTGCTTGCCCGGGAACAGCGAACACGGGCCCATCGGGTCCTTGCCCTTGCCGGTGTACAGCTGGCAGGTGCTGCACTTCTGCTCAGCCTTGTGTTTGGTGTACTTTTTGGCGTCGACCTTGGTGCTGTCGGCCGCATATCCCAGCGCCACGGCCTGTGGGTCTTTTTCGTCCAGTTTGGCGGCTGCAGCCTGCGCCATGGCGCCCGATGCAACCAACACAGAGCTGCCTGCGGCAACCTGCATCATGAATATCCTGCGGGTGGTTTGTTTCATGCTCGAAGTCCTTGTTGAAAATATGTCGCTGTCGAATTATGTCGAAAGGTGCCGGCCCGCGTCCCCGCCCAAAGCGGCACTCACCCTTCAACGCCCGAGGGGGCGGTTTCGTTTACACCCCCTGCGCGTGAAGCCGGCCATGCTCGCAACATGCCGGGCGAGCAGCCTGCTCGCCCCGCAACTGTCCCGCAAAAGGGGGACAAGCGGTGGGCGCTTGTTGACGGAATCCACCAAGTTCGCGATACGCTGATAATTCATCCACTATTTGGAGCTCAACATGGCATCAGTGAACAAGGTGATTCTGGTCGGAAACTGCGGCCGCGACCCGGAGGTCCGTTATTTGCCCTCCGGTCAGGCTGTGGCCACCGTCACGCTGGCGACTTCAAGCCGCCGCAAGGACAAGGCGACCGGAGAGTCCATCGAAGACACGCAGTGGCACCGCATCACGTTTTTTGACCGGCTGGCCGAAATTGCCGGTGAATACGTCAAGAAGGGAAACCCGATCTACGTGGAAGGTCGCCTGAAATACGGCAAGTTCACCAACAAGGACGGTGTGGAGCAAAACACCTGCGACATCATCGCCACCGAGATGCAGTTGCTGGGCAGCCGCCAAGGCATGGGTGGCCCTGGCGGCGAAGAGGGCGGCGGCGGCGGCGGTTACACCCGCCCCAGCGCGCCGGCCTCGCGCCCGGCAGCTGCCGCTCCGCGGCCACCGGCACCGGCCCCAGCCGCCAGGCCGTCGAGCGGTTTTGACGACATGGACGACGACATCCCGTTTTGAGTCGCTGACAGGATCACGCCTCCGCCCAGGCAAACCTCGCCGTCGTACAACACGGCCGATTGGCCGGGCGTGACGGCCCATTGCGGCTCGGCAAATTCAAGCCTGAGCGGTGCGGCGGCGGTGCCATCGAAAGACAGCCGGCACGGCGCATCCTGTTGGCGGTAGCGCGTCTTGGCCGCCAGCCCACCCGGCGGCGGTGCCTCGCCCGCAACCCAGCTCACATCGTCGGCCAACAGGGCGGCGTACTGCAGCCACGGATGTTCATGCCCCTGCACAACCCACAAAATGTTGTTTGCCATGTCCTTGCGCGCGACAAACCACGGCGCATGTTCACCGCCGCCACGCTGGGCTCCCTGGTCGCGAATCCCGCCAATTCCCAGGCCTTGCCGTTGCCCGATCGTGTAGAAGCTCAAGCCGACATGCCGCCCCACGGTGCGGCCAGACACGTCCTTGATCGGCCCGGGCTCGCGGGCGATATAGCGGTTCAGAAAATCGCGAAACGGGCGCTCGCCAATGAAACAGATGCCAGTGGAGTCTTTCTTGCGCGCGTTTGGAAGGCCGATCTCGGTCGCGATCCGGCGCACGTCGACTTTGCGCAGTTCCCCGACCGGAAACAGGGTGCGCGACAACTGGCCCTGGTCCAGGCGGTGAAGAAAATAACTCTGGTCCTTGGTCGGGTCCAGGCCCTTGAGAAGTTCGTACCGCTGGCTTGCCGCGTTCAGCCGCACCCGGGCATAGTGGCCGGTGGCGATCTTGTGCGCACCCAGGCGAATGGCGTGGTCCAGGAAGGCCTTGAACTTGATCTCGGCATTGCACAGGATGTCCGGGTTGGGCGTGCGTCCGGCCTGGTATTCGCGCAGGAACTCGGCAAATACGCGGTCCTTGTACTGCGCGGCAAAATTCACATGTTCGATCTCGATGCCGATCACGTCGGCCACGGCCGCAGCATCCACGAAGTCGATGTTCGAAGAGCAGTATTCGGTATCGTCGTCGTCTTCCCAGTTCTTCATGAAGATGCCGATGACCTCATAACCCTGCTGCTTGAGCAGGTGCGCAGTCACCGCGGAGTCAACGCCGCCACTCAATCCGACCACAACCCGTTCTCGCGCCATCAGCCGATTATCCCTGTGCGTTCACGCGCGGTGCGCCACCCAGGTCGCTGTGCAAAAGTTCGATCGGGTAACGCGCGCCCGCCAGGTAGTCCTCGGTGCACTGCAGCAACACCGGGCTGCGGTGCACCTGCACGCTGGCACGAATCTCGTCGGCGGTCAGCCATACGGTGCGCACAATGGCATGGTCCAGCCGCCGCTGCGCCAGGAACTCTCCCAACTCGCCGCAAAATGCGAAACGCAGATAGGTGATGGTCTGCGGCATGTCGGTCCCGCGCGACAGGCTGGGCAGGCGTGAGAGGTAAACCCCAACCAGCGCGGTGGGGCGAAACCCATGCGCGGTTTCTTCCAGCGTCTCCCGTATGCAGCCCTGCACCAAGGACTCCCCGGGGTCCAGATGGCCGGCCGGGTTGTTCAGGCGCAAGCCCTCGGCGGTCTGCTCCTCGACCAGCAGAAACCGGCGATCACGTTCAATGACTGCGGCCACGGTTACGTTGGGTTTCCAGCGATTCGGCATGCCAAATTATCCCTTGAGGGCCTGCTCCCGCAACGACTGCGCCGCCACACAGACGCCCCGCAAGCTTGAGCGCCCTTGTCAAACTCATGTAAGCTTCAGTCCAAATCCCATCTTGTTCCAAAAAATAGGAGCAGCACATGCTCATTGGCATTCCGGCAGAGACCACGATCGGCGAGACCCGCGTCGCCATCACCCCAGAGACTGCAAAAAAACTCAAGACCCAGGGGCACACGCTGCGCATCCAGTCCGGCGCCGGCGTTGCGGCCAGCGTGACGGATGCGGCTTACACGGCGGCCGGAGCGGAAATCACGGACGCGGCCGGCGCCCTGGCCTGTGCGCTGGTGCTCAAGGTGCGCAGCCCGTCAGACGCCGAGGCCGCCATGATGCAGCCCGGGACGGCCCTGGTCGGCATGCTCAACCCGTTCGATGCACCCGGGCTCCAGCGCCTGGCCGTTGCCGGGCTGACCAGTTTCGCGCTGGAGGCGGCCCCCCGCACGACCCGCGCCCAAAGCATGGACGTGTTGTCTTCCCAGGCCAACATCGCCGGCTACAAGGCGGTGATGATCGCCGCCGACAAATACCAGCGCTTCTTCCCGATGCTGATGACAGCCGCCGGCACGGTCAAGGCAGCGCGCGTGGTCATCCTGGGTGTGGGTGTCGCAGGCCTGCAGGCAATCGCCACCGCCAAACGCCTGGGCGCGGTGATCGAGGCCTCCGACGTGCGCCCCAGCGTCAAGGAACAGGTGGAATCCCTCGGCGGCAAGTTCATCGACGTTTCTTATGACACGCCGGAGGAAAAAGAAGCTGCGGTCGGGGTTGGCGGTTATGCCAAACCGATGCCAGCCAGCTGGCTGGAGCGCCAGAAGATCGAAGTGGCCAAACGCGTGGCACAGGCCGACGTGGTGATCTCCACGGCCCTGATTCCCGGGCGCGCGGCGCCTACGCTGATCACCGAGGAGATGGTGGCAAGCATGAAGCCCGGCTCGGTGATCATCGACATCGCCGCCGGCAAGGGCCCCAACGGTGGCGGCAACTGCCCGCTGTCCGAAGCCGACCGCACCGTGGTCAAGCACGGGGTGACGATTGTTGGCGAGACCAACCTGCCGGCACTGGTCGCGGCCGACTCGTCGTCGCTGTATGCGCGCAACGTGCTGGACTTCCTGAAATTGATCATCACCAAGGATGGCACTTTGCAGGTGGACCTGAACGACGACATCGTGGCGGCCTGCCTGATGACGCAGGGCGGCGAAGTCAAGCGAAAGTAGTCCCTCAGCTGCACCCGCCGCGAGAGACCCCACTGAATTGCCACGGAGAGTAAAAATGGACCTTGTTTCCCCCACCATCACCAACCTGATCATCTTTGTGCTGGCCATCTACGTGGGTTACCACGTGGTCTGGACAGTCACACCGGCCCTGCATACCCCGCTGATGGCAGTCACCAATGCGATTTCGGCGATCGTCATCGTCGGCGCGATGCTGGCAGCGGCAATGACCGAGACCACTCTCGGAAAGACCATGGGCGTGCTGGCAGTGGCGCTGGCTTCGGTCAACATCTTCGGCGGTTTCCTCGTCACACGGCGAATGCTGGAGATGTTCAGGAAGAAGGAAAAGAAGGGCTCCGCCACAGGCGCGGCAACCAGCGGAGACAAAGCATGAGCGGCGACGTCGTCACGCTGTTGTACCTGGTAGCGAGCGTCTGCTTCATCCAGGCGCTCAAGGGATTGAGCCATCCGACCACGTCGATCCGCGGCAACCTGTTCGGCATGGTGGGCATGGCCATCGCCGTGGTGACCACCGCCGCACTGGTCGTGACGATGGCCCGTGGCAACCTCATGGGCATGGGCTGGGTGATGCTGGGCCTGGTGGCCGGCGGCGCTTATGGCGCCTACCGCGCCAAGACGGTTGAAATGACCAAGATGCCCGAGCTGGTCGCCTTCTTCCACAGCATGATCGGCCTGGCGGCCGTGTTCATCGCAGTGGCCGCAGTGGTCGAACCCGCTGCGTTGCTGCACGGCCTCGAAAAGGGCGCGCCGATTCCCGCCGGCAACCGCCTCGAGCTGTTCCTCGGTGCGGCGATCGGTGCCGTCACTTTCAGCGGTTCGGTGATTGCTTTCGGCAAGCTCAGCGGCACCTACAAGTTCCGCCTGTTCCAGGGCGCACCGGTGCAGTTTGCCGGTCAGCACAAACTCAACCTGGCGCTGGGCCTGGGCACGGTCGGCCTCGGGATCGGGTTCATGCTCAGCGGCGACAGCGCCACCGGCAACGCCATGTTCTTCACGATGCTGGTGCTGGCGTTCGTGCTGGGGGTGACCTTGATCATTCCGATCGGCGGCGCAGACATGCCCGTGGTGGTGTCGATGCTCAACAGCTACTCGGGATGGGCGGCGGCCGGCATCGGTTTCAGCCTGAACAACGCGATGCTGATCGTCGCCGGCAGCCTGGTTGGCTCCTCCGGCGCCATCCTGAGCTACATCATGTGCAAGGCCATGAACCGCTCGTTCTTCAATGTGATTGGCGGGGGGTTTGGCACCGACGCCACCACGGCGGCGGCCGGTGGCGCTGTGCAGCGCGCCGTCAAGAGCGGCAGCGCAGACGATGCCGCATTTGTCCTGAGCAATGCAGAAACCGTCGTCATCGTCCCGGGTTACGGGCTGGCAGTGGCACGCGCCCAGCACGCAGTGAAGGAACTGGCCGCGAAACTCACCGAAAAGGGCATCACGGTCAAATACGCCATCCATCCGGTGGCGGGCCGCATGCCGGGTCACATGAACGTGCTGCTGGCCGAGGCGGAGGTCCCCTACGACCAGGTGTTCGAGATGGAAGACATCAATGGCGAGTTCGGCCAGGCCGACGTGGCCATCATCCTGGGCGCGAACGACGTGGTCAACCCGGCCGCGCACATCAAGGGCAGTGCCATCTACGGCATGCCCATCCTCGAGGCCTACAAGGCCAAGACCGTGATCGTCAACAAGCGCTCGATGGCAGCCGGTTACGCCGGCCTGGACAACGAACTGTTCTACATGGACAAGACGATGATGGTTTTCGGTGATGCGAAGAAGGTTGTTGAAGACATGGGCAAAGCCATCGAATAGGCAGCCCCGGGGAGCGGCTACCCACGGATACGGCAAGCCGACCTGCAGACAACTGGAGAACAGACCATGACTGACCGCATCTGGCTCGGAAGTTATCCGCCGGGCGTACCGGCCGACATCGACGTGGCGCAATATGGGTCGATCGTCGCTTTGATGGATGACAGCTTCGCGAAGTACGGGCCCAAGGTGGCGTACAGCTTCATGGGCCGGGACATCACCTATGCCCAGACCGACAGCCTGAGCCAGGCCTTCGCTGCCTACCTGCAAAACCTGGGCCTGGCCAAGGGAGACCGGGTCGCGGTCATGATGCCCAATGTGCCGCAGTACCCGGTAGCGGTGGCTGCGATCCTGCGCGCCGGCATGGTGCTTGTGAACATCAACCCCCTGTACACCCCGCGCGAGCTGGAGCACCAGTTGAAGGACTCGGGCGCCAAGGCGATCGTGATCCTGGAGAACTTTGCCACCACGCTGGAAAAGTGCATCGCGTCGACCCAGGTCAAACACGTTGTGCTGTGCGCCATGGGTGACCAGCTCGGCTTGCTCAAGGGCGCGCTGGTCAACTATGTGGTTCGGCATTCCAAAAAGCTGGTTCCGGCCTTCAACCTTCCGGCAGCGGTCCGCTTCAACCAGGCTGTTGCCCAGGGCACTGCCGCCACATTGAAAAAGCCGCCGATCAAGGGCGACGACGTGGCGGTCCTGCAGTACACCGGCGGCACCACCGGTGTCTCGAAGGGCGCAGTGCTGCTGCACCGCAACCTGGTGGCCAACGTGTTGCAAAACGAAGCCTGGGGTGCGCCACTGATGGCCAAGATAGCGCCGAACGAACAACCGACTTCGGTCTGCGCGCTGCCGCTGTACCATATCTTTGCGTTCACCTATTGCATGATGTTGTCCATGCGCATGGGCGGCAAGCTGATTCTGATTCCCAACCCGCGCGACCTGCCCGCAATGTTCAAGGAACTCTCCAAGCACCGGATCCACGTCATGCCGGCTGTCAACACCCTGTTCAGCGGCATGGCCAACCACCCCGATTTCAAGACCGTCGACTGGAGCCACCTGAAAGGCTCGACCGGCGGTGGCACGGCGGTGCAGAGCGCGGTCGCCAGGTTGTGGCTCCAGAAGACCGGCTCCCCGATCCTGGAGGGTTACGGGCTCAGCGAAACCTCACCCACCGCCTGTGGCAACCCTGCGACTGCCACCGAATACAGCGGCTCCATCGGTGTGCCGCTGCCCAACACCTGGATGAAACTGCTCGACGACGAGGGCAACGAGGTCGGCCCGGGGCAGGCCGGCGAAATCGCGATCAAGGGACCGCAAGTGATGGCGGGCTACTGGCAGCGGCCAGACGAAACCGCCAAGGTGATGACACCAGACGGGTACTTCAAGTCGGGTGACATCGGCACCATGGACGAGCGTGGATTTTTCAAGATCGTGGACCGCAAGAAGGACATGGTGCTGGTCAGCGGTTTCAACGTGTTCCCCACCGAACTCGAGGACGTGGTCTCCCAGTTGCCCGGCGTGCTGGAGTGCGCCTGTGTCGGTGTGCCTGACGCCAAAACCGGCGAAGCAGTCAAGCTCGTGATCGTCAAGAAAGACTCCGCGCTCAACGAAGCCGACGTACGCGCCTACTGCAAGGAAAACCTCACTGGTTACAAGCAGCCAAAGGTCATCGAGTTCCGCGCCGAACTTCCCAAGACCCCCGTGGGCAAGATCCTTCGCCGCGAGCTGCGCGACAAGTAGGCAACACGGGTTTGGCCACCACCGCAATTCTGAGCGCCCTGGCGCAGGAGCAGCAGGGCCTGATCGAACAGTTGCACGGAGCGCGCCGCGTGCAACGGGCGGGCCGGGATTACTGGCAAGGGCATTTGCGTGGCCAGTCCGTGGTGTTGGCGCTGTCGCGCATTGGAAAGGTGGCAGCCGCGACCACCACCACCACCCTGATCGAGGCTTTTGCGGTACAACGCGTCGTCTTCACGGGTGTTGCGGGAGGCCTCGGGGACGATGTGCACGTCGGCGACCTGGTCGTGGCAACCGGATTCGTGCAGCACGACATGGATGCATCCCCGCTGTTCCCACGGTTCGAAATCCCGCTGTACGGGCGCGCGGGTTTTGGCTGCGATGCCGATTTGTCCGCTCTGCTGGCCGAGGCCTGCCGCATAAGCCTTGCCAGCCCGCGCGTGGACGTGCCAGTGCGCGCACCCAGGCTGCACCAGGGCCTGATCGCCAGCGGCGACCAGTTCGTGTCCACCGCGCGGTCCGCTGCGCTGATCCGGTCAGCGTTGCGGGGTGCTGGCATGGAGCCGCTGGCCCTGGAAATGGAAGGCGCGGCAGTGGCGCAGGTCTGCCATGACTATGGCATTCCGTTTGCGGCGGTCAGGACAATATCCGACCGCTCGGACGAGGATTCGCCAACAGATTTCCAGCATTTCGTGACCCATGTCGCGAGCCAACATGCGCGTGCGATCATCGGGCAGTTGATGCACCTGCTGCCTGGTGCCTGAACCCCCGGACACGCGCCGCCCATGGAATCGGCCGGCGCGCCTATTTGAGCCAGCCGCGGCGCCGGAAGTACCACATCGGAACAATGCCGCTGGCCGCCATCAGCAACAGTGCATAGGGATAACCCAGCGTCCAGCCGAGCTCCGGCATGAACTGGAAGTTCATGCCGTACAGGCTGGCGATCAGGGTGGGCGGCAACAGCGCCACGCTGGCAACCGAGAATATCTTGATGATCTTGTTCTGGTTGATGTTGATGAAACCGACTGTGGCGTCCATCAGGAAGTTGATCTTGTCGAACAGGAAGGCTGTGTGTGAATCGAGCGAATCGATGTCGCGCAAAATCTGCCGTGCCTCGTCGAACTGCTCGGCGTTCAGCATCTTGCTTCGCATCATGAAACTGACCGCACGCCGGGTGTCCATCACATTGCGGCGAATGCGGCCGTTCATGTCTTCATGGCGGGCGATAGCACCCAGCACCTCGCCGGCCAGCACATCGGTGACGTTGCCGGACAGCACCTTCTCGCTGACCTTTTCCAGTTCGTCGTAGATGCCTTCGAGCGTATCGGCCGAGTACTCGGCGTCGGCATCGAACAGCTTGAGCAGCACTTCCTTGGCGTCTTCGATCAGGCCTGGCGCCCGGCGGGCACGCATCCGCAACAGCCGGAACACAGGCACATCTTCGTCGTGGATGGAAAACAGCACGCCCTTGCTGCGCAGTTCAACGTTGACCAGATTCAGGATGAATGCCACCCGGACCGTGCGCGGGTCCTCGTTGTCGGCGATCAGGAAGTCGCTGCGGATATGCAGGTCGCCGTTGTCCTCGGTATAGAAACGTGCCGACTCCTCGATGTCCTCGTCCATCGCGTCCTCGGGAATGGACAGGCCGAAATACTGCTTGACCCAGCGCTTCTCGTCGGGTGTCGGGGACTCCAGGTCGACCCAGATCGGCTGGAACTGGGACAATTCTTCCAGCGACTCGATTTCCTCCTGGAACAGTCGGCCGTTGGCGAGCGTGAAGACATTGAGCATGAACGCTCTCCCGGTGATCGGTGGTACTGAAGGGGCTGGGAGTGGAAAGCCGCCGGTCGGGGCAGCAATCCCGCAGGCGGACTCCGGAAAATGATGCCCTCAAATTATCGCATTGGCGGCCTGCCGGACGCCCTGGCTTCAGTCGCCCAGGATGAGTTCCAGCAGTTCGTCCTTCAGCGCAAGGGCGTCGCCTTCGCCCATCTCGATCAGGGCCTGGACAAAATCTGGCTCGAACAACAGGTAGCTGGCCAGGGTTCCCCCACTGCCCTTCAAAACACCCAAGGTCCCGAGCGCATCCCGGATGGAGGCAGGCAACGCGAACGTGTATTGCTGTGCCAGCCCGTCAAGGGAACGCGTCGGAGCGATTGCAAGCACATCGATCGGCTTGTAGGGCATCGCCGCAGCGGCCTCGGGAGGCAGGCGGTTGATGGTCTGGGTGACGCGCTGTGTCTGCTCCACATCCGCCTGCAGCGTGTCATGGAACACGCTGGCCATGACGTGGCCCGCCATGCTGCCCAGGGTCGGTCCTGTCATGTTGGTCGCCACTTGCGCCTTGCCCAGCCCCGGGCGCTCCGGCTGACCGACGCCGATCACCAGGATCTTGCGTGCGCCCAGGTGCATCGCCGGCGACAGTGGCGTGACCTGGCGCATCGAACCATCACCAAAATGCTCTTGCCGGCCATCCACCTTCAAGGCGGTCGCCGGAAACAGGAACGGAATCGCGCTGGACGCCATCAGATGGTCGATGCTCAGGCGCTGGTACTCGGCGCGGCGGCCTGGCCGGACCCATCCCTGAAATTCGTCACGGCTTGCGGTATGGCAGAACGTCCAGTGAACACCGCTGGAATAACTTGATCCGGTGACCGCAAGCGCGTCGATCGTGTTGGACCGCAGGGCTTCGTCGATGCCCTCGAGCGGGATGCCATCACGCAGGATCTTGGTCAGAGGTGTGTTGTCCAGCAAGGCGCCGTTGGCCCGCGCATGGCGTGACAAGCTCCACGCGACCGCAATCCGGCTGAAACGCACCCACTGCGGCACATTGAGCCGGTAAACGTCGGTCGAGCGCAGGCGACCCCAGAACTCGGCCAATTGCCCGAACGCCTGCAGGCCCTGCATCGCACGGCTGGCGAGAAACGCGGCGTTGATGGCACCTGCAGAAGTGCCCACCAGCACCTGGAACGGGAAAGTCCGCGCGGCGGCAGGATGGATCTTGAGCAGTGTTGCCATCGCCTTCAGCACCCCGACCTGGTAGGCGGTCCGGGCCCCACCCCCCATCAAAACCAGCCCCACTGTCGGTCGACCATATTGGCGCAAACCCGCATGGATGATGGTGTCAAGGCTCATTGCGACATTCTGCAATGTTCTCCTGGTCTATTGCAAACAATTACCGGATCAAGCGCAAGGATCCAGGCCGCGCCTCGGCCAGCGGGCCACACACACGGACCTGCGTTTGCGCGCGCAGCGCTTGCATTTGGGAGCCATCGGGAGCATAGTGACCGCAGTGAATCCGGCAAATGTGTATCCCCTCGGGGGGTTTCTGGCCAAGGGCGGTTTCCGTCCGCGGCTCTATCAATGGCAAGCGCAACAGGAGGAAATCCATGAACTTGACGATCAGCGGTCATCACCTCGAAGTCACACCGGCCCTGAGAAACTACGTCACAACCAAGCTTGATCGCATCACCCGCCACTTCGACCAGCTGGTCGATGTCAAGGTGCTGCTGACTGTGGAGAAACAGAAGGAAAAGGAACGAAGGCAACGCGCCGAGTGCAACATCCATGTCAAGGGCAGCGACATGTTTGCAGAAAGCTCGCACTCCGATCTCTATGCTGCGGTAGACGAACTGGTCGACAAACTCGACCGGCAGGTGGTGCGGCACAAGGACCGCCTTCAGAATCACCACCACGAAGCGCCAAAGCGCGTGATGTAGGCGCGCCGACCTGACCACCCTGAAACCGTCCGCCTGTCGGGCGGTTTTTTTGTGGGCATAATCGTCCACCATCCGACCATGAACCGACTCGCATCCATCCTGCCACCCGCGCAAGTGCTCGTTAGCTTAGATGCCACCAGCAAGAAGCGGGCGTTCGAAGAAGCCGGCCTGCTGTTCGAGAACCTGCACGGGCTGAGCCGGGCACTCGTCACAGACAGCCTGTTCTCCCGCGAGCGGCTCGGGTCGACCGGTCTGGGTCATGGCGTCGCCATCCCCCATGGCCGAATCAAGGGTCTGAAAGCACCCATGGCGGCAGTCTTCCTGCTCGCCAAGCCGATCGGCTTCGATGCACCCGACGATCAGGCGGTGCGTTTGATGATTTTTCTGCTGGTGCCCGAGGCGGCAACCCAGAAACACCTTGAAATCCTCTCGGAAATCGCGGAGCTGCTCAGCGACGCTACCTTGCGCGACAAGCTCAACGCCAGCACCGATGCAGTGCAACTGCACACGCTGATTTCACACTGGAAACCGACTCCATCGTCCTGACAGGCGCAGCGAGCGCCTGTTTTCCGGGACTGTAAAAGTGCCATGAAACCCACCGTTGTCAGCGCTGACGTCATGTTCGAGGAATTCCGGGCCCATCTCAAGTGGCAATGGGTTGCCGGCCTCGGTGCATCCGAACGGCGTTTCGATGATGTCGCGGTACGCGCGGCGCGCTCAGGCGCCGACCTGGTGGGTTACCTCAACTACATCCACCCCTACCGGGTCCAGATCCTGGGTGAACGCGAGATCGCTTACCTGACCAGCGCCAGCCCCGACGACTGCACGCGGCGCATTTCCCGCATCGTGACGCTCGAGCCGCCGGTGCTGGTGCTGGCGGATGGCCAGACAGCACCCGACGCATTGCTCTCGATGTGTGAACGCGCCCAGATCCCGATGTTCGCCACGGAGGGTTCCTCGGCGTTTGTGATCGATGTGCTGCGCGCCTATCTGTCCAAGCATTTCGCCGAACGCACCACGATGCACGGCGTCCTGATGGACATACTCGGCCTCGGCGTGCTGATCACGGGGGAGTCGGGCCTGGGCAAGAGCGAGTTGGGCCTGGAACTTATTTCACGCGGCAATGGCCTGGTCGCCGACGATGCGGTCGACCTGTACCGCATCAACCAGACCACGATCGAAGGGCGTTGCCCCGATCTCCTGCAAAACCTGCTGGAAGTGCGCGGCATCGGCCTGCTCGACATTCGCGTGATTTTTGGCGAAACCGCCGTGCGCCGCAAGATGCGCCTCAAGCTGATCGTGCACCTGGTCCGGCGCGAAACCCTGGAGCGCGAATATGAACGCATTCCCTATGAGCCACTGACACAGGATGTGCTGGGGATTGCAGTCCTGAAGGTGGTCATCCAGGTGGTGGCGGGACGCAATATCGCCGTGCTGGTGGAAGCCGCCGTGCGCAATACCATCCTGCAGTTGCGTGGTATTGACACCTACAAGGAGTTCGTGGAGCGCCATCGAAAGGCCATGGGCCAGGAGCCAGGCGCGAACGGCCCCTGATTCGAACCCAGGCGTTCAGGCGGCGCAACGCACTGTCGACAAGCGGTTGGGGCAGTCAGCCTTGGTGCAGTTGGCATACAGGCTCAGGGCGTGGTCGGCAATCGCGAAGCCCTTGGTCTTTGCAACGGCATGCTGGCGCCGCTCGATCTCCGCGTCGTAGAACTCCTCGACCTTGCCGCAATCCAGGCACACCAGATGGTCATGGTGCTGCCCTTCATTGAGTTCGTACACCGCCTTGCCGCTCTCGAAATGGCTGCGGCTCAGGATGCCGGCCTGCTCGAATTGCGCAAGGACCCGGTAAACCGTTGCCAGCCCCACATCGGAACGTTCGCCGAGCAGCACCCGAAAAACGTCTTCGGCTGTCATGTGGCGTTGCACGCCCTTCTGGAAAATCTCGAGGATCTTGAGGCGCGGCACCGTGGCCTTGAGCCCGGTGCTCTTGAGTTCGTCGATGTTGGCCATGGCGGTGTTCTACCTCAGGGAGACGGCCTGCCGATGGTGGCTCAGCGGCTACAATGCCCCGATCATATCGTCCTGCCCCAACCCATGTCCGACTCCGTCCGCCAAGCCACGCGTATCAGCCTGCTCGTGGTGATTTGTGCCACGCTGGCGGGTTGCTCCGGCTTTGAGGGAGCGAGTCTGCGCATGGCCAGCGTGGTGTCGCCCTACCGCATCGACATCGTCCAGGGCAACTTTGTGTCAAGCGAGCAGGTCGCACAACTCAAGCCCGGCATGGAGCGCCAACAGGTTCGGGATCTGCTCGGCACACCGTTGCTGCAAAGCGTTTTCCACAGCGACCGCTGGGACTATGTTTTCACCTTCAAGCGCCAGGGCGAAGAACCGCAACTGCGCAAGGTGACGGTGTTTTTCAACGGCGGCGTCCTCGCTCGCTTCGAAGCCGACGCGCTGCCCACAGAAGCCGAGTTCGTCGCCTCCCTGGGCAAGGGCCGCAAGACAGCAGAAGCTCCCATGCTGGAGGCCACCGAGGAGTCGCTCAAGCAGTTCCCGGCTGCGGCCAAACCCGCCGAGCCCAAAGCCCTGCCACCCTTGCCCGCGACCTATCCGCCGCTCGAGCCATCCGCGCCCTGAGCCCAGCTACCGATGAACACCGCCACCAAGCACAGGATCTGTATTGCGGGTGCATCCGGCCGCATGGGCCACATGTTGATCGAGTTGGTGCTGGCCAGTGACGACTGCGTGCTCAGCGGCGCCCTGGACATGGCCGGGGCCGCATCGGTTGGCACCGACGCCACCGCATTCCTGGGGCGCAGCAGCGGCGTGCTGGTCCAATCCGACCTGACCCTCGGCCTTCAGGGCAGCGACGTACTGATCGACTTCACCCGACCCGACGGTACGATGGCCCACCTGGAGACTTGCCGCGCTCTCGGAGTCAATGCGGTGATAGGCACCACCGGCTTCAGCGACGCGCAGAGGGCGGGCATTGCAGCGGCTGGCGGTGACATTGCCATCATGATGGCCCCGAACATGAGCATTGGCGTCAACGTGACACTGAAATTGCTCGAAATGGCGGCCAAGGCGCTGGCCACCGGTTACGACATCGAGATCATCGAAGCGCACCACCGCCACAAGGTCGACGCACCCTCCGGCACCGCCTTGAAGATGGGTGAAGTCATCGCCGCCGCGACCGGCCGCAATCTGAAGGACTGCGCGGTCTTTGCGCGCGAAGGCGTGACCGGCGAGCGCGACCCATCTTCGATCGGTTTCGCCACCATTCGGGGCGGCGACATCGTCGGCGACCACACGGTCCTGTTTGCCGGCACCGGTGAGCGCATCGAGATCAGCCACAAGTCGTCAAGCCGCGCCACCTTTGCGCAGGGCGCTTTGCGTGCGGCGCGGTTCCTGGGCGGTCGCAAACTGGGGCTGTTCGACATGTTCGACGTGCTCGGACTCGGGCCCGCCAACGCCACTTCGCAATGAGCCGCTCGCCCGCTATCGGCACTGCAGTCGCCGCTGGTCGCGGCATGGTGGGCAGCCGGTGAACTTTGTGCGCTTGCTCTC
This sequence comes from Rhodoferax sp. OV413, assembly GCA_945861785.1. Classification (GTDB taxonomy): domain Bacteria; phylum Pseudomonadota; class Gammaproteobacteria; order Burkholderiales; family Burkholderiaceae_C; genus CAISIP01. Next base: position 112,500 of record CAMAWD010000004.1, on the reverse strand, counting down.
CGACGGTGACGGCGTCACCCGTCTGGTTGCCGTTGTCTTGTTCCTGATGTCCTGCGCCAGCTGGGTCGTGATCCTCTGGAAAGGCTGGCTGCTGCACCGCGCCGGCACCGATGTGGCACGCAGCACTGCGGCCTTCTGGCAGTCGGCCGACCTGCCCGATGGCCTGCGAAAGGCCCGGGCCTTCGACCGCGAAGCCATGGTCGAGCCCCTGATTTCCGCCACGACGGTGACCAGCCACGGAACCCTGGCCACGGCCGGGGACCGCTCCCAGCAGCTCACACGCGTCTTGCGCCAGGCCTTGCATGCCGTGCTGGCGCGGCTGCAGTATGGGCAGGTGCTGCTGGCCACCGTTGGTGCGACCGCACCGTTTGTCGGGCTGTTGGGCACCGTGTGGGGCATCTACCACGCGCTGATCAGCATCTCCAGCGCCGGACAGATCACGATCGACCGGATCGCCGGCCCGGTGGGTGAAGCCCTCATCATGACGGCCGCCGGCCTTGCAGTGGCTATTCCTGCTGTGCTGGCCTACAACGTCTTCGGGCGCATGATCGGCCGCATCGAGGCCGACCTCGAGGGTTTCGCGCGCGACCTTCGAGAACTGCTGCTCAGCGCGCCCCCGGCCGCGCAGGCGCGCGCCTGACCGATGGCCTTCGGTCGGCTCGAACGCACCCGGGGCGACCCCCCCATGAGCGACATCAACATGACGCCGCTGATCGACGTGATGCTGGTGCTGGTGGTCATCTTCCTGATCACGGCGCCGCTATTGGCCAGTTCGGTCCGGCTCGACCTGCCACGCACGGATGCCGCCGGCGCCAGCGACGCACCCAGATCGGTGCTGGTCGTCGTCGACCGGTCGGGCCAGGTGTTTGTGGATGACAAACCCGTCACCAGCACGGAGCTGGCGACCCGCCTCACACGCGTAGCCGTGCAGGATCCGGACACCGAGGTGCAATTGCGCGCCGACCGGGCGGTGGCCTACGGCCGGGTGGTCGAAGTCATCGGCATGGCGCAAAAAGCCGGGCTGGGCCGCATTGGTTTCGTGGCCGACAGCCGCGCCGCAACCCCGTAGGCCGCGGGAGCTGGCCGGCTGGCGCTGGTGTCTGCAGCGCCCCGGCGCACAAGGCAAGGCCTAGAATCGCACCCATGCGGCACTTGAGCCGCAACACCCCCGCCATGCAAGAAAAATACGACCATCTCGCCGTCGAGAAAACCGCCCAGCAACACTGGCAATCCAGTGACGCCTACCGGGTGACGGAAGACGCCTCGAAGCAGAAGTTCTACGCCTGTTCGATGCTGCCCTACCCCAGCGGCAAGCTGCACATGGGCCATGTGCGCAACTACACCATCAACGACATGCTCGCGCGCCACCTGCGCATGAAGGGTTTCAATGTCCTGATGCCGATGGGCTGGGACGCATTCGGCCTGCCGGCCGAGAACGCAGCGCTCAAGAATGGTGTGCCTCCGGCCAAGTGGACCTACGAGAACATTGCCTACATGAAGCAGCAGATGCAGGCACTGGGGCTGGCCATCGACTGGAGCCGCGAGATCGCAACCTGCGACGCGAGTTATTACAAGTGGAACCAGTGGCTGTTCCTGAAGATGCTGAAAAAGGGCATCGCCTACCGCAAGACGCAGATCGTCAACTGGGATCCGGTCGACCAGACCGTACTGGCCAACGAACAGGTCATCGACGGCAAGGGCTGGCGCACCGGCGCCGTGATCGAAAAGCGGGAGATCCCGGGTTATTACCTCAAGATCACCGACTACGCAGCCGAGTTGCTCGACTGTGTGGACGAAGGCCTGCCAGGCTGGCCGGAACGCGTGAAACTGATGCAGGAAAACTGGATCGGCAAAAGTGAAGGTGTGCGTTTCGCCTTCCCGCATGACATCCGTGACGCCAGCGGCAAGCTGATCGGCGACGGCCGGATGCACGTCTTCACCACCCGCGCCGACACACTGATGGGGGTGACCTTCTGCGCCGTGGCGCCGGAGCACCCGCTTGCCACGCATGCGGCCCGGTCCAACCCGGCGCTGGCGGCCTTCATCGAGGAATGCCAGCGCGGCGGCACCACCGAGGCCGAGCTGGCGGTGCGCGAGAAGGAGGGCATGCGCACCGGGCTCTTCGTCACCCATCCGCTCAATGGCCACAAGATCGAGCTGTGGGTCGGCAACTACGTGCTGATCGGGTATGGCGACGGCGCGGTCATGGGCGTGCCGGCGCACGACGAGCGCGACTTCATCTTTGCGCGCAAGTACGCCATACCCATCGTCGAGGTGGTGCTGATCGACGGCCTGACCTACGACTACGAGAACTGGCAGGAGTGGTACGGCGACAAGCAGCGCGGCGTGACCATCAACTCGGACAGCTTCAGCGGCCTGTCCTACCAGGAGGCTGTCGACGCCATCAGCCACGCACTGCAGGTGCGCGGTCTGGGCCAGAAAAAGACCACCTGGCGCCTGCGCGACTGGGGCGTGAGCCGCCAGCGCTACTGGGGCACACCGATCCCCATCATCCACTGCCCCGAACATGGTGCCGTGCCAGTGCCCGAAAAAGACCTGCCGGTCGTGTTGCCGCAGGACTGCGTGCCCGACGGCTCCGGCAACCCCCTGAACACGCACGCGGGTTTCCATGCCGGCGTCGTGTGCCCGGTCTGCGGCGCGGCGGCGCGGCGCGAGACCGACACCATGGACACCTTCGTCGATTCCTCGTGGTACTACATGCGGTACTGTGATCCGAAGAACGACACCGCCATGGTGGGTGCGGGCAGCCGCTACTGGATGCCGATGGACCAGTACATTGGCGGCATCGAACACGCGATCCTGCACCTGTTGTACGCACGTTTCTGGACCAAGGTGATGCGCGATCTCGGGCTGGTCAACATCGACGAGCCCTTCACGAAACTGCTGACGCAGGGCATGGTGCTCAACCACATCTACTCGCGCAAGAACAAAGGCGGCGGAATCGAATATTTCTGGCCGCACGAAGTCGAGGACATCCATGACGCGACAGGCAAGGTGACAGGTGCCAGGCGCAAGTCCGACGGCACGATGGTGGACTACGAAGGCGTGGGCACCATGAGCAAAAGCAAGAACAACGGGGTCGACCCGCAGGACCTGATCGAGAAGTACGGCGCGGACACCGCCCGGCTCTACACCATGTTCACCGCGCCACCGGAGGCCACACTGGAGTGGAACGACGCGGCGGTGGAGGGCTCCTACCGGTTCCTGCGCCGGGTCTGGAACTTCGCCGCGCGTCTGGGGCAGGCGCCGGCCGAGGCCGGCGGCCCAACCGCTTACGGGCGTGCCGCCAGCGACCTGCGCCGCGAAATCCACAGCGTGTTCAAGCAAGTCGACTACGACTACCAGCGCATGCAGTACAACACCGTGGTGTCCGGTGCCATGAAGATGCTCAATGCGCTGGAAGACTTCAAGGGTGCGGGCACTCCGTCGGACCTGCACGCGGCCCATGAGGGCCTGAACATGCTGCTGCGCTGTCTGTACCCGGTCACACCCCATATCGCCCAGGAGTTGTGGCGCGCCATGGGTTATGACAAGCACCATGGTGAACTGCTCGATGCGCCGTGGCCGGTGGTCGATCCGCGCGCGCTCGCGCAAGACGAGATCGAACTGATGCTGCAGATCAACGGCAAGCTGCGCGACGCAATCCGGGTGCCGTCCGGCGCCTCGCGCGAGGCCATCGAAGCTGCGGCACTGGCCAACGAGGTGTTCATCAAGCTCTCGGCCGGGGCCACAGTGAAAAAGGTCATCGTGGTGCCGGGGCGCCTTGTCAACGTGGTGATCTGATGCTGCCACGACGCCTGGTGCTGGCACAAGCAGCGGCCCTGTCGCTGGGGGCCTGCGGCTTCCAGTTGCGCGGCGCCCCCGAGCTGGCCTTTGCATCCCTGTTCGTCAACGTCGGCGACACCTCGGCGCTGGGCAACGAAATCAAGCGCAACCTGGGCTCGCTGGGTCGCTTGCGGGTCATGACGGCGCCCACCCCCCAGGCGGACGCCCAGGCCGTTCTGGACATCCTGTCCGAACTGCGGGAGAAGACCGTGGTTGGTGTGAATGCCACCGGTCAGGTGCGGGAGTTCCAACTGCGGGTGCGTATGCGTTTTCGCCTGCGTACGCCCCAGGGCAAGGAGCTGATCCCCGAGACCGAGCTGCTGCAGCAGCGCGACATCAGCTTCAACGAGTCTGCTGTGCTTGCCAAGGAGGCCGAAGAAGGCCTGATGTACCGCGACATGCAGAGCGACATGGTGCAACAGCTGATGCGCCGGCTGGCGGCAGTGCGCGCGCTCTGACTCAGGCTCAGAGGCGGGCGCATGGCACCAGGGGGGACGCCTTGGAGTCGGTGATCACGACGACGTGCGCGCTCCGGCCCGGCCGCTAAACTTGCCGGATGCAGATCGCCGCAGGCCAACTCCCGAACCAGCTTCAGCGCGGCCTGGCAAGCCTGTACACGCTGCATGGCGACGAGCCCTTGCTGATTCAGGAGGGCGCCGACGCCATCCGCGCAGCGGCCCGGGCCGCCGGATATACCGAACGCACCTCGCACACCGTGGCGGGTGCGCACTTCGACTGGAGCGAGGTGCTGGCCGCCGGTGGCTCGCTGAGCCTGTTTTCCGACAAGCAGATCGTGGAAATCCGCATCCCGTCCGGCAAACCCGGCAAGGACGGCAGCGTGGCGATCCAGCAACTGGCCGAACAGGCCCGGGGCAATGACAGCACCCTGACCATCGTGATGCTGCCCCGGCTCGACAAGGCCACCCGCAGCGGCGCCTGGTTCGGTGCACTGGAGTCGCTTGGCGTCACGGTTGGTGTGGAGCCGGTGGAACGGGCGGCGCTGCCACAGTGGCTGGCGCAGCGCCTGTCGCAGCAGGGGCAACGCGTCAGGGCCGGCATCGAGGGCCAACGCACGCTGCAGTTCTTTGCGGACCGGGTGGAGGGCAACCTGTTGGCGGCCCACCAGGAGATCCAGAAGCTGGCCCTGCTGTTTCCTGCCGGCGAACTGGGTTTTGAACAGGTGGAGGGCGCGGTGCTCAATGTCGCCCGTTACGACGTGTTCAAGTTGTCCGAAGCGGTGCTGGGGGGGCAAACCGCACGTGTGCAACGCATGCTCGACGGCCTGCAGGCCGAAGGCGAATCCGAGGTGCTGGTGCACTACACGTTGGCCGAAGACATACGCGCCCTCAAACGCGTCAAGGACGCGATGGCGCAAGGCCGCCCCCTGCCGATGGCCTTGCGCGAGCAGCGCATCTGGGGCACGCGCGAGCGGCTGTTCGAACGCGTGCTGCCGCGCCTGACCAGCGATGCCGCATCCGAACTGCTGCTGGCCGCGCACCTGGTAGACGGCATCGTGAAGGGCCTGAAGCTGCCCGACTGGCCGGCCAATGGGTGGCAGGCGCTGCACCGGCTGGCGATGGATTTGTGTCGGCGGTGTGGGGAGCCGCAGCCATCGCGCGTGCGCTGAACAGGCGCGTGCCAGCCGGCACGGTCAGCACTTAGGAAATGGCATTGACTGGCAGCAGGCCATGTCGATGGACCGCCGCCGAGCTCCATTCGCGAAGCGCAGCCTCCATGGTTTCCGCCAACGCAATCTGTTCACCCTCGCAAATCACCCGCATGCTTTCAATGAAGCGGCTGCTCAAGACTGCCACGTTGTCGTTGCCACTTCGAAATTCGTGTCCCCGAATAAGCGTTGTCGAAATCGACGAAAAGTGCACTTTTCATTTCGTAGTCCGCTGGCATCAGGAACACCGAGTCTATGGCTCTGTGGCATTCCGCTCCAGACCCAGCTTAGCCGCCCGCTGCCCACGCCAGACGAAACGCTGGCGCAAGGCGTTCCTGCTCCCGCCGCGGCACCTGCAGGCTGCCCGCGATCGCGGGCCATTGCGCGACCACGGCCTGGAAGTCCGCGATGATCCTGTCTGCGTCGTCCTTGCGGACCCTGAAGTAGTGCGCCACGGACCTGGCCAGATCCAGGTCCAGCAGGTTGTCCGCTTCGCTGACGTTCAGCTTCAGGCCCTGCGCATGCGGAACCGGGTTCATGTCGAAAGCCTCGGACAGCCGCCAGCCCTTGCCCGGCACCAGCAAGAACCCGTGGTTGCGCAGGTGATCGTCGGTGTTCGACACCAGCATGTTGAAGACGATCCGCGACCACAACTCACGCAGGTCGGCGTCGGTTTGCGCGCCGTGGTTGATCAGGACGCGGGCGATCTCCAGGTAGCTTGCACCCGTGGAGGCGTCGTCACCGTCCTGCCTGCCGGTCAGCGTCATGGCGGATGCGAAGTGCAAGCGCCGGCCGCTGCTGGTGCGATCGAAGCGCCGCACGAGGAATGTGTGGTGCGGGTTCGCGAACTGCTGCGCGAGTGCCCTCGTGACGCGCAGGCCACAGCTGTGCGCGAGCGTGTGCACGACCATCTCCCAGGCACCCACGTCGTGCTCATCACGCGCGCTTGGAAACTTGGCGATCCACAGGTGTCCATCCGGGTCCACCACGCTGGCCTTCGGCCGGGCGCCGCCCAGCGACCCGCCGGGGGCGATCAGCATGCGCAACCACGCGTCTGCATCGGGGGCGGTGTTGTCCTCATCGCGTTCCAGGGCGAGGCTGGCCGCCTGCAGTGCCCGCAACTGGATGAACGGGGGCGCCGCGGCGCCGTGCTGGTTGTCCAGGAACTCGCCGCCCGCATCGCGCTTGAAGCGCAGCGCGCCGGAGCGGTAGGCGTCATGCACGCCGAGGAGGTAGTCCGATTCGAACAGCCGCGCTGCGGATGGTGAGCCGCCGGCGCGCTGGGCCCGCTCAAGACGCCGCTGCATGAGCAGCCGCCCCCAGCGGTCCGGACTGGCATCGGCGAACACGCCGAAAACCGCCTGCCCTTGTGGCGGATGCTGCGGCCCCTCAAACAAGCCAAGCCTTGGATCCAGATGCACGTTCGCCAGTGCCCGGTCAGCCAGGGCGGCCGCGGTGAATTCAAACTCGAAGACTTCGTGCCCGGCGCCCGCGCGGGCGTGGAGGGTTCCCAGGCGCAGCGGCGCAGCGAGACCCTCCCAGTCGGCATACACGGCGATCGTGGCGGTCATGGATCAGCTGCCCATGTCTGGCGATCGGCGCTTGATCAAGGCGGACAAGGCTTCCGAACTGGCGAAGCCACTGTTCGTGGCCCAGTCCCCCGGGGGGGCTTCCCATGGGCCGCCCAGTTCTGCGGCTGTGGATGGAAATTCCTTCGGCGATGCCGGGCGCGGGGCGGGGGCCGGCACCGGGGCCGCACGACGGGGCGCCGGCAAACGGGAATCCTGCAATTCACGGCCCACGGGATCGGCCTGGGCCAGGAATTCGAAATCGCGCTCGAGCCCCAGAACCTGCATGACCGCAGCGTAGGCGCCGAGCGTCACGCCTGCACCGCCGCGCTCGATGCTGCGCAAGGTCATGGGCGACATGCCTGCGCGCTCGGCCAGTTGCTTGGCGGGCAGTTTCCGGCGCAGGCGCGCGATGCGCAGCCGGGCCCCGAGTTGGGCCAGCAACGCGTCGGTGGAGGGAAGCAAAGGGGCGGTTTTCTTGGCCATAATGACATTATTATGGCTTTTTTAAAACAAAAAAAAACAATATCATCACAAGTGCGTTGTGTCGCCATTTCGACGAAACGAGAACACGTTCTGATGACATGTCGCCGCCGGCACCATGACCTGGCGAAAGACCACCTATCAGGCGGCGCCGTGTTCAAGGCCTGCTTCGACGCACTGCTGCTGACGTACGGACTTCATGGTCAAGTGGGTGGTACAGCAGGGAGGGGGCAGGCCCCCTCACCCAAAACATGGACGCATCCACCAAGCGCAAACGCTCCAGGAGCTTGGCGAAGCTCTGGCAGCCCACCTGGTAAGATGTCCCCACCCCGGCATCCAGCCGCCACTAAATCGAGGACGACCAATGGCACCAGAACCAACGGGTCTGCCATGTGCTGGTCCAGCGCCGTGCGGTATCGCGCGATCATGTCCGCCATCATCATGGGCGCAAGATGCGCGGCGACCGGGCGAAAGCGGATGCGTGCGCTGCCATCGGGGTGGCGCTCGACGATGTCGTTGTTCGTGGCCTTCCAGCGACCACCCGGTTGCGGCATGTAGCGGTAAAGGATGCCGTGGAGTTGCAGGACCGTGCCTTCCGAGAACGGCATCTGCTCGGCGCTTTCGTGGATCAGGCCCAAGGCATCCCGATAACCTGCCACCTCTTGCTCGGACCGGCTCTGCGGCGTGGCATTCTTGAGAACCAGGGACTTGAGCCGATGCGCTGCCACGACCACGCCTTCCAGGCGGTTCGAAGACTCGGTGGACTCGACGACAGCCACCTGGCGCAGATCGCTCAGAACCTCGGGTGACTGGGCCACAAATAGTTGTTACTTGCCCCGGTATTCACCCAGCGCGCGCAACGTCGCCAACTGCTGCGTGTCAAAACGCAGCCGGGCGAGGTATTCGGGCAAGAGGGAGTGCATGCGGCTGGATTCGAACGGAGAGGAATGGGGTAATGCCAAGTCAAATAGAGGTATTTTGCACGTTCATTACCCCAATAGAGGGATGATTACCCTATTGCCAGAACATGCCGCAGGCCCCGATGCAGGGTCCGCTACCGGCTCAGCAGCTTTGCGACCCGACCTGCACCCACCACACGATAATCCCCCCATGAACGCGCCCACCCCCGCCGCCTACTCCCAAACCCTCGGCATCCAGGCCCGCGCCGCCTCCACGCTGATGGCCCGCGCCAGTGCCGCCACCCGCAGCGCCTGCCTGCGCCGCCTGGCCCAGCTCCTGCGGGACAACACCGCCCCGCTGCAGGCGGAAAACCAGAAAGATCTGGACCGCGCAACCGCCGCCGGCCTCGCCGCCCCGATGGTCGACCGCTTGAAACTCACCCCCCGCATCATCGACACCGTGGCCCAAGGCTGCGAACAGCTCGCCGCCATGCCCGATGTGATCGGTGACATCGTCGGCATGAAGGAGCAGCCCAGCGGCATCCGTGTGGGCCAGATGCGGGTGCCGATTGGTGTGTTTGCCATGGTCTTCGAAAGCCGCCCCAATGTGACCATCGAGGCCGCCAGCCTGTCGATCAAGAGCGGCAACGCCTGCATCTTGCGCGGCGGCTCGGAGGCGATCGACTCCAACCGCGCGCTGGCGCGCCTGGTGCAGCAGGCGCTGACCGACAACGGCCTGCCTGCCGACGGCGTGCAACTGGTGCAGACCACCGACCGCGAGGTGGTGGGCCATCTCATCACCATGCCCCAGTATGTCGACATGGCCATCCCGCGCGGTGGCAAGGGCCTGATCGAGCGCATCAGCCGCGACGCCCGGGTGCCGGTGCTCAAACACCTGGACGGCAATTGCCACGTGTACGTCGACGACCCCTGCGACATCGGCATGGCGGTGCGCATTGCCGACAACGCCAAGACCCAGAAGTACAGCCCGTGCAACGCCAGCGAAAGCCTGCTCGTCGCCCAGGGCGTCGCGGCAGAATTCCTGCAGCGCATCGGTGCCGTGTTTGCGGCCAAGGCGGTCGAAATGCGGGTCTGCCCGGCCAGCCGCGCGCTGCTGGCCGGCGTTTCCGGTGCCATGCTCGTGGACGCAACCGAGCAGGACTGGTACGAGGAATACCTCGCGCCCATCATCAGCATCAAGGTCGTGGCGGGGGTAGATGCGGCAATCGCCCACATCAACCACTACAGCAGCCACCACACCGACGCCATCATCACCCGCGACCACAAACACGCCCAGGAATTCCTGCGCCAGGTCGATTCGGCAAGTGTCATGGTGAATGCGAGCACCCGCTTCGCAGATGGCTTCGAGTACGGGCTGGGGGCCGAAATCGGCATCAGCACCGACAAGTTCCACGCCCGCGGACCGGTCGGCATCGAAGGGCTGACATCCCTCAAATACGTGGTTCTCGGAGACGGCGAAGTTCGCGCCTGAGCCGGTGCGATGACCGAAGGTTCTGCCACCCCAGCCGCGCCGGCCCGGTTGGTTACCGGATCCACCCTGCGCCACGTCATCACCATGACCGGTGCCAGCGCCATTGGGCTGGTGGCAGTTTTTGCTGTCGAGGCACTCAGCCTGTTTTACATCGGCCTGTTGGGCCAGCCCGAACTCACTGCCGCCATGGGGTATTCGGGCACCTTGCTGTTTTTCGCCACCTCGGTGGCCATCGGCATGTCCATCGCGGGCAGTGCACTCACCGCCCGGGCGCTCGGGCGCGGGCACCGCACCCAGGCGAACCAGATCGCCGGGGCGGCTCTGGCCATCGTGCTGGTGTTGATGACCGCACTGGCATGCCTGGCCTACCCGTTGCTGGAGCCGGCGGTGCAGGCGCTGGGCGCGCGCGGGCGCACTGCCGAACTCACCGTGTCGCTGATGCGCATCGTGTTGCCGTCCTGGCCGCTGCTGGGCCTGGGCATGTGCCTGTCGGGCCTGCTGCGCGCGATCGGCGACGCACGCCGCAGCATGGCGGTGACGCTGGCTTCGGCCGCTGCGACGGTGGTGCTGGACCCGCTGTTCATCTTCGGCCTGGCCCTGGGGCTCGAGGGCGTGGCGGCTTCCACCTTTCTGGCCCGGCTGGCAATGGTGCTTGCTGGTGCGTATGGCCTGGTGCGTGTACACCACCTGTTTGCCTGGCCGAGCATGGCTTTCGTGACGCGTGAATTCCGGCCGTTCATGGCCATCGGCCTGCCGGCCGTGTTGACGCAGATCGCCACCCCGGTCGGAAATACCTATGTGACCGCCACCATGGCCGCGTTCGGAGACGACGCGGTCGCCGGCTGGGCGGTGGTCCAGCGCATCATCCCGGTGGCCTTTGGTTTGTTGTTCGCGATGTCCGGTGCAATCGGGCCCATCATCGGCCAGAATTTCGGCGCGCAGCGTTTCGACCGGGTCCAGTCCACCCTGCGCGACGCGCTCAAGGTCACGCTGGTGTATGTGCTGGCGGTCTGGGTGCTGCTGGCGGTTTTCGGCGGTCCGATCGCTGACCTGTTTCGTGCCACACCGCAGGCACGTGGGCTGATCGTTTTCTTCTGTGTCTTCGTGGCCGGCAGTTTTTTGTTCAACGGCGCGCTGTTTGTCGCCAACGCGGCGTTCAACAACCTGGGGTACGCGTTTTATTCCACCGCACTCAACTGGGGGCGCTCGACGTTGGGCGTGATCCCGTTCGTCTGGCTCGGCCAGCGCTGGTATGGTGCCCAGGGCGCCTTGGCGGGTTACGGCCTGGGGGTGGTCTTTTTCGGCGTGGCCGGCTGTTTGTTGTGTTTTCGGGTGGTCAATCGTTTGCAGGGGCAGGTCGGGCCGGCACCACGCGGCTGATCACCACAACGGGATGGGTCAACAGGTAAAACGGCGCGTGCACCTTGTCCGCCTCCACACCCGCAGCGCTTCAGCCGCGCGCCGCCTGCAACTGCTCGCGCGTCCGGCGCGCCTCGGCACGTGCCGCAGTGGCAAAGTCTTCCGCCGGCGAGGCGTACAGAATCGAGCGCGACGCGTTCACCACAATCGGCGCCACCGTGCGCCCGGCGTCGGCACGCCAGCCGGCCCGCACCGTGGCCACCGCGTCGCCACCTTGCGCGCCCACGCCGGGAATCAGCAGCGGCACGCTGGGCGCCAGCACCCGCACCCGCGCTATTTCGGCCGGGTAGGTGGCGCCCACCACCAGGCCCAGCTGGCCATTGGTGTTCCAGGGGCCTTGGGCCAGGCTGGCGATATGCTCATACAGCAGGGGCTCACCAGGCAGTCCGGCCAGGCGCTGGTTCTGCAGGTCGTCGCCGCCCGGATTGGAGGTGCGGCACAACAGGAATGCGCCCTTGCCATGGCGCTTCAGGTAGGGCTGTACGGAATCGAAACCCATGAACGGCGACAGCGTTACCGCGTCCGCACCATACCGTTCGAAAGCCTCGATGGCGTATTGCTCGGCAGTGGCGCCGATGTCACCGCGCTTCGCGTCCAGGATCACCGGCACCTGCGGCGCGACCTGGCGCATGTGTGCGACCAGACGCTCCAGCGCGGCCTCGGCGCGGTGGGCGGCAAAATAGGCGATCTGCGGCTTGAAGGCGATCACCAGGTCGGCGGTCGCGTCGACGATGGCCGTGCAGAAGTCCAGGATACGGCTTGCATCACCTTTCCAGGCGCCGGGAAAACGCGCTGGTTCGGGGTCGAGACCGACACACAACATCGATTCGTTCTGCTGCTCCGCGCTTGCGAGCATGTCGACAAAATTCATGGCTCTGCTTTCACAAGAGAAGTGGGGGATGGTCAGGTGTCGGGCGCGGCGCCGGACGGCTGGTCGTTCGCTGTTGCCTGTGCCAGGCACAGGTCGGCCCAGGCGCCGGCCTTGTCTTCCTGGGCCCGCAGCAAACGGGCCGGCGAGTAGGTCACGACCACCGGAACGCCTTCGAAACTGTGCATCTGGCCACGCAGCTTGCCAAAAGGCACTTTCGCGACCTCGGGGTTGGTGGCGACCAGCAGCGACAGGGCGGCGAAGCGCCCCATCGCCAGGATGACGCGGGGTTGCACCAGCGCCACTTCGCGGCGCAAGTACTGCGCGCAGCACGCGAGTTCGTCAGAACTGGGATTGCGCACCACTGCGGGCCGGCACTTCACCACGTGGGTCAGCCATGCACCGCTGGCGCCGGACCCATCACGCGTGCGCTGCACGGCACGCAGCATGTTGTCGAGCAGTTGGCCGGCCTGGCCCGCGAAGGCCACCCCGGCGCGCTCCTCGTCCTCGGTGGGCGGGTCGCCCACCACCATCCAGTCGGACTGGCGAAAAACCGGTGGCACCGGGAACACGGCCGCCTTGCGGCCCTCACACAAGGAACAGGCGGAGCAAGCGGCAATCGTGGTCGCCAGCGTGGCCAGGTCCATGCCCAACGCTGTCCGGGGTTGCCGGGCCGTCGCGGCCTCAGGTTTCGCCGCCGCAGCAACGACCGCGCCCGCCAGTTTGGCGTGTGGCACTGTGCTCGGCGCGGGCGCCACCGCAGCGGGGGTCGCCACGGGTCTGGCAGGCACGCGCTCTGCCGTGGAGACACCCGCCGACTGCGGTGCCAGAGAAACCGGCGTCGGCCACCAGACCTTGATGCGCATCTCTGCCAGCATGGCGCGTTGCCGCTCGTCGAGATCGAGACTCATCCGACACCCCCCAGAGGGCGCATTGACGAATTCGCCCTTTGGCCCAGCCCGCCGGTGCGCGCCGGCCCACCGCCGCGACGTGCCGCAGCACAAGCCGTCTGGACAGCTGTCAGGTGGTTCACGCAGTTGCTTTCACAGGCGCAAACTCATCACCACCGCGTCTTCGCGCTTGCCGTCACCATTCGGGTAATACGCCTTGCGCTTCCCGACACGGCGGTAACCCTGGCTCTCGTACACCTGCATCGCCTGCAGGTTGCTGACACGCACCTCCAGCCACAACCACTGCGCGCCTTGTCCACGCGCCCAGATCGCGAGCGCATCGAGCATGAGCCGGGCCCAGCCCTGGCGCTGGTAGGCCGGATCGACCGTGATGTTGAGCAGATGGACTTCGTCAACACCCTTCATCGCCAGGAAATACCCGATCAGCGTGGAGCCCCCCGTGAGCAGGCGGGCTTCGTAGCCCGCATTCAGGGAGTCACGGAAATTGGCCAGCGACCAGGGGTGTGCATAGGCGCGTTGCTCGATGGCCAGCACCATGGGCAGCTGCGCCAACTGCATCGGCTCAAGCTGGACTTCGGGGGGCTTCAGGATGGCGCTCATCAGGGTACTGCAGCTGTGGTCGGTGACCATAGGCGTGTCATGCGATGGAGGCATTGGAGGCAGCCTTGGAGGCAGCGCGCTCAGTCGTGGTTTGCGCAACTTTGTCGCGCACATAGGTCGGCAAGGCGTGTTCAGGCTCGACGCCAGCACCCCGGGCCAGCAGATCGCCCGCCAGTCGCAGCATGGCAGCGGCCGACGGCAACACGCTCAGCCGGGGCACGCCGTCAGGAACCGGCAGCCTCGCGCCATAAGCGGCGAACACGTTGCCAGCCAGCAGGAACCCCTGCGCAAGCCAACCCGCCGGCACTGCGAGGTTCTCCGGGCGCACAAGCTGGCAGTCCTGGTGCTGCGTCCAGCGCTGGCCGTCAAACGCATACGCGGCCGCGTAGATTTCGTCCATGCGTGCATCCAGCATGGCCAAAACGCGCAAGGGTTGGCCGTCGGCCACGTGCGCGCTGCGCGCCTGCTCAGCCAGCGCCAGCAGGGTGTCGACCGGCAGCACCTGCAGCGCCCGCCTGCCCGGCGGAACCCGGGCCCCGAACGCCAGGCCCTGGGCCACCGAACAGGCTGTCCGCAGGCCGGTGAAGGCGCCCGGGCCGCAACCGAACGCAATCACATTGAGGTCGCCGAAGTCGAGGCCTGCGCGGCCCATCAGCTCCATGATGGCGGGGATCAGGGTGGCTGATGCCTGTGCGCCGCCAGCGCCGGTATGGGCCCACACATGCGGCGCACCGTCGCGCATGCCCGCCACCGCAATCGACATCGTGTCGGTGCTGGTGTCGAGGGCCAGTAACTGAAGGTGCGCGGGCATTGGCCGATTATCGGCTGCGGTGCGGCCCGCCAGAAGGCCCGCGTTAGACTCGGCTGCATGCTTGTCTCCACGTCCACGCTCCTGCTGCGGCTGTTGCTGTTGCTGGCCGTCAGCGGCGCCCCTGCCATCGCGCAGAACCTGCCGCCGGAAGTCGAAGCGGCCCTGCAGCGCGCCAAGGTTCCGCGCGAGGCCGTGGGCATGCTGGTGGTTGATGCCGAAGGCAGATCGGCGCCACGCTTGGCCCACCGCGCCGGCGTGGCCATGAACCCGGCCTCGGTGATGAAGCTGGTCACCACCTACGCAGCGCTCGACCTGCTCGGCCCGGCCTACACCTGGAGCACGCCGGTGTACATCGAGGGCGCGGTGCGCGACGGCACGCTGTACGGCAACCTCACGATCAAGGGCCTGGGCGACCCCAAACTGGTGCTGGAGCGGGTCTGGCTGCTTTTGCGCCGGGTCCAGGGGCTGGGAGTGCGCAGCATCAGCGGCGACATCGTGCTGGACCACAGCGCCTTTGCGCTGGCCGAAGCGGACCCGGGTGGTTTCGATGGCGAGCCGCTGCGCCCCTACAACGTGGCCCCCGACGCGCTGCTGCTCAACTACAAGTCGGTCGTCATGACCTTCGTGCCGGACCGCACGACCAGCACCGCGCAGGTGCAGTTCGACCCGCCGCTGGCCGGCGTGGCCATGCAGACCAGCGTGCCCTTGTCGGCTGGTGATTGCAACGATTACCGCGCCACCTTGCGCGCCGACTTTTCGGACCCGACCCGCATCCGTTTCGCCGGCGCCTACCCCGCCAGCTGCCAGGAGAAGGTGTGGCCCGTGGCTTATGCCGACCCGCGCAGTTATTCGGTGCGCGCCATCGAAGGCATGTGGCTGGAGATGGGCGGCAAGATCGGGGGTGTCGTGCGCGACGGCAGGTTGGCAGTTCCGCCCTCGGGCCGGCCGCCGGCCCCGGTGTTCGAACTGCTGTCGCCGACGCTTGCGGAAGTGATCCGCGACATCAACAAATACAGCAACAACGTCATGGCGCAGCAGGTCTTCCTGAGCCTCGGCCTGCCACCGCGCAACGGCACAGCCAAACCGGCTGCCGACGCGGGAACGCCGGAAGGCGCACGCGAAACCATCCGGCGCTGGTGGCAGGAGCGCATCGGCGGCGCGGAACTGCCGGTGCTTGACAACGGCTCGGGCCTGTCACGCAACGAACGCATCAGCGCCCAGGCGCTGGCGCGTCTGCTGCAGACCGCCTACCTCTCGCCCCAGATGCCGGAGCTGATGTCGTCGCTGCCGATCACCGGCGTGGACGGCACGATGCGCCGCAACCGCTCCCGCGCGGCGGGCAACGCGCACCTCAAGACCGGCAGTCTGCGCGACGTGGCCGCCTTCGCCGGTTACGTGCATGCGTCCAGCGGTAAACGGTACGTGCTGGTGGGCGTCATCAACCATGCGAACGCGAATGCCGCCCGGCCGGCCCTGGACGCCTTGCTGGACTGGGCCGTGCGGGACAACTGAAGCACCATCCCGGTGGCCCTGCGCGAGACAACGGTGCCGGGTCTGGCGCTGGCGATCCTTTGGATGAAGCTGCGCTTTCGCGCTTGAAACCGGGGCTCTGGGGCCTGCCCGGTTATTGCGCGACCGACGCACGCTGCAATCGGTCACGCACGCCGTCCCACTCGGACCCGGCAGGCGGTGTCTCGACCCAGATCAGCTTGACGCCTTGTGCATCGAACTCGCGCAGCACGGCAAACAATTGGTGGGCCGTCGTGGCGGCGTCGTCCGGCATGCGCCGCCGCCACACCGCCGGCGAGGGCGAACGCAACACCGCGCGCGCATAGGTGGCGATGACTGGCGCGGGTTTGTCGAGGTCCGCGCCCAGCAGGTCGAGGGCGGTCTGCAGGGCTTTGGCGTCCATCAGCCGCACGCGCGCCTTGGGCGCGTAGTGCGCCTCCAGCGTGCCCGAGGCGCGGGGTGCCGACTTGGCCAAACTGTTGTCGGCCTGCTCCGGCGTCAACACATCGCGGCCGCAGACCGCC
This sequence comes from Rhodoferax sp. OV413, assembly GCA_945861785.1. GTDB lineage: Bacteria > Pseudomonadota > Gammaproteobacteria > Burkholderiales > Burkholderiaceae_C > CAISIP01. Next base: position 95,904 of record CAMAWD010000004.1, on the reverse strand, counting down.
AGCACCTGCGCAGCTGTGATGGCGCCCGGACGCAACAGAACCGGTGTACCGCGTGTGCAGTCGATGATGGTGGACTCGATGCCGATCTTGCAGGCTCCACCATCGAGCACCCGCAGCGAAGCACCGAACTCCCCCGCAACATGGGCCGCCGTGGTGGGGCTCACACGACCGAACTGGTTGGCGCTGGGCCCTGCCAGGCCCATCACGCCCAGCGCCCGGCAGGCATGCAGCAGGGCCTGCGCCACCGGGTGCGCCGGGCAGCGCAGGCCAATCGAATCCTGGCCGCCAGCTGCAGCCGCTCCCACCGCCGGACCGCGGGGCAGAATCAGGGTCAGCGGACCCGGCCAGAAATGCAGCACCAGGGAACGGGCGTAGTCGGGCACATCGGCCGCAAAATGCTCCAGCCCTGGAACACCCTGCCGGTCGTCGTCGACATGCACGATCAGCGGATGGTTGCTCGGGCGCCCCTTGGCGGCAAAGATCTTGGCCACCGCAGCATCGTTGCCGGCATCGGCGCCCAGCCCGTACACGGTTTCGGTCGGGAACGCGACCAGTTCACCCGCCTTGAGGGCCAACGCACAATCCCGGACCGAGGCCTCGGACAGGCCGTCAAGCACCATGGCGGGGTCAGGGCGCGGGCAAACCCAGCACAGCAGCCACCTGCGTCGCTGTCGTTTGCACCTGCAGGGCGGTGGCGCCAGTGATGGTCAGGTGCCCCATCTTGCGGCCCGCGCGCGCCGACAACTTGCCGTAAAGGTGCAGGTGCACACCGGGCAGTGCCAGCACCGCTGCCCAGTCGGGCGCGGCCGGCGCACGCTGCAGCCACAGGTCGCCCAGCAGGTTGAGCATGATGGCCGGGCTGTGCTGGCGCGGCTGCACCAGTGGCAGGCCAGCCAGCGTGCGCACCTGAAGATCGAACTGCGACTGGTCGCAGGCGTCGATGGTGTAGTGGCCGCTGTTGTGCGGGCGCGGTGCAATCTCGTTCACCAGCAAGGTGCTTGATCCCTGCACCACGAAGAACTCGACGCACAACACACCCACATACTCCAGGCCAAGGGCGATGGCGCGGGCCGCATCCAGCGCCTGGGTCGCCAGCGCAGGCGGCAGGTTGCCCTCGAACACCTCGGTCGTGGCCAGGATGCCTGCGCGGTGCACATTGCGCTGCACCGGGAAATCGACCATCGCGCCGTCCCATCCGCGCGCCACGATGGCGGAGCACTCGGCCGCCAGGGGCAATTGTTTTTCCAGCACGCAAGGCACACCCTTGAGCTGTGCCCAGGCAGCCTGCAGGGCGGCGCGCTCCGCCACGCGTACCTGCCCCTTGCCATCGTAGCCAAGGCGTGCCGTCTTCAGGATGCCGGGAAAAAGGTCGTCCGGCACACTGGCCAGCTGACTTTCATCGGTGAGTGCCGCGTAGGGCGCGCAAGGCACGCCGCAGGACGCAAAATGCGCCTTTTCCTTGATGCGGTCCTGTGCAATGCGCAGTGCAGAGGCCGCCGGCGCAACCGGCCGGTGCGCGCCGAGTGTCAACATCGCGCCGGAGGGCACGTTCTCGAACTCGGTGGTGATGGCGGCGCAGCGCTGCATCATCTGCGCCAGGCCCTGTTCATCCAGGTAATCGGCCTGCACGTGGTAGTGGCTCACCAGGCCTGCGGGACTGGCCGGGTCGGGGTCGAGCACCGCGGTGAAGTAACCCATGGCCTGGGCCGCCTGCACGAACATGCGGCCCAATTGGCCCCCGCCCATCACGCCCAGCGTGGTCTGCTGGCCGGTGGCAGTGGTGCCGGGGAGAATGGTCTGGGCGCTCATCCGACTGCGCCCGCAACCGGTGGCGGCACCACCATGGAGCGCGCCGCTTCGGTCTGGCGGGCACGAAAATCATCGAGCTGCGCAGCCAGGGCAGCATCGCCATGGGCCAGCAGCGCCACCGCAAACAGCGCCGCATTGGCTGCGCCGGCCGCGCCGATGGCAAAGGTGGCTACCGGAATACCCTTGGGCATCTGCACGATGCTGTGCAGCGAATCCACTCCTGAAAGGTGCCGGCTGGGCACTGGCACACCGAGCACCGGCACGGGGGTCTTGGCGGCCAGCATGCCCGGCAGATGCGCTGCCCCGCCAGCGCCGGCGATGATCGCGCGCACACCGCGGGATCGCGCGCTTTGGGCATAGGCAAACATGTCGTCCGGCATGCGGTGCGCCGAAACCACGCGGGTTTCATGGCTGACGCCAAACTGTTGGAGAATCTCGACTGCGTGTTGCATGGTCTCCCAGTCGGAACTGGAGCCCATGACGACGCCGATTTGAATGTTCATGGTGGCTGGATTCTAGTCAGTCGCCCCCAAACTCCGAGAACCACACAATGATCAACGTAACCGCAGACAACTTTGACACCGAGGTGATCGAGGCCTCCGCCACCATCCCGGTGCTGGTCGACTTCTGGGCACCATGGTGCGGCCCGTGCAAGGTAATCGGCCCGCTGCTGGAAAGGGTCGAGCTCGCGTATGGCGGGCGCTTCAAGCTGGTCAAGATCGACTCCGACCAGGAGCAGGAACTGAGCCAGGCCTTCGGCATCAAGAGCATCCCCACCTGCGTGCTGATGGTGGCCGGCCGGCCGGTGGATGGTTTCATGGGCGCACTGCCAGAAGGGCAGATCAAGGCCTTTCTCGACAAGCACCTGCCGCCCGCAGATGTGATGGAGGCCGAGGTCACCGGCGTGGAAGTGTCCGATGCACCCGCCGAGGACGACCCCGCCGCAATCCACGAGGCGCTGCAACAGGCCATGCTCAAGAGTCCGGACGATGACAACGCGCGCTTCGACTACATCAAGCTGCTGCTGCAGATGGGCGAAGTCGCCGAGGCACGCGCCGCGTTTGCACCTGCCGCTGCCAAGGCGCCTCAGGTGCGCCGCCTCGACGCGGTCCAGCGCTGGCTGGCGGCGATCGATTTTGCTGCCACCCCTGGTGCGGCAATAGCCGCCCTCGATGCCCGCATCACCGCCAACAAGCGCGATTTCGAAGCGCGATTCCAACGGGCGCAGATCCTGATGACCGGCCAGGCCTGGACCGGCGCGATGGACGAACTGCTGGACATCCTGATGCGCGACAAGACCTGGAACGAAGACCTGGCCCGCAAGACCTACATCGCCATCCTGGAGATCATCGAGCCGCCCAAGGTCAAGGTCGCCGATGGCCAGGTCCCGCCGGTCGACCCGGTGGTGGCGACCTACCGGCGCCGGCTGAGCAGCGTGGTGCTGAGTTAGGGCCGCAATCTCGCGCCTTGGGTTTGCTGGCAATTGATTCAGGTGCGCAGGAGTAATGCGACGGGTTTCCTGATTCGCGTCGTCTGGGCACGCGGGACCAATCACATGCAGATGGGTAGGCGGGATCAGACCGGCGGGCACTCGGCTCCGCGGCTGTCCCCCGTGTCGGCCTGGGGCCGATAACTCCTCCTTGATGCCGCTGCGCCGAGTGCCCACCGGCCTGATCCTGCAAGCGAAGTGGTTACCGGCTGAAAACTGCCAATAGCGCTGGGTGTGCCACGGTCGCTTGCAACGCAAGTGGTTGGATGGGCACTGGGCTGCCGCTCAGACGCTACGGGCTGGACGGGATCGATTTCAACAGGAGCCGACTTTGGCCAGGATAGGCGGTCAAATTGAAGGGAAGGCGAGTCTCGCAAAACTACAGGCGGCGAATGCCGTCTTAGAGACCATCCGCGCAAACATCTCCAACCCGGGCCGAGTGCCAGCCGCGGAACATGAGCAGCAAATGCTGGCGCTTTCTGCCCACCTGAGCATGCTGATCTCGAAATAACCTGCCCATCCGAATGATCCCATCATGCCGGCGCATTTCCTCCACCTTGCGAGCCACCCGCAGTTTGTACTCGTCAAGAGGGGTGGGGAAGCCAGCCTCGCTGTTCATTGGAACTCCAGCGCTCTGCTCTCGTTGCACAGCTTTAACAAGCCGGTCCATCGGAATGCCTGCGGCAACCGCTGCCCGGCAGCGTTGGGCGTCATTGCAAGCACTTCGGCGGCAAGGTCAACAAGGGTGGCCGGCCACGATCAAAGAATCCGAAGAAGCTGATTTCTATCCGGCTGCCAGAGGATGTGATCCTGAAGTGGCGAGCTACTGGTCCGGGATGGCAAACTCGCATAGCTGAAAAGCTCGCGCGGGCCGTGCCCCAGTGACGCCCAACGAAAATGCTTAGGTCGCGCTTGCCGCGATTTGAACCGGCGGTTGGACGAACCCCAAATCCCCACCAGTCACCAACACAGAAAATATCTCCGGGCAGTTTGGTCTGCCCTGACCACGCCGCAGGTCACGCGCACACCATGGACACTGGAAGGAATGCTGGCAAATTCAACTTGCCAACTCACCCCGTACGACCACCTTCGGCGTGGGCTGAGCTCTGACGTCAGGTGGCGAAGTCAAGGTGCAGCAGTTTGCACTCAGACGCCGCAATGTGTAGACTCTTACACAAGGAGTGCTACATATGGCCACCAATCTCGCTCTGGATCCTGATCTACTTGACCGCGTCGTCGCAGCCAGTGGGGAGCCTACGAAGAAGGCGGCCGTAACGCTTGCCCTGAGGGAGTTCATCGCCAGGCGCGAGCAGAGGCGCGTTTCGGAGCTGTTCGGAAAGCTCGAGTGGGACGCCGCCTACGACTACAAGGCGGAACGTTCACGGTGGTGACTTTACTCGTCGACACCAGCGTATGGTCCCTTGCCCTCAGGCGGGACGGCCCCAGCGAATCCAGACAGGTCATCGCGCTGCGTGAGGCGCTCGATGGCGCCGATTCAGTCGTCACGACCGGCTTGGTCTTGCAGGAGCTTCTGCAAGGTTTCAATGGTCCGCAAGCCAGGGAGGCAATCATCGGGCGTTTCGGTGCTTTGCCGCTGATCCAGCCTGACAGGCTGGATCACATTGGTGCTGCTGAAGTCAGAAACCTGTGTCGCAGGAACGGGGTGCAAGTCGGCACCATAGACGCATTGCTCATTCAGCTTTGCGGACGCTACGGGCTTACCCTGTTGTCGGTGGACAAGGACTTCACCAATGCTGCACCGTACGTTCCCTTCAAGCTGTGGGGCAATGGGTGAGGTCGCCGGCGGTGAACCCGGCGGTGCGACCACAGCACTCAGGACCGCGCTTCCTCGATCAATTCAACGATGCTGCCCATCGTTGCAAGCCGGTCCGGATCGAAGCCGCTGGCAGCAAAGTCGACCCCGTACTGCTCTTCCAGGTACACCACGATCTGCATGATGGCCAGGGAGTCGACCAGCCCGGAGGCGACCAAGCGTTCGTCAACACCCACACTCTCGACCGGCCGGTTGGGTTTCTGGATGGTGCGCAAAAACTGCTTCAGGTCGGCCAGCAATTGCTCCGTGGATGCACTCATTGGGACGCCGCCCCGCTCAGTATGCGCACCAGGTCGAGCGCCGGTTTGCCCGTGCAAGCGGCGTTGACGGCCTCGCGGTTGATCTTGCCGCGCGAGGTGCGCGGAATCTCCTCCACCACCCACCAACGGCTGGGCATTTTGGGTTCGGCAAGGTGGCTGGTCATCCAGGCGTGCAGAGCGCGCACCGTGGCGTCGGAGCTGTCGGGCAGTACCACCGCGATGCCCACGATCTGTCCGTAGATGTCGTCGTCGAGCGCAAAGGTGCAGACATCGTTGGCCTGCGCAAAACGCTCCACCACGGCATCGACGTCGCCCGGGTAGATCTTCATGCCGCCTTTGTTGATCTCGTCGCGTTCGCGGCCCTTGAGCACCAGTTGCCCTTGTTCGTTCAGGATGCCGATGTCGCCGGTGAAGAACCAGCCGTCGATCACCGCAGCATTGGTCAGGTCGTCACGCTGGAAATACCCTTTCATCAAGGCCGGCGTGTTGAGCCACACATACCCGGACTCGCCCACGGCGCATTCGGCATCGGCCGTGAGCGGGGCCGTGGTTTGCGACGTGCGCAGCACCTTGACCACGGCGCCCCAGCCTTCACCCACCAGGCCATCCTCGGCAGGAACATCGGCATTGGCCAGGCCCACCACCCAGCTGCCGGTCTCGGTGATGCCGTAGGCATTGCAGACCTGGCGCGTGCCGGTCCAGGCGCGGATGTCTTCCCAGATGTGGGCCGACAGCGGCGCCGAGCCGACATGCACACGCCGGAGCGTGCCGGCCTGCGGTCGTTTGGACAGCTTGAGCGCCACCTTCCAGACCGAGGGCACCGAGGACATGAAGGTGATGCGGTTGTCGTCGAGGATCTTGCCCAGGCGCATGAGGATGTCGGGGCGGAACGGTGGCGTGATGAAAAGGTCCTGCCCGCAGAGCCAGGGGAACAGGCAGTTGCAGATCAGGCCGTGGCCGAAGTGCGTGGGCAGCAGGCACAGTGTGCGGGCAAAGTCGGCCACGCCCAGCGCATCGCGCAAGGAGACCCAGCGCGCGCGCAAGGAGCGGTGGGTATGCACCACGCCCTTGGGTGCGCCGGTCGAGCCGGAAGTGAACAGGATCAGCGCGTCGTCGTCCAGGTGGCTCAGGCCTGCCGTGGCCAACACGTCGCCGGTGTCAAGCGTGCTGACGGTGGGCACCGCCACCCCGGCCAGGGCGCTGACCACGGCGGCATCGGTCGCGTCGTCCACCACGGCCATGCGTGGTTTGGCAGCGCCCACCAGCGTTGTCACCTCGAACGGCGTCAGCCGTGCGTCGATGGGAACGGCACAGGCGCCCAGTTGCCAGATTGCGAGCAGTTCGGCAAAAAACTCCAGCCGGTTGCCGAACGGCAGGAACACGCGGTCGCCACGCGCCAGGCCATGGCGCTGGAAACGGGCCACACGCAGACCGACCTCGCGCTGAATCGCGGCGCGGTCCCAGGAGCGGCCGCTGATGGGCTCGCAGAGGTTTCCCACTTGCAGATCAAGAAACATGGTGTTCGATTGCCTCCAAAAGTTGGTGCCAGCTCATGCCAGACAGAACAGGCCCAGGAAAAAATCCACCCGTCTCAGGAAAGGGGCGCCACCATCGGTGTTCCAGATCGAGATCAGGCTGAAAAAAGTCCATACGCCGAAGATGCGCAACCAGCGCGGCGCGGTGCCCGCCGCAACCGCCTGCCCGCGGCGGTTCTGCTCACGCAGCATCGAGATAAAAATGCCCAGCGCCAGCAGCAGGCAATAAAACATGCGCGACTGGTGCGCCTGGAGCACCTGCAAGAACTGGCCCTGCGCCATCGCGGCGGCATCCTTGATGACATGGTAGTACACGTTACCCACAAAAGCGGCGGCAAACACGGCGACCAGCAACCGCAGGCGCGGCCAACGCTTCAAGCGCTTGCCAACACCGGTGAAGGTCGGCATGAAAAAGAAGGTGGACAGCAGTTCCTTGAAATAGTAGAAGAAGCGGTTCCAGAATTCCACCACCGACTCGGCCAGCAGGGGCTTGTAGGTGTTGCGGAAAACATTGAAGCCCCACAGCCGCAACATGCCCACGATCAGGTGGCCCTTGACCGCCAGGCGCAGGACGTCCTCGAACAACTGGCAATACACGCTCATCCAGCCCTGGACGGGCGAAGTCGGGCCCGGCTGCGCCAGCAACACCGAAAGTTCAGGCACCCCGACAGTGAGCCCACCAATGGCCCGGGTCAGGCCATTGCCAGACCCGTACACGGTGCCCTCGAACAAGGTCAACACCAGGCGCCAGACCACGGCCAGCAGCAGCAGCTTGATGCCAGCCAGTTGCGAACGCGCCAGCTCTTCGGTGGTCCTGGCCTCGTTTTGTGACAGATAGGCCAGGCCCTTGCCATACGGGGTGTTGGAGCCGCCATAAGCCGGCCAGAGATAGAACAAGTGGTCGGTGATACCGGTGCCCTTCATGCGCCCATGCTGACCGGCCAGGACCATGTAGGCGCAACGCCAGATCACCACCGGGTAGAGCAGTGCCAGGCCGAACACCACCGCACGCCAAAGGCCTGCTTCAGGGGTGCTTGCCCACAACACGACGAGCATCAGCCAGTAGGTGCCATGCAGCGCCCATTGCGGATGGCGGCGCACCGGCCCGGGCAAGCGGGCATAGGACATGGCGGCACGGTAAACCAGCCACAACAACAGGAACTGCGCCAGCACGACCAGCACCGGCTGCCAGGCAGCTGTGGACAGCGGCAGGCCTGTGTGTTTGGCCAGCGTCTGCAGCATGGTGACAGTACCCACGCCGAGTGCGGCCAGCGACAACAACATGCGCCGGCGTGATGGCGGCGTCAACCACACCAGCGTGCGGCCTCCCGCAGCGCACCACCAGGCAATGGCAGCGGGGCTTTCGTGGAACTGCAGGGGGTCGCGAAGCGCCATGGCACAAAAGCCCGTGAGCGGGTCGGTTCAGCCCAGGTCGGTGCTGCCAGTCAGACGCTGGAGCGCCTCGCGGTAGGTCGCGGCAGTGTGGTCTGTCACATCTTGCGGCAGTACGGGTGCAGGGGGTCGTTTGTTCCAGGGCTGGCCATCGACACGCACCTGCTCCAGCCAGTCGCGCACGAACTGTTTGTCGTAGCTTGGCGGGTTGCTGCCCTCGCGGTAACTTTCCATCGGCCAGAAACGCGAGGAATCGGGCGTCAGCACCTCGTCCATCAGGACCAGCCGGCCTGCGGGGTCGAGCCCGAACTCGAACTTGGTGTCGGCGATGATGATGCCGCGCTGCAGGGCGAACTCCGCGCCCGCCTTGTACAGTGCCAGGCTGGTGGCGCGGAGCTGCTCTGCCAGCTCCGCGCCGACGATCTCGACCGTGCGCTCGAAGCTGATGTTCTCGTCGTGTTCACCGGCCTGTGCTTTCGCGGCCGGGGTGTAGATGGGCTCAGGCAGCTTCGATGCATTGCGCAGCCCCGCAGGCAAGGGCACGCCACATACGGTCTGGTCGGCCTGGTACTCCTTCCAGCCGCTGCCGGCGAGGTAACCCCGCACCACCGCCTCGACCGGGATCGGCTCGAGCCGCTGGACCAGCATCGAGCGGCCACGCACCTGCGCGCGTTCCGATGGGTCGACCACCGACTCGGGGTCGATGCCGGTAAGGTGGTTCGGACAGATGTGGCCCAGGCGATCGAACCAGAAAAGCGCCATCCGGGTCAGCAACATGCCTTTGCCGGGGATCGGTTGGCCCAAGATCACGTCGAAGGCACTGAGCCGGTCGCTTGCGACCATCAGGATGCGGTCGGTGCCGACCGCATAGTTGTCGCGCACCTTGCCGCGCGCGAGCAACCGCAAGCTGTGGAGGGAGGTGGTGTGGAGGGCGGGCGCTGGAGTGGACATAGGGGGACGGTGTTGCGAGGCAATATTGTCCCGCATGTTCCGTCAGCCGGGCACGGCCGACCGCTGGTGCAGCACGGCCGTCAATCGCCTACTGCACGACCTGTGCCAGTTCACCCCGCGCATATTGCTGCGCCACCATGTGCAGGCTGTGGCCCTTGATCTTGCCGCCCTGGCCCTCGCAGCCGAACTGCAGGTAGCGCTGCTTGCAGATCTGCTTGGCCGCTTCGCGCGCCGGCTTGAGCCAGTCGCGTGGATCGAATTTGTCGGGGTTCTCGGCCATGTACTTGCGCACCGCCCCGGTCATGGCCAGGCGCACATCGGTGTCGATGTTGATCTTGCGCACGCCGAACTGGATCGCCTTCTGGATTTCTTCCACCGGCACGCCGTAGGTCTCTTTCATGTCGCCACCGTACTGGCGGATGATGGCCAGCAGGTCTTGCGGCACGGAGGACGAACCGTGCATCACCAGGTGGGTGTTAGGCAGGCGGCGGTTGATTTCCTTGATGCGCTCGATGGCCAGGATGTCGCCGGTGGGTTTGCGCGTGAACTTGTAGGCGCCGTGGCTGGTTCCGATGGCAATGGCGAGTGCATCGAGCTGGGTGCGGCGCACGAAATCGGCCGCCTGCTCGGGGTCGGTGAGCAGCTGCTCCATGGTCATGGTGGCGTCGGTGCCGTGGCCGTCCTCCTTGTCGCCGCGCATGGTCTCGAGCGAACCGAGGCAGCCCAGTTCGCCCTCCACCGTGACACCCGTGGCATGCGCCATGTCGACCACCTTGCGGGTAACCTCGACGTTGTAGTCGTAGCTGGCAATCGTCTTGCCATCGCCCATCAGCGAGCCGTCCATCATGACTGAACTGAATCCCAGGTTGATCGCGCCCTGGCAGATATCGGGGCTTTGCCCGTGGTCCTGGTGCATCACCAACGGGATATGCGGGTAACTCTCGACCGCAGCCAGGATGAGGTGCTTGATGAAGGACTCGCCCGCATATTTGCGTGCACCAGCACTGGCCTGCAGGATGACCGGCGCGCCAACCTCGTCTGCGGCCGACATGACTGCCTGCACCTGTTCCAGGTTGTTGACGTTGAACGCCGGGATTCCGTAGCCGTTGACAGCGGCGTGGTCCAGCAGTTCGCGCATCGAAACGAGTGCCATGGTGAGACCCCCCATATTTGTTAGGTGTTGACGTCACGCAAGCTGGTTACAACCACCGTAACCACCTCGTAACCATTTCAATTTTAGCGCGCGAAGCCCGACTTTGCGACCACACCGGGCCGAGTTTTTCAGCCGTGTATCCTTCGAGCTTCGCCACCGCCAGCACCATCCTGTCCGCCTGCCACTGATGCACCACGAAGCATCCCCGCCACGCCCTTCACCTTGGCAGCTTGTCGCCTGGACCATGGCGACAGGGCTGGTGCTGGCGGCATGGGACCTGCTGGGGCAGGATCTGGCACTGGCGCACTGGTTCGGCTCCGCCACGGGTTTCGCCTACCGGGATCACTGGTTGTTCTCTGGCCTGCTGCACCAGGGCGCGCGCCGCCTTGCCTGGACCTTGCAGCTGTGCCTGGTGATCGCGATTTGGTGGCCCGCCGGCCCATTGCGCAGGTTGCCGCGGCGCGAACGCATCCACCTGCTGGTCGGCACCCTCGTCACCATCCTGGCCATCTGGTTGCTGAAAAACCGCAGCCTGACCAGTTGCCCCTGGGAACTGTCGGAGTTCGGTGGCCGTGCCGCATATGTACCCCACTGGAATTGGGGTGTAACCGACGGCGGTGAAGGTTTGTGTTTTCCCGCCGGGCATGCGTCGGCGGCGTTCGCCTTCTTCACCGGCTACTTCTGGCTTCGGGGGCGTGCGCCCCGTGGCGCCCTGGTGTGGCTGGCTGTCACCGTATTGGCCGGTACAACCATTGGCCTGGCCCAGCAGGTACGCGGCGCCCACTACATGAGCCACACCCTGTGGACCGGCTGGATGAGCTGGGTCATCGCCGGGAGTGTCTACCTGCTGCTCGAGCACACCCCGGTGCGGCGCTGGTTCGGCTCGCCTGCCCGGGCTTCACACCGGCCGTGAGCCCGGTCTGGCTTCAAACCACCTGGCAGATCTTGAGCATGTTGGTGCCGCCGGGCGCACCCATCGGCTCCCCACAGGTAATGGCGTAGATATCGCCAGACTGAATCAGGCCACGCAACTTGAGATCGTTTTCGGCTTGTTGCAGTGCCGTGTCGCGGTCGCCGCTGGTGTCCTTGAGCAGCGGGCGCACGTTGCGGTACAGCGCCATCTTGCGCTGCGTCGCCACCCGGGGCGTGAACGCGTAGATGGGAATCTGGATCAGGTGGCGGCTCATCCACAAGGGGGTGGAGCCACTGTCGGTCATGGCGACGATGGCCTTCGCGCCAAGGTGGTGGGCGGTGAACAACGCACCCATGGCGATCGACTGGTCGATGCGCGCAAAAATCTTGCCGCTGAAGTCGGCATCGAGCTTGACCACGTCGTGGGCCTCGGCCGCATGGCAGATCTTGGCCATTTCCACGACCGTCTCCAGCGGGTATTTGCCGGCGGCGGTCTCGGCCGACAACATCACTGCGTCGGTGCCGTCGAGCACGGCATTGGCCACGTCGCTGACTTCTGCCCGCGTGGGCACCGGGTTGGTGATCATCGACTCCATCATCTGGGTGGCGGTGATCACCACCTTGTCGTGCTCGCGGGCCAGCTTGATCATGCGTTTTTGCAGGGCCGGCACCGCAGCATTGCCAACTTCGACCGCCAGGTCGCCACGCGCCACCATGATGCCGTCGCTGGCCAGCAGGATCTCGAGCAGTTTGGGGATCGCCTCGGCACGTTCAATCTTGGCGATCAGCCCCGGGCGGTGGTTGAATTCAGCGGCCGCCACGTTGCACAACTGGCGCGCCATCTCCATGTCGGTGGCATTCTTGGGAAAACTCACAGCGACGTAGTCGGCCTGGAACTGCATCGCGGTGCGGATGTCGTCCATGTCCTTGGCTGTCAGGGCTGGGGCGGTGAGCCCACCGCCCTGCTTGTTGATTCCCTTGTTGTTGGACAACTCGCCGCCAAGCTTGACCGTGGTGTGGATGGCCTCGCCCCGGACCGCATTGACGACAATGACGATCAGCCCGTCGTTGAGCAGCAAGGTGTCCCCGACCTTGACCTCGCGCGGCAACGGCTTGTAGTCCAGACCCACGGCAGTCACATCACCGAGTTCGGTGCGTGCCGCGTCCAATACGAATGGGGCGCCGGCCTCGAGCATCACCTTGCCCTGCGCGAACTTGCCGACCCGGATCTTCGGTCCCTGCAGGTCGGCCATGATCGCCACTTCACGGCCAGCCCGATGCGCGGCTTCGCGCACCAGCCGCGCCCGGTCGATATGGTCCTGCGCGACGCCATGGCTGAAATTCAGTCGCACCACATTCACGCCGGCGCGGATCATCTGCTCCAGCAGGGCGGGGTCACTCGATGCCGGACCGAGTGTGGCAACAATTTTGGTGGCGCGGCGCAGTGCCATGGGGAAGTCTCCTTGTAATGCCAAGGATTTTCCCATGGAAAAAATTACCAGGCGGTTGCCAGGCCGCCGGGTGCGGCCTGAACACTCAGCCCTTGGCGCGCTTCGCGAGAATCTCGAAGGCCGGCAAGGTCTTGCCTTCCAGCACCTCCAGGAACGCGCCGCCCCCGGTCGAGATGTAGCCGATCTGCTTTTCAATGGCGTATTTGGCGATCGCAGCCAGGGTGTCGCCGCCGCCCGCAATCGAAAACGCCGCGCTCTCGGCAATGGCCTGCGCGATGGCCTTGGTGCCACCTTCGAACGCCGGAAACTCGAACACGCCCACCGGTCCGTTCCAGACGATGGTGCCGGCCAGCTTGAGTTGCCCGGCCAACCGCTGCGCGGTCTGCGGGCCGATGTCCAGGATCAGGTCGTCGCTGGCCACGTCGGTCGCGGCTTTGACCGTGGCCAATGCGTCGGCCTTGAACTCCTTGGCTGTCACCACGTCGGTCGGGATCGGGACCGCAGCGCCACGCGCCTTCATGGCCTCGATGACGGCACGCGCCTCGGGCAACAGGTCGGGCTCGGCGAGGCTCTTGCCTATCTGCATGCCGGCAGCCAGCATGAAGGTGTTGGCGATGCCACCGCCGACGATCAACTGGTCGACGTTGTCGGCCAGGCTCCTGAGGATCGTGAGTTTGGTCGACACCTTGGAGCCCGCCACGATCGCCACCAGCGGACGCCTGGGCGCCTTGAGTGCGCGGGTTATTGCGTCGATCTCGGCCGCCAGCAGCGGCCCGGCGCACGCGACGGGAGCGTACTGCGCAATGCCGTAGGTGCTGGCCTCGGCCCGGTGCGCCGTGCCAAAAGCGTCGTGCACGAAGATGTCACACAGGGCGGCCATCTTGCGCGCAAGCTCCTCGCTGTTCTTCTTCTCGCCCTTGTTGACGCGGCAGTTCTGCAGCATCACCAACTGGCCCGGTGCCAGGGCCTTGCCGTCGAGCAACACGCCGTCGACCCAGTTTGCCAGCAGCGGTACATCGCGGCCCAGCAATTCGCCAAGCCGGCGGGCCACCGGGGCAAGCGAATCGGCGGGTGTGAATGCGCCTTCCGTGGGGCGCCCCAGGTGCGAGGTCACCATGACCGCCGCACCGGCGTCCAGAGCCATGCGGATGCAAGCCACCGACGCCCGGATACGGGTGTCTTCCGTGATGTTGCCCTGGTCATCCTGGGGCACGTTGAGGTCGGCCCGGATGAACACCCTCTTGCCGTTGGCCTTGCCTTCGGCACAGAGCTCGGAGAAGCGGATGAATTGCATGGCGTGCAGCTGGTAGTGGAGAGTTCGGTAAATTGTAAGAGTCAGCGACAGCCCGCGAACAGGTCGAGGCGCGGCAGGTAGACGCTTGTGTTGACATCCAGCAAACCCAGCATCGAATGGAAAAGGTTGTCGTGGGTCAGCGGGGCAGTCGCGCTCTTTTGCAGGCAGTCCTGCCGCACGCCCAGGCGTTTTTGCATCGGGCCTGACAGCCAGGTCAGCATCGGCACATGGATCTGCTGCTGCGGAGCGAGCGCGTACGGCAAACCGTGCAGGTAGAGGTTGTTCTCGCCCAGCGATTCACCGTGGTCCGACACATAGACCAGGGCGGTGTCGAGCGGCTGGTCGCGCGCTGCGCGGTCCAGCCATCTGGCGGTGCTCGCCAGCACGTGGTCGGTGTACAGGATCGTGTTGTCGTACGCATTGACCAGCTGCTCGCGCGGACAGTCCTGCAGCACGTTGCTGGCGCATTCCGGCATGAACTTCTTGAATGCCGGTGGCGAACGGCGGTAGTAGGCCGGTCCGTGGCTGCCCATCTGGTGCATCACGACCACCACACCCCGCGCCCGGCGCGCCGGATCGAGCGCGGCAATACGCTGGTCAAGGCCCTTGAGCATGATCTCGTCAAAACACTCGCCCCCGCCGCACAGGGCCGGGTCGTCCAGCGTGCGCGTGATGACCTGGTCCACCCGCGCGCACAGGCCCTTGCAGCCCGACTGGTTGTCCAGCCACAAAACAGCAAGGCCGGCGCGGTGCAAGACGTCGAGCAGGTTTTCGAACGGCTGGCGGCCGGCCTCGTAGGCCTGTTTGCCAAGATGCGAAAACATGCAGGGTACGGACGCCTGGGTGTTGGTGCCGCAGGAAAGCACGTCCGTGAAGTAGGTCAGGCCACCGTCGCTGCGCAACTGCCCGAGTTCCGGGTTGGTCTGGCGGCTGTAACCGCCCAGGGAGAAGTTGGCGGCGCGCGCAGTTTCACCCACGACCAAAACGACAAGCGGCGTGCGTGTTGTCGCCGCGTATGTTGGCCCCGGGCGTGCATCCTGCCCGATCGCTTGCAGCGTCAAGCTGGCCTGCGGCAGCGTGTGGGCCACCAGTTTGCCACCGCCATACAACACGTTGAGCGGGTTGAACAGAAAACGGACGTGCTTGTGGTTGCGCATCAGCGAGGCCAGGTCCTGGTAGGACGCGATCGTGACAGCGCCAAGCACGCCCAGCGCCAGCAACGAAGCCACAGCGTTGCGCCAGGTCTGTGGCCACCAGCGCCGCCACAGGATGTCCTGGTGCCACAGCCACAATGCCGGCAGCACCCCGACCAACAACATACTGAAAAGCAGTGTCCATGACAGCAGGTCGCGCACCTCGCGCGGGTCGGTGTTCACCACGTTGACCATCATGGTGGAGTCGATCACCACGCCGTACTGGAGCATGAAATAGGTGCTGGCCCCCGCCACCATCAGCAGCACCACAGCGACCGCCTTGAACAGCCGCGGCCAGGCAAGCAGACTCAGCAACACCACCAGCGCCGCGCCGATCCAGACTGCGAGCGCGGCAGAAAAAACCAACCCGCGCCAGCCGTTGTGCTCGGGCAGGGCCCAGACCGCGCGCCACAGTGGCAAGTTGCCCACCGTTGCCAGCCAACCGGCAACCAGCAGCACCGCTGCCTGCGGCGACCAGCCGCGCCGGGCCTGGCGCGCTTCTACAACAGAAGTCATTGGTGATCCATGTCCTTGAATCCGACAGTATCTGTCTACCAGCCCAGACCCAGGTGCAATGGCAAATAGACCGCCATGCCGGCGACCACGGTGACCAGCACGTCACGGCGCCAGAAAAAGAACAGGGCGCCGACAGCCGCCGCATACAGGCGCGCGTCGCGCCAGGTGTCCACCAGCTGCCCCTGAACCGTCACCACCTCGGGCAGGACTACCGCCGCGAGCGCCGCAATGGGTGCGTACTGCAGTCCACGCTGCGCCCAGTGAGGCAGGCTCCACGGTCTGCTGAAAAACAGGAAAAAGCTGCGCGCCAAAACGGTCATCCCGGCCAGGCCGGCGATCACGGCGATGCGGTGCCAATCGATGTCCATCACAGTGTGGCAGGTGCCTTTTGCGCAGGTTGCAGCCGCTCCAGGCCCAGGCACAGGATGACGGCCACCCCGATCGCCAGCAGGATGTTGAGTTTCAGCGGCAGGCCATAGGCCACAACGCCCACCGCGCCGGCAACAGTCGCCGACACCACCCGCATGCGGGTGGACGCCAGCGAACTCAGAATCCCGATCAGGCACAGGATGCCGGCGAAACCCAGGCCCCAGGCCTGCGGTATGAAGTTGGCCAGCACCACACCGACCACACTTGCGCCGACCCAGGAGCACCAGTTGACAAGGTCGTTGCCAGCCAAGTACGCCTCCTGCGCCTTGCGCCCAGCGGGGTCGGTGGCGGGGTGCGCAAAACGGCGCGTGAACAGGACATAACTCAGGTCGGCGGTGAAATAGCCGTGGCAGACCCGCTCCCAGAGCGGCAAATGCGCCAGATAGGGCCGAAGGTGCAGGCTGAAGACCACGAACCGCAAGTTGACGCAGAACCCGGTGGCAAGGATGACCCACACTGGCGCGCCGGCAATGATCAGGGGCGTGGCGGCCAGTTGGGCGCTGCCGGCGAAGACCAGCACCGCCATCAACAGGGACTCGGCCACTCCCAGCCCGGACTTGACCATGGCCACGCCGGTCATCAGGCCCCAGGCAGCAATGCCGGGTGCCAGTCGCTGGAAGTCACGCATGCCAACCCGGAATTCGGGATGGCGGAAATTGGCGCTCTGGAAAAACATCAGGCGTCCGGCCCCGACGTGAAACGCATGCCAGGGCGCAGGTCGAAGCCGCGCAGGAAATCCGCTGCGGCCAGGCGCTTGCCGCCAGCTTTCTGGAGTTCGGTGATACGCAGGCAACCACGGCCGCAGGCCACATCGATGCCGCAAGGCGCAACAGCCAGCACGCTGCCGGGAGGTGCATTGGCCGGTGCATCCTGTGGCAGCGGCTCGGCCTGCCAGACCTTGAGGACCTCCTGGCCCAACACGGTCCATGCACCCGGGGCCGGGTTGAATGCACGCACCCGCCGTGCGACCAAACGGGCGTCGGCAGCCCAAGGCATACACGCCTGCGCCTTTTCGACTTTCTGGGCATAGGTAACACCGTCTGCCGGCTGCGGCCGGGCCACCAATTGGCCCTTTTCAACCTGCGCCAATACCCGCACGACCATGTCCGCCCCCAGCGCGGCCAGTTTGTCATGCAGGCTGGCGGTGGTGTCGGCCTGCGGTCCGGTGTGCGTGACGGGGCACTGGTCGACGAGAAGCATGTCGCCGGTGTCGAGGCCTTCGTCCATCTGCATGATGGTGACGCCTGTCACCGCGTCTCCTGCCTCGATCGCACGGTGTATCGGCGCCGCCCCGCGCCAGCGCGGGAGCAGGGATGCGTGAATATTGATACAGCCGCAGCCCGGTTTGCCACCAGCGCAAGGCATGCGCATGGCGTCGAGCACCCAGCGCGGCAAGATCAACCCGTACGCTGCAACGACCATCACGTCGGCATGGGCGTCCGTGATCGCCCGGACTGCTTGCGCAGCATCCTCCGCATAACGTCCGTCGAGTCGCAGGCTGCGCGGTTGCACCACCGCAATGGCGCGCTCCCGTGCGAAAACCTTGACGGGTGACTCCTGCAGTTTCATCCCCCGCCCGGCCGGACGGTCCGGCTGGGTCAGCACCAGGGCGATGTCGTGCCCGGCGTCCGACAGACGCTGCAAGGCAATGCGGGCGAATTCCGGGGTTCCGGCAAATACCAGCCTCAATCCCGGTCCTCACGCTGGAGCTTGCGCATCTTGGTCTTGATGCGGTTGCGCTTGAGCGGCGACAGGTACTCGACAAACACCTTGCCCATCAGGTGGTCCATTTCATGCTGAATACATACCGCCAGCACGCCATCAGCATCCACCGTACGCCATACGCCGCCAGCATCCATGGCCGTAACCTTGACCGCATCGAAGCGCTCGACGCTGTCGTAAATGCCGGGCACCGACAGACAACCTTCCTCATTGAGGTGTTTCCCCGGGCTGGTCCAGCTCAGGTCCGGGTTGATCAGCACAAGGGGCGCGTTGCGCTCCTCGGACACATCGATCACGATCAGGCGTTTGTGCACGTCAACCTGGGACGCGGCCAGACCGATTCCTTTGGCTTCGTACATGGTCTCGAGCATGTCGGAGACCAGGGCCCTGATGTGGCCATCGACGGTCTGTACCGGGCTGGCGACTATGTGCAATTTGGGATCGGGATAACAAAGAATGGGTAACAAAGCCATGATTTCTCTACAAAGATGTCGTTATTTTCGCCACTTTTCCGGTTGCAATCATTTGCAGACTACAGAAAACGTTGCCCAATCAAGGACTTGAGCGCAAAATTGCGCGTGGTTTATCAAGATTTCTCCGGCGGCGCAACCGTATGGTAGCTGGCCGGGGCAGCCTTCAGGGGCGACCACAATGCACCACGAAATGACCACTAGCACGTTGGCAAATACAAAATTGGCGCTGGCCTTGTTGGCCAGCATGGCCGGTATGCTGCTTGCCCCCCCGGCACTGGCACAAAACCTGCCAATCACCGCAGAGCAGAAGGCAACGGCGGAAAAGGTCGCGCAGGCCGGTATTGCGTTGAGCGAGTTGGCAGCCGACGCCCCTGAAAACTACACCATCAAGCCTGGGGACACACTGTGGGCCATTTCCGGCCTGTTCCTGAAAAGTCCCTGGCGCTGGCCCCAACTCTGGGGAATGAACCTCAGCGACATCAGCAACCCGCACCGGATCTACCCCGGGCAAAAGCTGTTTCTGGAGCGCAAGAATGGGCGTGCCACCCTGCGTACAAGCGCCGCGGCGCCAGAAGGTAGCGCGCCGATCGAAACCATCCGGGTCTCCCCACGCACCCGGTACGAGCCACTGGACAGTGGCGCCCTGCCCGCGATCAAGGCGCACTTGATCGAGCCTTTCCTGGCCGAGCCGGTCATCGTCGACGAGTTCGGCCTGCAAAATGCGCCCCGCATCGTGGCCGCGCAGGACGGCCGGGTTCTGCTGACGCGCGGAGACCGCGCCTACGCGCGCGGGCAGACCGGCACACCACTGCTGGACGCCCCTGGCAAACAGCAGGAATACCGTA
This sequence comes from Rhodoferax sp. OV413, assembly GCA_945861785.1. GTDB lineage: Bacteria > Pseudomonadota > Gammaproteobacteria > Burkholderiales > Burkholderiaceae_C > CAISIP01. The sequence continues at coordinate 76,646 of CAMAWD010000004.1, read as the reverse complement.
TCTTTCGCAGCGCCACGCCGCTCAAGGATCCCGGCACTGGCGAAATCCTGGGTTACGAAGCCCAGTACGTGGGCAAGGCGGTGCTGGTTCGCAGCGAGTCCACCCAGGCGGTTACCGACAAGAGCGGCAAGGAAAACACGGAGATCATTCCTGCCACGATCGACATCGTCGCAGCCAAAGAAGAAATGCGGGTTGGCGACCGTTTGTTGCCGGAGCCCGTGCGCGAGTTGCTGAGTTATGCCCCGCGGGCGCCCGTCGGTGCGGTCGACGCCCGCATCGTTTCTGTGTATGGCAGTGCGGTGGTCAACGCAGCCCAGAACCAGGTCGTGGTGATCAACAAGGGCAGCCGTGACGGCATGGAGCGCGGCACCGTGCTGGCGATCCAGAAATTCGGTGAACGGCTGGTGGACAAGACCGATGCCGCCCGGCCGGCGATGAAACTGCCGGACGAGCGCAATGGGTTGCTGATGGTGTTTCGCACCTTTGACCGGCTGTCCTATGCGCTGGTGCTCGATATCACCGATGGCGTGAAGGTCGGCGACCGACTGATCAACCCGCGTTGAGCCAGCAGCGCCGTTCCTGGCCGGGCCGGGTCCTGACCGCGCCATGCGCCCCGGCCTGCCGCTGGTGCCGATGATGGGCCAGGACGAACTCGCTGGGTGGTTGAGGCTCACGCTCACTGACGGCGTGGGCAACGCCAGCGCACGCCGGCTCCTGGCCGCCTTCGGTTTGCCAGAGAATGTTTTCCGGCAATCCGACGACACCCTTCGCCAGGTGCTTGGGCCCGCCCAGGTGAAGGCCCTGGCCGCCGCACCAGCAGGACTCCCGGCCCTTGTGGATGCCACTCTGGATTGGCTCAGGCCGGTTGACAGCCGATCCGACGAGCCCGCACGCAACGTGGTTTGTCTGGGGGACCCTCGTTATCCTGCGGGATTGCTGTCCATGGAAGACCCGCCTCTGGTGCTCTACTGCATGGGCGGACCGGTCAACTCCGTGCAGGCCGATGGCCGGCCAACGGAAGAAGCGATCGCGTGGTTCACGAACGGGTTCGCCGACGGCGTGGCGGTTGTCGGCAGCCGCAATCCGACCCCGCAGGGTGCCGAAAATGCGCACCAGTTCGGCAAGGCGCTCGCCGCGGCGGGCCTGACCGTCGTCTCCGGAATGGCACTGGGGGTCGACGGCGCCGCCCACACCGGCGCGCTGGAGGGAGCGAACCCCCAAGCGCACCGCCCCGCGACGGTGGCCATCGTTGGGACCGGGCTGGACCGCGTCTACCCGAAACGCCACCTCGAACTCGCCCGCCGGATCGCCCGGCACGGGCTGATCATCAGCGAATACCCCGTCGGGACCCCCCCGCTCGCAGCCAATTTCCCCAAACGCAACCGCCTGATCGCGGGAATCACGCGCGGGACCCTGGTGGTTGAGGCCGCCCTGCAGTCCGGCTCGCTGATCACCGCGCGCCTGGCAGTCGAACAGGGCCGGGATGTGTTTGCAATTCCGGGCTCAATCCATTCTGCGCAGTCGCGGGGATGCCATTTCCTGATCAAGCAAGGCGCCAAGCTGGTCGAGTCGGCGCAGGATGTGCTGGAGGAATGGGGCTGGGTCGGCGCCACACCAGCCCCGCCCGGCGGCAGTGTTGCGTCGGACAGCAGCCTCCTTCAAGCCTTGGGTTTCGACCCCGTCAGCCTGGAGGCCCTGCTGGCTCGCACCGGCCTCGACACGGCGCACCTCCAGGCGCAGTTGATGTCGCTCGAGCTCGATGGCCAGGTGGCGCGCCTGCCCGGCGGCCTGTTCCAGCGCATCACCATCGCCTGAGGGCGGGTTGCGCCCTCAGGCCATCGGGCCCAGGCAACTGCGCTATATTGAGGTCATGTTCGAAGTTCTGGTGTTTGTTTATGAAAACTACTGGCGCGGTGCCGCGTGTCCGCAATGGGAGCAACTGGGTCGCAAATTGAGTGCGGTGGGCTTCGAACCGGAGGAAATTCAGGAAGCACTGGCGTGGCTCACCGGTCTCAGGGTGGCAACCCGTGGGCTGCAAACACATGGCGTAGCGGCACATGACGCGCCCGATCCGCATCTGATTGGCCAGCCGGCGGGGGCTGACAGCATGCGCATTTTTTCCGTCGAAGAACAGAACCGCCTTGGGCCGCACTGCCTCGGGTTCCTGCACTTCATGGAGAGCGCCGGGGTGCTTTCGGCCCAGATGCGCGAGGTGGTCATCGACCGCGCGATGGCTTCGAGCACTGAGATGTTGTGCCTTGATGATCTCAAGATCATCGTTCTGATGGTGTACTGGAGCTTTGGCCTGGAGCCGGATGCACTCGTGCTTGACGAGTTGTGTGACGACCCGGGCAACCGCATCGCCCACTGACTGAACAGGGGCGCCCCGGGACTGGTCAGCCCAGCAGGCGCTCCGGATTGGCTTCGATCTTGGCCAGTGCGTCGCGGGTCGCGCGGACCGTCAGGGCTTCTTCTTCCTGCGGCAGCAAAAGCCCCGCCTGCAGATAAGCCGCCAGGCGCCCGGCCTGAATCAGATAGGTGTGTCCGTCGGTGGATGCGAACAGGTGCAACTGTTTGCGATCACTGCGCCAGACGAACTGCACCTTGGCGACCCGCCCATTGTGGTCGAGCGTGAACCAGGCTCCAAGTTCCAGTTCCTGCGCCCACGCCAGCATGGCGTTGGTCGGTTTCGAGCCGCCATTGGCCACAACGTCGATGGTTGCCGGGTCGATGCCAAGCATCAACTCGAGGCTTTCCGCATCCAGAGGCAGGTCGCCCATGCCGTCCTCGCTCACAAAATCCTCCAGATGGGCCAGGCGCTTGGCCATGGCCTCGATCTGCTCTGGCGGAATTGCCTGGGTCTTGGACAGGAAAGCATCGGCCAGTGTGTCGCTGACGGTCTTGACATGGATATCCTGCTGGCTGGGCGCCATGCCCAGCAGCGCCATGCCGCCGCGCAAACGCTGCAGAAGTTTGGGCAGGTCCTGGATCACCCGAGCCCGGTCAATCCGGTTCGGCTTGGCACTGGCAGCCCATACCAGGTCGGTGGCTGTCTTCTTGAGATCGAGTGTTTCGGCATGTTGCGCTCCCTTGCGGATCGCAGCCACCGCCAGCACCTCGGCCCACACCTTGAACAGGAAGGTGCGGATCTCATCACGTACCGGAACCTCCTTGAGGGTGTTGCGCATTTCGATCGTGTACTGGATCGTCAGCGTTTCTTTTTGTTCCACCTGCTGCGCCACACTGACGACCTTCTGGGTGGCACCATTTCCGGCAAGGAACTTTTGCAGGAACTTCTGAAACTCGGCGTAGACCAATTCGTACACCCGTTTGCCGGTTTCCGGATACTGCTCGATCACCTGGACAACCCGCTTGATTTCCTTTTCAAGCGCACTGCCCTGGATGCCACTGGCGTCGAAACCCATCACGCAAGAACCCATGCGGTCAATCAATTGGCGCGCCGGATGGTTGGCAGTGCCGAAAAAATCGGCTTCGGCCAGTGCCAAACGCAGCACCGGCATCTGCAAGCGGGCAAACCAGACCCGGATGCCAGGGGGGATACGCTCTTCCTGAAGGATCGCCTGGAACATCAGCGCAACAATCTCGATGGTGGCTTTTTCACCCTTGGTTTCTGCCTTGTTCTTGAGTTCGGCTGTCTGCTGCCGCAGCTCGCCGGCAACCCGCGCGACCCCTGCCGGGCTGTAATCCTCGATCATGGTGCCGCTGGCACCATAAGAAGCTATGTTGTGGTCCACCCTGGCGGCAATGGCGGCGGCGAGTGCAGGTGATGCGGGCTCATAGGACGTCGCGTCGAATTCCGGCCCGACTCTGCCGATCAGCAGGCGCTTGAGCTGCCCCAACACACCTTGCGCCCGGCTGCGCGCACGGGCCAGCGGGGTGGCGGCGGTCATCATCCGCGTTTCTTCGTGGGTCATCGCATACCCCCCCATTGCCCCGCCCCGCTGCCGTGCCGCAGCCAGGTCCTGGGAAGATGTTTCTACGGAGGGATCCTTCGGCCACCCTGGACCCACAGGCGTCTGCGCACCCGCTGATGGGCCTTGGCGCGCCCCATCTTGTGGTGCGGCTCCACCATGCGGCTCCGCCCCATGAAATGGGCCTGTCGGGGGGCGTGACCCGCCCCTGGGCTGAAACCCTCCGCGCGAGAAGCCCCCGCCATCGAACCCCTGGCGACCATAACCACTGCTGTTGCCGGCGTCGTCATGGTGCTCCTGGGAATGCATCGAATCAGGCACGGTACGGGCGCTCGAAGATGGCCTGGACGCGCCACCCTGCGGGCCAGAACGGCGCACACGGTCCTTCAGTTCGATCGTGGGCATGACGCCGTGCTCGATCAGGAATGCATTGGCCTTGTGGCAGGCCTGGCGCAGACGTTCGACCAGAAGCCCTTGCACCACATCGTTCACCAGCGGCCAGCTGCCCGATGGCATCCCGGCGGCGGCCCATTGTTCGACCAGCACCAGCACCAGGACTTCGGGCCGAAGAATATCACCGCGGTCCAGCTCCTCGGAGCCCTCCAGGTAACGAACCCTCAACCGCAGGTCATCGAGTTCGGAGCTGACCTTGTCCATGACACGCAGCACGAGGCGCGAGGCCAGGATCTTGTTCTCCACCACCTCGTTGCCGACCAGCTGAAAGCTGTCCATGTCCAGGGGGTTGGTCTTGGCAAACACGGGTACCGGTTGGAGTGCCTTTTGCCAAGCTGCCACCGTGCCGTCGCGCCAGTTGCTTTTTACTTTCTGGTAAAAAGTCCAGGCATCACGGCGGACCTGCATTTCGCGCGAGGAGCCGGCCTCGTTCATCAGCACCGCCATGCGCTCCTGCGCGGCGGCGACGATTTCAACCATCATGCGGCCGGCGTCTGCGACAAAGCGCTCCCTGGTTTCCTGGGACACCCGGCTAGGCTGCGTCGAAGATGGTTTGGACACCATGCGTCAAGAAGGTTTCAGACCGTTGCCCCGGCGTTCGGATCATTTGGGTCGCCGCTCTTCTGCGGCGGTCCCTTGACCAGATCCTCGCGCTTGATGCCCAGCCACATTGCAACTGCAGCACCCACAAAGACCGACGAATAAATTCCGAACAGAATCCCGATGGTAAGCGCCAGCGAAAAATAGTAAAGCGTGGGGCCACCAAACAGCAACATGGACAGCACCATGATCTGGGTGGAGCCGTGGGTGATGATGGTACGGCTGATCGTCGAAGTGATCGCGTTATCGATGATCTGTACCGTGTTCATCTTGCGATAACGTCGGAAATTCTCGCGGATCCGGTCAAATATGACCACCGATTCGTTGACCGAATAGCCTAGTACAGCCAGCACCGCCGCCAGGACAGGCAACGAGAACTCCCATTGGAAGAACGCAAAAAACCCGAGGATGATCACCACATCATGCAAGTTGGCCACAATTGCCGCCACGGCGAACTTCCACTCGAAGCGCACCGCCAAATACAGCATGATCCCGACCACGACCATTCCCAATGCCTTCAGACCATCTACTGCAAGTTCTTCGCCCACTTGCGGTCCGACAAACTCCTGGCGCCGCAATGTGGCGTCAGGGTCTGCCTTTTTCAGGGCAGCAAACGCGATTTCGCTCTGTTGCGCTGAACTGACGCCTTTCTGTGCAGGCAAACGAATCATCACGTCGCGCGCAGTGCCGAAGTTCTGAACCAGGATGTCGGTGTACCCCAAGCCGGCGATCACACCGCGTACCTTGCCCACGTCCGCGGCCTGCGAATAACCCACCTCCATGACAGTTCCGCCGGTGAACTCGACCGACAGGTGCAGGCCGCGACTGACCAGGAAAAACACCGCCAGCAGGAATGTGACAAGCGACACCACGTTGAGCACGATCGCATGGCGCATGAACGGGATGTCACGGCGAATCTAGAACAATTCCATGGCTATTTTACCTTCTGCGTCGTTGGCCACCGGCGTGCCACCATCGGGGCGCCAAACGGTTCCGATCGACACTGTCTTGAGTTTCTTGACCCGGCCGTACCAGAAATTCACCAGGCCGCGGGAGAAGAACACCGCGGAAAACATGCTGGTCAGGATTCCGATGCAGTGCACCACGGCAAAACCGCGCACCGGGCCAGAACCGAATACCAGCAGAGCCAGACCGGCAATCAGGGTCGTGACGTTGGAGTCGAGGATAGTGCCCCAAGCCCGGTCATACCCGGCATTGATCGCCGCCTGGGCCGAAGCACCGTTGCGGAGTTCTTCACGCACCCGCTCGTTGATCAGCACGTTCGAATCGATCGCCATGCCCAGCGCAAGTGCCATGGCGGCCATTCCTGGCAGGGTCAGTGTGGCCTGCAGCATGGACAAGACGGCGACCAGCAGCAGCAGGTTCACCCCCAGCGCAAGGCTGGAGAAGACGCCGAACATGGCGTAATACACGCACATGAAGGCGACAATCACCAGAAAACCCCAAGTGACGCTGTTGAAGCCCTTGGCGATGTTCTCGGCTCCGAGGCTGGGCCCGATCGTCCGCTCTTCGATGATTTCCATCGGGGCCGCCAGCGAGCCGGCACGCAATAACAAGGCGGTGTCGTTCGCCTCCACGGTGGTCATGCGGCCGGATATCTGAACCCGCCCACCGCCGATCTCACTGCGTATCACCGGCGCCGTCACGACCTCCCCCTTGCCTTTTTCGAACAACAGGATGGCCATGCGTTTGCCGATGTTCTCGCGCGTCACATCACGGAAGATGCGCGAGCCCTTGGCATCAAGCGACAGGTGCACGGCGGCCTCCTGCGTCTGGGTGTCGAAACCGGGCTGGGCGTCGGTCAGATTTTCACCGGTCAGGATGACCTGCTTCTTGACAATGACGGGCTGGCTGTTGCGCTCCAGATAACGCTCAGAGCCAAATGGAACCGGGCCACTCCCGGATTCGGCGGCACGTGCCTCCGCGCTCTCGTCGACCAGCCGAACCTCCAGGGTGGCTGTGCGGCCCAGGATGTCCTTGGCCTTGGCTGTATCCTGAACACCGGGCAACTGCACCACGATGCGGTCCAGGCCCTGCTGCTGGATAACCGGCTCCGCCACGCCGAGTTCGTTGATCCGGTTGTGCAGCGTCACCATGTTCTGCTTGAGCGCCTGCTCCTGGATCGTGCGTGCTGCTGGCGGCTTGATGCTGGCGGCAAGTTTGGTGTCGGCGCCGTCAGGGACAGACACCACCTGCAACTCCGCAAACTGGTCGGCCAGGATGCGTGTGGCCGCCTCCAGTGCCTGGGCGTCGCGAAAGCGGATTTCGATGGTCTGGCCCGCGCGGCTGATGCCGCCATGGCGGATGTTCTTCTCGCGCAGCACCGTACGCAAGTCGCCAGACAGTGACTCGGCCTTCTTGGTCAGAGCCGCCTGCATGTCCACCTGCAGCATGAAATGCACGCCGCCACGCAAGTCCAGGCCCAGGTACATCGGCGCCGCGCCCAGCGAAGACAACCATTTCGGGGACCGCGAGAGCAGGTTCAGGGCGACGATGTAGGGCGGGTCGGACGGGTCAGGGATCAATGCCTTCTGGATCGCGTCCTTGGCCTTGAGCTGGGTTTCGGTGTTGTCAAAACGCGCCTTGATGGACGTGCCTTCGAAGGTGATCGCATCGGCCTGGATACCGGCGGCCTTGAGCGCCTCCAGGACCCGGCCCTGGGTGGCCGAGTCCACCTTGACGGTGGCCTTTGCGGACGACACCTGCACCGCCGGCGACTCACCGAAGAAATTGGGCAGGGTATAAAAGATGCCTACCAGCACGGCGACCAGGAGGATCGCGTATTTCCAGACCGGGTAACGGTTCATGATGGGATTTCCTGGAAGCCCTGGCGCCGGCTACTTGATGCTGCCTTTGGGAAGGACCTGGACCACCGCGCTGCGCTGGATCTGCACCTCCACGCCATTGGCGATTTCGAGGCCCAGATGGCTGTCGCCCATCTTGGCGACCTTGCCAAGCAGGCCGCCGGCGGTGACGATCTCATCGCCCTTGGCCAATGCGTCGATCATGGTGCGATGCTCCTTTTGCTTCTTCATCTGGGGGCGAATCATGACAAAATAAAGCACCACGAACATGAGCACCAGCGGCAACATGCTCATCAGTGATGACTGCATGTCGCCACCGGTAGCGGCAGGGGCGGTTTGGGCAAAAGCGGAAGAAATGAACACAGACAACTCCACGACAAACAGTTAAAAGGATCCGCGCGCGACAGGTTTTCACCGTCTGGCAGCTAACCTTGGATTGTATGCGGCGCTGTTGCGACCAACAGGTCCGTAAGGCTTGTCTCGGTAAACCACCTCGAAACAACACCACGGCGGCGATTGCGGCCAAAACACGCCACAGGTGCACAACATGGTGGTGTGCACCTTGTGCAGCGGTTGCCCCTGTCCCATCCTGGGCCTGCCGCCGGGCAGTGGAACATCGGCCTCAGCCGCGCAGCGCGCGAATCGCTTTATCCCCGGGCGACACCGACCATCTGTGAGTCCGACGGCTGGGCCGCCGGTGCACGCCAACGGTCCATGCAGGCTTGCCACTGCACGCGGACGGCAGACAGATTGCGGGCCTTCACATGGCCATATCCACGGATCAGTTCCGGAAGTCGCGCCACCTCGACTGCGGCCTCCAGGTTGGCTGCGTCCAGCGTCTTCAGCACCTCGTCAACGCTGGCCATGTAGTCGACGACCAGGGCGCGCTCTTCGCGGCGTTCGTCGGTCCGGCCAAACGGGTCCCAAGCCGTGCCGCGCAGACCCTTGAGACGGGCGAGCACACGCATCGCGGTCAACACGCCGGGCCCGAACTTCTGCTTCTGCAACTCGCCCTTTGCGTTGCGCTTGGCAAGCAGGGGTGGGGCGAGATGGTAATTCAGCTTGAAATCGCCCTCGAACATGTCGTTCACGCGCTTCAGGAAGCTGCTGTCGGTGTGCAGACGCGCCACCTCGTACTCGTCTTTGTAGGCCATGAGCTTGAACAGGTAACGCGCCACCGACTCCGCCAGCAGCGTCTTGCCCAGCGCCGATTCACGCGCGCGAACCTTGTCCACAAACGCCTTGTAGCGCTGCGCATATGCGGCGTTCTGATAAAGGGTAAGGAACTCGATGCGGCGTTTGACCAGGTCGTCCAGCGACTCCCGCTTCACGAACTGCAGCACCTGGGCCGGCGCCAGCAACTTCTCGACGGCAGGCCAGTCGTGCGCGGCGCGCCGCCCCCACTCGAACGCTGCCTTGTTATTGTCGACGGCCACTGCGTTGAGTTCCATTGCCCTCACCAGGGAATCCCGCCCCAGTGGGATCCAGCCCTTTTGCCATGCAAACCCGAGCATCATCGGGTTGGTGTAGATGCTGTCGCCCATCAGCTTGGTGGACGCCGCGTCAGCGTTGAAAGCTGCCACACCGGCACTTCCAACGGCAGTGGTGATGGCCGCAGCGCAGGCCTCGGCCGGGTTCTGCCAGTTGGCGTTTTTTACGAATGCGGCCGTCGGTGTGCTGTTGGAGTTGAGCGCGACGTGTGTGCGCCCTTCGCGCATGCGCGCCATCGTCTCCTTGCTGGCCGTGACGATCGGATCGCAGCCGATGATCAGGTCGGCCGCAGCCATGCCCACACGCGTGGTCCGGATATCGCCCTGCGCACTGGCTATCAGTACATGGCTCCAAGTGGCGCCGCCCTTTTGCGCAAGGCCCCCCGCATCCTGGGTCACGATGCCCTTGCCCTCGATGTGGGCAGCCATGCCCAGCAACTGCCCGATCGTGATCACACCGGTGCCGCCGACACCGGCAACCACCACACCCCAGACCCGCCCCGGTTGGGTGTCGAGACTGGCTGGCTCCGGCTCAGGCAGCGGGCCGAGCTCGAATGGTGACGGCACCTTGTCGCGTGTCTTCTTGCGCAGTTGGCCACCTTCCACGGTGACAAAGCTGGGGCAGAACCCTTTCAGGCACGACATGTCCTTGTTGCAGGTTGACTGGTTGATCTGGCGCTTGCGGCCGAACCCGGTCTCCAGCGGCTCCACGCTCAGGCAATTGGACTGCACGCTGCAATCGCCGCAGCCTTCGCAGACCAGTTCGTTGATGACCACGCGTTTGGCGGGGTCGACCAGGCTGCCGCGTTTGCGGCGGCGCCGCTTTTCGGTGGCGCAGGTCTGGTCATAGATGATGACCGTGGTGCCCTTGATCTCGCGAAACTGGCGCTGAACCGCGTCGAGTTCGTCGCGGTGGTGCACCGCCACGCCCTCGACAAGGCGCACGCCGGTGTACTTGTCCGGCTCGTCGGTGACGACCACGATGCGCACCGCGCCCTCGCCGCGCATCGACTGCGCGATCTGGGCCACCGAATGCCCCTCGGGGCGCTCACCGACCTGCTGCCCGCCGGTCATGGCAACCGCGTCGTTGTACAGGATCTTGTAGGTGATGTTGACGCCAGCTGCAATGCTCTGACGGACCGCCAGCAGGCCACTGTGGAAATAGGTGCCATCCCCCAGGTTGGCGAACATGTGCTGGTCGGTCGAAAACGGTTGCTGGCCGACCCATGGCACTCCCTCGCCGCCCATCTGGGTGAAGCCAACCGTGCTGCGGTCCATCCAGATCGCCATGAAGTGGCAACCGATACCGGCCATGGCGCGTGAACCCTCGGGCACCTTGGTGCTCGTGTTGTGCGGGCAGCCGGAACAAAACCATGGCGCCCGGTCGGCTCCTTTGGCGGCGCCGAGCTCCAGGACCTGCATCGCGCGCTCCTTGGCCTCCAGAATGGCCAGTTGCGCGTCGATCCGTGCCAGCATGTCGCCACCCACCCCCAGCCGCTTGACGCGTTGCGCAATGGCACGGGCGATGATTGCCGGCGACAGGTCGGCATTGGCGCGCAACAAGGTGTTGGCTGCGGGGTTGGGTATTGACCACTCGCCACCGGAGAAATCACCCTCGACTTCATTGAACTTGCCGTAGATGTTGGGACGCACATCGGCGCGCCAGTTGTAGAGCTCCTCCTTGAGCTGGTATTCGATGACCTGGCGTTTCTCTTCCACCACCAGAATTTCCTGAAGGCCAGTGGCGAACTCGCGTGTGAGCTGCGCCTCGAGCGGCCACACCACGCCGACCTTGTGCAGGCGAATACCGATCTGGCGGCAAGTGGCGTCGTCCAGCCCCAGATCGATCAGCGCCTGGCGGGTGTCGTTATAGGCCTTGCCACTGGCAATCAGGCCAAACCGGTCGTTCGGGCCTTCGATGGCGTTGTAGTTCAACCGGTTCGCGCGGATATAGGCCAGCGCGGCGTACCATTTGAAGTCGAACAGGCGCGCCTCCTGGTCCAGGGCGTGGTCAGGCCAGCGGATATGGACGCCTTCGGGCGGCAAGGGGAAGTCGGTCGGGATACGGATCTGCACACGATGGGGATCGACCGCCGCCGTCGCGCTCGACTCGACGATCTCCTGGACGGTCTTCATGCCGGCCCAAACACCCGAGAAGCGGCTCATCGCGAATGCATGGACCCCCAGGTCCAGGATTTCCTGCACATTGGCCGGAAAAAACACCGGCAGGCCGCAGGCCTTGAAGATATGGTCGCTCTGGTGCGCCGATGTGGAACTCTTGGCAATATGGTCATCGCCGGCCACAGCGATCACCCCACCCCAGGGCGTGGTGCCCGCCATGTTGGCGTGCTTGAACACGTCGGAGCAGCGGTCCACACCTGGCCCCTTGCCATACCAGATGCCAAAAACGCCGTCAAAACGGTTCGTGCCCGGCGGTGCAAAACCCAGTTGCTGCGTACCCCACAAGGCGGTGGCAGCCAACTCCTCGTTCACGCCAGGCTGGAATACGATGTTCTGCGCCTTGAGGTAGGGCGCCGCCTTCACGAGCGCCTGGTCGTATCCGCCCAGCGGAGACCCTCGGTAACCGCTGATGAATCCGGCCGTGTTCTTGCCTGCCAGCGCATCACGTGCGCGTTGCAACATGGGCAGCTTCACAAGTGCCTGCACGCCGCTCATGAAAGCACGGCCGTGGTCAAGCGCGTATTTGTCGTCCAGCGAAACGGTTTCCAGGGCCTTGCGGATGTGTTCGGGGAGCGGAGCGTTCATATCGTGCGGTTCTCCATAAAGGATCTTGTCCGCCTGGGCGGCATGGTTGGCAGACGCAGACACCGCGTCGGTGGCGAAAAATGGCAACGCAAAGTGTATGCCGCTTGGCAAGATATGTCTTTTCAAATGGAAACACTCGACAGGTTTGACATCGCAATCCTGAATCATTTGCAGAGCGACGGCCGCCTGACCAACGCAGAGCTTGCGCAGCGTGTCGGTTTGAGCGCCGCACCTTGCTGGCGCCGGGTCCGGGCACTTGAAGAGGGCGGTTGCATCACCGGCTACCGGGCCGAGATCAACCGGCGCAAGATCGGCCTCGGGGTGCTGGCGTTTGTGCGCCTGGACGCGGAGCGCAATACCGGCGACGGCACACGCGCCCTGGAAGAGGCAATCCGCAAACTGCCGGAGGTCATCTCCTGCCACTGCATCAGCGGCACCGGCACGTTCGCGCTGCAGGTGGTGGCACAGGACCTGGACAGCTTTTCCCGCTTTGCGCTCGGCAGCCTGATGAATCTCCCCAACGTGAAAGACCTGCACACCAGCTTTTCGCTGGGCGAGGTCAAGGCCAGCACGTCTCTGCCGCTGGGCCATCTGGGGCCACGTGCCGGTTCGTGACCCCCACGCTTGTCACTTCGTGTACTGCGCTGCCCCCCGAGGCGGCGACTAGAAGCCAGTCATTTGGGCCACAACACCCACAACTGCAGTGGCTGCTTGAGCCGCCCCGCAAGATCGGCTGCCTGCGGACCCCAGCCCGCAAAGTAGTCGGCCCGCACCGCGCCGGTGATCGCACTGCCGGTGTCCTGGGCGAGCACCAGTCGTTGCAGGTTGAGGACCGGCCCGCCAGAGACCAGCCACACCGGCGTGCCATAGGGGATGCTGTCGCGGTCGACTGCGATCGAACGGCCTGGCGTCAGTGCCACGCCCTGCGCGCCTTTGGGACCAAATGCGGCGTCCATGTCGGACAGCGGCTCCTCGCGAAAGAAGACCATGCGCGGATTGCTCCATAGCAGTTCGCGGATGCGCTGTGGGTTCTTGGCGATCCAGGCCTTGATCGAGGGCCAGGAGGCTTCACGCAATTGACCCTGGTCCAGCAGCCAGCGACCGACGCTGCCGTAAGGCTGCTCATTGGTCGCGGAATAAGCCAGCCGCACCATCTGGGCGCCACCTGCGGCATCAACGAAGCGCAAGCGTCCAGAACCCTGGATCTGCAGCACAAGGGCATCGATCGGGTCGGCGAGCCAGGCAATCTCCTGGCCGCTCAGAAGTGAAACCACCTCGGGCAGCGTTTCCATTTCCTTGCGGGTGTACCAGGGCTTGCGCGAGGCCAGCCCCGGCGGCGGTCCGTACAGGGGAACCTGGTACTCTGCACGCCGGGTGCGTGATGCCTGCAAAGTGGGCTCGTAATAACCCGTCAGCAGCCCATCGGTGGCCAGGCCCAAAGGCTCCACCCGGTATGGCTGCAGCCGTTGCAGCATCCATCGGCGTTGCTCCTCGCCCGATGCCAGGCTAAGCAGCCGAATTTCGGGGCACAGCGCAGCGAACGCCGCGCCAGGGCGCTCGCAGGATCGGATCCAGGCGTTCCAGGCTTCGTTCAAGGCGTCGTTCGGAAACCCGGGCAACTCGGCCCACCGCGCCGCGACCCAGCGGCTCCGCGGCTGCAACATGGGCGTCGGAAGCGGCCCGTCGTCGACACCGGGCAAAGCAGCCACGGCAGGGTCGACCGGCGACACGGTTGGCGAGGAGTCGGCGCCGGGCGTGGGGCCGCCAGCGCAGTTCCACAGCGTTCCTACAATGGCCAACACGGCCCAGAAACGGGCGGCACGCCCAGAGAGTCGATTCATGGTCCTGATTTTGCTTGAAGCGCTCGGCGCGCTCGCCCTGCTGCTCCTGATAGTGTGGTGGACGATGTTTTCCGGTCGCACAAACGGAGAGTTGCCCACCCCGCAAGACAACTCGCCGAAGCCAGACGATCCGGCAGTGCGGGGCCCGGACAACGCACCACAATCGACAGACAAACCGCCCTGATTCACCGCTGCTGCAGCAGATTGGAGAGCTCCACTGCCGACTTCACATCCATCTTGTCGAACACCCGCGCCCGGTGGACCTCGACCGTGCGCACGCTGATATCCAGCTGGTCGGCAATCAACTTGTTCGGCAGGCCTTCCACCACCAGGCGCATGACCGCACGTTCCCGATCGGTGAGTTCGTCCAGACGGCGCGCCACGGCCGCCCGTCTGCCGCGCTGCGCGATTTGTTGTGACGATTGCGCGATGGCCTGCTCGACACGGTCCGCCAATGCGTTGTCCGAGACCGGCTTCTCGCAAAAGTCGAAAGCTCCGCGTTTGACCATGGCCACGGCGGTGGGCAGGTCGGCATGGCCGGTCAGGAAGATCACAGGCATCACCTGCACCAAGCCGCGTTCCGTCAGGCTGTCGAACAAGGCCAGCCCGCTCATGCCGGGCATGCGCACGTCCAGCAGCATACACACGGGTTGTTCGGGGACGAAGCCCGCCTGCAACATCCCATGGAAAGACACCGCGCTGTCGAACTCCCGGGTTGGCAGATGGCGCGAGCGCAGCAGCCAGGCCAGGCCGGCCCGCACGTCGGCGTCGTCGTCCACAATGAACACGGTGGCATCAACACTGGGCTGCATGGCGCAATGCTACCGGATCGCCGCGGTGGGCAGGGTGAACCGGAAGACAGTTCCGTGCGCCGGGTCGGTCTCGAAGGTCAACGTTCCGCCATGTTGCTCGACGACCGTGCGGCACAGGCTCAGTCCCAGCCCCATGCCTTCGGGTTTGGTCGTGAAAAAGGGTGTGAAGAGCTTTTCAGCAACCGGCCCCGGAATTCCGGGGCCGGTGTCAGCCACGGAAAATTCGGTCCAGGAATGCAAGCCGGATTCCCGATCCCCGTTCACCGCGCGGCGCACCTCGAGCGACATGCTGCGAAGACCCTGGCCAGGGCAGTCCATCGCCTGCATCGCGTTGCGGGCAAGGTTCAGCAGCACCTGTTCGATCATGGTGCGGTCGCACCGGACCGCGGGCAAGTCAGGCTCGAGCGTGATCTGGATCCGTACCAACAACTTGCGCGCCTGCAAAGTCACCAGTGGCATGATGGCCTCGACGAGTTGACCCGGCGCGATGGTTTCATGCACCTGCTCGCGCCGGCGCACAAAGTCGTGCACGCTCTTGATGACCCGGCCGGCCCGTTGCGACTGCTCCGCGATCTGTTGCAGGGCCTGGATGATCAGCCCGACGTTGTCCGGCCCGCCGGTGTCACGCAGCATGTTGATCGACCCGGTCGCATAACTCGAAATCGCCGCGAGCGGCTGGTTCAACTCATGGCTGAGCAGCGACGCCATTTCGCCTGCGGTCGCCAGCCGGGCCGTTGCCTGCAGCCGCTCCTGGGATGCACGCGAGAGTTCCTCCACCCGCCGTTGCTCACTGATGTCCAGCACGGCGCTCATCCAGCCAGCCTGGCGCCCCTGGACGTCAATCAAGGGGGCCTCGAAAACCATGACCGGAAATCGCGACCCGTCCTTGCGCATGAAAACCGATTCGAAACCTTCGCGTGGCGGTGTGTTGCCGGCCAGGCGGCCCAACTGGCGCTGCCGGTACTCCTGCGCCAGTTCAGGTGGCCAGTAGGGCGCATTCAAGTCCGGGTGCAGGAGTTCCTGCACCGAGAAGCCAACCATTTCGCAGAACGCCGCGTTGACGTAGCTGGTGCGGCCCAGCGTGTCGCGCGCGCGCAGCCCGGCGACCAGTGAGTCTTCCATGGCCTTGCGAAACGCCAGTGCGTCGGCCAAGCTGCGCTCGGCGCGCAGCCTGCGCCGGGTATCACGCCCCAGCAAAACCAGCACCGACACCAGCGCCAGCGCCATCGCGGCAACCATTGCCGTCAGGAAGTTGGGAAACAGATCCGGGCCGTCACGCCAGTTGTCCAGGCGCAGCACCAGCGTGTGGCCGGGCAGGTCCATCAACTGCCTGCCCGAGTACGCGCGGTTTCCGCGCCGGGCCAGCCCATGGAATGCCAGTCGCGTGCCGTCGGCCTCGGTGAACATGACATCCTGGTTGCGCACGAGTTGCCGCCCGACCATTTCGCTCAGCATCTCGTTCAGGCCGTAGGTGGCCACCAGGTAACCGCCGTGCGCGCCCTCGACGGTCACCGGCAGGCACAGCTCCATCACCTGCAGCCCCAACCCGTCGCCCTGGGGAACGAAATAGCTGGCCGAGTACGCCGGCCCACTCGCGCGCTGCGCATTCGAGCAGGCCAGTTGAACCTCTGCCTGTGCGTTGGCGCGACCCAACCGGTCGAACAGCGGCGTCCGGTACGGCGTGTCCACCTGTGCCAGGGTGGCAAGGGCACGGTCCCGCCATTCGATGCGCAACAGTTCCTGGTGTTCACGCAGGATCGTCGCGGCCTGCGCTGACCAGCGCCCGGATGGTTCCTGGTTGCGCGACTGCAGGGCCTGCAATGACTGCACGTTTCGCAGCAACCTGCTTCGGACGTCACTGACCGCCTCTGCAGCATCGCGGTCCAGCAGGTCCTGCACCTGGCTCGACTCGTAACGCGCGGCCAGCCACATCAACATGGCCAGCAAGCCCACGATCAGGGCCACCAGCAGACCCCACAACACCCATCGGCGCGTCCCGGACGCCCCACGCGCACCGGCCGCAGATGCGTTGCGTGTCACAGGATGCGGTGTTCCAGCGCCGGCAGTTGCAGCCGCACCTCGCGCAGCCGCGCCAGATCGAGTTCGACCACGTCCACCCCCGGGCCTTCAGCCCGTTCGCTCAGGATCTGCCCCCAGGGATCGACCAGCATCGAGTGGCCCCAGGTGCGCCGACCGTTCTCGTGCAGACCGCCCTGCGCAGGCGCAGCAACATAGGCGAGATTCTCGATCGCGCGTGCACGCAGCAACAGCTCCCAATGGGCCATGCCGGTGGTGTGGGTGAACGCACTGGGCACCAGCAGCAGGTCCGCACCGGTGGTCGCATAGTGCCGGTAGAGCTCCGGGAAACGCAGGTCGTAACACACGCTCAAGCCGATCTTCCAGTCGTGGCCATCCCGGGCCGGCAGCTCGAACGTCGCCGGGCGCGTGCCACGCTGCAGGACTTTCGATTCGTCGTACCGTTCGCGACCGTTGTCAAAGCGGAACAGGTGGATCTTGTCGTAGCGCTGCACACACTCACCGTGCGCAGAGAACACCAGCGAACTGTTGAAAACGCGTGTCGCCGGTGCGGCGGCGGGCGACCCGGCCGGAGCCAGATCGCAGGAAATCGGAAGCGTACCGCCGACGACCCACAGGCCGAGCGTACGGGCTGCGTCCGCTAAAAACTGCTGGATCGGTCCGGCGCCGTAAACCTCCTGGATCGCGAGTTTGTCTGTATCGCGCTGCCCCAGCAGACAAAAATACTCCGGCAGCACCGCCAATTCGGCGCCCGCTTCGGCCGCCTGTTCCAGCAACGCCCGCGCGCTGGCGAGATTGGCCTGCACCGATGTCGCCGAAACCATCTGGATCGTTGCAATCTTCATGTGACTTCTCCGGTTTACTTGCCAGCGCCTTCGCTGCCGACGGGCTCGGTCGCCCCGGCCGAAGCCCTGCGGGCGACCTTGGTGATCTTTGGGTCGACCCAGCTGCCGTCCACATGGAACTCCTGGGTGGCGGCCTCCATCAGCGGGCGGCGCAGAAAAATTTGCGCAAGGAAAGCGCCCAGGCCGATGGCCGGATTGATTGCGGTGGCGATAAGGGAAGCTGTTCCGGTGTTGATCTCCGGCACCAGCACCACACGCAGGTCCTGGGTTTCTTTCAGCAGATCGGCCTTGCCGTCCATCAGCACGGCGGCGTTGACGCCCTTCATCTGCAGGTTGTTCGATCTGGCGACGCCGCGCTCGATCCGGACATCGCCGCGCACGAAGTCAAACGCAAAACCCTCGGTAAAGACGTCCCTGAAATCGAGCACGAGCCGACGCGGCAGCGACTGCAGGCTGAGCACCCCGAGCAACTTGGCAAGGCCAGGGTCCGCCTTGAGGAACTGGCCGCTCTCGATATTTACGTTGAACGCCCCACCCAAGGAGGCGTAGTCCAAAGTCAATGGGGAACCGTCCCAGGCCACCTGCCCCTCCAGACTGCCCTTGCCCCTGCGCACCACGTCCTTCATTCCAAATCGCGCCAGCAGGTCCCCCGAATTGACAACGTCGAGGTGGAAGTTCATGACCGTGCGCCGCAGCTCGGCGACACCAGGGGAAACCGGCGCGCCGGAATTGCCTTGCACATTGATCGCAGCCCAGTTGCCAGAAGCACGCAGTGCGGCTTCGGGCAAAGTGATGTCGAACTTGTTCAGTCGCCACTCGCGCACAGAACCCTCGCGACCCGACACCAACCGGTTCACGGCGTCGACTTCCAACCGGCCCAGCCTCTTGCCACGCAGTTCCAGATCCTCCACGACGATATCGAGCGCCGGAATGCTGCCGGGCTGGTTGTCCAGCAGCGTCTCCACGTCCTTGGCCGAATCCGGCGCGAGCGTCAGCCGCGACAACCTTGCGTACACCCGGCCGGCGCCGGCCCCCACTGGCTGGCGGTACTCCAGATAACCATTGAGCTCGTCGGCATCCAGGTTGGCGCGCCACAACTGTCCTTCACGGGTTCCCCCGAGCACCACCTGGTGCAAGCGCCGCCCCCCGGCACGCAGCTCGCGCGCGCGCAACGCGACGACGTTGGGCAGGTAACTGCGCGCCGCGCCGCTTTGGCCGACGTTGGAGGCGCCCGGGTCCAGGTCCGCCAGGCGTGTGCCGGACGCCTCGGCCAGAACAGCGCCCCACGCATCGACATCGAAACTGCCCAGGTTGATGTTGGCCAGCACGCCCTCTGGCGGCAGTGGTGCACTCTCATCGGGCGCCAGGCCAATGGAGATCGCACCGCGTACCACCCGCGGCTCGGCGCCCGACAGGTCGCGCACATAGGTGACCGAACCGATGCGCCCGAAGTCCGCCACGAGTTGGTCCTGCAAACGCACACGCCCGCCAGCCCCCGGTGCCAGCGACTCGCGCACCAGCGCCGATTCCAGCCGCATCGGCAGGGCGGTCTCCGCGCTCTTGGAAAGCGGCGCCGGCAGGTCCAGCGCCATGCCAGTCAGGTTGCTGGACAGCGAGAACTCCGGCACTGACGCGCGCAGGGCCAGGTTGGCGACATAGGCTGCGCTGCCGCTGGCACGTTGCGCGATGCGCGACACCAGGCCGAGCTCGCGCGCCTGGCGCAAACCCTCGGCGCTCGCCACACCCTGGACGCGGATCGCCATCGTCGGCGCCGACCGTTGCGCCGGCCCGTCGGAAACCGCCACAGGCAGCGTGCCGCCGTCCAGGCGAACATCCCCACCCAACATGCGGCCTTGCACGCCGGCAAGTGAAAAACCGGACTCGGTGAATCCCACTGTGCCGCGCGCGCGGGTCAGGCGCGGGATGTCCGGCGAAATCTGCACATCATTGCCGGCCAACACCAGATTGCCCTGCACCGTCGACTTGTCGAGCGCCTGAATCGGCAGGTTCAAACTGAGCCGCGCGTCGGCAGTCCCGGTGGCACTGGCCTGGGTGAGTGCGTTTGCGCTCAAGGCACCCAGGGGCGACCCGTTCACGAGGGCAAGCAGGTCGGCCATGGGGGCCCGGGCGTCAAAGCCGATGGCGACAACAGCTGGCTGCGTCAAGTCGGCAATCTGCACCTCAACCCTGGAAATCTGCACCGCTGGCAATCCTTGCAAACCGGCGCGCGCGCCGCGAACCAGCAGGCTCTTGCGATCCAACACCAGCTCGCCTGCCACCTGGTTGAGCACCGGCCAGGGGAGGCTGTCGGCACCCTGGTAGGCCCGTGGAACATAGGCCAGGACGCCATCCTTGACATCGGCAGCAATCGAGAACTCCCCGAGCTTCGGGTCCGCAAACGGCATATCCCACAGGTCGCCCCGAACCTTGAACCGGACCTTGGAGGATGTACCACCCAGAACCGCGTCGCGCACATACTCGCGCACCTCCTTGTGCAACACCAGGGGCAGGTAACGGTGCACACGCGACGCGACGCTACGGGTCAGGTTTCCCTGCAGGTCGAGCACGCCGGGGTAACGCGCCTGACCTTGCGCCCGCTCCGGGTCGCCAGTCTGCCATTTGAGTTGCAACTCGCCTTCGGTGTCCTGGTTGGAGAACCGCATCTTGGGAATTTGGACCAGCACCTTCCCATTTTTCTTCTGCCACGCCATATCGGCCACCAGCTGCGTCAGCGGGATAACCGGCTCGTCGAACATGCCAGGCAGCGTGACCGAACCACCCTGAAGCACCAGACTTGCACGGCCGGAGGACTGGTTCAGGTCGAATTCAACCGCCGCCCCACGGATGCCGGGCGTGCCGATGGCAATATCGTTGCCGGCCGCTTGCGCTGGGAGGGCCTGCACCTCGAGTTGCTGCACCCGCCCCTGGACCTGGTACTGGTCGATTGCGTCGGCGGGCCCCTGCCACTTGGCCTTGAGACGCTCGACCAAGCCGCGCGGGGCATGGCGCGCCAGGGCGCCGTGGATTTGGGCACCGAGCGGCAGCCGGGTCGCAATCTGTGTCAGGGCGGCAAGGTCCAGCCGGTCGGCAACCATTTCGCCATGTGCTGCTCGTGTGGCATTGGCATCGGTTTGCGTCAGCTGGATATTTCCGCCCGGCCAGCGCAGGCCCTGCGGCGTATCGAACGCGAGATCCTGGGTGGCAAGTTCCAGGGTTCCTGGTGCCAATTTTGCGGCCAGTCGCCCTGACATCGATGCAAGTTGCAGCGGTTCCAACGTCGGACCAAGCTGTGTCGAGACGTCTGCCAGCGCAAGGTCGGCAGTCGCGGCAACAACTTTGGCACGTCGCACATCGACCCATGCGCGCACCGCACCACGGCCCTGCTGAATGTCCACGCCGAGATCCGCGTAGCGCTTGAGCTGCGATACATCGACGCGCGAGAAGTGGGCGAATGCCTGGCCCGACCAGTCCCGCCAGCGGCCGTTGTCCATGGACAGGAATGGCTGCTCGAACCGGGCTACCAGCCCGAAGCGGTCGCCCCAGTCCGACGGCGGCGTTGCATCGATGCGAAGCTCATGCCGGCGCGCCGTGTTGCGCAGCACCAGATCGACATCGTGCAAGGCCAGCGTTGGCACACCGCGCAGCTCGTCGGTCCACAATACGGAACCCTGGCGGATGACAAACTCGGGTTGGGAGAAGATCTGGTCCAGCAAACGGCTGTCGGCTTCCTGCCCCTTCGACGTGTCGAGCCCGGCGACAAAAAACCTGCCGTCGGCCGCGCGGCGCACGTCCAGCGTAGGCCGGTCCACGTAGAGCTGATCGAACTGCAAACCAAGCACGGACCTCGGCGACAACGAAAACAGAACACGGGGCAGGCGCAAAGCGTCGCGACCCTGCGCATCCAGCAACCGGACATTGACCAGCTCGAATGCCGGGATCATGCCGGTGGAGTAGGCCGAGATTGCCCCGATACGCACCGTGACGCCCAATGCCCGCGACGCACTTGCCTCCAACTGTGGGCGCAGCTCGCCGATTCGCGGCACAATGAGCAAATGCAGTGCACCCCACCCAGCCGCGAACATGAACCACGCAAGCAGCAGCACGCCCAGCGACCACCGAACGACAAAGGCGAACACCTTCAATAGCGGCGATGGTGTGGGCGTCTGGTCATCCATGGTGAGAGAAGGAGTCTGTCAAGAATTATGACCCGCCTCGGTCAGCAGGCCCCCCCCGTTGCGACGACAGCTGCCTACCCACGTTTTGGCCAACGGGTCAGACGTCGATATCCCGCCGAAGCCGGTTTGCTCGCGCAGGGCATTCCTGAGCGCCAGCACATGGCAGCACTGTGCGCGCAGCTGCGTTCCGACGGCCTCGATCTGCCCTGCGCGTTGCGGGTCACCCGCCAATTGGTGCTGGAGCGCCTGCTGACCCTGGACTGCACTGGCGCGGTGTCGATGCAGCAAGTCACCGGGGCAATGACCGTGTTGGCTGAATTCGCGCTCGACCTGGTCTGCACCCAGGCGCAGGCGACCCTCGATCTACAGTACGGCGCACCATTGGGTGCAGACGGACAGCGCGCACGGTTGTGGGTGGTGGGCATGGGCAAGCTGGGAGCACGCGAGCTCAACGTCTCGAGCGACATCGACCTGATCTACGTGTACGACCAGGATGGCGAGACGAGCGGCAACGCCGAGGGCCGCAACCGCATTTCCAACCAGGAGTATTTCGGCAAGGTGGTGCGCGCCATCTACAGCTTGATCGGTGACACCACCGACCATGGCTTCGTGTTCCGCGTGGACCTGGCATTGCGCCCCAACGGCAACTCCGGCCCTGCGGCGATCTCGCTGGGCGCACTCGAAGAGTATTTCCATGTACAGGGCCGCGAGTGGGAGCGGTTTGCATGGCTCAAGAGCCGCATAGTCGCGCCCCTGGATTGTGTGGCCAGCGGTTCGGCCGACAACCTGCGTTCCGTGGTGCTGCCTTTTGTGTTCCGGCGTTACCTGGACTACAACGTGTTCGACGCATTGCGCGTGCTGCATCGCCAGATCCGGGCACACGCCGCCCGGCGCAGCGCCGGCCATCCGGAACGCACCAACGACGTCAAGCTCTCTCGCGGTGGCATCCGCGAGATCGAATTCATCGTGCAACTGCTCCAGGTCGTGCGTGGCGGCCAGTTTCCGGAACTGCGTACCCGCGCCACGCTCGATGCGCTGCCCCGTCTGTCACGCGCCGGCCTGATGTCACCGGCCACTGCTGCTGCGCTTGCCTCTGCCTATGTCTTCCTGCGTTGCCTGGAACACCGCATCCAGTACCTTGATGACCAGCAAACGCATGTGCTGCCGACCCGGGACGATGACCTCGCCTGGCTGGCCGAGGCCATGGGCCACGGCGACACGCGACCGTTCCTGGCAGAGCTCGACCGCCACCGCGAAGTGGTCGCGCAGGAGTTCGATGCCCTGCTCGGTGGAGGGCAACCCGAGTGCAAATCCTGCAATGGCGGTCCCGCCGGTGCCGCACCATCCATGGATTTCGCTGAATTTCTGGAAGGACTTCCGGCCAGTTTCCGGGATCGGCTTGGGGCCTGGCGCGAACATCCGCGCTTCCTGGCCTTGCGCGACGAGTCACGCCAGCGGCTGGTGCGCCTGCTGGCACGCACGAGTGCCTGGATCCGCGACGGTTCCGTGAGCGAAGAGGCGGGGGTGCGCCTGGCCGACTGGATCGAGCCTCTGCTTCGGCGCGAAAGCTACCTGGCGCTGCTGCTGGAGCGCCCAACCGTGCACCAGCGGTTGCTGCGGCTTCTGGGGAATGCCCGTTGGCCGGCAAGGTACCTGCTTCTTCATCCGGGCGTGATCGATGAACTCGCCAACGACACCATGCTGGGCGAACGCTTCGAGCCAGCGGAGTTCGAAGCCGAGCTGGAGCACCGGCGCGCCGCGCTGGCCACCACCGCCGAGGACGATGACGAGGCCTTGCTCAACCTGCTGCGCCGCGCACACCACGCCGAAGTCTTCCGCACCCTGGCGCGCGATGTGGAAGGCCGGTTGACGGTGGAGCAGGTGGCGGACGACCTGAGCGCGCTGGCGCAAAGCATGCTGCGCACCACAAGCCAATGGTGCTGGGCCCGCACGCGGCAGCGTCACCGTGACGAGCCCCAGTTTGCGATCATCGCCTACGGCAAGCTCGGCGGCAAGGAGCTGGGATACGGCAGCGACCTCGACATCGTCTTTGTCTACGAGGACCCCGACGAACGCGCATCCGAGGCGTATTCGGCCCTTGTGCGAAAACTCATCAACTGGCTGACCGTCAAGACCGGCGAGGGCGACCTTTACGAGATCGACACTGCCTTGCGTCCGAACGGCAACTCGGGCCTGCTGGTGAGCACCTTCGACGCCTACGCGAATTACCAGCAGCAGCGTGGCAGCAACACTGCATGGACCTGGGAGCACCAAGCCATGACACGGGCTCGTTTCGTGCTGGGCAACGCCTCGATGCGTGAGCGCTTCGACAAGATCCGCAGTGCAGTGGTCACTGCCCCTCGCCAGCGCGAGAGCCTGCGGGCGGAAATCATCGGCATGCGCGAAAAGGTGCGCGCCGCGCACCGGGTCGACCCCCAAAAGTTCGATGTCAAGCACAGCCGTGGCGGCATGGTGGACGTCGAGTTCGTCGTGCAATACCTGGTCCTGTCGCAGGGAGGCAGCCACCCCGGACTGATCGACAACGCAGGGAACATTGCCCTGCTGCAACTGGCGCAGGATGTCGGACTGCTGCCCGATGGCATCGGAGCTGCGGCGGCCGAGGCCTATCGGGAACTGCGCCGTGTTCAGCACCACGCGCGGCTGAACGAAGAGCCCACACAGGTCGACGCCACGCAGTTGGTGGGGCCGCGGGATTCAGTCCTCGCGCTATGGGATGCAGTGTTTGGCCAGGGAAATGGCGCGCAGACCTGAAGAAAGCTCCAAAAATAAACGGTGTTTCTCCGTCTGGCCAAGCAATCGGGTCAGCTGCGTGGGCGTAAGCTTGAGCCTGACGGTGTCCAACGGCCTTGGGCATACCTTCCACCACCCATGAACCTCGTCCAGGTCACCAATGAATCGATCATGATCGGGCAACCGCTCCCGTTCGCGTTGCGCGACGAGACCGGAATCCTGCTGGCCCGCAAGGGCTACGTGATTGGATCGCGGGCCGATCTGGAGGCCATGCGTGGGCGCGGGCTGGGGTTCTTTGTCGATGTGTCTGAGTCCGAACGCCACCAGAAAGCGTTTGTCGGCAAACTTTTCGAGTTGGTCCGGGAAGACCGCCCCCTGGGCAAGATCGCCCAGGCGAAACTCACGACGCGCGACCTGGGCGTCAACCGGGACTACCTGGGAGTGGACACCCCAAACTGGCTGGATCTGCAAGTGCAGGGCAACCGGGTGCTGCGCGACCTGAATACCGTCAATTTTCCGGACGACCTCGAGAGCTTGCATACACGGCTTGACCGATGGTCGCGCCGCAATCCGGACGGCGCCCTTTTTGCGTTGTTCCACCTGGCCGCCACCGAATTCGACCTGTACAGTGCCACACACGCCATGCTGGTCAGTGTGGTCTGCGGACTGGCGGCCAGAGAAGTGCTGGAATGGCCCGAACGTGACCAGGGCACGCTGTGCAAGGCCGCGCTCACGATGAACGTCGGAATGACCAGCCTGCAGGACACCCTTGCCGGGCAGCGGGAGTTGCCGACCAGCGACCAACGCCAGCGGATCCACCAGCACCCGCAGCGCTCGGCCGAGCTGCTCAAGAAGATGGGGCTGCACGACCCGGACTGGCTGGAGGCTATACGCGATCACCACAGCACCGGCCCGGGCGCGTTGTCCTCTCGCACACTGGCGCAACGCATGGCCCGGCTGATTCAACGTGCCGACATGTTTGCCGCACGGCTGGCACCACGGGCGTCCCGCCGCCCGGACCCTGCTGCTGCCGCCATGCAGGCCTGCTACTTCGACGAAAACCGGCAGATCGACGAGGCCGGTGCGGCGCTGATCAAGGCGGTCGGTGTCTACTCCCCGGGCTCGCTGGTGCGGCTGGCCAACAACGAAACCGGCGTGGTCGTGCGCCGGGGCGCCAACACCACCACGCCACGGGTCGCCGTGCTGGTCAATCGGGACGGTTTTGCAACCGGAGAGCACGTGGCCCGGGACACCGCCTTGCGCGAATTCAGGATTGTCGCCGGCGTTGCCCGCCACGAATGCAAGGTCCAGTTCAACCTGGAGCGCATGCTGGCGCTGACCAGCGGACCCGCCTCAAACCGCCCGTGGTGATGCTGGCTCGGCCAAAGTGGCGGCAAGCTCGCGCGCCAGTTCCTTGCGGTACTTGTTGAGTTCCTGCACGGTGCCGAAACTGCGCTCCAGCAACAGACCGAGGTTGTGCAGGATGCGGTCCACCACACGGGTCTCCCACACTGCGTCGAACTTGATCTGCTGGTCAAGCCAATGCTCCAGCCACTGCGGATTTGGCATGCGGCTCTGGACCGTATCGCGCGGAAAAAGCGCCTTGTTGACGTGCAGGTTGGTGGGATGGAGCGCTTGGGCGGTTCGCCGGGCACTGGCCATCAGCACCCCGACCTTGGCGAATGCACTTTTGGCCTCCAGCCCGAACCGGCCTATGGCCTGCTTCATGTATTTGAGGTAGGCGCCCCCATGGCGCGCCTCGTCCTGGCTCAGGCGGGTGTAGATGTTCTTGATGACGGGTTCCGTGTGCCACTGGCTCGCCCGCCGGTACCAGTGGTTCAGGCGAATCTCGCCGCAGAAATGCAGCATCAGTGTCTCTAGCGCCGGTGCCGGATCGAACTCGAAGCGAACGTCATGCAATTCGGCCTCGGTCGGTTGCAGGTCGGGCCGGAACCGGCGCAAGTACTCCATCAGCACCAGGGAGTGTTTTTGTTCCTCGAAGAACCAGATCGACATGAAGGCGGAGAAATCGCTGTCATGCCGGTTGTCGCGCAGGAACATCTCGGTGGCGGGCAGCGCCGCCCACTCGGTGATCGCGTTGAGCTTGATCGTTTGCGCCTGTTCGTCCGTCAGCCGGGATGCGTCAAAAGTGTCCCACGGGATATCCCGGGACATGTCCCAACGGACAGACTCCAATTGCTTGAATAGTTCGGGATAGAGCATGAAGCGCCTTTTTGGACAATCCTGACGACCAGTTATCGGCCTTGGAATTCTAGTGTGAACGAACCCGTTGCGCCCAGACCAGGCGCGACTGTCGCACAGGTTGAAAGTCGATATAAACTGTATAGTCGCATAAATACCAATTAGTCTACAATAATTTATGCACAGCGCAAAGGCCTTTGACAACGCCACGTTTTTTCCAGGAATCCCTGGGAAACCGACCGCCTGCGTTCGGCCAGCAGCATGGCGCGCGCGGGGCCTGTCTCACATGCTTCGCGGCCCCCTGCCTGCGCCTGTGTGCGCTTGTATTGAAGTCGGTCCGGCGCGCCTGGCGACAGCGTCGTCCCGCTTCGATTTTCAGGTGCCCACACCATGAAGGTCGCAGTGGTCGGGTCGGGCATTGCAGGGCTGGCTGCTGCGCACCACCTTGCACGGCATACCGAAATCACGCTGTTCGAGGCTGGCAGCTATTTTGGAGGCCATACGCACACCGTGGACGTCGCGCTCCCTGTCGACGGACGCGAAACCGCGCATGGCGTGGACACCGGGTTCCTGGTCTACAACGAGCGCACCTACCCACACCTGATTGCACTCTTCAAGGAACTCGGGGTCGAGACCGCAAAGTCCGACATGTCGTTCTCGGTGCAAGTCGCTGCACATGGCACCCGCGAGTCCATCGAGTGGAGCGGCTCCAGCCTGAACACCGTCTTCGCGCAACGCCGCAACCTGTTCAACCCGCAGTTCCTCGGCATGTTGCGCGACCTGTTGCGCTTCAACACATTGACCACCGGCATCGCCGAGTCCGGTCTGGAGTCGTCCATGCAGCAACCGCTGGGCGATTTCCTGCGCGAACACCGTTTTGGTGAAGCATTCTGCAACTGGTACTTCCTGCCAATGATGGCCTGTATCTGGAGCTGTCCGACAGACCAGATGCTGCGGTTTCCAGTTGCGACGATGGTCCGGTTTTGCCACAACCACGGCCTGTTGCAGGTGACAAACCGTCCGCAGTGGTGGACCGTGCGGGGCGGCGCGCGCCATTACGTGGCGAAGATTCTGGCGCACATTGCAGACAAGCGTCTGAACACACCGGTCCGCTCGATCCGCAGGCGGGGCCAGACAGAAGGTGGTGGGGTGCTGCTGGCCACGGACTCTGGCACCGAACTGTTCGACAAAGTCGTCATCGCGACGCATTCCGACCAGGCACTCTCCCTGCTCGCCGACCCGACACCAACAGAACGCGAGGCCCTGGGCGCGATCCGTTACCACCGCAACCGGGCCGTTCTTCATACCGATGCCACCGTGCTGCCATCGCGCAAGGCTGCCTGGGCGGCCTGGAACTATGAGAGCCATCCGCCGCAGGGTGGTGCAGCCGGGCAGGACAACCAGGTCTGCCTGCATTACCTGATCAACATGCTGCAACCCGTACCCTGGCAGCAGCCGGTGGTGGTATCGCTCAATCCGTTGCGGGAAATCCCGTCGGCCTGCGTCCTGGGTGACTTCGACTATGCGCATCCGGTGTTCGACGCTGCGGCAACCCGGGCACAGGCACGGATAACCCGCAACCAGGGGCTGGCAGGCACCTATTACAGCGGGGCATGGCTCGGTTACGGTTTTCATGAGGATGGTCTCAAGTCCGGCAACGCGGCGGCACAGCAGATACTTGATGTTTTGCACAAACCAGGGGGAGCTGGCAAATGACATTGGCGACCACCCTGCCCGCGCCTTCCGTTCCGCTGATCGGGTTCGGGGCGGTCCGGCATTCGCGATTGCGCCCTGCGCAAAACAGCTTCGTGTACCCCACCTATTTCCTGCTGCTACCGATGCGCGCCATGCGCGATGCATCCGCACCAGCGGCGAACACCGCGCTCGCCTGGAATCGGCCCGCAGCATTGAGCTTTTTCGATCGCGACCATGGCGACGGCCGCAGCCCGGCCGACGGTGGCGCGCTCGGCTGGCTCGACGCCATGTTGCAACGTGAAGGCATCACCGACGCGACCGGCGAGGTGTGGCTGCACTGCTATCCGCGGGTCCTGGGGTACACCTTCAAGCCTGTGAGTTTTTGGTATTGCCACCGCGCGGCCAACGACGACGGCGGGTCGCTGCGCGCCATAGTGGCCGAGGTCAACAACACTTTCGGCGAACGCCACTGCTACCTGCTCGATGCGCCGAAGTATGGCGTTGAACTCAGCGCCAGCAAGGTATTCCATGTATCGCCGTTCCTGAAAGTCGAGGGCCTGTACCGGTTCCGCTTCATGCGGGCGGTCCACGCGGGCGTGGAAAAGACCGTCGCACGGGTGGACTACGACGACAGCGACGGCCCGGTCTTGCAGACCAGTGTCAGCGGCACCTTGGAGCCGGTAACCGCTTCGTCCATCCGCAAGGCCGTGTGGCGCCACCCGGCGATGACCTTGGGTGTCGCCTTCCATATCCACCTGCAGGCGTTGCGCCTGTGGCTCAAGCGCGTGAAGTTCATCCGCAAACCCGCGCTGCCAGACCAGTTCCTGACCCGCTAGCCCCTTTTTTGCAAGCACAACGCCCTCCCGCCTCGCCATGAACTCCACCACATTTACCTCCGCCCCTGGTCTCACACGTGCGCCGGCTGCGGCACGAACCGCCCTGCGCATGCTGGGTCGATTGCGCCACGGCGTGTTGTCGGTGCAGTTGCCCGACGGGTCGGTCCAGGTCTTCGGTGACCCGTCGGGCGCCCATGGCGCAGGTCGATTGACGGCGACACTGGTACTGCGCAACTGGAACGTTTGTGGTGCCGCGCTGAAATCGGGGGACATCGGTTTTGCGGAGAGCTACATCGCCGGCGACTGGACCACCCCCAACCTGACCGACCTGCTGAAGCTGTTCATCGCCAACCGCCGCGAGGTCGAGGACGTGATCTATGGCAGTTGGGCGGGGCGCGCCATTTACCGCATCAGGCACTGGCTGCACCGCAACACCAAGGCCAACAGCCAGAAAAACATCCACGCCCACTACGACCTGGGCAATCCGTTCTATGCGCTGTGGCTGGACGACACCATGAACTATTCGTCTGCATGGTTCGAAGGCAATCTCGACGGCCCGATGCGCGACGCGCAGCTTGCCAAGGTGCGTCGGGCAGTGCGAATGGCCCGGGTCCGACCCGGTGACCGGGTGCTGGAGATTGGCTGCGGCTGGGGCGCGCTGGCAGAAATGGTGACGACCGAATTCGATGCCTCGATCACCGGAGTGACCCTGAGCACCGAGCAACTCGCATTCGCGCATCAACGCATGGAGCGACTCGGTGTCGCAACCGGTGCCGCCCAAACAGCTGACTTGCGGCTGCAGGACTACCGCGACATTCAGGACGGCCCCTTTGACGCCATTTGCTCGATCGAAATGGTCGAGGCCGTTGGCCAGGCCTATTGGCCGACCTATTTCCAGGCCATCAGCCGACTCCTCAAACCGGGGGGCCGCGCCTGCATCCAGAGCATCGTGATCGACGATGCTCTGTTCAAGCGCTACATCCACTCGACCGACTTCATCCAGCAATACATCTTTCCGGGCGGATGCCTTCCCTGTCCGTCGGAGTTCCGGCGCGAAGCAGCAGCCGCCGGGCTGGTGGTGGAAGACGAATTCGCATTCGGACACGATTACGCGGAAACCCTGCGCCGCTGGCGGCAGTCTTTCCTGAACCGGCGCAGCGACATCCTGGCGCTGGGTTTCGACCAACGCTTCCTGCACATATGGGAGTTCTACCTGGCCTATTGCGAGGCGGCGTTCGACATGGCGAACATCGACCTGGTGCAGTACACGCTGGTCAAGGCGCCCTGATGGCAACGCGGCGGCAATTGGCGGTATCGCTGGCATTGTTTTTCGCGCTGGGCCCGGCGGTGGCCCGAACCGCTCCGCAAGAAGTCCACGCAGACCTGCCCAACGCCGCGCTGGGCGGCGACGTGCGTTTCACGTTTCTGGGCTTCAGTGTCTACGACGCCAGCCTGTGGGTGATGCCGGGCTTCTCGGCCCAGGACTACGACCGCCACGCATTCGCACTCTCTTTGACCTACCTGCGTGACTTCACTGGCGAGGCCATCGCCAAGCGCTCGGCAGCGGAGATGCGGCGCCAGCCAGGGGCGACCGAGCCCCAGTTGGACGCCTGGACACGCCGCATGCGTGAGGTATTCCCGGATGTACGCAAAGGCGACCGGCTCACCGGCGTCCACCGCCCCGGCGAGGGCGCACGCTTTCACCTCAACGGGCAGCCGGCCGGAGCCATTGCGGACGCGGATTTTTCCCGCCGCTTCTTCGGCATCTGGCTGTCTGCACAGTCCTCCGACGCCCGGCTGCGCGATGCCCTGGCCGCGCAACCAGCGACCCGCTGATGAATTCGCCCACACGGGATCCGGCCCGTCTCACATTTGCGCAGGGCCTGCGTTACGGTCTGCTCGGCCTGCCGCTGGCCTTCGTGGCCCTGCCCCTTTACGTGATCCTGCCGAACCACTATGCGCGCGAGTTCGGCGTGCCTCTGGCCGCCCTTGGCGGCGTGTTGTTGGCGGCGCGCTTGCTGGATGCGCTGATTGATCCGGTGATAGGCCGCTGGTGCGATCGTTTGTTCGCGCATTCACTGCGCGCGGTGCTGGGTTTCGGCGCAGGTGCCGCCGTCTTGCTGGCGCTTGGTTTCGGGCTGCTTTTCTTCCCGCCCGGGTTGACACCAGACGCGCTGCTGGCATGGGCCGGGGGGCTGCTGGTTGTCACTTACGCCGCCTACAGCGCGCTGAGCGTCGCACACCAGTCCTGGGGCGCCATGCTGGGCGGTGATGAACACTACCGCAGCCGCGTGGTGGCGTGGCGCGAAGGGCTTGGGTTGCTGGGCGTGGTCTTGGCGTCGATCACACCGGTGCTGCTGGGACTGCCAGTCACCTTGGCGGTGTTTTGCGTTGCACTGGCGCTGGGATGGGTGGCCTGGAGCGGCGCGTTGCGCCCTCAGACCACCGGCAAACACACCAGTGCACACATCTGGCTCCCGTTCTCGCGGCCCGCCTTCCGGCGTCTGCTGGCGGTTTTCGTGCTCAACGGCATTGCCAGCGCCGTGCCGGCGACGCTGGTGCTGTTTTTTGTGCAGGACCGCCTGCAGGCGCCCAAGGCCATTGAGTCGGCCGTGCTGGCGGTCTATTTCTTGTGTGCGGCCTTGTCCATCCCCGCATGGCTGGCAGTGGTCGCACGGCTAGGGCTGGCGCGCAGCTGGTTGCTGGGGATGTTGCTCGCGGTGGCCGCATTCGTGTGGGCCACACAGCTCGGCGCTGGCGACACAGCGGCCTTTCTTGTGGTCTGCGCATTGTCCGGACTGGCGCTGGGGACCGACCTCGCCTTGCCCGGCGCCATGCTGGCAGGCGTGATTGCCGACGCCGGTGACCGCGGCCGCTCCGAAGGCGCGTATTTCGGCTGGTGGAACTTCGCCACCAAGCTCAACCTGGCGCTGGCCGCCGGCCTGGCATTGCCACTTCTGGGCCTGTTCGGTTATGCACCTGGCGTGCGGGATGCCGCTGCCTTGCAGGCCTTGACGATCGCCTATTGCCTGCTGCCTTGCCTGCTCAAGCTGGCAGCCGGTTCTGCGCTGTACATCCTCATCATCCGACCCTCACCAAAGTCTGCCACACCATGAACCGTCGCCATCTGCTGACCAGTGCCGCCGGCACCGCTGTAGTCGTTCTCTCCGCAGGCCTGGCCGGTTGCGGTTCGCAGCAGATCACGTCCTATGCGAATGAAAAACCGGTCCTCGACCTGCGCTCCTACTTCAACGGCACACTGGACGCGCATGGCGTGTTCACCGACCGCTCCGGCACTGTTGTCAAACGCTTCACGGTGCTGATGCAGTGCAGCTGGCAGGGCAATGACGGCATCCTGGACGAAGCATTCACCTACTCGGATGGCACGCGCGAGCGGCGCATCTGGCGCCTGACCCGACTTGCAGACGGGTCGTACACCGGTCGCGCCGACGACGTCGTGGGCATTGCCAATGGCCAGCAAAGCGGCAACACCTTCCACTGGTCCTACACGATGGCCTTGGCCGTAGACGGCACGCCCTACGAGGTTCAGTTCGACGACTGGATGTACCTGGTCGACAACAAGGTGATGCTCAACAAGGCGCGCATGAGCAAGTTCGGCATCTATCTGGGTGAAGTGACGCTGTCGTTCAGCAAGCGCTAGCCACTCGCCGACAACGACCCCACCATGCCACTGAACTCCCCAATTACCAACTGGCGCGACAAGACCGTCTGGATGGTCGGCGCGTCGACCGGCATCGGCCGTGCGACTGCATCCAGGCTGCACACCTTGGGCGCACGCGTGATCGTGTCGGCCCGTTCAGCGGACGCCTTGCATTCGTTTGTCGCCGAACACCCCGGCGCAATCGCCCTGCCCCTGGACGTGACCGACAGGAACGCCGTGGCGGTGGCCAGCGCTTCCGTGCTGGCGATGGGCAGGCTGGATGGCATGGTGTATTGCGCCGGCCACTACCGTGCCATGCGTGCCGACGCGATGGACGTGCCGGACATGGAGCGCCACCTGCAGATCAACTATGTCGGCGCCTTGTACCTGCTGGACGCGGTGCTGCCGCACCTCCTGCGCACCACGCGGGGAGAGGCCTTCGTCAGCCTGGTCGGCAGTGTCGCCGGTTACCGTGGCCTGCCCAACAGCCTGGCCTATGGGCCCACCAAGGCCGCATTGATCAACCTGGCGCAAACGCTGTACCTGGACCTGCACGACAAGGCGGTGAACGTATCGCTGATCAATCCCGGCTTTGTGGAAACACCCCTGACCGCGCAGAACACCTTCAAGATGCCGGCCCTCATCACCCCGGCGCAGGCAGCCGACGACATCGTGCATGGCTGGGGCAAGGGCGCGTTCGAAATCCATTTTCCGAAACGTTTCACGCTCTGGCTCAAGGCGCTGGAACTGCTGCCAGCCAGCCTCTACTTTCCCTTGGTGCGAAGGTTCACCGGCAACTGACACTCGCCGGCGCTGGCCGGGCGCGGCGCCGGCTCAAGAGGGTGCGGTGTCCGCGAAACTGGCACGCAACGAGAGCTTGTCCTGCAGCTTGGCCAGATTGGGATGGTCGGTGCGCCACGGGATCTCGGCGAAGCGGAGGTCCAGGTAACCCAACGCACAACCCACGGCAATGTCGGCCAGGCTCAAGTGAATGCCGGCGCAGAAAGGTTTTTCTGCCAGGCCCTTGCCCATGGCTTTCACGCTCGCGTGCACCTTGCCGATTTGCCGGTCGATCCACTCCTGGCTGCGCTGGGCCTTGGTACGACCGTCCCAGGTGGCTTCCATGCGGGCCATCACGGCCGCGTCGAGCACACCGTCGGCGAGGGCCTCCCAGGTTTTGACCTCGGCCCGCTCACGGCCCAGCGTCGGAATCAGTTTGCCAACCGGCGAGAGGGTGTCGAGGTACTCGACGATCACGCGCGAATCGAACAAGGCTTCGGCGCCCTCCATCACCAGGCATGGCACCTTGCCCAGCGGGTTCGACTCGCCGATGCGGGTTTCGGCCGACCAGACGTTCTCGGTGACGTATTGGTAGTCCAGCTTCTTTTCTGCCATGACTACACGCACCTTGCGTACATAGGGGCTGGTCGTCGATCCGATTAGTTTCATGGGTTCATCAGTTTGCTGCGTCGGGCCATTCTAGCCAATGGGTTTGACGGCCGCTTCACGAC
Source organism: Rhodoferax sp. OV413 (assembly GCA_945861785.1). Taxonomy (GTDB): domain Bacteria; phylum Pseudomonadota; class Gammaproteobacteria; order Burkholderiales; family Burkholderiaceae_C; genus CAISIP01. Next base: position 42,214 of record CAMAWD010000004.1, on the reverse strand, counting down.
CGTGAAGCCTGACCCGGCACCTACAATCGGCCGATGTCTTTCGCCCCGATTTCCGCGCTCTCGCCACTGGACGGCCGTTATGCCGGCAAACTCGCGCAACTGCGCCCGCTTATGAGCGAGCAGGGCTACATGCAGCGCCGGGTGCAGGTCGAGGTTGCCTGGTTCGTGAATTTGAGTGACGCCGGTTTTTCTGAATTCAAGCCACTGAGCTCGGGCGCGCGCACATACTTGCTGGGCCTGGTCAAGAACTTCACCGCTGCCGACGCGCTGGCCATCAAGGAAATCGAGAAGACCACCAACCACGATGTGAAGGCGGTCGAGTACTGGATCAAGTCCAAGTTCGAATCGCGCCCCGAACTGCTGAACGCGAACGAGTTCGTGCACTTTGCCTGCACCAGCGAGGACATCAACAACACCAGCCACGCGCTGCAATTGCGGGCGGCCCGCGACGTGGTGGTCCTGCCGGGGCTGGACCGCCTGCTGCTCAAGCTGCGCGAAATGGCCCGCACCCATGCCGACGTGCCCATGCTCAGCCGCACCCATGGCCAGACCGCCAGCCCCACCACCGTCGGCAAGGAGATCGCCAATGTGGTGGTGCGCCTTCAAACAGCTTGCGACCGCATTGCGGCGGTGCGTATCCTGGCCAAGATGAACGGCGCCGTCGGCAACTACAACGCGCACCTGTCGGCCTGGCCGGACTTTGACTGGGAAGGTTTCGCCCGCAAGGTGGTCGAGACGCCCGAGGCCAATGCCGACACCGGCATCCGGCCCTGGGGCCTGGGCCTGCAGTTTCAGCCGTTCAGCATCCAGATCGAGCCACATGACTACATGGCCGAACTGTTCGATGCGGTGGCACGCGCCAACACCATCCTGATCGACTGGTCGCGCGATGTGTGGGGGTATGTCAGCCTGGGCTATTTCAAGCAGAAGTTGCGCGAGGGCGAGGTCGGCTCCAGCACGATGCCGCACAAGGTCAACCCGATCGACTTCGAAAACGCCGAGGGCAACCTCGGCCTGGCCAATGCCCTGCTGCGCCATCTGAGCGAAAAGCTCCCGATCAGCCGCTGGCAGCGCGACCTCACCGATTCGACCGTGCTGCGCAACATGGGTGTGGCGCTCGGGTATGCGGTGCTGGCCTATGAATCGCTGGCCGCAGGGCTGGGCAAGCTGGAACTCAACCAGGCAGCCATTGCGGCGGATCTGGACGCATCCTGGGAGGTGCTGGCCGAGCCCATCCAGACCGTCATGCGCCGGTATGGCCTGGAGCAGCCCTACGAGCAGTTGAAAAAATTCACCCGGGGTGAACCAATGACCCGGGAACTCATGCGCGGCTTCATCGCCGGCCTGGCCATTCCACTGCCCGACAAGGAGCGCCTGCTTGCCATGACCCCTTCGAGTTACACCGGCATGGCGGCCGAACTCGCGCGGCGCGTCTGAGCGGCCCGGTTATGGCCACCAAATCCACGGTCTTCAAGGCCAGCCTGCAAATCGCCGACATCGACCACGGCTACTACGCCGACCACACCCTGACGCTGGCCCGCCACCCGAGTGAGACCGACGAACGCATGATGGTGCGGCTGGCGGCGCTGGCCCTGCAGGCCTACAAGCTGCAAACGCTTTGCAACGGCGACGCGGTGCTGGGCTTCGGGGCCGGCTTGTCCGACCCCGACGAGCCCGACGTGGTGCTGCGCGATTACACCGGCCGCACCCGGTTGTGGGTCGAAGTGGGGCAGCCAGACGACAAGGCCCTGACCAAGGCCTGCGGGAAGGCCGACGAAGTCGTCGCCTACTGCTTCGGCCATGCCGCCGAGATCTGGTGGCGCGGCATCGAATCCAAGCTGACCCGACCCCAGAACCTGCATGTCTACCGGGTGCCGACCGACAGCGCGCAACAACTCGGCGCGCTCGCGCAACGCAGCATGCAGCTCCAGGCCACCATCCAGGAAAACATGCTGATGCTGGGTGACGGAAAAGTCAACGTGGACGTCGAACCCGTCACCTGGAAGTGATCACCGGCCCCTGGGGTTCTCGGCGGCACGCTCGGCGTAGCGGTTAAACCGCCAGGCGCTCGCCTCCAGGCTGATGCGGCGCCAGGTGACCCGTTTTTCCACCGGGCCCATTTCGGTCCAGCGTTGCACCTCGTCAAAACTCCGCCCACAACCTTTGCAGGTCTCGTCTCCCTGGCTGGTAGAGCAGATCGCGATACACGGCGTGTCGGGCGTTGTGTCGTACCAGGCCAGCCAGGCAGCAAGTGCAGGTGCCGGCAGGTCGGTCTCCTCGATGTCCGTCGCATGGGCATAGACCAACTTGCCGTACACCTCGGCCAGCGTGCGCAGTTCGGGCGACAACGAATACCCGTCCTCTGAGGGTTTTCTTTCGCGCCAGTGGTTGATGGCCGCTTCGATGTCGGTGATGTGAATGGCGGCCATGGCTGTCCTGCAGGGAGGCGCATGATAGCGCCCATCCGAAATCCAGCCCCGGTGGTATGCTGAATGGCAATGAAATTGATCGCCAAATGGCTCTTGAGTGCTGCGGCGCTGCTTGCGGTGGCCTACCTGTACGAAGGCGTCCAGGTGAACGGTTTCACCACCGCGCTGATCGCGGCCTTTGTCATCGGTCTGCTCAACACGACCCTGCGCCCGGTGCTGGTAATCCTTACGCTGCCTGTCACCCTGGTCACGCTGGGGCTGTTCTTGTTCGTGATCAACGCCCTGATGTTCTGGGCCGCGGCCGGATTGCTGGCGGGTTTCAAGGTCACCGGTTTCGGCGCCGCCTTGCTGGGGTCCCTGATCTACTCGGTGTTTGGCCTGGTGATCGAATCAGCGCTCGAGCGCCTGTTCTCGAAGCAGTGACTGCACGGCCCGGGCGCGGGTGTCGATGATCGATGCCTCGATATGGTCGATGGACGCACTCGGCCCAGTGCGCATGAAGGTCTGTGCTGCCTTGAACCGGTCCAGTGCCGCGGCGTAGTCCAGTTGCGCCACCTGCGCCTCCGCTTCGGCGCGGATCGCGCGCAGCGACAAACCCTGTGCGGCGCAGGCGCCCGCCAGCAGCTGCCAGGCGCCAGCGTCCCTGGGATGGCGCGCCAACCAGATCTGCAGGTCCGAAATCGCTTCGCCAGCGCGCCCGGCCCGGACCAGGGTTTGGGAATTGAGGAACAGTTCGGGGCGCCCAGCGCCGGAAAGGACGCCCCTGGCCGGCCCTGATTGCAGAGCCAACTCGGCCGCCAGCAGCCGGGCCAGGCGGGCGGCGGCGGGCAACGATCGCGTCAATTCCGACAATTGGGCCAGGCTGGCCTGCGCAGCCCCGAAATCGCGCAGCTTGGACGATGCCAGTGTTGCGCCGTACAACACGGCCGCACGCCGCGAAACAGGCAAGAGGCCGAAGCCTGCAACACCCGATTCGGCGACCGCGTAACGCAGCAAGTCGACGCCAGGATTGGACAGAATCCGCGCGCGGGCGCTGACCATCGCATGGTCTACCGCCACATCCACCAGCACCGGGTTTGCCGGCCCGGGCGGCTGGCGTGACTGCACATCGGCAATACGTTCCGTCGTCAGGGGATGGCTGCGCAAATAGGGAAAAGCGCCGTTGTCGTTCAGGCGCGCTGCCTGCTGGAGCTTGTCGAACATCGCGCTGAACCCCTGCGGCGCGAAACCGGCCTGGCTCAGGACGCCAAACCCGATGCGGTCCGCCTCGCGCTCCATGTCGCGCGAGAAGTTCAGCTGGTTCTGCATGGCAACGGCCTGGCCACCGGCTATCACGGCGCTGGCGCTCTCCGGGCTCTTGCTGGCCGCCAACGCGCCGAGAATCATGGCGCCGATCACCCACGGTGCCTGGGCGCTCTGCTTGGTCATCAGGCGCGATATGTGGCGCTGGGTGACGTGGCTCAGTTCGTGCGCCAGCACCGAGGCAAGCTCATCGCGGCTTGTGACCACACCAATCAGACCCAGGTGCAGGCCCAGGTAACCCCCCGGCAAGGCAAACGCATTGATCGTGCGGTCACGTCCGAGCATGATCTCCCACGCGAATCGCTCATTGAGTTCAGGGGAAATATCGCCCCGGCTGCGGGCTGCGGCGAGCAGTGGCTGCCAGATCGCGTCGACGTATTCGACCAGCACCGGGTCGTCGAGGTAGTCGGGGTCGCGGTAGATCTCGCGCGCGATGCGGTCACCCAGGCGCCGCTCGGCGCTGGCGCCCAACTCGCTGCCGTCGCCCAGGGTTGGAAGTTGGCCGCCCTGCGATCGCCCCGCTGTCGTCGGCCTGGTGGGGATGTCGCTCTGGGCCAGGCCCGGTCCGACCCAGACACAAGCGGCCAGGACAGCCAGGCCGGCAAGGCGGCGGGCGGCGGGACTGGAAGCGCGGGCAGAAGGAAGGTCGGTCAAGGTAGGTCCATGGGAAGAAAATCAAACTCCCGGGCAACAAACATGCACCCGCAATAGTGACACAGGCAGGGCCGTATGATGCGGGCAGCGGATAAACGTTTCGTAAATCCAGGTGTCAATTTGCTGAGGCCACATTGGTTTCTGGCACGACAACCTGCAGCCCGGACTACCCCCATGCAAGGTTTGACACACTTCGACAACCAGGGCCAGGCCCACATGGTGGACGTCGCGGCCAAGGCCAGCACCCACCGCAAGGCAATTGCAGGGGGCCGCATCGACATGCAGGCTGCGACACTGGCGATCGTCCAGTCCGGCAACGCCAAAAAGGGCGATGTGCTGGGCATTGCCCGTATTGCAGGCATCCAGGCCGCCAAGAAGACCAGCGACCTGATCCCGCTGTGCCATCCGCTGGCGCTGACCCGCGTGGCGGTGGATTTCGACATCGTCCCCGGCCCCCCAACTGGCCCGCACAGTGTGCTGTGCACAGCCACTGTCGAGACTGTGGGCCAGACCGGCGTGGAGATGGAGGCCCTGACCGCCGTCCAGGTGGCGCTCCTGACGGTCTACGACATGTGCAAGGCGGTCGACCGTGGCATGACCATCAACGAGGTGCGGGTGCTGGAAAAACATGGCGGGAAGTCGGGCAGCTTCAAGGCGGCACCCGCGTCTTGAGCCACAACGCATGGGCGGCAGGAAAAGCCGCCTGGTACCGCGCCAGAAACACCTGCACCTCTTCGTCGCGGCCCAGCAACTCGGCGCTCTCGATCAGTTTTTCGACCACGCGGGCCTCAGGCGAGAAATGCAGCAGTTCGTGGGCCATGGCGTTGATGTGCGCGGCGTTGTCAAGTCTCACTTCGGTGGTGGTGAGTTCGGCGAATTGCACCTGGCGGGCAAACAAGCGCGAGTCTATGACTTTTTCGAACGTGTTGTCGCGGTAGGCTGGCGCACGCTGACTGGTCGCGAGGTAAAGCTGGCTGACGCGGTAGTAGTCCCAGGCGGTGTAGGCGGCGCCTGCCAACATGAACGCTGCCGCCGTGGTCACCACCACCCGCATGGCCGGCATGGAAAACCGTGGGGTAGGTCGGGTGGACCACAAGATCCAGAGACTAAGGCCGCTTGCGATCTGGAACGGACCGTACCAGAGCGGGTACTCGAGCATGCTGTGCAACAAGATCAAGGTCAGCACGGCCCACGCGAGTTGGCGCACCGGGCTGGTTTCCCGCCAGGGCATGGACCGCCACACCAGCCAAAATGCAACACCGCAAACCAGCAGCGCGAACGGAACGCCCAGTTCGACCGCCAAATGCAGGGGCAGGTTGTGGGCGTTGTCCAGGATGTCGCAAAAACGCGGCCCGGCATAAAGCGTCATGAAATGGGCATGATCGAGTTCTCCCCAACCCCAGCCAATCCAGGGCTTGAGGGTGATCAGTTGTACGACGTTGGCCCACAGGGTCAGCCGACTGGAGCACGTGGGTGCGCCGTCTTGCAGCCGCGCAAGGATGCCACTCGTTGCCGGGTCCAGCCCCGCGAGCCGGGGGAGCAGCAACCCTGCCGCCGCGTAGGCCAGGCCGGTAATCAGGAGAAGACTGCGGACGGTTGGGTTTCGCAAGACGCCCCACGTCCCGTACATCACGGCCAGCAGCCCCAGTTGAAAGAGGCCGGTGCGCGACGACGATGTCGCATTGGCCACGGCCAGCAAGACGCTGATCACCAACGCCACATGCCATTGCCACCGCGTGCGATTGTTGCTCGGTGCCAGCGCCGCATCGGGCCATCGGGCAGCACCCACCATCGGCCAAACCAATACGGTCACCAACCCGATATTGACCAGGGTTGCGAACTGGTTGCGTTGCCGCAAATTGGCGAATGCCTCCCCCAGCAATGTGGTGTTGACGAACGGCGCCAAGGTCGGGCTCCATCCAAAGTACTGCAGCAGACCGATCACGCCACTGATGACCGCAGCGAGCAACCACGACATCGCAATGGCCTTGAGCAAGTCCGGGCGCAACCAGACCACCAATAACAGCATGAAGGCGCCACACGCCAGTGAAACCAACCATGGCAAGGTGGCAGGCCACGGGCCGATCGCCACGGGCCAGAGCCAGGGCAGGGTCAGGACGGTGACCAACAGCCATCGAATCATAATTTTGGTGACGAATTTGTTCGAGCCCAAAGGCGATGCTGGGCTCGCGCCTATGGGACCCAGTGGACGGTCGGTAACGCCGGTGGTGGTGATGTTGGACGGCATGGGAGTACAAAAGCCAGGCAAACCTGTGCGCCGCGCGGAAATACGCATGCCGTCAATTTGGCCAGGGCACTTTCGCAATCAACGGCTCGGATTTCGCCCTATTTTCCCACGCGAACTTGACCGCCAGACACTGCTGCTCGGATACGATCTGGCACATTTGCCGGAGTGACAACACGGCGTCATCTGGCCGCTGGTTCAACGCCATCGCGGTCGCCAGTTTTTGGAAAAACCCGGCGCTCGGGTATAAGCCAGTCACGTTGCGCATCCATGCCAGCTCCGCCTCTGTCATGGCGCCCGCAGGCTCGAGCCTGATCATCCGAAAGAAGTCGCGCCACTGCGTCAGCAACGTTACGTCAGGCGTCTTGGCCGGCTGCGTCTTGATGTTCGCCCACTCAAAACGCAGCGTCTTGTAGCTGGACTCCACCCGCATATAGTCTCGGATGATGAGTGCCCAAAGTGCGACCGCAATCACCCACAGCGCCATGACCACCCAGCGATGACACTGCAGGATCGGTCGAACAGCGAAACGCGATTCAAGTGAACCCATCATGAGGCCGGTGGGCAACAGGAAGTAGGCGTAATGAAGCGGCAATTCCAGCATCGCGTGATTGGTCACCACCAGCAAAAACAGCACCATGACTGCCTCTTCGGCATTCCTGACAGCCCGGACCCGCATGCAGAGCCACCACAGCAAAGCAGCAGACAGGGACAACCCGACCGGGATGCCGCACCACAAGATCAGGTCCAGAAACAGATTGTGTGAGTGGGAGAAGAATACGCGCAGAGGCGGGTGGTCCAGCGCGACCGCCATTTGAGCTAGAGCAACCTGGTTCCAGCCGTAACCGGCCCACGGCTGCTTTGTTGCTCCATCGATGAAAAGTGCCCATATGGCAGGCCGAGACTCGCCTGAAATGCGTTGGATGACACCTGCCTCAAATGCGACGCCACCACCCAAAATTTGACTGAGCCATCCGGCAGACAAAACAAACAGCACGAAACACAACGCCAGGCAGGTGATGACCACCGGTATGCGCGGGTTGGGCCAGGCACCGCGCCACCACCAAGCGGCAAGAACCAGCAGCGCTGCACCGATCCATGCGGTTCGTGACGCAGTAAGTGCCAAACCGAAAAGCAGGAAGAGCGCCAACAAGACGGCAACGTGGCCACCGACATGGCGGCGGACAAGGCCCCAGATCGTTGCAACAAGTCCCCACAGCAGAAATGTGCCCAACTGGTTCGGTTGACCAAAATTGGCGAACGGGCGCCCGAACCCTTCACCCATGGACCATATGTCGAGGCGATCCAGACCCAGCCACTGGTGCAACTGCAAGCCCACGGATACCACTGCGGCCATGCCAATGGCAAGAAACAATCCGTCGGCCGGCTGCGCGGGACAAGCCGACTCCCATCGCGCACCAATAAGCAATGCCAGGAGAAACCCGAGCAGATAGGCGGTACTCACCCAAGCGTTGCCGGCCATCGTCACCAGGCCAAAGGCATATTGCAGGGCCGGCACAAAAACCAAAACCACAACCAAAAGGGACAGTCCGGTCCATCGTGCCGGCGCTGGTGAACGCAGCAGAACCGCCGCCGAGGACAATACAAATGCGGCGGAGACCCAGGCCTCGAAATGAAATCCCGACCAAGGTGGATAGTGATTCGGGAGCAACCAACCCATGGCCAGGGTCAGTGACCAGGCGCAGAGCCAGAAGCTCGACATGGGCTGCACGGCAGGCTGCTTTGGCTTGCCCTGCGACAACCTCGGAAAAAATAATTCAGTCATTCGCCAGGCTCCGCTTGCCGACCAACAGGTTGCAAATGGTCATACGGGTCTTTTCGCGTCCGCAGAACTGCGCCATTGCTGCCGTGTTCACCATAAAAAAAGGCCCCGTTGGGGGCCTTTTCCAGCAACCATCGATGCCGATGCGGCACTAAATCACTTGCAGCTTGCGGGCAAGTATTTGGCGTCCATGAGCGCGGTCACACTGCCTGCAGCAGGAGCCGCTGAACAGGTCCAGGTCACCTGACCATTGCCCTGCAGTGCACCTACGAACTGAACAGCCTTACCAGTGATAGCCGCGTCACCTTGACCAATGGCAGTGATGACCCCGTTGCTCGCATCCGTTGCAGCATAACCAACGGACGCGACAAACTTCGAAGTCTGAGTTGCGATGGATGAAATCGATTGCATTCCGCTTCCACCCGCTTGAGCGGCTTCAGATACGGCGACCTTCCCGGACGACGCGGCCAAAATAATTTCCGACACTTTCGCACGGACTGTGTAATCCTGGTAAGCCGGCAGCGCCACCGCAGCCAAAATACCAATAATCGCCACAACGATCATCAGTTCAATCAGGGTAAAACCTTTTTGCATGGAACGTTTCATCAATAACTCCTTGGGGTGAAAACAAGTTACGGGAGCCGATCTATCAGCAGATTCCATGCCAGCCCGGACTCAGGCCCGATTTGGCTCAGCAACCGCATGAAATCCAACACTTTGTCACCAATAGCGCCATTGGCGAGAAACCGGCGCAACAACGCGACATTTTTGTCACGCCATTCGTGTCACTTGATACAAACCTGCCTGACCATTTTGATGTCGGTGAGGCCCATCATGATCTTCTCCATGCCGTCCATCTTCAAGGTGCGCATGCCGCCTTCGACTGCCTCGGCAAAAAGTTCGGCCACCCGGGAGCGCTCCTGGATCAGCTTTTTGACCGGGTCATCGGCAATCAGCAGTTCATGCAAACCGATTCGCCCCTTGTAGCCGGTCTTGTTGCATTTGTCGCAGCCGACATGGCGATAGAAGCGGAGTTCGCCGTCCTTGCCGTAGGTTTTGACCCACCCATCGACCAGTTTGCGGCTTTCCTCGGCGTAGTCCGCCTTCCAGGCTTTCGAGTGCCGGAGTTCTTCGGAATACTCCACGGCGAACAGGCGCAACTCCTCGGCATCCGGTACGTAGGATTCCTTGCAGTCGCACAGCTTCTTGGCCAAGCGCTGCGCCAGGATGCCCAGCAGTGCATCGGCGAAATTGAAGGGGTCCATGCCCATGTCCATCAGGCGGGTGATGGACTCTGGCGCAGAGTTGGTGTGCAAGGTGGAGAACACCAGGTGCCCGGTGAGTGACGCCTCGATGCCCATCGACACGGTTTCCTTGTCGCGCGACTCGCCGACCATGATGATGTCGGGGTCGGCACGCAGGAATGCGCGCATGACCAATGCAAAGTCGATGCCCGCCTTCTTGTTGATCTGGACCTGCCGCAGGCCCTTTTGCGTGATTTCGACCGGGTCTTCGGCGGTCCAGATCTTGGTGTCGGGCGTGTTGAGGAACTTGAGGATCGAGTGCAGCGTGGTGGTTTTGCCGGAGCCCGTTGGGCCGCAGACGTAAAAAAGCCCGTAGGGCTTGCTGACGGTCTTGACCAACCGGTCCTTGTTGTGGGGCGTGAGCCCCAGTTTGTCGAGCGGAATCGGCTCGCCAGCCGCCAGGATCCGCATCACCACATCCTCGACGCCGCCAGCAGTCGGAATGGTGGCCACGCGCAGTTCGATATCGAGCGGGCCGTATTTTTTGAACTTGATCTTGCCGTCCTGTGGCTTGCGGCGCTCGGAGATGTCGAGGTCGCACATGATCTTCAGGCGCGTGACCATTGCCTGCCGGAAGTGGGCTGGCACCTCGATGTAGGGCACCAGCGTGCCGTCGATCCGGAACCGGATGCCGGTCTTGAACTTGCCCGGCATTGGCTCGATATGGATGTCGGACACCTTCTGGTTGTAGGCGTCGATGATGACCTTGTTCACGAACTTGACAAGTTCGTTGTCGGCGGCAGCCGACTCCAGCGAGTCGTCATTGCTGCCATCGTCGATCGGCCCGCCGTCCATGTCGGCCAGCAGTTGGTCGATCGAGCCTCCTTCGACGCCAGCACCATACAACTGGCCCAGCGTTTCCTGGAACTCGGTGAGCGTGGTGACGCGGTAAGCGAACTTGTTGATGCGCGGAAAGACCTGCGGAACAACGCGCGCGCCGCGCACCGCCTCCGGGTCGACACACATGATGACGAGCCCCTCGGGCGACTCCTCCAGCGGGACCCAGCCTTGTTCTTCGATGAACTCGCGCTTGAGCGGGCCATGGAGCATTTCAGAGCGAATGCGCCCGGCATTGAACGGCTCGTAGGGCACGCCGAAAAACTTGGACAGCGAAGGGCCGATCTGCGTCGGGCGAACCTTGAAGTTCGCCATAAGGATATGTTCGACCGATTTGCCGCCGTTGCGTGCTTCGCCCACGCACTGTTCGAGCTCGGTCTCGGAAATCACGCCGTCGGCCACCAAGCCGTCGAACTTGGTCGACTTGCGTTTGGATGCTTCTGCCGCGCGCTGCATGCGCTGGCGGATTGCGGTGGCCAATGTCTTGCACAACTGCGCCACACCTTCGACTTCGAGCACACCGAACGGCTGGTCGCTCTTGTTGTTGATGATCTGCAGCACGCCATGCAATACGTCACCATCGAGGATCGGCGCCACCAGCATCTGGCGGGTGCGATAACCCGAGCGTTTGTCCACTTCCTTCAGAAAGGTCAGTGCCGGATGGATCTGCTTGAGCGCATCGTCATCGTAGACGTCCGCCAGATTCAACTGCTGGCGGCTGAAGGCGGCGTAACCGGCCAGGCTTTGGGGTGAAATCGGGAGCTTGAGATCCCGGCTGCTGTTGAGCCCGGTCTTGACCTTGGAGACGATGGCCGTTCGGTCGTCGTTCACGGCATACAGCGTCAGGCGGTCGGCGTTGAGCAGCTTGCAGATGTCCTGGCTGGCCTCCAGCATGATCTGCTCGAGGTTCTCGGTATCGTGGATACGCGCGGTGACGTTGTGCAGTTGCTTGTAAAAAAGCGCCTCGAATGTCACGCCACGCTTTTCTGGTGGCAGCTTCTGATTCTCGAAAAATGTCTGTTCGGACGATTTTTCAGGCGCAGCCGGCTTGAGAACGGCATTCACAGATCGAACTCCTGCCCCGCGCGCAACCAGCGAATGTCATGGGCGACATTCGGCCCCGAGATCGACGTCTGGTCGAACTTCTGGATCTCGGCCATGATCAGGTCGGTCTCGGCCGGCTTGGTGTGCGTGATGTAGATCGGGTAGTTCTGGGTCTTGGCAATGCAATCGAGTTCCTGTGCCAGCACCATCGGGGACAGGTGCAGGCTCAACTTCGCCAGATCTTTTTCTCGGTTGCTGAAGGCGGTTTCGATGACCAGCATGGCCACATTGAGCTGATTGACCCGTTCCCAGAATGCCGGGTTGCGCTCGGTGTCACCCGAAAACACCCAGCAACCAGTGCCGGCGGTGATTGCATACCCCACGGCGGGTACGGTGTGCACGGCGGGCAGCACTTCGAGCAACTTGCGGTTGATCTGCAGTGTCTGACCGACCCCGATCTCATGGAAACTGATGAACGGGGCCTGCGGGGTCGGGATGCGGCTGAAATCAGGCCAGATCACGTCATTGAAGATATGGGCCTTGAGGGCGGCGATCGTTCCCGCAAGCGCATGGATCTGCAGGGGCTTGTCGCGCTGGGCGGCCACGGCGTCGACCATCAGCGGCAAGGCGGCGACATGGTCGAGGTGCGAGTGGGTTAAAAACACGTGGTCCACACTGCGCATTTCGTCCAGTGTGAGGTCACCAACACCGGTGCCGGCATCGATCAGGATATCCCTGTCGATCAAAAAAGACGTGGTTCGGCAGTCTTTGGCGATGGCCCCGGAACAGCCCAACACACGCACTTTCATGGAGAACCCTTACTTTGTTTCGAAATTCGTTGCGCCATCCCATTCGAGGTCGAATGGAAGCAGCCGCATGGAGGCTACACGATCAGAATAAAGGTGGTACAGGTACTTTTTGGCATTCATGCGCAACAAATTCATCATCAGCACGTCGCATTGGTCCCAGTCCTGCGCACGGTAGGCCCTGAGAAAGCCGGCCCAGGTCTTCAACTCTGCCTCGGTTTCAGCGCCCATGCGATTGGCGGGTGCAACCGGCCAGAAAATCGCCACCGCCTGCTCCTTGCCCTTGACCCGCACACGGTCGAGCTCCTGCCAGCCGAAGTCCGGTGCGAGTTTGCGGGTCGACTCGCTGACAACGATGTCCACCCCGTACACCTTGGACAGCCCCTCCAGGCGCGAGCCGAGATTGACTGCGTCGCCAATGACCGTGTAACTTTGGCGGATGTTGGAGCCCATGTCGCCCACACACATGTTTCCCGTGTTGCAGCCAATACCGATGCCGATCTCGGGCATGCCCTTGGCCCGGTGTTCCTCGTTGAGGCCGCGTATCGCATGGGCCATTTCGAGCGAGGACTTGACCGCCAGATGGGCGTGGTCAGGCGTTTCAACAGGCGCGCCCCAGAAGGCCATGACACAGTCGCCCATGTACTTGTCGATCGTGCCGCGGTTGGCGCGGATCAGGCCGGTAAGCCGGCTGAACACCTCATTCAACAACGCCTGCAACTGGATGGGTTCCATCTGCTCCGACAACTTGGTGAAACCACGCATGTCGCAGAACATGACCGTCATCATGCGGTTGGTGGCCTGCATGCTGTAACTGGCTGGGTCCTTGACCATCTCGTCCACCAGTTCAGGCGGCACATAGGTGCCGAACAGGTTTGCCAACTCGCGCTTGGAGCGGCTTTCAACGAAATAGCCGTAACTCATGTTGAGCGCAAACGCGGTAATGGCCATGGTCAGCGCGCCGGCGAGCGGCAGAACCAAGCCGAACCCAAGGTACAACCACAGATTCAGCGCACCAACCCCCGCCACAACCAGCACACTCAAAATCACAGCCCGCGCCGCAGTGACCAGCGGCAGGGCAAATGCAAGGACAAAGCCTGCCAAAGCCAACACCACGACGTCATACCCGATCGCATAATCCGGCTTGACGAGCACCTTGCCGTCGAGCAGGCCCGAAATCACATTGGCGTGCGCCTCGACGCCAGGGTAAATTTCACTGACCGGCGTAACCCGCAGATCCTGCAGGCCTGGCGCCGTCGTGCCCACCAGTACGATCTTGTCTTTCAAGGTGCCGGCCGGGATGGCCTTGGAGATCAGATCGGCTGCTGACACATAGCGGAACGATCCACCCTTCGGGCTCCCGTAACCGCGAAACGGAACGAGCGCAGAAACCCTCTCGTCGACCGGAATAGCAAGCGTCTTGGCCCCTAGTTTCAACTGGATGCTTTCCAGCCCCTGGTAGCTTCGGCTAAGAAAACGCTCCTTGGGGAAACCCGGCGCCACCGTCGGCGACCCTGCCAGCATGCGGAACATGGCCAACGACAGGGATTCGTAGTACTGGCCCTTGTACTCGGCGATCAGCGGCAACGAACGCACCACACCATCGGACTCGGCTATCGGGTTGAAGTGCCCGGCCACTGGCGCGGCCTTGGCAAGCTGGGGAATGTTGGAGCCGTATCCGGTCCAGGTGGTGAAGGTGATCGGACGGCCCTGGAGCGAGTCCTTGCCCATCACCGGTGCCGGCAAGTCCCCGGAGGTACGGCCATCCCGGTCGCTCGTAAGGTAGTACCCGAGCACGATCGGACGCTTTTCAAGTGCGCGGGCGAACATGGCATCGTAATCAAGCGAAGTCTGCAGTTGCCGCAGCTTGTCGACAAAACCCTGCTGCTCACGCAGTTCTTTCTGGGCCAGTTCGTTGAGCCGTTTCAGGCCCGAGCTTTCGTCGGCCTCGGCAAAAACCACGTCAAAACCGAGCAGCGCGATCTTCTGGCGCTCGAACAGCTCGTCGGTCAGTTCCGCAAGCTTGTTCCGGCCCCAGGGCCAGCGGCCGACCTCGGCCAGGCTCTTTTCGTCAATGTCGACAATAACGACCCGGTCGTCGAGCGTGCCGGGCATGGTCGCGCGCAAGCGGGTGTCGTAGATGATGTTGTCGAGCCGCTCCAACACACCCAACCGGACAATTCCCACCGCATGCAGCAGGGCGAAGACCAGGGGGAGCAGCGTGACAGCAACGCGGGGCCAATGCTTCAGGAGTTGTGCCATGCCGCCCCGCTAGTTGACTACCTGGCAGACACGAGACGGTTGCGGCTTGCGCGCAACGGTCAAATTTGCACGAACTGCATTTGCGTTCCGGCAAGCTCGATCAGATCGCCATTCTTCAGGGGCATGGGATCCGTGCCGATCGGGGCGCCGTTGAGGGATGGGTTGCCGGCACCTTCGACATGGTGCACAACAAATCCATGTTGGCGCTTGGTGATGGCGGCAACCGCCACACCGGGTTTGCCGATGGTGGTGACCACCTTGGTCAGCGGGACTTCACGCCCGGCAGCTGCGCCGGACAGGACCTTGATCGAGGCATGCGCACCCGGTGCCGCAACCGCCGGGCGCGCCGCATAAGCCGTGCCTGCGGCCGGCGAAACCACAGCAGCCGGTGCTGCCGCAGCCATGGCTGGCACCGACTTGACCATCATGGTCTTTTCGAAACCGTCCCCGACCACTTCATTGACAAATTTGATCTTGTACTTGCCAACCTCCACGGTGTCGCCGTTGGCCAATTGCTGCTTCTTTGCGGCCTTGCCATTGACGTACGTGCCATTGGTGCTGTTCAGGTCTTCGATAAACACGTCGTTGCCAGTCATCTGAAAAACCGCGTGCTCCCCGCTGATGGCCAGGTTGTCAATCACGACATCGTTGTACGGCCGGCGGCCCAAAGTCGTCCGGTCCTTGGTGAGCTGGACTTCCTTGATAACAACACCATCGATCGACACGATCATTTTCGGCATGACCGACTCCTATTCCTGAGACTGATATTCGAGGTAACCATGAGCTTACTATTTTCTATTTTCCCAACAATCTGGAGATCAACCCACGCTTTTCGGAAGAAGCGTCAACCTGAATCAACAGAATCGAAATATTGTCCCGTCCGCCGTGTTCGTTTGCGGACGCGACCAAGCGATCGGCTTTTTGCTCCATGAGAGTGGATCCCCCGAGGATACTTGCAATTTCTGCATCGTCAACCATGTCGGACAAACCGTCGGAACACATGAGATAACAGTCTCCGGCTTCGACCTCATGCTCATTGAGGTCGAGAAGCACGGCATCTTCGACCCCCAGCGCACGTGTCACCAGGTTCTTGATCGACGAACCGACGGCTTGCTCCTGGGTGATCAAGCCGGCATCGATTTGCTCCTGAAGCAAGGAGTGGTCCTTGGTGATCTGCAGGAACTCGCCATTGCGCAGCCGGTAACAACGCGAGTCACCGATATGCCCCAGCACAAGACTGCGGCCATAAAAAACACCCACCACCAGGGTGGTGCCCATGCCCGAATACTGCGGATTCGAGTCGGCGGCATTGAAGATGGAGCGGTTGGCGTTGTCTACGCAGATCTCCAGCGCACGCCGGATTTCCTTGACTTTGGCACCTCTCCCGGCTTCGGACAACCACCGCGACATTTCCGACTTGATGAAAGCAGTCGCCATGCCGCTCGCGATTTCACCCGCGTTGTAACCGCCCATGCCATCCGCCAGCACGCACAACTGCGTGTCGGAGTCCACCACCACGGCGTCCTCGTTGTTTTCCCTGGCGCGGCCCGGATCGGTTCTCGTGATAAACGTGTAGTTCATTGTGTGGCGCGGCTAGATCTCGATATCGGGTGCAGCGGGTTGGGCTGCAGCCGGCGCCTTGGCGACGTGTGTCTGGTGAACTGCGGTCTTTTCGAAGTCTGCAGAGGGGCGTGCGGGTTGGGCCAATTGCTGAATCAACGTCTTCTCGAAGTCAGCAGCGGCTGCCGGAGCAACCGCCGCGGTTGCGAACACTGCGGTCTTCTCATGGCCGGCGGGTGGTGGCGCCAATGGCGCAGCGGCAGACAACGGGGCAGAAGCCGACAAGGGGACGGATGCCGACAACGGCATCGCCTGCGTCGCAGGTGCGCCGCCGGTGATTTCCGCAAGCACGGAGCGCAGGTCCGCTGCAAACTGGTCACCATCCTGGTAGCGGGTCTCCGGACGCTTGCTGACCGACAAGGCCACCAGGTTGGCCAGGCCTTCCGGCAACTCCTTGCGAATGATGCGGATGTCGGGCGCCTCTTCGTTGGCAATCTTGTACATCAGTTCGGCCATGGAATCGCCACGGAAAGGCAACACACCCGCCAGCATCTGGAACAGCATGACACCAAGCGAATACAGGTCGGAGCGGCCGTCGACCTTCTTGCCGGCCAACTGCTCCGGCGACATGAAGCTGGGGGTGCCCAGCACCAGGCCGGTCTTGGTCTTGCTCGAATCGGTGATCCGCGCGATGCCGAAATCCGTGACTTTGACGGTATCGCTGTCCATCTCGTACATGATGTTGGCGGGCTTGATATCGCGGTGCACCACATTTTGCCGATGCGCATAGGCCAATGCCTCGGCCACACGCGCCACGATCGAAAGAACCTTGGGTACTGGCAGCAGATTGCCGTCCTTGCAGTAATCGAGCAAATCCTTGCCCTTGAGGAACTCCATCGCGATATAGGCCAGGTCATGCTCTTCACCAGCGTCGAAGATCGTGACGATGTTCTGATGCTGCAGGCGACCGGCCGTCTCGGCTTCCCGGAAGAAACGCTCCCGGGCATCGACCAGTTCGTCACCGGAGAACTCCTGGCTCAGCGCCATGGTCTTGATTGCCACCACACGGCCGATCTTGGGGTCTTTGCCAAGGTAGACCACACCCATGGCCCCCTTGCCGAGTTCCTTGTCGACCTGGTAACGGCCCAGCATCGGTTTCTCGACAGCGCCCCCGTCGAGCAACATGGTTCCGCCCGGGTGGGAGCCCCCACCACCGAGCATCACCGTCTCGGACATGTTCTTGGCCCGGTTGAGCTTGGACTGAAGGTCCTTGTAGTCCTTGTCGTAGGCAGCCATGTGCTCATACACGGCCTGTGCCTTGTTGAACTGGCGCTTGCGTTCGAAATCGAGCGCCAGGTTGTACATGTTGCCCATGACCGCGTCGCCCATCGGCACGCGCCGGAAGCGGTCGAACGCCATATCGAGTTGCCCTTGCCCTTGCAGAGCCAGCCCCATCATGCGGTTGGTCTCGGCCGACTCCTCGTCCGACTTGAGCTTGCCAGCCTCGGTGACCAGGAACCGCTTGGTAGTCAGGGCCAGGTGCCCGATCACCAGCAGCACGGCCGGAAGCACCATCTTGACCCAGGTTGCGCCACCCGAAAGCAATCCGTATTCGGCGCCCAGAAGGAGCACGAACAACGCAAGTGTGAAAATCGCGGAGGTTCCAGCGGAGAGTCGGGGCAATACGGCAACCACATAGGCAGCCACCAACAGGAACAGCGCCAATGTGGCCCAGACACCCCAGCCCGGCTGCACGATGAAGTGCTCGCTGAGGATGCTCGATGTGATGTGCGCGATTGTTTCTGCCGGTGACAGGCCCGCGTGGCCAGGCACCGGGAAGGTCACCCCCACACCAGCGGCCGTGGCACCGATGATCACGATCTTGTCGGTGTATTTCGAGGCCGGGATCTTGCCGTTGAGCACGTCATAGAACGAGTCGATGGTGAAAGGGGGCTTGCCGTCGCGGTCCTTGTAGAACTGCGGCAACATCAGGGCCGCCTCGTCCGTCTTGACGCGCAGCTTGCCGATCTGGACCGACTCGCCGACGTTCAGCTTCACGTCTGTGGAAGCCAGGTTCAGGCTCTTGATGGATGCGAGCAAGGCCATCGAGGGCACGGCGTTTCCATAATAATTGACCAGCAACGGCTCCTGGCGGACTGCGCCGTCCACGTCCTGGTACTGGTTCAAGTGGCCGATGCCGGCCGCCGCGACACCGATTGATTCGATCGGCTGCTGGCCACTCACGGCGGGGTACGAATACCCATTCTTTTCGCTGATCGCGCTCTTGAGTGCGAAGGCGGGCAAGGGCTTGTCCGGATTGCCTTGGGGGTCGCCCAAGACAAAAACCGAGGGCACCAGCACATTGCCGGCGTTCTTCATGCTGGCGGCCAGCACCGCATCGGTGTCAAGGGCAAGCTCCGCCTCGGCGATGACCTTGGTCAGCTCGGCATTGTTGGCCACCGGATCGCCAGTGCCCAGCAACCCCTTCATCTTGCGGATGAAACTCAGGCCCCGATCCACCTGGGGCTCGATGAAAAATACCGTGTGGACGATGGTCTTGGCCTTGGCAGCGGCCAGCTGGTCAATCAGCTTGGCGTGTATGTCGCGTGGCCAGGGCCAACGGCCGATGTTCGACACGCTCTGGTCGTCGATGGCAATGATGGCGACGCGGTCCGACGGCTGGCGGGAACTGCTGGTGCTTGCCACATCGTAGAACTTGCGCTCCAGGGAGCCGATCAGATCGGTGACCTGGTTCAACAACAAGACCGCCACCACGATGGCCGCACCGGCAAACCAGTCGGTGCGCCAGAACTGTGCGCTTTTTGATGATGATTTAGTTGCCACGTTCCAACCTCAGCCTGATTTTTGGTTCGACTTTGCCCGGCACACGCGGCCCAGATAGGCCTATGCCGCCCAAAATGCGACGCATGGAAGTACGTTAGCAGACACGGCCATCGCCGACAAGGTACCAGCCCACCCCCACTTGTCGTTTTTTTGCATCACCAAGCCTTTGGCGGTGCTTCCCGTGTGGCGCGTGAAAACACGCAGCCCGACCGCCATCACGTGGGTTCGGCTGGCGCTTTGCGATTGAGCGCCGAGCCCAGCAGGAAAACCAACGCCGCGCCCAACGCACCCAGACCGTACTGCCACACCGAAGTCTGCGGCACCCAGTCCTTCACGGCCGGGTCAGTCTGTGCCATCGTGCCGGCAATCCAGCCCAGCAACATCGCGCCCACGGTAATGATCATCGGGAAGCGGTCCATCAGTTTGAGCACCAGTTGGCTGCCCCAGATGATGATGGGGATGCTGACCACCAGCCCGAAAATCACCAATGCCAACTGATGCTGGCTTCCGGCGCCCGTCGCAGCACCGGCTATCGCGATGACGTTGTCCACGCTCATCACGAGGTCGGCAACGATGACCGTCTTAACGGCTGCCCACAATTTGTCAGATCCTTCGATACCAGAGTGTCCATCTTCGTCCTGCGGCACCAGCAGCTTGACACCGATCCACATGAGAAGCGCGGCACCAACCAGTTTCAGGTAGGGCACCTGCAGCAGGGTCAGGGCAAACGCGATCAGCACGACCCGCAACACGATCGCGCCTGCTGTTCCCCACAGGATTCCTTTGAGCCTCTGGTGCTGCGGTAGTTTGCGGCAAGCCAGCGCAATCACAACCGCGTTGTCACCACCCAACAGAATGTCGATCATGATGATCTGACCGACTGCTATCCAAAAATGCGCTGTCAGGAACTCATCCACCATGCCACCTCGACAAGAAATTTACTTTTCGCTGCTATGCGGGTGGCAGCGCATGGCGAATGGACTCAGAGCGAAGCCTTGAGCAGCTTGGCCATTTCGGATGGGTTGCGGGTGACTTTGAAACCGCACTCTTCCATGACTTCAAGCTTGGCCTGGGCGGTGTCGGCGCCGCCGGAGATCAGCGCTCCTGCGTGACCCATGCGTTTGCCCGCGGGTGCCGTGACCCCGGCGATGAAACCGACCACCGGCTTTTTCATGTTGGCCTTGCACCAGCGCGCCGCCTCGGCTTCGTCCGGGCCGCCGATCTCGCCGATCATGATGACGGCATCGGTGTCCGGATCGTCGTTGAACAGGCGCATGACATCGATGTGCTTCAGGCCGTTGATCGGATCGCCGCCGATACCCACAGCGCTGGATTGCCCCAGCCCGATCTCGGTCAGCTGGGCCACTGCTTCGTAGGTGAGCGTGCCCGAACGGCTGACCACGCCGATGCGGCCCTTGCGGTGGATGTGGCCAGGCATGATCCCGATCTTGATTTCTTCCGGTGTGATAAGGCCGGGGCAGTTCGGCCCGAGGAGCAGGGTTTCCTTGCCGCCGGCCGCCACGCGGGCGCGCATGCGGTTGCGCAGTTCCAGCATGTCACGCACCGGAATGCCTTCGGTGATGCATATGGCGAGGTCCAGATCGGCCTCGACGGCCTCCCAGATAGCGGCGGCCGCGCCTGCCGGCGGAACATAGATCACGGACACGGTGGCCCCGGATTCCTTGGCCGCTTCCTTGACGGAGGAAAAGATCGGGATGCCGAAGATTGCCTCACCGGCCTTCTTGGGGTTCACGCCCGCCACGAAGCAATTCTTGCCGTTCGCATATTCCTGGCATTTTTCCGTGTGGAACTGCCCGGTCTTGCCGGTGATGCCCTGGGTGATGACTTTGGTGTTTTTGTCGATCAGGATGCTCACGTCAACTCCTACTTTTGAATGGCGGCAACGACTTTTTGCGCCGCTTCGGCCATGGTGTCGGCACTGATGATCGGCAGGCCGGACTCGGCCAGCATCTTCTTGCCAAGGTCCTCGTTGGTGCCTTTCATGCGCACGACCAGTGGGACGCTCAGGTTGGTGGCGCGGCAGGCCGTGATGACACCGGTGGCGATCGTGTCGCATTTCATGATGCCGCCAAAGATGTTCACCAGAATCGCCTTGACCTGGGGGTTCTTGAGCATGATCTTGAAGGCTTCGGTGACCTTCTCGGGCGTGGCACCACCACCGACATCCAGGAAGTTGGCCGGCTCAGCGCCGTACAGCTTGATGGTGTCCATGGTGGCCATCGCAAGCCCTGCGCCGTTGACCAGGCAGCCGATGTTGCCCTCCAGGCTGATATAGGCCAGGTCGAACTTGCTGGCTTCGACTTCGGCCGGGTCCTCTTCGTCCAGATCGCGGTAGGCAACGATTTCCTGCTGGCGGTAAAGCGCGTTGGCATCGAAATTGAACTTGGCGTCCAGCGCCTTGATGCCACCATTGCCCTCGAGGATCAGTGGGTTGATTTCCACCAGCGATGCGTCGGTGTCCATGTAACACTTGTACAGCTTCTGGAGCACGTCGACGCATTGCGCCGTCGAGCCAGCGGGGACGCCGATCCCATTGCTGAGTTCGGTGGCCTGCGCCAGCGTGAGTCCCAACGCCGGGTCGACAAAAACCTTGAGGATCTTTTCCGGGGTTGCATGGGCCACCTCTTCGATGTCCATGCCACCCTCGGAAGATGCCATCAGTGCGACCCGTTGCGTGGCCCGGTCGGTGACTGCGGACACGTAATACTCGTGCTTGATGTCGGCGCCGTCTTCTATCAGGAGGCGACGCACTTTCTGACCCGTCGGGCCAGTCTGGTGCGTCACCAGCTGCATGCCGAGAATCTCGGTGGCCAGTTTGCGGACCTCGTCCATCGAACGCGCCAGTTTGACGCCGCCGCCCTTGCCGCGGCCACCTGCATGGATCTGGGCTTTGACGACCCACACCGGGCCGCCCAGTTTTTGAGCGGCTTCGACAGCCTCTTGCACCGTGAAGGCGGCAATGCCGCGTGGTACCGGCACGCCAAACTTGCGCAAGATCTCCTTGCCCTGGTATTCGTGAATCTTCATGAGGTCTCTCTCGGAATTGGAAACAACCCACCTGGCCGACGAAAACACAGTCTCGACGATTGGCAGCGGACACCGAAGCGATCAAATGTATCATGCTGCAATGCACCAAACTGGGCGCAGTCTTACAGACGAAGTGAAAGTCAATTCCAGGCATGAAAACGGAGAGCGCGATGGCCAAGGTATTCATTGATGGCGAAGCCGGCACCACCGGGTTGCAGATCCGGGAGCGGCTGCAAGCGATGCCGGGCATCGAAGTTGTCAGCATCGCCGCCGAATCGCGCAAGAACCCTGCCGCCAAACGTGCACTCATGGCGCAGGTGGACCTGGTCATCCTGTGCCTGCATGACGCGGCGGCGATCGAATCGGTCGCCATGATCGACGCCATGGCTTTGGCGACCGGAAAACCGGGGCCGCGCGTGATCGACGCATCAACCGCGCACCGCACGACTGCTGGTTGGGTGTACGGTTTCCCCGAGCTTTCAGCCGCACAGAAAGATGCCGTGCGCATGGCGATGCGTGTGGCCAACCCCGGGTGTTATGCAACCGGGGCGATTGCGTTGGTCCGCCCACTGGTGGACGCGGGTCTGATCCCGCCTGATTTTCCTCTGGCGCTGCCTGCTGTAAGTGGTTATTCCGGCGGCGGGCGGACCATGATCGAAGCCTGCGAGTCCGGCATCGCGCCGCCGTTCGAGGTCTACGGGCTGGGGCTCAAGCACAAGCACATCCCTGAGATCATGCGTTACACCGGGCTGCGCCGGCGCCCGATCCTGATTCCGTCAGTGGGCAATTTCCGCCAGGGCATGCTGGTCCAGTTGCCACTGCACCTGGACCAGTTGCCCGGCAAGCCAACCGCCAGTGATCTGCACCATGCATTGAGCGCCCACTATGCGGGCAGTGAATGGGTCACGGTCGAGCCGGCGACGCCGGACGGCAAGCTCGATGCCATTGCGCTGCAGGGCACCAACAAGATGGAGTTGCGGGTGTACGCCAACGACGGCGCGGCCGACGGATTCCAGCATGCGGTGGTGGTGGCCCGGCTCGACAATCTGGGCAAAGGTGCGAGCGGCGCCGCGGTGCAGAACCTGAAACTGATGCTCGGTCTGTAACGAAGGCACCGCAGGGTGGGTCAGCCGGGATCGCCATCGATGGCGATGTCGTCTTCGGGCGATCCCCGCAGAAGCCGGCGGATCGTGTCGCCGCCAAAGCCGCGCGCGGCCAGAAAACGCATCTGCCGGGCCCGCTCGGCAGGGCCGGGAGGTGGCGTGTCGCCGTCCCCCTGCGATCGGGCGGTGCCGAACTTTTTGCGCCAGACCTCTCGCGCCCGTTCGAACTCTGTCACTTGGAGCCTGGCAACCGCCTCCTGGACCAGACTGGGCTCCAGGCCTTTTTGCTGCAATTCATGGCGGATCCGTGCCACGCCCACGCGCGGTGCGCGCCGGTGGATGACTGACTCGACCACACGCTGCGCGTTGATGAAGCCCTTGGCCTGCAGTTCGTCCAGGGCCCGGCCCAAGTCGGCCGGCTCCTGGGCATGGGGCCCCAGCTTGCGCTCCAGCTCGGCGCGGGAGTACTCGCGCCCGCTGAGCAATCGCAACGCGCGCCCTTTGAGCGACAGAGGTGGCATGGCCATGGCCGGTTTCATTGGCGCCCCTGCCAGACAAGGGCGCCGTGCGGTAATTCCTGACGCCGTTCGTCAGTCGGCCTTCTTGGGCGCCTTGGCAGGCTTCACTTCGGCGCCGATGGCTTCGGGCAGCAGCGGAATACCCAGCGACTCGCGCACCTTGTTCTCGATCTCACGCGAAAGCGCGGGGTTCTCGCGCAGGAATTCGCGGGCATTGTCGCGGCCCTGGCCGATTTTTTCGCCGTTGTAGGCGTACCAGGCCCCCGACTTTTCCAGGATGTGTGCGTTGACACCCATGTCGATGATTTCGCCATGGCGGCTGATGCCCTCACCAAAGAGGATGTCGAATTCTGCCGTCTTGAACGGGGACGCAACCTTGTTCTTGACCACCTTGACCTTGGTTTCGTTGCCGATGGCTTCATCACCCTTCTTGATGGTGCCGGTGCGGCGAATGTCGAGGCGCACCGAGGCATAGAACTTGAGCGCATTGCCACCGGTCGTGGTCTCGGGGCTGCCGAACATCACGCCGATCTTCATGCGGATCTGGTTGATGAAAATAACCATGCAGTTGGTCTTCTTGATGTGGGCGGTGAGCTTGCGCAGCGCCTGGCTCATCAACCTGGCCTGCAGGCCGGGCAGCGAATCTCCCATTTCACCTTCGAGTTCTGCCTTGGGCGTCAGCGCGGCAACGGAGTCGACAACAATCAGGTCGACTGCGCCGGAACGCACCAGCGAGTCGACGATTTCCAACGCCTGCTCGCCGGTATCGGGCTGGCTGATCAGCAGATCCTGCAGGTTCACGCCCAGCTTCTGGGCATACTGGATGTCGAGTGCATGCTCGGCGTCGACAAAGGCGCACTGGCCGCCGATTTTCTGCATTTCGGCAATTGCCTGCAGGGTGAGCGTGGTCTTGCCCGAGGACTCCGGGCCGTAGATCTCGATCACCCGCCCACGTGGCAGGCCGCCCACACCCAGGGCAATGTCAAGCCCCAGGGACCCAGTGGAAACCACCTGGATGTCCTCGATCACCTCGCCTTCGCCCAGGCGCATGATGGTGCCCTTGCCGAATTGTTTTTCAATCTGGGCGAGTGCGACTTGCAATGCCTTGGCCTTTTCGGTACTGGCGGAAGTGATGGCTCTGACTGCGGTGTCCATGAAAATCTCCTTTAAAAACAAATATCTACAAGAATCATGCATCTGATGTTAAAAACAGGCTGGATGCTTGAACAGTAGTTTAAACCGGCTCATTGGAATTCTCAAACAAGTTTTTTAGTCAATTTGATTTACCATATTTGCATGGCAGAAAACCCCTCCGACGAGACTTGGCGCCTGGTCCACCTGGGTCGATTGTTGGCCATGGCCTCGGCACGCTTCGACGCGCATGTACTGGCCCTGATGGCCAATGACAACGAGCTGACACTGGCGCTGTCCCACCTCGCCGCACGCGGAACGCTGACCGCGTCGCATACCCAGATCACCCGCCACCTGCCGCTCGCCGGCTGCAGCCTCACCGAGTTGGCCAGCCGCGCGGGCGTGACAAAACAGGCGATGGGAAAACTGGTCGACCAATGTTCCGCCTGGGACCTGGTGCAGCGCCAACCCGACACACGCGACGCGCGTGCGCTGCGCGTGTTGTTCAGCCCCACCGGCAGCTTGTGGCTGGCGGCTTACCGAAGGGCGGTTGAACAGGCACAGGCCGAGTTCACCCAGGCGGTGGGGCGTGACGTCGCCACGGTGGTCCAACTCGGGCTGGAGGCCTACGCCACCTGAGTGACGCGTCCCCGGGGCTCCGGCCTAGAATGGGCCGGGCAGCCGGATCGCCATGGACAAGCTGGCCCACCCACCTCACGGAGACACACATGCGCATTCTGATCGCCGAGGACGACCGAGTGATAGCCGATGGTCTGTTGCGTGCCCTGCGCGCCTCGGGTGCCGCGGTGGACCATGTCGCAAGCGGCACCGAGGCCGACGCAGCCCTGATGACAAACAAGGAATTCGATCTGCTGATCCTGGACCTGGGCCTGCCCAAGATGCACGGCCTCGAAGTGCTGCGCAGGCTGCGCGCACGCGGCTCCTCTTTGCCGGTGCTGATCCTCACCGCAGCCGACAGTGTGGACGAACGCGTCAAGGGCCTCGACCTCGGCGCCGACGACTACATGGCCAAGCCTTTCAGCCTGCAGGAGATTGAGGCGCGGGTGCGCGCCCTGGTGCGCCGGCGCATGGGAGGCGCAAGCGACAGCATCCGCCACGGTCCGCTGGTCTACGACCAGGCCGGGCGGGTGGCCAGCATCGACGGCAAGATGGTCGACCTCTCTGCGCGCGAACTCGGCCTGCTCGAAGTGCTGCTGCAACGCTCCGGGCGCATGGTCAGCAAGGACCAGCTGGTCGAGCGCCTGTGCGAGTGGGGCGAGGAGGTCAGCAACAACGCGATCGAGGTCTACATACACCGGTTGCGCAAGAAAATCGAAAAAGGCCCGATCCGCATCGCGACCGTTCGCGGCCTGGGTTATTGCCTGGAAAAGATACCAGGCTAAGCTGTGAAAGTCTTCCAGTCCGAACAGCGCTCGCTGTTTGGCGAAATCCTGGACTGGATGTTGACGCCGCTGCTCCTGCTGTGGCCCATCAGCCTGGTGCTGACCTGGCTCGTAGCGCAGGGCGTGGCCGGCAAACCATTCGACCGGGCACTGGAATACAACGTCGGGGAGTTGGCAGCCCTGGTCAAGGTCCAGAACCGCCAGGTGTCGTTCAACCTGCCGCTGCCTGCGCGCCAATTGCTGCGCGCCGACGAGTCCGACACCGTCTACTACCTGGTCCTCGGCGCACGTGGCGAATACCTTAGCGGCGAACGCGACCTGCCGCTGCCACCAGATGACGAGGCCCCCTTCTTTGACGCAGTGCGCATACGCGATGCCGAATACCGCGGCACCGACGTCAGGGTGGCCTACACCTGGGTCAAGCTGGACCTGCCGCAGGCGCGGCCCGCGCTGGTCCAGGTCGCCGAAAGTCTGGACAAACGCGCCGTGCTGGCGACCGAGATCGTCAAGGGTGTGATGCTGCCCCAGTTCATCATCCTCCCGCTGGCGGTGCTGCTGGTGTGGGTCGGCCTGGCCTACGCCATCAAGCCCCTGAACCGGCTCGAAGAACGTATCCGCGCCCGCAAGCCGGACGACCTGAGCCCGCTCGATGAGCATTCGATTCCCCTGGAGGTCGTGCCCTTGGTGGCATCCGTGAACGACCTGCTCCAGCGCCTGAAGAACTCGATCAACCACCAGAAGCGTTTCCTGGCCGATGCGGCGCACCAGCTCAAAACCCCGCTGGCCGGCTTGCGCATGCAGGCCGATCTGGCACAAAGCGAAGGCGCAAGTGCGGTGGAACTCAAGCTCTCGCTGCGCCAGATCGGCGCCGCCAGCAAGCGCGCTACGCACACTGTCAACCAGTTGCTCGCGCTCGCACGGGCGGAGGAGGGTGGCACCACGATGGCCCGCCAGCACTGCGACCTCGCCGAGCTGACGATCGAAGTGGTGCAGGACTGCCTGCCCCGTGCCATGGACAAGGCTATCGACCTCGGCTACGAAGGCATCCGGCCGGGGGCCGACGGCGCCGTGCTGGAGGGCAATGCAACGCTGCTCAAGGAGATGGTGCGCAACCTGGTGGACAACGCGATCAACTACACGCCCTCCAGTGCAGAACAACCTGGCGTGATCACGGTGCGCGTCTTGGCCGATCCGTTTGGCAAGGTCCTGATGGTCCAGGTCGAAGACTCGGGCCCGGGCATCCCGCAAGCAGAACGGGAACTGGTGTTCAAGCCCTTTTACCGCGCACTGGGCAGTGAGGTCGACGGGTCCGGCCTGGGCCTGCCGATCGTGGTCGAGATCGCACATATCCATGGTGGCGGCGTCAGCCTGGAGGACGCGCATCCCGGCCACCAGCCGCCAGGATCACGCTTCACGATCCGCCTCGCCAACGACGCACCATTGCCCGGGTAAGCAAGCAGTAAGACAGGGTAAGTCCACGGTAAGCGGCCGGTCGTATCGTCCGCCCAGTTCCTGATCGTTCCGTCATCTCGCCCCGGCGCCAGCAAACGCCGCGACGGCCACGATCGCAGCAGAACTTACCGAGGAGACAGCATGAAAAATGATCTGGGGCAGGCGCGCGCCGCCGCGCAGGACACCTACTGCGCGCGCGTGCAGTATTGACCGGCCGCAGACCTGCCGGCAAGTTACTTGCAGGCCTGCAGGGACTTGCCCCCCAGTGCCGTCTTCAGTTCGTCCAGCTTGGGGCGCAACGCATCGTCCACCACCGGCATCTTGAACAGGCTGCCGCGCAGTTCGGGATGCTCCTGCACCACCGTGGCGGAGCGAACCCCGCGCTGCCTGAGTTGGGCAAGCTCGGCGCGCGCACGCTCCTCGGTGTCGAACCCTCCCAGCGACAAGCCGAATTCGAGCGCCGGGTTGTTCAATGGCTCGAAGCGAAGGTTCAGCGAGGCAAGTGCCCCGCGCCTCCTGGCCAGGGTCTGCGCATCCGGGTACTTGCCCATGTAGACAATCCAGCGCGCCGGCTCGGTGGCGGAATCGATCGCCCAGGATCCGGTCGGCAACACAGCCTGTGCCAACTGGCGCAAGGCCGCGGCCTGGGGTTCGTCCAGCAACACCGATTGCAGGCACTCATCTGCGCGCGCGACACCCTGGGGCGCAGCGTCGGCACGGCCGGCTTCATCGGTCGACAGAATACGCACCAACTGTGGCTGGATCTGCTTTGCAGCGCGTTGCGGCTCGGACTGCTGTGCGGGCCCGAAACCATAAGGCGACAACAGCCGGTGCGACCACGCAAAATAAATCGCGTTGAGCAGGGCCAGCAGGAGCACGAGAACGCGCAACATGGTCAGGCTGGCGGCTGGTGCCCGGCGAAACCGGTGTCGCTCTCCGCCGCGCGGACGCTGACTTCGGCACTGGTGATGGTATTCATGCCGCTGGAAGTATGCACCAGCAACCCGCCGCCCGAATCAATGCCCTGCGCTGTGCCGGTGAGGCCGTTGCTCAGCACGACCGCACGCCCATAAAGCAGATCGCGCGCCCTGAACTCTGCCAGCGACGGTGCCA
Organism: Rhodoferax sp. OV413; assembly: GCA_945861785.1. Classification (GTDB taxonomy): domain Bacteria; phylum Pseudomonadota; class Gammaproteobacteria; order Burkholderiales; family Burkholderiaceae_C; genus CAISIP01. The sequence continues at coordinate 13,376 of CAMAWD010000004.1, read as the reverse complement.
GGCCCGCAGTCTCGAACTCGCGGATGGCCGCAACCAGCGCGGGCACGATGCGCACCAGCACCTGCGGTGCGTCACACTGCGGCAACAGTTCCTGCAGCCATGCAGGCGCTACGGACAGCCCGGTCACGGTCGGCGCGGTGATGTTGATGCCGACGCCGATCACGGCATATCGGCGTTCGCCAACTGCGACAGTCTCGATCAGGATGCCCGCCAGCTTGCGCCCGTCGAACCAGAGATCGTTCGGCCATTTGAGCTGCAAGGCAGGATGCAGGCTGCACGCCACGCTCACCCCAACCGCGAGCGACAGGCCCGACCAGTCCTGGGGCCTGAGCGGCATGCCGAGGGAAAAGGTGAGCGCACGCTGGATCGGTGCCACGCCCGGCGTGGCGACCGCATCGGCATCCTGGCTGACCCAGGTTCTGCCCAGACGGCCCCGGCCGGCCAACTGCACCTCTGCCACCAGCAACGTCGGGGCATCGCGGCCAGCGCGGGCGCGGCGCATCAATTCGGAATTGGTGGAGTCGATGGTTGGCAGCAGCTCGGCGCAAAAGCCGGGCAGTTGGGCACCAACCTCCCGGGTGATGGCCTCCAGGGGCCAATGCCCGCGCGCGTCTGGCATGGTGCGCTGGCCTTTCCCTTGGGCGCCTGCGCCTAGCGACTGCGCCGCTTCGGAGCCAGCAGGGTGCCCCGGCATTGGCCGGCGCCGCACCAGCAGGGGTATTGGGCCTTGAGTTTGGGCGTGTAGCGCTCGTCGATGATCAGGCCATAGTCGTAATTGAGCTCCTCACCGGCCGCGATATTGCGCAAGGCCTTGATGAAGACCCGGCCGTCCTGCTCGTCGGCTTCGCAGTTCGGATCGCAGGAATGGTTGATCCAGCGCGACGAGTTGCCGCCAACCAAAGCGTCAATGACCCGCTTTTCATCAATATGAAAGTAAAAGGTGTGGTTAGGATCGGCGGGGTTGTGCGGATGCCGGCGTTGCGCCTCTTTCCAGCTGATGATGGCGCCCACGTATTCGATGATGGTCTCGCCCTCGGCGATGTTGCCCAGCGCAAACACGCCTTTTCCGTGAACGCCGGAGCGCCGGGTCTGGATGCGGCGCGCATCGGTGGAAAGGGCTTTTTTGGACACGTCTGAAAAATTTGGTAATGTGAACTCGTATGGGCGCGCGTGGGCGCGCGCTTACGTGTGTGCGCCTGTGCGCACGCGAGACCTTTGGATTGTAGTCAGATGAAAAACGAAGTATTCGCAAAAACATTGGTAATTGCCGAGAAGCCTTCAGTGGCCCAGGACATCGTGCGCGCGCTCACGCCGATCGCCGGCAAGTTCGAGAAGATGGACGAGCATTTCGAAAACGAGAAGTACGTGGTGACCAGCGCCGTCGGCCACCTGGTGGAGATCCAGGCACCCGAAGAGTTCGACGTCAAGCGCGGCAAATGGAGCTTTGCGCACCTGCCGGTGATCCCGCCGCACTTCGACCTGAAACCGATGGACAAGACCAAGACGCGGCTCAACGCGATCGTTCGCCTGGCCAAGCGCAAGGACGTCGGTGCCTTCATCAACGCCTGCGACGCGGGCCGCGAGGGGGAGTTGATCTTTCGCCTGATCCAGCAATACAGCAAGGCCAAACACCCGGTGCAGCGTCTGTGGCTGCAGTCGATGACGCCGCAGGCAATCCGCGACGGATTCGGGAACCTGCGCAGCGACAAGCAGATGCTGCCGCTGGCAGATGCGGCGCGTTGCCGCTCCGAGGCCGACTGGCTGGTGGGCATCAACGGCACGCGCGCCATGACGGCGTTCAACTCGCGCGACGGGGGTTTCTTCCTGACCACGGTCGGTCGGGTGCAGACACCCACGCTGTCGGTGGTGGTGGAGCGCGAGGAGAAGATCCGCAAGTTCGTCAGCCGCAACTACTGGGAGGTGCACGCCACCTTCGGCGCCGAAGCCGGCGAGTACGCCGGCAAGTGGTTCAACCCGGCATGGAAGAAGGCAGCTGCCAATGAAGAGGCAAGGGCGCGAATGTCGCTGCTCCCAAATGCCGCGCCTGCATCAGACGAACCGGACGCTGAACTCCGGGCCGACCGCGTCTGGTCGGCGGCCGAAGCCCGGGCCATTGCGGACGCGGTGCGCGGCAAGACCGCCACAGTCACCGAAGAGAGCAAACCCACCACGCAAGCCAGCCCGCTGCTGTTCGACCTCACATCGCTGCAGCGTGAGGCCAATGGCAAGTTCGGCTACAGCGCCAAGACCACACTGTCGATTGCGCAAAGCCTGTACGAGCGCCACAAGGCCCTGACCTACCCGCGTACCGACTCGCGTGCTCTGCCGGAAGACTACGTGCCGGTGGTCAGGCAGACCTTCGAAATGCTCGCCGCAAGCCCCATGAAGCACCTGGCGCCACATGCCGCCACGGCCCTCAAGGGCAACTACATCAAGCCCAGCAAGCGCATCTTCGACAACACCAAGGTGAGCGACCACTTCGCCATCATCCCCACGCTGCAGCCGGCCCATGGCCTGAGCGAGGCGGAGCAAAAGGTGTACGACCTGGTGGTGCGCCGCTTCATGGCGGTGTTCTTCCCCAGTGCCGAATACCAGGTCACCACGCGCATATCCACTGTGGCCCCCACGCTTGTCGCTGCGCCTACTGCGCTGCCCCCCGAGGGGGCGTCTGCGCGCTGGGGGCGGCCCGGCGCCGCAGAGGCAGCCAGCCACAGCTTCAAGACCGAAGGCAAGGTACTGGTCAGGCCGGGGTGGCTGGCCATCTATGGCAAGGAAGCGCAGGACGAGGTCAAGGACGGCGACGAGAAGAACCCCTCCATGCTGGTCGCGTTGAAGCCCGACGAGAAGGTCGGGGTGGCCGCCGTGGAGCCCAAAGGCCTGGCAACCCGCCCCCCCGCACGTTACACCGAGGCAACCCTGCTGGGCGCCATGGAAGGCGCAGGCAAGACGGTGGAAGACGAAGAACTGCGCGCAGCGATGCACGAGAAGGGCCTGGGCACACCCGCCACCCGCTCCAGCATCATCGAAGGCCTGATCAACGAGAAGTACATGCTGCGCGAAGGCCGCGAGCTGATCCCGACTGCCAAGGCGTTCCAGCTGATGACACTGCTGCGCGGGCTCGGGGTTGAAGAGCTCTCCAAGGCCGAACTCACCGGTGAGTGGGAATACAAGCTGGCGCAGATGGAGCACGGCAAACTCAGCCGCGACACCTTCATGGCCGAAATCGCGGCCATGACCGAACGCATGGTGAAGAAGGCCAAGGAGTACGACCGCGACACCATTCCCGGCGACTACGCCACACTGCAGGCCCCCTGCCCCAACTGCAGCGGAATCGTGAAGGAAAACTACCGCCGCTACACCTGCACCGGCAAGTCCGGCACGGATGAAGGTTGCGGCTTCTCCTTCGGCAAGACGCCCGCCGGGCGGACCTTCGAAGTGGCCGAGGTGGAGCAGTTCCTGCGCGACAGGAAGATCGGCCCACTGGAAGGTTTCCGATCCAAGGCGGGCTGGCCCTTCACCGCCGAGATGGTGATCAAGTTCGACGACGAGACCAAGAACTACAAACTGGAGTTCGACTTTGGCGACGAGAAAAAGGGCGAAGAGGCCGGAGAACTGATCGACTTCGCTGGCCAGGTGTCGCTGGGCAAATGCCCCAAATGCGGGGGCGCCGTGTTCGAGCACGGCAAGAACTATGTGTGTGACAAGTCCGTACCCACATTGGCCCAAGCCACACCGAGTTGCGATTTCAAGACCGGCCAGATCATCTTGCAGCAACCCGTGACCCGCGAACAGGTCGTGAAGCTTCTGGGCACCGGCAAGACCGACTTGCTGGACAAGTTCGTGTCCATGCGCACGCGGCGCCCCTTCAAGGCCATGCTGGCGTGGGACGCCGAAGCCGGCAAGGTCGGCTTCGAGTTTGCGCCATCCAAGTTCCCGCCACGCAAGCCGGTGGCTGGCACGACGGCTGCAGCCAAGACAACACCGGCAGCAAAGAAAGTGGCGCCGGCAACTGCAAAGACAGGCGCCACAAAACCCGCTGCGAAAAAGACAGCCACCAAAAAAGCCCCGGCCAAGAAAGCTCCAACCGCCCAGGCCGCCAAAGCTGCAAGCGCGCCAAAGATCGGCACCCTGCGGCCCAGCGCCGAACTGGCTGCAGTGATCGGCGACGGCCTCGTGGCGCGCACCGAAGTGATCAAGAAAATCTGGGACTACATCAAGGCGCAGGGCCTGCAGGACGCAACGAACAAGCGCGCCATCAATGCCGACTCAAAACTGCAACAGGTGTTTGGCAAACCGCAGGTGACGATGTTCGAACTGGCCGGGCTGATCGGCAAGCACCTGAGCTGACCCTCGCCGGCCACGCCACCACACGCAAGCTTGAACACCCTCACCCATTCACAAGCCTGGGCCATCCTGGCCGTCGCCATCTTGCTGGAGGTAGCGGGCACCACCTGCATGCGCCTGTCGGAAAGCTTTACGCGGCTGACGCCTTCGGTGCTGATCTTCGTTTTCTATGCCGGTTCGTTTGCGCTCAACACCCTGGTGACGCGGGTGTTGGGCCTGAGCGTGGTGTACGGCGTATGGTCGGGCGTCGGCACGGTGCTGACAGCGCTGATCGGCATCTGCTATTTCAAGGAACCCGCCACCGCCGTCAAGCTGGTGAGCATCGGGCTCATCGTCATCGGCGTGATGGGGCTGCATTCGGCCTCGCGCCTGAGCCAATAACAAGGCGGCCCCGAATGGCGCAATCACAGTCGCAATCGCAATCGCAATCGCAATCCAACCAGATATCTATCGAGAAGTACCGCGACAAGGCGGCCGGTTACGACGCATCGGCCGAGTTCACCATGCCGCTGCGCCGGCGCACGGTGGCCCTGCTGCAACTGCAACCCGGGCAAACCGTGCTGGATGTGGGCGCTGGCACCGGGCTGAGTTACCCGTTGCTGCGTGACGGTGTCGGGCCAACCGGCCGGGTGCTGGCGTTCGAACAAAGCCCTGAGATGTTTGAAGTCGCCCGCCTGCGCGTGCAACGCGAGGGCTGGACGGATGTCTGGCACATCAACCAAGCGGCCGAGACCGTGGTGCTGCCGCAGCCTGCAGACGCTGTGCTTTTCAACTACACCCACGACATCTGCCGAACGCCTCTGGCGGTCGACAACCTGATGCGCCAGGTGCGGCCGGGCGCGCGGGTTGCCATGGCCGGCATCAAGTTCTTCCCCTGGTGGGCGGGCCCGCTGAACCTGCTGGCCTGGCTGAAGAACCGGCCCTACAACGCCCGGCCCGCCGACCTGTGGCAACCCTGGAGCCTGGTGGCGGCGTATTGTGACGACTTCCGGTGGTCGGGCACCCAATGGGGCATGGGTTATATCGCCAGCGGCACCCGCAAGGCTGACCCGCAACGCTGACCCTCAACGCCGGTGAGGGAACCAAATGCCGGTGTGCCGATCCATCCATCGCGGCACAGTGCCTGATACAAGGAGCATCTTCATGTCCAACATCCAACGCCGGCAACTCCTCGCCCTGGCCATGGCCACCACGCTCACCGGCTTGGCCCATGCCGCAGGCCCGGACCCGTTCAAGACGATCAGCCAAGGCGGCACCGAGCGCCTGATGCTCGAAGGCCATGACGCCGTGGCCTATTTCACCCGCAGCGAGGCTGTCAAGGGCAGCCCGGCAATCCAGATCGAACATGCCGGTGTGAACTGGCGCTTTGCGAGTGAAGAGAACAAGGCCGCTTTCCTGGCAGCGCCAGACAAGTACATGCCGCAGTTCGGGGGGTATTGCAGCAACGGCATCAATTACGCCATTCCTGGCGGCGGCGGCGGCGGGCCAGACACCTGGCGCATCTACCGCGGCAAGTTGTATGTGTTTGGCGGGCAGACGGCGCGCAACCATTTCGAGATGGACACCGAGCTGAACCTGCAGCGCGCCCACCAGTATTGGGTCGGCGAGATCGCCGGCTCCAACCCGTCGAACCAACGCATGAAACGCATGATCTTCCGTGTGGGCCACTACAAGAGCGACGCCGCCCTGCAGTCCGAATGGGAAGCCCGCCTGGCGGCTGGCACCTTGCCGGTGATGCCGGGCAAGCCTCAGGTGGTGCCTGCGACGCCCTGAACGCGGGATAACGCTGACTGCCTTCGCACCGGCACTCAGGCGCGGTGCATGAGGCGCAGCGCGGGCTCTCGGGCCAGTGTCTCGCGGTAACCGGCCTCGATGGCGCGTTCGCGGAACTCGCGCGACAGGTTCACCCAATAACCAAAATCCGGCTTGAGCAGCACGTCGGCGCCGCTGGCATCGGCGTCGACCAAGGCCTTCTTGCGCAGGTCTGACTCGCGGTAACGTGACGCGCCCACCGGGGAGCGGTCCAGGTGCACGCTGGCGTCCACCGCCAGCACACGTTGTGCACCCAGCGCCCGCGCGATGCGCACCGGCAGGGGCGTGCTCCAGTCGGCATCCAGGTACAACTCGCCGCGGATACGCACTGGCGCAAATTGGCCCTCGATGGCGGCTGCAGCCTGAACCGCCAGGCCCGCATCACCAGAGGTGAACGCCACAGAGGCACCATCACGCCGGCGCACTGCCACACAGGCCATGGCCACCGGCATGCGTTCGAGCAGCGACACCGGCGCCTGTGCACGCACCAGATCGGCCACTGCGACGCCGCTCAATTTTTCATCGCCGCCCAATGCAAGGCGCGCCAGATTCAGGGGTTGCAGCTCCAGCGCCAGCTTCTCGATCGCGTCGGCGCGCATGCCCGCAGCCCGCAGACTGCCAACCAGCGCACCCACGGACGCACCCACGATCAGGTCGGGCTGCAGGCCCATCTGCTCCAGCGCTTTCAGCACCCCCACATGGGTGAACCCGCGCGGCCCGCCCGAACTGAACACCCAGGCGGTGCGCACCGGGCGGCCCAGCGGGCCATCGCGTGGAGCGTCCGGGCCGCTGTGGTCCTGGCCAGGATTCAAGGTGCAGCCTGCCAGCGTGGCTGCGCAGGCCAGCAGGAGTGAGCGGCGGGTGAAGGTCATGGGGTTACCGGCGAAGGTCCATGAAATGGCGGAGCACGAAAGCCAACGAAACCACACCACGGAAAATGCACAGGCGCATGGATGCTGGTTGCGCAAAGACCTTTTTCAACAACCCATTCGATCCGGGCTGGATATCCGCCCCACTAATGTACCCAATTGCACCCGTTGTGGAATTGACGAAGTTGATGACATCGAGAGCACCTCGAATCTCTTGCGGTGGAGATCGCCATCCACCAATGCCGAGGCCTGCCCGACCTTGGTTCGCATCCATTCCAACTTGAGTCTGGATGTGAGGGACAGCTTGCAGGTGGTGCCGCCCTTCGTCCGGTGTCAATGTGGCGCGGTGGAATGCACCACGAACAATGAACCCGCCTGATGCGTGCGCCAACACCAGACCCTTGAAATGGATCTTCTCAGGCAAATTGCGCGGCATTTGCAACCAGCGCTGTGGTCGGCCCTGGACGGGTACGTGCGCGCCTTGCCTGGAGATCTGCCAGCGTTTCATACAGCGCCGCAGGATCGATCGGTTTGCCGAGGTGCCCGTTCATCCCCAGAACCAGGCAATGTTGCCGCTCTTCGGGCATCGCATGCGCACCCAAAACGAGCAATACGGCTGCGAATAACCAGGACGAGACCTTGCGCAAACGCATGCCCGCCCGCTACACCCGGCGGGGCCGGGCAGCGCCGTCCAGATAGCCCTGCACGGCATACGCCAGTATCGGACGGCTGAAACCCTTGATCTGAAGTTCACCGATCGGTGCTGTTCGCGCGAAGTCCGCGACAAATCCGTACACGCGGTGCGAGATCAGGATCTGGCCGCCCGTGGCCTCACCGCACAACCTCGCAGCCAGGTTGGTGACGGTGCCGATCACGCCGTAGTCGCGGCGCCCCTCGAAACCGATGGCACCGATGGTCGCGAAGCCCTGTGCAACGCCAATGCCCATGGACAACGCGTACCCGCGCTTGTGCCACCCAGCACCCAGGGTCGCAAAACATTCCTGCATGGCAATTGCCATTTGCACGGCGACACCGGCCGGGTTGTCGATCTCGACCGGGTCATTGAAATAGATCATCATGCCGTCACCGGCAAAATGCTCCAGCGAGCCGCCATAGGCCATCACCATCCGCCCCATTCCCTCGTGGTACTCACCGAGCACCTGCATCACGTCTTCCGGGTCTGATGTCTCGGTAAATGCGGTGAAACCGCGCAGATCGACGAACACAGCGGCCACTTCGCGTCGGTGGCTCTTGAGCGGGTCTTCTGCGGAGTTGGACAGAAGCATGTCCACCACCGATGGCGAGAAAAAGCGCTTGAGGCGCCCCAGCCGCTCCAGTTGACCGACGCCTTCGGCCACTCGCGCCTCCAGGGTGCGGTTGAACTCCGACAGTTCGAACGCCTGCGCCTCCAGCCGCATCACCATGCGCTGCAGTTCGCGCGACTGGGCCGACACCGCCAGATGTGTGCGGATGCGCGCCTTGACTATCGGCGGACTGATCGGTTTGGTGACATAGTCCACTCCCCCGATTTCCAGGCCCCTGGTTTCGTCCTCGACTTCGCTCATGGCGGTGACGAAAATAACCGGTATGGCGCTGGTCGCCGGGTTCGCCTTGAGGCGTTGGCACACCTCGTAACCATTGATGCCGGGCATCATGATGTCGAGCAAAATGACATCTGGGGGGTTGCCGGAGCCCGCCAGCTCCAACGCCTTTTCACCGTTGATCGCCACCTTGGTGCGGAACTCCCCCCGCAGAATTTCGACCAGCAAATCCAGATTGGCCGGGGTGTCATCCACGATCAGGACCGTGGGCTTGCCATCGGGAGGCGCAGGCATTGACTTCCTTTCACCACCCCAGGGGCAGTCTGCAGATTATGGGGTCATATGCCGAATTTCCGGGGGATGCTTGTCGGCCCAGGCTGGCCCGATGCGGCTTCACGCGCGGATGCGGTGGCAATCGACGCCCCTGCCTTGGCAAACAACGGCAGGCAATCCAGTGGTGCCGCCACCACGTGCAGCTGCCCGGCCTCGAAACGCTGCCCGGTCGCAAAGTCGAACCAGGCCGCGGGCCCTTTGGGCAAATACACACGGCGCTCCGTAGCCCCCTGCTCCACCACCGGCGCAACCAACAGCGCATCTCCCAGCATGAAGTCGTCACAGTCCGCAAAACAGCTCTCGTCATCCGGAAAATCGTAGAAAGTCGGCCGGATGATCGGCTGGTGCAGCGCGTGCGCACGCTCAAACAGCGACCACAGGGTGGGCATGAGGGTGTAGCGCAGGCGGATGGCCGCAGCCACGTGGTGCGTCACTTCGGGGTGCAGCCAGGGCACGTTGGTGGTGCCATCCGCCTTCCACGAATTCATCACCATGCGCGGGTTCAGGCAGCAGGCCTGCACCCAGCGCACAAACAGCTCCGGCCCGGGTGACGGGCCCGCAAAACCACCCACGTCGTGGCCGATGTTGAACATGCCCGACAGGCTCATCTGCAAGCCGGTGCGGATGTTCCAGCGCAGTGTGTCCCAGCTGCTGGTGTTGTCGCCGGTCCAGGTCTGGGCGTAACGCTGCAGGCCCGGCGGGCCGCCACGGGTGACGGTGAACACCGGCTCGGTCTTGTCCGTGGCATGTGCGGCCTGGGCCTCGAAGGTGGCGCGCGTCATCAGCAGGCCATGCAGGGGGCGGGCGCGGTGCAGCGGCATCGGCTGGCCAAAACCGTGGCAGCGGGCGTCGTCGTCCATCACCGCGTATTCGTTGTTGTCGTTCCAGCCGGCGTCGATGCCAAAGTCGAGCACCTGCTCCTTCAGGCTTTTCTGCCACCAGGCGATCACTGCAGGGTGGGTGAAGTCGAGGTGCGAACCCACACCGTCCCAGAACTGCTCCACCACCGGCTTGCCGCTGGTGGCGTCGTGGACAAAACCCCCCTGCGCACGCACTTCGCCAAAAGCCGGGTGGTCGTCGAGCAGGCAGGGCTTGATGTTGGCCACCAGGCGCATGCCCTTGCTTTGGAAGCGCGCATTGAGCGCCTTCGGGTCCGGGAACTTGTCGCTGTTCCAGGTGAAGACATAACGCCGCTTGCCGCGTGACGAATACCCCGAGCCATAGTGAAAAGCCGAACACGGGATGCCTTCGGCGGCAGTGCGGGTGATGAAGTGGTCCAGTTGCTGCTGGGCATCGGGCGCGTCTGCCAGGCCCATCGCTGTTTGCGCGTAACCCAGCGACCAGCGTGGCGGCAGATGGGTGCCGCCGATGAGTTTGACAAACTGGGCAATCACCTCGCCCGGGGTGGCGCCGGCCATCAGGTAGTAATCCAGGTCGCCGTCGTCGATGTCCACGTAACGGAACAGCCCGTGGTAGTTGTCGTGTTCACAACCCAGGTCGAAGGTGCAGGCGCACAAGGTGTCGTAATAGATGCCCCACCAGGCGCCGCTGGGCGCGCGCGTGAGCACGAAAGGCCAGTGTTTGTACAACGGGTCGCCGCCTTGCGGGTCGTAACCCAGCGAGTCCAGCGCCAGCGTGCGCAGCCGGCGGCCGTGCAGGTTGAGCGGGCCGGTCTTGTCGCCCAGGCCGTAATACCGCTCACTGCGGTCACGCTGCAGGCAGTGGCGCACGGCGCCGGTGCGTGGGCTGGTGAAGTACGACGAAGTGGCGCGGTCGTGCACCAGGTGCCGGCCCTGCCCGTTGGCCCAGGACAACACCAAGGGGTCTGGCCGCAGGGTGACCGACAAGGCATCGGTGGCGAGGGTGACCTGCGCTCCGTCATGCGTGAGCGCGGCGGCCGGGCGGCTGAAACCACCAAGGTCGTCACGGCTGCGGCCGGCCCAATCAACGTCGTGCCCTGCCTGCGGCGCGATTGCCCAGGTGCGTGGTTCCTTGTAGCCGGTTGCAGGGCGGTAACGCACCCGCACCAGCGCAGCCTCCAGCACCTGCACGCTGAAGCTGGCGCCACCATCAACCGCCAGTTCGACGCCATGTGCGTCGGCGCGTGTGACGCACGCACCAGAGAGCGCTTTCACAACCGCAGTCCCTCCGAATTGAAACAGTGCACCAGTTGGGCGGGCAGGCCCAGGCGAACGGTGTCGCCACCGCGGATGGTGGTCTGGCCGTCAAGCACCATCTCGAACGGTGTGTCGTGGCCAACCTTGCCATGCAGCAGGCTGCTTGAGCCGAGTTGCTCCACTTGCGACACCAGCATGGCAATCGGGCCATCGTCGGCGATACGGGCGTGCTCCGGGCGCAGGCCAATGGTGTGTGTGCCCACTGGCACGAGGCGACCACTGGCGTCGGGCGGCAGCAGTGCCACCGGCAGAAAGTTCATGCGCGGGCTGCCGATGAACCCTGCCACAAAAGTGTTCACCGGCCGGTTGTACAGGTCGAGCGGTGCACCCACCTGCTCCACCTTGCCGGCACGCAGCACCACGATCTTGTCGGCCATGGTCATGGCCTCGACCTGGTCGTGCGTGACGTAGACCATGGTGGCCTTGAGGCGCGCATGCAGATCGCGAATTTCGGCGCGCATCGACACACGCAGCTCGGCGTCCAGGTTGGACAATGGTTCGTCGAACAAGAACAACTTGGGTTCTCGCACGATGGCACGGCCGATGGCGACCCGCTGGCGCTGGCCACCCGAGAGTTGCGTGGGTTTGCGCTGCAGCAGTTCGCCCAGCCGGAGCAGCGTGGCAGCGGCGCCCACCTTGGCCTCGATCTGCGCCTTGGGTACGCCAATGTTCTCCAGGCCAAAGGCCATGTTGTCGTAGACCGACATGTGCGGGTACAAGGCATACGACTGGAACACCATGGCGCAGCCACGGTCTGCGGCAGACACAGCGTTCACATTCTGTCGGTCGATGTGGATCTCGCCCGCAGTGGGCGACTCCAGCCCGGCGATCACGCGCAGCAGGGTGGACTTGCCGCAACCGGACGGCCCGACAAACACCACAAACTCACCATCGTCAACCGACAGGTCGATGCCATGCAGGATGGTGGTCTTGTCAAAACTCTTGACGATGCGTTTCAGTTCAAGTGTGGCCACGGGAGGGTCCTGGCAATCGGTGTGTTGGATCTGGTTGTCGGGCTGCCTGTCTGCAGGCCTATTTCACGCCGGCACTGGCAATGCCGGTGGTGATGTATTTCTGCAGGAAGGCGAACACCAGCGTGATCGGGATGAGCGTGATCACGGTCATCGCCAACAGGTAATGCCATTGCGTGTTGAGTTCGCCCTGGAACGAGTTGAGCGCCAGTTGCAGCGTGAAAAACTCGGACTTGGACAACACGATCAGCGGCAGCAAAAAGTCGTTCCAGCGCCACATCACGGAAAAGATCGCCAGCACCGCCAACGCAGGTGCGGCCAGCGGCAGGATGATCTTCCAGTAGATGCGCCACTCGCTGGCGTGGTCCATGCGGGCCGCCTCCAGCAGTTCGTCGGGGATGGTCAGCATGTACTGGCGCAGCAGGAACACACCGGTGGGGGTGGCGATCGCCGGCAAAATCACGCCCCACAGGCTGTTGAGCAGGCCCACGGTGTTGATGACCAGGAACACCGGCACCAGGATGATGGTGGGCGGGATCATCAGCGTGGCGATGATCAGCAGGAACACCGCCTTTTGGCCGCGGAACTGGTACTTGGACAGCGCAAATGCGGCCATCGAGTTGATCAGCAGCGTGAGCAGTGTGGCCACCACCGTGATGAACACGCTGTTCCACAGGTAGCGACCAAAACTGAACTTGGCGAACAGGTCGGTGTAGTTGTTGGCGGCGAACTTCAGTTCGTTGATGGGTTTGCGGTCGTTGATGTTGACGCGGATCTCAAGCTCGGGTTTTGCCGGGTCGACCATGGTGGCCATGATGCCGATGCGCCGCACCTGGGCCATCTCGCGCAGTTGGCCGTCCGCGAGTTTGGTGGTGAACAGCGGCAGCGGTTTCTCATGGCCGGCGACCACCACCGACTTCTGGCTGTACGGCAAAAAGCTGGGGGGGAACTGGCTGATGGCGCTCTCGGTCTTCAGCGACGACATCACCAGCCAGAGGATCGGCGCGAACATCGTGAACAGCCCAACGAACAAATAAGCGTAACTGAGCCAGTCCGTCCAGTCGGGTTTGCCCCGGCCATGGGTTCGGGTCAGAAACTTCACGATAGCCATGTCAGTGGGCCTCTCCGGCAAGGCGCGTTGTTCGAAGGGTCGAACAAACTTGAACCGTCCGGATCAACGTCCGCTTTCGGCCCATTGCGGACGTTGTTGGTCTTTCCGGAAAACATGACAGCCTGGAACCCGGCGGCTTGGTGTGGGACCAGGCCGACGGCGCATTCGGCTCCGCGGCTGTCCCCCGCCCTGCGGGCTCCTCCTTTATGCCGCTGCGC